>CAZFBA010000042.1:0-32819 GCA_964517135.1 uncultured Gammaproteobacteria bacterium
CCGCCCACCCTAAAGGAAGGCATAGGGTCTCTTCTTTTTGAAAAAAGAAGCAAAAACTTTTCACAACTGGCTTGCTGACTTCGTATACGTTCTTTGAAAACTCAGGCCAATTGGCTCGTTCAATCCATATCTTCACTTTTAAATTTTTGAAAATCGAAAACAAAAAATCCATTGTTATAGTGATGCATTAGTCTTTTTAAACAAAAGAGACCCATTTTAAGGATCTCTTTAATAAATAAATTGATTAAAACCTATGCTGTAAGTTGCTTTGCCCTGACAATGGGGTTTTCTTTAACGAATTTTGAACCAATATCAAGGGCCTCTTTGTTTATTTCTACTACAGTGGGTTTTCTTTTAAATGCCTCATCCAGTGCTTTCTTGGTAGTTTCAAGAGATACTGCACCAGTATATTCTATGAAGGCTCCAAGTGCAATCATGTTTAAGGCTCTTGGTTCTCCAAGATCATCAGCTATCTTATTTAAAGGTATATAGAGAACGTTAATATCTTCTCTCTGGACTTTATCTTCAATTAGTGAACTATTGACGATAATAAACCCGCCTGACTTTATTAGTGGTTCAAACTTCTCTTTTGATGGCAGGTTAAAAACAACAGCATTGTATGGATGCCCGGTAACAGGGGAACCTATCTCTTCATCAGAGATTACAACTGTACAGTTGGCTGTTCCTCCACGCATCTCAACACCGTAAGATGGCATCCAGGTAACTTTTTTATTATCATACATGGCTGCGTGTACCAGGACATTACCTGTCATCAGAACGCCCTGACCGCCAAAGCCTGCAAATACAACATTAAAATACATATATTCTCTCCTATTCGGCTGTAATATTCTTTAATACACCCTGCGGAAAAACAGGATAAAGTACCTTTTTAACCCAGTGGTGTGATTCAATCGGGTCTCTGTGCCAGTTTGTCGGGCAGGCAGAAAGAAGTTCAACAAAACCAAAACCTAAATCTTCTATTTGAACCTCAAAAGCCCTTCTGACAAGCTTTTTAGCGTTTCTGATAGCAGCAGGGCTATCCATAGCACCTCTGGCTACATAAGCTGCTCCTTCGCACAGGGCAACCATTTCAGCTATTTTAACCGGAAAACCAATTTCATGAATATCTTTGCCATATGGTGTCGTAGTGGTTTTTTGGCCGGGTATAGTAGTTGGGCCGGCCTGTCCGCCTGTCATACCGAAGTTAGTATTGTTGATACATATTACGGTTATTCTTTCACCTCTGACAGCAGAGTGTATAAGCTCTGTAAAGCCAATAGATGCAGCATCTCCGTCACCCTGATAGGTAAACACGACGTGATCATGGTTTGCTCTTTTCATTCCTGTGGCTACTGCCGGAGCTCTGCCGTGTGGTGACTCAACAACATCGACGTTAAAATAGTCATAGCCAAAAACAGAACAGCCTACACTGGCTGCCATAAGGGTTTTTTCTCTGACACCCAGATCGTCTAAAACTTCTGCCACCAGTCTTACAGCGACACCGTGGTCACATCCAGGGCAGAAATTAAAGTTATAATCAGGTTTTATTGATTCTGGTTGCTTGAAAACAAGTTTAGTCATTTATGTACCTCTTTAATTATTTGCCTTTAAACACTGGTAAGTTCACGCATAGATTGTTTAATACGTTCCAGAATTTCTTCTGGAGTGGGTATGGCCCCACCTGGCCTGCCGTAAAAGTCTAGCCTGGCGTCAGATTCGATATCCATTTTGATATCTTCGTACATTTGACCCATATTCATCTCTATACAGAGGAATTTTTTACAGCGTTTAGAAACCTGATTAACAATTTTTGCAGGGAAAGGCCAGAGTGTAATTGGTCTTATCAAACCTACTTTATAGCCTTCACGGCGTGCTTCTTTAATAGCAGTCTTTGTAATCCGTGCACAACTGCCAAAAGCCATAACTACAAGTTCTGCATCTTCAAGGTAAAGGGCTTCATATCTGACTTCATCGGCTCTGATTTTTTCAAATTTTTCAAAGAGATGAAGAACATGCTGTTCAAGTTCGCCTTCTTTCAAGTGTATTGAAGATAGTCTTCTGGGTTTGCGGTTTTTAGCGCCTGTTAGATTCCAGCCCTTATCGTGTTCAAGTTCGATAGCATTATGTTTAAACTCTACTGGTTCTGCCATCTGGCCTATCATGCCATCAGAGAGTATTGTAACCGGCGTTCTGTATTTTTGACCTAAAACAAAGGCATCATGAACCAGGTCAACCATTTCCTGAATAGTGCTGGGGCCAAAAACAAGCAATCTAACATCACCGTTAGCACCTGTTCTGGTTGCCTGAAAATAGTCTCCCTGAGAGGGGCTGATAGAACCCAGGCCCGGGCCACCTCTTGAGACGTTAGCAATAAGACATGGAACCTCCTGGGAGATCATATAACTGAGAGTTTCCTGTTTTAAAGATATCGCACAGGATGACGAAGAGGTCATAGCGAGAGCCCCAGTGCCAGCTGCACCTAAAACCATGTTTATAGCAGCAATCTCACTTTCGGCTGGTATAAAAACACCGTGCACCTGTGGCATACGGCGGCTCATATATTCTGAAACCTCACTCTGTGGTGTAATTGGATAACCAGCATAAAACCTGCAACCTGCTCTTATAGCAGCTTCGGCTAATGCCTCGTTACCTTTCATTAAAACTTTTTCGCCCATAACTTTTCTCCTACTTATAGACTTCTTTAATTGCAATATCAGGACATCTTAGCGCACACATTGCGCAACCTATGCAGTCTTCTTCACTGCCCGTAAATACGGCAGGGTGATAGCCGTTGTGGTTAATAATTTCACCTTTAACAATCAATTTCTTAGGGCAGGCTTCTATACAGAGGTAACAGCCCTTACATTTTTCCTGGTCAATGACAATTCTTCCCATTTTGCCCCCTTATTGAGAGTATTGCTAACTACGGTTAGTAGTATTACTATAGCACAAAATTGTAAAGTTTCTTATATAAAAATAGTAATATAAGAAAATATTTTTGAAAGAGCAGGCAGATGTTGCACAGGTCAGAATTGCGTTGGGGGCGTTGTTTTAAAAAATAAATTTGCTCGGGCTATATAATCTGGAATCTATACATTACTTTCAAGAATCAGTATATTAGCATAATTAAGATTGCAGGTTCTATTAAACTATTCTGCACACTGGATTATGAATATTATCGCATACTGTAATTATTTATGAATATTGAAATATACGTCTTTTAATCTCTTTTTGCTTACGTGAGTATAAACCTGTGTTGTTGAGATATCTGCATGGCCTAATAGTTCTTGAACTACTCTGAGGTCTGCCCCATTTTCAAGCATATGTGTTGCAAATGAATGCCTGAATGTATGCGGAGAAACAGGTTTATTCAGGGGTTTAGCAATTTCTTTTATACGTTTCCAGATTTCCTGGCGTGTTAGTGGCTGGCCTTTATCATCAAAAAACAGATATTCTGAACTATGGCCTTCATTTTTGAGTCTTTCCTGCCTGAGCTTAAAATAAATATTCAGTGCATAGGTAAGGTTTTTCCCTACTGGTAAGAGTCTTTCTTTATTGCCTTTACCCCTGCACTTTAAATAACCTGCATCAAGATTAATATCATCTGCCTTAATACTTACAAGTTCAGTTACACGCAGGCCAGCAGAATAAAGCAGCTCAAGTATAGTGGTTTCTTCAATAGTACGGCAATGATTAATCAGATATTCAACTTCTTTCTGTGTTAATACTCTGGGCAAAAACCTTTCCAGTCGTGGCTGTTCCAGCGAGAGAGTCGGGTCAGAATCCAGAACTTTTCTTTCTGTCAGCCAGTTGAAAAACCCTTTTAGTGATACTATCTTGCGGTTTATGGTGCTTGAAGCATAGTTGTTTTTCCTTAAGTGCCTGATATAGCTGTTTATATCCTTTCGGTCAAGGGTTGAAGTGTCTTCTATAGTCTGGTCTTTGAGATAATTAGCAAAATGAAGCAGGTCACAGCTATAAGAATTGAGTGAATTTAAAGAAAGTGTTTTTTCTATCTCCAGATATTCTAGATATTCAGATATTTGCTGATGCACTGTAATAAACCCTTTCTTTTTATAACATTATTGGGCATTTTAATGTATAATTTGCCTTATCAAACCTGCTGGTGAGTCTTATTATACTTTATTATAAATGATTCTTTTAATTGTGGCAGTTTTTTTTATAATGTGTTAAAAGCTTACAAAAATGTTGTTATAAGTGAATTTTGGCTAGCATCCATAACCAAAAGTCAACTGCAAGTAGTAATCAACAAAACATATACTATATAAATTGTTTAGTACTGGCATAATTGAGTATTTGACATTCGAATAATTATTCAAGTTAATATAAATACCTGAAAAAAATTTTGATAAAATTTATGTTCTTTTGTTATGACGGGTTTTAAATCAAATTTTTTTTACAATTGGCCAGAATGCACTATATGAAAGAGATAAACTGCCTGCGTACAAAAGAAATATCTTACCCGAAAAAATTTTTTTCAACTATATCATATCATTTGAATTCAAATATTATGTAAAACTATTATCAAAAGAAGAAATTAATTATTAAACTTACAAAAATTTATGACGTAAACATAAAAGGTTAATTATACATTTAGGTTGGAATAGAGGGCTAAAAAATGGATATGGCAAACAATGAATCCACAAGAACAAAGGAAGAACTGGTTAAGCTGCTGAAAAGCAACATCAAGATGTTTAACCAGATGAGGGCAGAGGAAAACTATGCCCCACTTGACATGTCTGATACGAGATTTCAGGGCTCCACACTGACTGGGGCCAAACTTCAGAATATTGATTTTTCTGGAGCAGACTTTGAATATGCAAACCTTGTATCAGCAGACCTTACCGGATGTACACTTCATAATACTCTGATGCTCCATGCGAATCTTCAAACGGCTAGCTTTAAAAAAGCTGATCTTGAAGGAGCAGACTTCACCGGCGCACAGCTCGAAGGAGCTGATTTTAGCGGTGCAAATATGTCTATGGCTATCTTTAGCAAAGCCAACTTTACAGCCGTTGTTCTTGATCAAGCCAATCTAAGCAGTACCAACTTTTGCCAGGCCAACCTATCAGAAACAAACTTTAAAACGGCCCTTAACTTAAGAGAATGCATCTTTGATAAATATACCAGATGGCCCGGAGAGATGTATTTACCAAAAGATTTTAATCCTGCCCGGGGTATGTATGGTGCAGAAGAAGACTTTAGTATTAATGTAGCTCAAGAATCTCAACAACAGGGCCCGGCACCTGTTGATAATAGTTTTGAACAGTATACGCAGCAATTTGATCAATCTTATCAGCAGCATCAACCTCAGGCTTATCAAGAACCAAAATCTCTTACGCCTGATGAACTTCAACATAAACTAGAAGAAAAAATTGAAATATCAGGCAAAGGATTGCCAGAAATAGAGAAAAAACAAATATTGCTTGACCGCAAGCTAGATTATATTATTGCCAGCCTGAAAGTACTCAGTGAGCGAGTAGCAACTGCTCCTGAAGGAGGCGCAGCAGGTGAACATTATGGCTATGACTCTGGTTATGATCCTGTCGGAGGAGCCGGGGGGCTTAATGCGAAAATTCAGGAGCTTGATGACAAAATCGAAAACGTCGCCAGCATACTGACAAGGTTTCCGGTGAAATCACTCGAAGAAACCTATAAACTCACTGATGTTATTACTAAAATTGAATCCACACAGGGTGAGATTTATAAGAAACTGAATGAATCTGTTGGCGCTATTATTAATGCCAATAATGAAATTCAGAGTATACTTGGTGGTAAGCTTAGAGCTTCATATATTTCGGGTCTTGATAAGATGTTTGAAGAAACTGCAAACAAAATTATGAAGACTGTTGAAGACTCAAAACAAATAATTATAAAAGAAAGCCAGAAATTAGATTTCAACATTGATGATACATTTATTCAAAAAGAACTTGAAAGGCAATTTAGCCAGACTACAAAGCTTTTGCGTGAAGACATTGAAAGAAAACTCGGTACTCACGGCTTGTTCCTGAAACAAATGGATGAAAAACTTGAAAAAGTTAGAGAAAAAACAGATGTTGAAACTCATATCAGTCGCTTAAGAGACGATGTAGATACTAAAACAAGCCAGATAACTGACCTGACAGACAGAATAGCACAAAAACACGAAGAGATGCTAAACCACCTGGCCTCAAGAATGAAAATTCTGGATCAGAAAATAGACGTTATGTCTCAAACATCATCATTGAATATGGTCAGTAACCTTATAGCAGAATTTGGATCAGGGTTCAGCTCTGAACTAGAACAGGTGAAAAACGCTGCTCTGGCTATTGAAAACAGACTTAAGGGTATGACAGGCGAAGTTGACCTATCAACAGACTTTGCTATTGATGCTATAGCTAGTTCTGTCAATACAAAACTTGGCGATACAATAGCAGCAGCTATTCAGAACGCCCATATGCCTACAGGTGAACTTAAAGAACTTGCAGATATGCTGAACCATAAACTCGACCTGATAGGTAAAATCTTTGATGCCAAGACACAATATCTTGAAAACAAAATGAAAGAAACCTTCACTGGGGCTCCTGGCGGTGGAACTCTCGGCATAGAAGAAGACATTAGAAGTCTTAAAGAAATTGCAGCTTCTCTTGACAAACAAATTAAAGAGCTTGAGAATGTTAGCCCTGAAGAACGTATAGTAGAAAAAATAAAAGAATCTCTTAAAGATCAGATGTCAGAACTCATCTGCCACGCCCAGGAAATGGCTGAATCTGACTCTGATAATGAAATTATTCGTGAAAGAGCCAGATCACTGGCAGATATGAATAGCAGGATCAACGAAAAACTTGATCAAATCTATAATAGATCAGATGTATTAGAAGAAAAAGTTGATGAAATAGCTCAATCTGAACTTGAAGATCTTATGAAAGAATTTTCTGAAGAGATTGATGAATTGCGTGATTCCATCGGCCTGATGGATGCCAACACAAGAGAAACAATTAAAATTCAGGGTATCTCAAGTCAGGAAGTTATCAACAACCTGCGTGAAGATCTATCTGCTTCTGTAGATGAAGTTATTCAAACATTAAAAACTATGGAAGACAGTGGGAGCCTTGCTGAAGAAACCTCAAAACTCGAAAGCTTCAAGCAGGATATAACAGAAAAAGCTGAACTTCTCAAAACGATTTCTGATAGAATCTCACACAAGATGGAAAACCTGTTTGAATCAGTACATAAGAAAACCTCTCAACTTGAACAGAAAGTTGATATACTGGCACAGGCAGAAACAGATTCATCAGATGTTATTAACGAACTTCTGGCAGATTTTGAGAAAGATGTTAATGACGAACTGGGAAGCCTGCGTGATATGCTGAATGCTATTTCTGAAAAGATAAATGATCCTTCTCTGAATTCCTTAAATAGTGAGCATATTGCGAAAACAATAATAGAACAGATGCAGTATAAAGTTGAAGATGCCGTAGAGAAAACTAATAAAGCTATTATACAAAAGATTACAGGTGTATTTGAAGAAGATGACAGCACAACCCTCAAACAGATTTCAGAAGATGAATACGATGATTCAATGCAGGGTGACATCCAGTATATCAAGGATGTTGTAGCTGATATTCATTCTAAATTGCCGGAACTCAACAAAGCAACACTCGAAAAAATTGAAAGTGCTGCTAATAGCCTTAAAGATAAGCTAAAAGATCTTGAATACTCTATGATTACTGGCACAGGCTCACTGGAATCAGTAATGAACGAGATAGTAAAAGAATCCAGTTCATTGCCGGCTGCCTCTAAAGCCTTTGACATTAATGAAGATCTAAAACAACTGAAAACACTGGCCAGCAGTTTTGATACAGCACTAAAAGATGTCACCAGTCTTGCAGGAAAGTCTATAAGCGATACTCCGCTAAAAGATATTAAGAGCGATCTTGACCAGATACTCGCACGTGCACAAGAACTTGCTGAGCAGTCTGGCGTTGAAGAAATATCTTCTAAAGTCAATAACCTGAGTGATATTAGTGATAAAATAAAAGAAATAGCCTCTCAGGTCGGCGATAACATTGATATTAGTGACAAAGTACAAGAATTAAGCCACGCAACAACAGATGAACTGCTTGAAGAGTTTTCTGCTGAACTTGAAGATCTGCGTGATTACATCCATACATCTAATGCTCTGACAAATGAATCAATTCAGTCTCAATCAATTATCAATGAAGAGATAATGAATAACCTGCGAGAAGACCTGACGGCTTCTATAGACACTTTAATGTCTCATATTAGTGGCGGTACTACTCCGGCAGCTCAGGCCGCAGGAGCAACATATTCTTCAACAGGAGCCTTCCCTGTGCCAGAAGACAAACAAAAGCTCATGCAAGAAGTCTCAGGTAGAATTTCAAGCAAAATTGACTCTCTGCTTGACACCATACAGAAGAAAACACAGGTTCTCGAGCAAAAAGTTGATATACTTGCCCAGACTGAAACAGATAGCTCTGAGGTGCTGAATGAACTGCTTGCTGACTTTAAAGAAGAGCTGCTTCACGAACTTAAAGGCACACCACTACCTGATAAAGGTGATATTACGGGAGATATTCAGCTTAAAGATGACGAAATTGTTATTTCCAGACTTGAAAACCTCTCTGTAGACCTGAAAGAGATTAATGAAAAAATCACTTCCATTGAAGAGATTATACATCAATCCAGTTCAGCAGAGGTTGTGGATATACTCAGTAATATTGAGAAAAATATCGAAGAGAAAATCGAAAACCTCAAAGAATCAGCAGAAGTACTTTCAGAAAGTATTGAAAAACTTGATGAAACATCCTATGATGGTCTGGTTAAACGTATTGACGGGCTCATAGAAAATGGAATTACCATAGATTATGACGTCCTGATGGATAACATCAAAGGTGAGCTTGAAAGTAAAATATCTGAACTAGATCTTGAGCGTCTTTTGACCAGTTCAGTCGGTGAACTATCCCACAAAATTGAAAAACTCTATGAAGACGTAATGGATCTCACTATTTCCCTTGAAAGCAAAATAGAAGATATGGCTGAAAAAGATCCGTCTGACGAGCTGTTTAATATCTCTGAAAGCATTAACAAGCTTAAAGAGCATAACCTTGAAGTATCTACCAGGCTTGAACAGCTTTCAAGAGAAACTTCGTCAGATGCAATAACAGATATTATAACTGAAGTTGAAACATCTGTTACCCGTGAAGTTGAGTATCTCAAGGGTATTGTGGAAAACCTGAAAGGCTCCTTCTCTGAATTTGAGAATATCGTTGACACAAGCAGTGTCGAAAAGAATCTCAATGAGCTTATAGAATTCAACAATAGCCTGAATACTAAAATAGATAAGGTGCTCGATGCTACTGGCAACATCGATTCTGACGCCCTTGTTGCCAGAATTAAAGATCACCTTGAAGATAAACTAACTGAAGTTCTAGATCAGGATGTTGGGCTTGAAAGAATACTTGATAATCTTGGCTCAGACCTCTCTGACAAGCTCGTTCACCTGATGGATCATAACCAGGAAATTGATACAAAACTCGACAAACTGATGGATCAGGAAAGAGTTGACCAGATTTCAACTGTTCTAAGTGAATTGCATACACTGAAAACTATTTCACACAACATTAACCAGAAAGTTGATCATCTAAATGAAGAAGTTGACTTTGTTGAAGTTATTGAAAACTTCCAGAACGAGGTTCAATCAAGCATAAGTATGTTTAATGAAGCTGCAAAAGCCGAAACGCTGGTTAGTTCGCTGAATGCTACTCTTGAAACTTTCTATAACGGTATAATGGAGAAGACTTCAATATTACAGGAAAAAGTTGATACCATTGCTCCGGATGACATAGCTGAAGGCCTTGATAACGTTATGACTGATATCAGTCTGTTAAGAAACCTTACAGAAGATATTACAGAAAAGGTTGAGCGTATTATAACCAATACTGAAGGTTTGCAGACTGAAGAAGGTATGAAACTATTTAAAGAAAACCTCGAACAGAAACTCAATGTGCTGCTTGAATCTGAACAATTTACTTCAGAGAACCTCATGAAAGGTATCAATGCCGGTCTCGGTACAAAAATAGACCAGTACTATACCTCAACAAGAGACTATATCTCTGACCTGCTGAGCAACCTTGAAGAAAACATTATATCTAATACCACTGAAAGCATTTCTATAGGTTCATTTGTAGGTGAAGCAGAAGAAAGACTTCACGCACTTCAGGCTATTACAGATAACATAAATATAAAAGTAAATGAAATACAGGATATAGCACAGAATGAACTGCTAACCAAGACAGATATCGAAGATCTATTCTCTAATATAGATGCTATAACACTTTCAGTAAACGAGAAAACAGAAGCTATTATGGATAGAATAGAGAAACAGTTTGATGAAAGTGATCTTGGTGAACTTAAAGCCTTTAGAGAAAACATTGAAAACCGTCTTGGTGTTCTTGATGGCATTGCCAGTCTGCTGAGAGATAAATTTGATCCGGCCAGTGAAGATTATATTGATGCCAAGCTTGACTTTATACGTCACAATGTCATCGAGAAGATGGAAGACCTCTATGCTAAACTGCTCTCGGGCACTGAAAGTATAGAAAACAAGGTTGATACGCTGGCCAGTGTAGATGTAGTAACTCAAATTGACAGCCTTGTCTCGGATGTTCTTGTAGAACTTGATCAGGAAGTTGACCGTATCGGTAAACTGACTGCTAACGTTGATAAAAACGTTGTAACAATTGACAGCAAACTCAGAGCTATCAGCCGTGTTGATCAAAAAATAGATTTACTGGGTGAAGATTTGAGAAACCTGCCAACCACTATTGCACTTGAGGCACCTAAATCAGGTACTGACCCGGCTGTACAGTCACTGATAGAATACATGCAGAAAGAAGCTGACCAGAAATTAGTACTGATGAAAGAAATTGTGCAGGTTACCAGCGGTAAAGGAAGCCCTGTTGAAGAACGTCTCAAGAAACTTGAAGAACATATCTCAAAAGAATCAAGAAAACAGGATGAAAAGCTCAAGAACGTCCTGGGGTCAATGAAAACCCTTTTACAGGATATCGAAGGCCTAAAAGGCTTTAACCCCCTCGAAGAATAGTGCAATAATTCAGATAAGGGAAATATAAAAACTGGCAGGGTGCGTAATGCGTACCCTGCTCTTTATGTATAGCAGGTCTTTCCAGATAAAAGCTCAAACAAAACTTGCCTGTATAAACTATTTTTGCATTATACACAGGTTTTTAGGGCTTAATAAAAGTATCTTCATATTAAAAGCTTCTGCAAGATATCTCATAGTCTTATGACTGTAAAATGATATATGCGTAATATCCTTTCTATACCACCAGTCTTTAAATATTTCGGTATCTTGAGGATGATATAAAGTCATAATAGAAAGAATGCCACCTGGTTTCAGGCAGTTATAAAGAATTTCAAATGTTTTAATCGGGCATTTTAAATGTTCAAATACTTCTGTTGATGTAATTAAATCATAATGTTTGTTTTCATAAACTTTTTCAGGTGAAAAATAAGGATCATATACTTCTACTTGGATATTTTCTTCCCTCAAAAGATGAGCAAGAACAGGGCCTGGCCCTGAGCCAAAATCAAGAGCTGTTTTAATTTGTGATTTATAGGGTCTGATAGTCTGATTTATATAATCCCTGAACATATTTACATAACCGTCATTTTCTAACGTATTTTGGTGCAGCAAATATATATTTAGCTCTTCTTGTTCTGATACTATACTGTCAGGATTGACAAAAATATAATCGCAATGTATGCAATGATAATAATCAAGATCATATTGCTTATCATATATAACAAAAGTGTTATTATTACAAAGTTTGCAGTTCATAGTCTGGATTTTTTAATATCATACTAAAGTTGCGAAATAATTTACTTTTCTGGCTATTTCTTTCGGCCTGTTATAGCTGGCATAAAGGTCTGCATCTCAAGTAACACAGTGTAAGTTGGCAGAATGTATAGCTTTTCATCGTTTTTCATCTCGTTGATCATCTTTTTAATGGCTTCTTGAATATCTTCCACAACTTCTATCGCAGTAGAATTTATGCCTGCATATTTTAGTCTCACAGCCATATCTGATGCCCTGATACCGCTGCAAATGATCTTTTGTGGATGAGCTGAAAGCAGGTCAAATCCAGCATCCCAGAGCCAGGAGACATCTCTGCCGTCTGCATAATTGTCATTAATAGCAATAATTAACCTGCCATCAGGATCACAGGCGACAGTCTTTAAGACTTCTGTTGCACCGACAGGGTTTTTAATCAGCTGAATTAATACTTCTTTATTGTCTATTCTGACAGTTTCTGCCCGGCCAAAAACCGTGGAATAGTTTTCTATACCATCAATTATGGTTTCTGGAGAAAGGCTTAAAACGCTTGCTACGCTAATAGCAGACAGGGCGTTATAAACATTGTAAAGTCCTGGCATCTTAAGAGTCAGTGAATAGCTACCTCCCGGTGTTACCATTGATATATCCGATGAGGCTACTCCTATTTCGACGTTAGTTGCCAGTATATCAGCAAACGGTCGTTCTTTTCCGCAGGAGCAGAAATAGTGACCGACGTGACTGTAGAATACCTTTGTGTATGTGTACGCTTTTCCGCAGGAGCAGGTTGTAAATTCTTTTTGAGACTCTCTATTGCCTGTGTCAGAACTGAAAACAATGTTATCGATACCGAAATATAGTTTTTTACAGGGGAGTTTTTCTGCAACAGCACTGGTGATTGGATCATCAGCATTGACAATTAGAATGACCTTTTCAACATCAGGTATCTGTTCTATGCCTTCTTTTACCTTTTTTGCTGTAGTATCAAGTTCACCATAGCGGTCAAGTTGATCTCTGAAGAGGTTGGTTAAAACTACAATATCAGGATAAGTATCTTTTGAGATTATCCTGAAATAAGCTTCATCTATTTCCAGCAGGGTATTATCAACATTAAGGCGTGCTGTGAAACTGCTGGCATTACACATTGCTGTAATAAGGCCATTAGTCATGTTAGCGCCTTTTCTGTTGTGGGCAATTTTTCTGCCATCAGCTTTCAGTATGCCGGCAATGAGTCCACTTGTTGTGGTTTTACCGTTGGTGCCAGTGACAAATATTTTCTCTTTTTTTGTCTGGTTGACCAGATATGAAAGTATATCGGGAGAAAGTTTACCGGCCAGCTTACCGGGCAAACTTGTTCCTCCGCCTGTATTAAGTTTCTGGCTCAGGGTGGAAGCCAGTTTTGATAATACTACTGCTACTGTGTGTAAAATTCTCTTCATAATCACCGTTACATTTTGTAAATGATTGTTTTTTTAAACTAACAATTCTTTAAGTTGTACTCATACTAATTAAACCAGCGTTTTGAATTCTTGAAAGCCTTTTTTTATAAAGATTTTTACAAAAGTTAAACAAATTGTTTAATATTAGCAATTATTTCGGCCAGATTGTTTTTATGTATATAGAAACTGTATGTGCTAAATTCTAAAGTTTTTTGCAATCAGGTCGATGTTTAGTATGTACAGGGGGTCTACTCAAAAAGCCTGGTTTGGTGTAATATCATAAACAAGCGGAAAATCAGGTCGTAGGCCTCAAAAGTGAAGTTAAGCAGTTAGCGACAAGTTTGAGGTGTGAAAATGCAAAATTCCTTCGCTATCAACCCGGCTGAGTTTTTCGCAAATAGAAAAGGATTGTTAAACCTTTCTTCTGCGGAGTGGGAGACCTTGGAAATATTATTTGACGTAGATCAATGCCAAATGTTACTGACCAGTCTGGAAGAAGCCAGATTAGGGCAGGTTGTAACTTTTGCAGAAGCTTTTGGTGATCTGGACTAGTATTTGAAGAGACTTTCCATAATGGAAATAACCTTATAAACTTTTAATCAGGCATGAAAAGTTGAAAGGCTTTTCGTGTCTGCTTTTTTGAAAAGAGAGCTGGCTATGTCATATGAAATATTGCTAACCAGAACCGCTGACAAATCTCAAAAGAAGCTTGACAAGCCTTTACGGGTACAAGTGAGAGATTCATTATTAGAAATTGCCGAAGATCCTGAAAATCTTGGTGAGAAGTTGTGTACACCCCTTACGGATGTCTATTCGCATCATATTAAGTATAAAGGTAAAGAATTTAGAATAGCTTACACGATTGATGAAGCGGATATGGTTGTAATAGTGCACCTTATCGCAGCCCATGAGAATTTTTATAGAAAGCTAAGACAGGTTTTGAACCGGTAAAATTCTCAGATTTGAAGGTAAAAAGAAACAAGACAGCAATTAATGCAATCTGGAAGCTAAAATTTTTCAAAATCGAAAATTTTTTAAGTTATGCACTAATCATGCTAAATAGCTGATTCCATTTTTCGTGTAATGTTTTTAAGGGCTTCTGTTTTATCTATAATATTTTTGAATATCTCATCAATACGGCTGCTTTTAAAAGCGTTATAAATCTTTTCAAAAGAATTTCCGGCTTTTATAATCTTTAAATCAAGCTTATCAAGATATTCTATAGCATGTTCGGGTTCAATCTTACTAAATCTTATAAGTATATTAAAGTCAAAACGCCTGTTAATTGATTCTCCGGCAAATATAATGTCTGATAGGGTACGCTGATAGTTGCTTTCTTTAAGGTTATAATAGAAATAGAGAAGTGTAAGCTGGATATATCTCATTATTGCCCTGGTGTCTTCATGATAATCTCTGGTGTTCATGCTTCTTACAATTATATCTGTTACGTGAACATATTTATCTACTGATCTATTAGCGTCTTCCAGAGCGTCTTTTGTAGCTATTCTGGCATCTCTGACTATTTCAGTAATAATCTTTGATTCCTGTGATGCATTGTGGGCCATAATGCTTATTTTATAAATCTTATCTTTAATCATAGCAATGGTACCCTCGCCCCCTAGTATAGTCAGGAAGTTTTCACTGCCAGAAGCTATAGATTCAGAAGTTTTAGCAGACATTTCTATAAAGGATGAAATTCTTATAGGATCTTTTGTGATGTATTTTTGGCCCTTTGCAGGCTTTTCTCCTAAAGAAGGTTCAATTTCGAGGCTTTTAGAGCCGACCAACCCGGTGAACTGTATTGACATTACTGAGCCATCAGGTATTTTTAACCCGGGATAATTCAGGTAAAAAGTAACTTTTACTTTATCATCAATAATGTCGAATGACTTAACTGAACCGACTCTTACTCCCATAAAGTTTACAGGGGCACCAATATCAAGGCTGTTTATATCTCCGAATTCAACAGATATTGTGTTATCTGGTCTTAAGCTCTTATAAAAATGCCAGCCTCCAGCAATTAAAAGGACTGCTATAATGATCCATAAAAAAATATCTATTAAAAAGGCAGTTTTTTTCATTTCGTTATCATTATTTTTTCTGGTACCCTGTATTATAATATGAGCGAAAAAAGAATCATACTGCCAGAGATAATTTGTTACGATTCAGGTTTTAAAACACAGATCAAAACCTGTTATGGTGGTTATAGAGAGAAATTTTGAGATCATCAGTATGAATAACCTTTTTAAAGAGCAAAAAGTACCCTGGTCTGTCTGGGATGTTATTTATATCGTTGTTTTTATCTTTTTTTTAAATGTATTGATCTCTTATATATTAAAAGGAGCAGGGTTCGACTCAGAAAATATCTTACTGGGAGGGGTTGTTCAGATTATTTTTTCTGTTATTCCTCTTTTGATAATTTTTGGAGCAATTAAATATTATTATAAAGACTCTATTGCTGAAACTCTCAAATTAAAAATTACCAGACAGACTTTAAAAACATACCTTAAAGGTGGATTAATTATTGCACTTCTTATTTATTTTAGTTCTTTTTTGATTTCGATTATAATTATAGTGATAACTCAGAAGCCGCTTGAAAACCCCTATGCTGATTATCCTGTAGAAAAACTGAAGATGATATCGGTACTAGCTATTTTGATATCACCTGTTTTAGAGGAGGTATTTTTTCGGGGGTTTATGCAGCCTGCGTTTTGCAGGGCAATAGGTAATATAAAAGGTACTTTATTGGTATCTTTGCTGTTTGCCTTTCTTCATGCACAGTATTTTGAGTATTCTGCTGCTATGCTGATAGTGATTAATCTCTCATTAATTCTGGGGTTTGCGAGGTTATATTATAATTCTACTGTGCCCTGTATATTTGGTCACCTTTTGAATAACATTCTTGCAGCTATTGCTGTATTTATGGGATATTATGCGTAAAAGACACATCATATTAATATTAATAATCATTATTCTTATTATACTTATCGCTGCCAGCTCATTTAATAAAGCAGGTAGATATGTAAAAGCCACCTGTGAGCTGCCACCCAGTGAATCAATAAACCATATTACAGGCACTGATGACTTTATTATTCTTACATCAAGCCTGAATAATAATAATAAAATTCATATTCTTGATAAACTTAACCTGAAACCATTAAATAATATAAACCCTGGCAAGATAAATATACCGCCTGTTTTCTTTAAGGGCTTAATTATTGTAGATACACATAATCTTAAAAAGAATTTCATTAATATTTTTGAGCCGCTTACATCTAATTTACTCTGGAAAGATCAGTATTATAGCAAAAAATGGAGCTATATTATCCACGAAGACAAGATTTATTATGTAGATGTAGCCGGATCAATCAAGAATGTTAATATTCATACCAAGCTGCCAGAATGGAAAATCAAAATAGAAAATGGTTTTTATAATTCTACCAGGCCGGTTATCAGTGGTAACAGGTTTTATATCTGCAATCATGATCAAATACTTGCTATCAATAGAAAAAATTCTGAAGTGATTTACAACTTTAAAATACCTTCAAAGGCTGTTGAGTGCACATTTGAAGAAGATATAGCCGCTATACTGACAGATGAAGACAATGTTTATGTGGTAGATCTTGTGCAGTCTAAATATATATGGGAATATAAGTATGTTTCCCTGTTCTCTAAAAGTACTATAGATATTATCAGAGACCAATATCTTGCGCTGTTAAATACAATTAATCTTACAGATGTTCATAAAACTACCAGGGGCAAAATTATTACTAAAGAACAGCAAATAATTTATGTTATAGACCTGTTTACAGGTCAAGCTATCTGGCAAAAAGGTTTGAAATATTCTCTTGACATAAATAAACTTAAGAAATATATCTCAAATAATATTGTTGTCATTCAGACAACCGGTGGATCACTCACCGCCTTCAATATGAAGTCAGGAAACAAAATCTGGAGATTTTACAATAAAGACTTTCCGACCCCTGATCTGCCATATATCATTGATAAAGACAGGGTTATTGTAGCACTGGAAGATAAAAAAGGCAGCAAAGTTTATGTTATAGATAAAACAGCTGGCAATATTCAAAGTAAAATAGAGGTTCCTAACTGCTTTAAAGATAGTCTTGACCCACTTCTGGATAAAAACAACATCTATTTAACCTGTAAAAACCATTCAGTGACTATGATTAAACTTCCAGAATCTGTAAAAAAACTAAAACCAAAAAAGGACTAGATTATGAGTAAAGATAAATTAATCGTATTAATAGATGGCCACTCTTTAGCCTACAGGTCATACTTTGCACTGGAAAGAACAGGTATGCGTAACAGTGGTAATATACCTACCTGGGGTGTTTATGGGTTTTTTAAGGCATTCTTTGACCTGATAGCAAGAACAAAACCTGATGCTATAGCTATTTCTTTCGATGTATCAAAAAAAACATTCCGCAATAATATGTACCCTGAATATAAAGCCAACCGCCCGCCAATGCCTGATGCTATGCGAGAACAAATGGGACAAATCAGAAGGGGTATTGAAGCCCTGAATATACCTATATTTGAACAGGAAGGCTTTGAAGCAGACGACGTAATAGGTACTATATGCAAAAAAATGGTTGATCAGGGCAATAGAGTTATGATACTTACAGGTGATCAGGATTCTTTTCAATTAATTGATAACGACAAAGTAACAGTTTTATTGCCACAAAAAGGTGAATTAACTGAATTCGACAGGGAAAAAGTATATCAAAAATTTGGCGTTTACCCGGAACAGCTTGTAGACTATAAGGGCCTGAGAGGAGATTCGTCAGATAATATACCCGGAGTTAAAGGCGTAGGAGAAAAAACAGCCGTAGAACTTCTTAAACAGTTCAATAACATTGAAGAAATTTATAATAATCTCGATAAAATTTCTAAAAAAGCTCTGAAAACAAAACTCGAAGAAGGGAAAGATATTGCTATATTAAGTAAAGACCTTGCTAAAATATGCCGTGATGTCGAAATGGACATAGATTTTGAATGTTGCTCACTTGAAATACCTGATCTTGACTCGTTTATAGAGTTCCTAAAAGAAATGGAATTCAGAAACTTCCTGAAACAACTGCCAACCCTGTTTAAAAACTTTGTAAACTATGATCAGGTTGATATTAAGGTTGATGGCGAACAAATATCAATACAGTTTAACGGAGTAAAACCAGAATTAAAATCTGATTCTTCAAGTAATACAAGAACTCCAGAAGTTAAGGTAAATCCTCAAACAGTTAAAACAATTCAAGAAGCCTTTCAAGCAGATGAAACAGGTCAGGTTAAATTTGATTTTGCCCTGCAAAAAGAAGCCAAAAACCCTGTTAGCAATGCAATAACAGTTGATACAGAAGATAAATTTAAAAAGTTGATAGAAAATCTGCAAAAGCATAAACTTTTTGCTATTGACCTGGAAACAGATTCTCTAAATGCACTTGAAGCAAAGATTGTAGGTATTGCAATCAGCTGGCAAAAACTTGATACAATCAAAATTGTCAATGATAAACTTAAAACAACAGGTAATGACTTTGAATGCTGTGCTGCCTATATTCCGGTTGGGCATAATGAAGGGATACAACTTGAAATAAATACTGTCTTAGAAAACCTGAAAGAAATTTTTGAAAGTACAAGATATGCCAAGATACTTCACAATGCTAAATATGATATTCACGTACTCAAAAACTATAACATTCACCTGAAAAACGTTATTTATGACACAATGCTGGCAAGCTATATTGAAGATCCAGCTCAACGACATGGCCTGAAAGAGCTTGCTATGTCCAAGTTTCATTTTGTAATGAGTGAATATACTGATATTGCAGGCAAAGGCAAAAAACAGGTCAAATTAAGCGATATAGATATTGAAACAGTTGCTGGCTATGCCCGCCTGGATTCTTCTATTACACTTAAACTGGCTCATTACTATGCTTCTATTCTAAGTGAAGAACAAGAAAAGCTGCTTTACAAAATGGAAATACCTCTAATTGAAGTACTTGTTGATATGGAACGAGCAGGTATTGGCCTTGACATAAACTACCTTAAAGATTTATCTAAAGAAATTGATAATTTACTGAAGAAAAAAGAAGATGAAATCTATAAAGAGGCTAATTACCCGGAAAAATTTAACATTAACTCAACCAAACAACTTGGAAACATTCTTTTTGATCATATGGGTATACCCGCCGGGTCAAAAACAAAAACCAAAACAGGCTATAGCACATCTGCTCAGGTGCTTGAAAAGCTGGCGAAAAAATATCAAATTGCTCAATTAATCCTTGATTATAGACACCTGGCAAAACTTAAATCTACTTACGTTGATGCACTGCCAAAATTGATTAACAAAAAAACAGGAAGGATTCACACAACCTTTAATCAGACAGTCACAACTACCGGAAGGCTCTCTAGCAGCGATCCAAATCTTCAAAATATACCTATTAGAACAGAGCTTGGTAACAGGATAAGAAAAGCTTTTGTGCCAGCATCTAAAGATGATCTGCTTCTCGCTGCAGATTATTCTCAAATAGAATTGCGTTTTCTAGCTGATATAAGTCAGGAAAAACAGCTAATTAAAGCGTTCAAAGATAATAAGGATATACATACTGATACAGCCTGCAAAATATTTAACATTAAACCTGAAAACGTTGATAAGGAAAAACGGCGCATAGCAAAAGCTGTTAATTTTGGTATAGTATACGGGCAAACGCCATATGGGTTGTCTGAAACAATTGATATAACACCAAAGGAGGCAAAAGCTTTTATTGATAAATACTTTGAAACATATCCTGATGTTAGAAAATATATGGATCACGCTATAGAAGAAGCTCATAAAACAGGATATGCCGTTACAAAGTTTGGTAGAAAACGCTATTTAGCCAATGAGCTTAAAAGTAGAATCAAACAAATCAGAGAATTTGCAGAAAGGGCTGCTATTAATTCTCCGCTACAGGGGTCTGCTGCTGATCTTATTAAGCTGGCAATGTTGAAATTACACACTCAGCTTAAAGAATCAGGCCTGAGAGCCAGGATATTGTTACAGGTACATGATGAACTGATCCTTGAAGTGCCACAGAGTGAGCTTGATCGGGTTGTATCCATAGTCAAAGACTCAATGGAAAAAGCTGCTGAGCTATCAGTTCCGCTTGTAGTTGATATTGCTAAAGGCATCAGCTGGATGGATGCTAAATAACCTTTCCTGTAAATAAAAACAACTACATTATTTGGTTAAAACGAAAATAATTGTTTCTTCATTCCTTTCAAGAAACTGTGCGCCGTTTAGCCATTTAAAAATACCGGTTAAATAATTGATTTCAGGTTTGTCATAGATGACTTTGTGTTTATAGACTTTGATATTCTTGCGTTTGATCCAGCTTTTAAGCATGTTGTAGTTCATTTTTGATACGGCGTCTTTATTTTTCATGCTGGAGATGTCTTTTTTCCAGCTTTCAATGTTTAAGTTAATATCAATATTGGGTGTATGCATTATAAGTATTAGTTTTCCGTTATCATTGAGGCAGCGCATCATATTGTTAATAGCTTTAATGGGGGCCGGAAGATGCTCTAAAAGGTCTTGTGCAACAATAAGGTCAAATGCGTTATCTTTAAAGGGCAGGTTTTCTGCGTCAGCCACGTGAAATTCTACTTTATTAAGTTTATCAGTATTTAGTTTAGCACGTTTATAATCTTCAATGAGCTTATATCTTTTAAGTTCTATTTGTTTCAGGGCTGAAGCAAATTCCACCACACGTGAGGCAATATCAATACCTGTGACTTCTTTTGCTATTCTAGCCATTTCCAGGGTTAAGATACCGGCGCCTGTTCCTATATCGAGAACTTTCATATCTGGTTCAAGATATTCAAGCACATAGTCAATATAAAAGTTACATTGAGAGAGCTTTGTAATCTGATAGAAAGACCCCAGGGTGGTATAACGAGGGAATCTATTATAAAAATCTCTCAGGTCTTTTTTTAATCCCTCAATTTCAGCAGCTGATAGCATTTTTACCTTTAAGTAATTTAAATTACACTAATAACAAAACTTTGGGATCATACAAACAAGAAAAACATCATGCTTTTGTTGATTATACTGAAACCCTATTGTGAAGATTATAGAATAATTATTTTTGTATGCAAAGGCAATTTAACAAATGTTCATTGTTATTTGAATTTGATAATATAATCAACGTCATGATTATAAGACTAATGCATAACTATAACAATCAATTTTCTGTTTTTGATTTTCAAAAATTTTAAAAGTAAAGATATGGGTTGAACGAGTCGATTGGCCTGGGCTTTCAAAGCACGTATACGAAGGCAGCAAGTCAGTTGTGAAAAGTTTTTGCTTCTTTTTTCAAGAAGAAGAGAGCCTATGCCTTCCTTTAGGGTTGGCGGGATCCGGGTTTTGAAAATCGAAAAATTTTTAAGTTATGCACTGATCTTTTATTTTGACTTTAGAAGTTAAGGGCGGGTGTTTAATTCTTCGTATAGCCTGGTATAGTATGAAATAACTACTTTCTCCGGAGCGAATTTAATTCGCTCCGCTAGTATGACTGTATGCCAGACAATATAATCTGTATTTCGCTTACAAGTTCAGGGTAAATAAGAATTAAAAAAGGTTGTTTTCTTTGTTTATTATTCTTACGACGTCATTGAGCCCTGGAACGACATAAAACATAGCTATTCCTCCGCACAAAGCCCCTGTAAGAAGTCGTAACCAGTGAGGGCTGGGGTATAGATGCAAAACCTGTGCTATTCCGTCAATGCCAATAGGGCCAAAGCAAGCAAGAAGCCACCATTTAGAAGGGAATTCAAGAGACCTGACATTCTTAATTACAGGGTAAAGTGCAAGGCCAAGAAAAGCTCCCAGGTAGATTCCCAGGCAGCGTACACAAACAGGCATCTGATATCCAAAAAGCCAGTAGCAGCGTGAAGGTATCTGATGACAGGTATAATTAAAAATTACATAATAAATATCAGCCAGATATGAAAATTTTTCAGGAAGTCTGTAAAGCAGTGGTCCAACAAGTATTGTAATCATCCAGACGCCTGTAAACAGAAGGCTCAAAACATATGCAATCGGCGAATGTACCAGTTCATGGCCTTTGCTTTCAAATATTCTGGTTATTTTCATGACTGATCTCCAGGGTCGATAGTGGCCGGGGTTGATACCATTATTCTAGCATCATAAGGCGAAAGAGGTTAAGCAAACTCATTATTTTTCAAAAAGATTATTAATAGTTTTAGGAACCTCTGATTAATTAAGAAATTACTGATTCCAGCAAAAACAGGGAGGGGGTTAAAAAAACCGCACAGCGGTTTTTTTAACCCCCGACATTAATTTCTTGAATCTGTGAACTTTTAAATTATTCAGAGATCTCTTTAGCCTATCAATCACATAGTAAACAATTAACTATTATATTTATATGTGATATACAGCTCAGGATTTTAATTGATTTAACCAGTCTGTAATCTCATTAGCAGGGCGAAAATCTGGTAGCTTGTAGTTCATGCTGATTGAATTAACCGGGTTCTGAGAAGGATAGATATTAATCGGTTTATTAACAGGTGTTATTTCTGGCATAACTGAGTTAATAGCATCAGGGTTGACATTATTATTTACTCTAATTGCATCCTGAGTTGCTGGAGTGCTATTTATATTTATCTGTCCATTGTTTAAACCTGATGTATTTCTTATACCCTGATCAGCTGAAATGACTCCAGATGGATGACCTGAAAAATCTACAAAATTTCTGGGATCTTTCATCTCGTCAATTGCTTTCATAACTCCAATTTTTGAAGCACGCTTTTGTAAACTGGTGGCAAGAGCCTGAAGACCAAATAAAGAACCCAGGTAACCAACTGCACCTGCTGCTATCTTACCTTTCGTGCCTAAAGGAAAAGCTTTGTTTGCCAGGTAGAAAGTACCAAAACCTGAACCAATAGAGACAAAGGGACTAAAAGCCTGATTAAAGAGAGTTGTTGCAAGTTCTATATCTTCAGCATATCTTTGTGAATTGTCATCAAGAACTTCAAACATATCAAAGACCTTTGTTTGAAGAGCTTTGCCTTGCTCAAGCTGACCGGGCTTAAGTTCTACTTCTTGAAGGGCTTTTTGCAGTTTGACTTCCTCTGGCCTGACGGTCTTTTCATATTTTTTGTATTCTTTATAATCCTTTAAAACTTGAATGCCTGTGGTTATATGGTTTTTGATGTTATTAAAGATACCTGATTTTTCCTGTTCAGAAACATTGACTTTATTTAGTTCTTTTTCAGGTATATAAATAAAGTTCTTAGGATCATTCAAAAGTTCTTTCTTGGCTTTGTATCTACCTACACGAGCCATATCTTTTTGTAAATGAGTAAAATAACTTATAATTGGTATTGCTAGGGCAACAGCAACACCTGCCGGGGCATATTTTATAACGTTTGGATTAATAGAAACCCCTTTATTAGAGAGAAAACCTAATATTTTGTTGGTAAGCTTAGATGCAACCAGACCTTCTGCACCAATGGCTGCAAGTGTAAAGCCAGCTACGGTTTCTGTATTCTCAGAATAATCCTGGGCTTTGATGTCAATTTTTCTGATAATGTCTGTAATGATCTGTTGATGGGCTTTAGCTTCAGCAAGTTTATCTTCCGATACCTTCATGCTAGTAAAACTCTGTGTTTTGGCCAGTTTTTCTTGCTGATAATCTACTTTCCACTGGTTATAACCTTTCCAATCTTTGATAATAGATTTCAATGAAGCAATTGCACCATCTTTTTTGCCGTAAAGTTCTTCTTCAGAACTTTTCTTTTTCAAGAAACCAAAGAGACCGCCAGGTTTTTCTTCTTCTTTAATCTGGCTGGCAATTTGACTGGCTTTTTCGAGTTGATCCTGATCGTAAATAACAAAGTTTTTAGGATCATTTAAAACCTGTTCTCTAGCCTGGAAGCGGGCAATTCTGGAACCTTTTTTCTTAAAATAGTTTGAAGCTACTAACAGCGGAGCCATAATAGCTGTCATAGTTCCTAATATCAAACCTTGCTGGGTTAGAAACTGACCGGCACCGCCAACTGCATGCATCTCTTTGAAGAAATTTATACCTAAAAGCTTGTCAATCTTTTTTTCTACTGGTGCAAAAAATTTGTTAAGTCTTTTAAATGCTTCTGGTCTGGTTACTAAAAGAAACATCAGTGGCATCATAATGGCAATTGCAGCTACCTGCATAATGATCATACTGGTTATTTCTGCTGCTTTTTCAATATCTTCGGCTTTATCTTCTGAGTATCTATCCATTATATTAACGGCATTGACAATTGTGCTGCCGTAATTTTCAGCCTGTTTAAGCTGATCAGGTGTGAAGTTAAGTGTTTTATAATATTCCTGGCGCTTTTGCTCGTATTTTCTGGTATCTTTTCTCCACTGAGTATATGGCCCGGAGTTTTGAGAAACCTGTTTTATTGTATCAAGTACTTCAATTACCATTCGGGGTTCCTTATTCTGAGTGAGAGCTGTCAGGTATGATGACTAAAAACCTCTCAATCAAAAAAGTTGCTATTAATTTTAAAAAACAAAAATGGTTTTTTTTAAAACCATTGTGTTGTGATTGTTTTGCAGTGTAATAAATTGTCACATAATGAAAGATTATCTTTATTTTACAATGATTTTGAGAATTACAATTGATATAAAGCTCTGATAACTTTATTTAAAACGTATATACTTTTTAAAAACGTTTATCTGTAAGCTAAAAACCAGGCCAATACGCTACATTTGTATGATATATGTAATTGTTTAGTTTTGTTGTGGTTTGCCGCCACATGGATTTTAGCTATTATTTGCCTTTTAGTGCTTTTTTAAGTGCTTCTTCAAGTGTTTGAACTTTAGCTTCCAGGGCTTTTACTTTGTCTGTGCTGTTTTCAGCTTCGATGCTGGCTTTTTCTGCAACTCTTGTGTGTTTGCCTATTTGTTCTTTAAGCCTTAATAGAAAATAAGCTGTTATCCCTGCCCCGCCGGCAAGACCTGAAATGCAACCAGTAAAAATAACCAGTGCTGTTGCCAGTTCATAAGTACTGCCTGTAAAGAAATATAAACTTGAGGTAGTTTTAAAGTTTACAAAAGAAAGCATTAAAACCAGAATTAGAGCCAGAATACCCAGTGATAAATATACTTTCTTCATTTTATTTGTTCCTCTCCCTTAAATATTGACTGTTATAGATTTTCAAAACTCTTTTTATCTCTTCGTGAGTATCAATTTCAAACGTTAGTTTATCACCTCTTACAGGATGTGTAAAAGAGATTTTATAAGCTTGCAATAGTTGATGTTCGAGTTTTATCTTCTGTGATTTAGGGTTGCCATAGACATAATCTCCAAGCACAGGGTGCTTGAGGTGAGAAAAATGAACCCTTATCTGATGTGTTCTGCCTGTAATAATTTTAGCTTCTACAAAAGTAGCCTGAGTGAATCTTTCAATAACCTTCCAGAAGGTAATTGCTTCTTTGCCGTCTTCAACAACTGCCATCTTCTCACGTTTCACAGGATGCCGGCTGATAGGCAGTTTAACCATGCCACTGTCATCTTTTAGATTGCCCTGAACTATTGTCAGGTAATACTTATCTACTGTTCTGTCTTGAATTTGCTTTGCCAGATTTTGATGAGCAAAATCGTTTTTGGCAATAACAATCAACCCGGATGTATCCTGATCGAGCCGGTGCACAATGCCAGGACGCAGGTAGCCATTGATACCTGAAAGGCTGTCTTTACATTGATATAGAAGTGCATTAACCAGTGTGCCTGTGTATTTGCCGGGAGCAGGATGTGTTAGCATACCGGCAGGTTTGTTGATAACAGCAAGATCAGCATCTTCATAAACAAATTCCAGAGCAATATCTTCTGGTATTATTTCTAAAGGCTTGTTTTCAGGTATACATATTGTGACAGTGTCACCATATTTTAGCTTATAGGATCTTTTAACAGGTTTATCATTAACTGTCAACATTTCAGTATCAATGAGTTTCTGAATTCTGGTTCTTGAAAAGCCTGACAATAGTGTACTAGCATAAAGATCTACACGCAGACCTGTTTCTTCATTATCTATATCAAGTTTAATTACGTTTTTCGGTTTGTTGTTCATTGCGCCAGTCCATGAATGCCATTACTATCAAAATTAAAGCACCGGTGTCAATAAAGATATCAGCAAAGTTAAATATAGGAAAATTAATGAATGCAAGATCAAAAAAGTCAGTGACTCCTCCCAATGATATTCTATCAATGAAATTTCCTGCTGTTCCTCCCAGTAATAGCGCCCATCCTGTTGATTGCGCAGGTGTAAACGCTGCCTTTCTTTTTATTACATATATTGATATAATTATTATAGCCAGAAGAGATATTACTGTTAGCACACCGGTATGACCGGTCATAAGGCTAAAAGCTGCTCCGGTATTTCGGGTATGTGTTAGATGAAAGATGCCCTGTAATACTGGTATAGATTCACCTTCTGGCAGGTATAACCTTATCAGAAGCTTGGTTATCTGATCTATGACTATTAATATGCTTGCCAGGGAAAAAATAAGATATTGTTTTTTCATTTTAATAGTCGATATTATCAGGATTTTCGAATTTTCTCATCTCTGATGGAGACAGTTCAAGGTTTTCTTTATGAGTAATTTTGTATTCTTCTCTATCGAAAGTACTTTCAGGTACAACGTTAACACGTTTGCCAATGATACAGATACCCTTCAGTTTAACAGTAGGTCTTGCCTGATTATCTTCTGTAAGCTCTGTAATGCCAACAGTAGCTGTTACCAGCTCATTATTGTTAGTTTCATTAGATTCAAAAACCCTTTCAAGATCACCCATGTTTTGATTGATTGTTCTGAACTTTTCTTTAGGTTTTATAGAGGGATAAATAATCGGTTCCTGTGTTATAGAGCCAACTGCAAAAGAACCAACGGGCACTTCCAGAGAGATGCTTGCAGAATACATCTGACCGGCGTTGACTTGTTCTGGAGCAGAAAAGCTTATATCTAGATCCTGAGCGTTGCCATACCTGACGATAGCTTTTTCATAATATGTAAGATCGCTTACAATCTTCCATTCTTTGCCTATTCGTCTTAGATAGACAACAGAATGAGACTCTGAGTAAAGGGTTCCTTTATCGTTGGTTATATCAGACACTTTACCGGTTGTGCCATTGTATCTATCGTGTGTTTCAACGGCAGCCCAGTTATCAGAGTATCTTATATCAGTTATTTCAGTGCTATAATGTATATCAGGATAGGTTTTCCAGGTGTCTTTAATAAGATTTAGAACCTGACTTTTGTTTAGATGGTCACCACTTGTATAGTTATTGCTATAATAACTGGCAACTTTAATTATATCATGCTCGTTGGCAGCTTTTTTCAGGTTATTTAGCACTGATAGTATGTGCCCTTTTACCTCAGTATCTGATCTGTTGCTTGCAAAAGCTATATTATTATGCCCTGCGATAAGCAAAAAACCTACCATTAAGGCTATTGACACCAGTAAAACTTTTCTAATCATTATTGGTATTCCCTTTGCTAAGCTGATAAATTTAATGATTACATTATAGTACGTAATTTTTTTAGAGCCAAATAAATTTCTCTGGGTGAAAGAAAATAAATATTTAATTAAGGAGCTTATTTTTCTTGTTATGACTCCTTGTTTAATCAAACTTAATTTAATAGATTAGTATTTTAAAAATCTATCATTCTGGTTATGCATTAGTAGGGATAAACGTGATTATTGCTGGTGAAACTCATAATTATCAATTTCTGATAACATAAGCAAATTTTGTCGCAGTATGTATTCTTTAAGTGAAAGTGATTTTTCATCCAGGGCAGTCAGTGCTGATGTTACACTACCTTTATTGTCAGATAGATAGTGGTCTATTTCACTATAAGTAAGGTAAAGATCTTGATTATTAAAGAAATCAATTAAAGTTTGATAGATAAATGCTATGTAGTTAGAGAATATATCTTCAAGTATTCTGTGATAATCTTCTCTTGCAGTGTATTGTTGTTGATAAAATATTAATTTAGCTTCTATTTTCTGGCGATTAGCCGGTGAAAAAAGTTCCAGATACTCATTTTGCAGAAGGTAATTGTAGATTATTTTTGTCCTGTAGGCAATGCCGGGATAGGGTTTGCTGGGATACATCATAGATTCTTCTTTAAAGAAAGACATTTGAGCATACAGATAAGCTGGTCCCATCATACAAACACCGATTGCGTCTGCAATAAGTTCGTTTAGCCAGTTTAAACTTGATGTATCTTCCTGAAAATATTGGTAATAATTTGCCATTAATTCCTGCATGACGGCTTGCTCTAGCTGAAGATAGTTTTTATCAAGTATATGCCCCAGCTCATGTGCAAATAAACTTAATAGATGAGGAGTATGAGCGAGTTTTTTTCCAAAAGCGTTGATGATATAGCAATATTCAAATGGTGTATGATTTATACCTTTTAATGAAAGTATTTTTAGTAACACATCCTCAGGAAAGTTTGTTGTATCTACCATAATATTTTCTTCATCAGCATAAAGAAAAATGGGCTTAATTTTTGACCCTGTCAGCTGAATGTAAAAAGCGTAAAACTCTTCAAGTGAAGGAAATTCAAGTTCAGGTATTTCTGTTAACTCAATAAACTGGCCGTAGCCATCCAGTACAAGGTATAATCCAGAAATATCCCAGGGCAAAGGATGGTTTTCAGGATATTTTGATAACCTCTGACAGATATATTCAGCAATCTTTAAAAGTAATTCAGCAAGACAGTTAACATCAGAGGGTAATTTAGTATCAAGTTTCTTTTTTATAATACAAATGTATTCTTTTGCCAGGATAACCAGCTCACCAGCCAGTAATCTTTTCTGTTGAACTAATTGAAAATTAAGCTCCAGAGCATTTTTCATATATCTTAATACCTGAAGATACTCTTCAGAAAATTTTTTCTTATTACGTATGGCCTGTTTAACCTTTGAAATACCCTGTCCTGCATTAAGATATTGCCATACATTCTGTGCTCTTTTAAATGCCAGAACATTTATTTGATCTTTTTGATTAATAAATTCAATAAAATTAGCTCTTTTGTCTTGTGAATCGGGCTCTTCAATAAGCTCATCAAGCAAGATCCAGGTATATATCAGGTTTAAATCAATAATCTTAATGGTTTTCATTTAATATTTTCTCTTTACAAGGCCCTTTTTAACAAAGTCTTTGCCTTTAATAAGTAGTTCTGCAACTGCTTCAGATATAGGCTGCCCTGTTTGAGCTTCATACCAGTAAAAAGCAGGTGATGGATTTACTTCAAAGCAGTAAAATTCTCCATCAGGCGACCGGCGAGTATCAATACCAGAAATATAAAGACCAAGATCACGGGTCAGGTTGACGCATGTTTCTTTAACCTTTTCAGGTATCTTTATCGGTTCAAGCATTCTTTCACTATCGTAGCGGTAATCAGAAGATTCAGACCTTATTTCTGTAGGAAACACCTCGCCTGATGCCAGCGTATGAATACGTATATCAATACCGGGAACAATCTTCTGAAACAACGATGGACATGATTTAAGATTGACAAGCCTTTCAAAATCTTCTTCAGTAAATTTTGTCACCATTGAGCGTTCACCGCTTGCTGATTTATATATAATACCGTGTTTTTTATTGGCTTCATAGAATTCTTTAACTTTTTCAGGGTCGTTTGTTAGCAGGCTTTCAGGCACTTTAAACCCGTATTGTTCTACAATCCAGGTTTGAAGAAGCTTAGAACCATTTGTACGTTGTGATTTAATGCGATTTATAACCATGGCATCAGTATGTTCCAGCCATAGTTCAATGGCAATAGCTCTTTCTGCCTGCATAAAGTCTTTTTGAGCACTGTTCAGATTGAGATCTGTTTGCAGATAAGACAGCCGGGTATATATACCATTGATATCATCGAGATCAATTTCCATTTTGTCTTTCAGGTAGAGACGACCCTGAAGTTTTCCATCAACAACTCTTATCGATATTGTATTATCCACTGGTAATGTATTTTGATCAAGCCATATTACGTCTTCTTCTCTTTCCTGAAGGGCTGAAAGTATAGCTTTAGACATTCTTTCCTGCCCGCCTTCGCCGATAAGTAAGATCATTTGTTATATTCCTCGATGAAATATTGTCGCAGAAGTTTATTAAAGTCTTCACCAAAAATCTGTATACACAAATCATAACCGGGAGATGGGTTAATTGAATACGCTTTATATTCATCTATAAATTCATCATAGATTATGCTGTAGATTATCCAGGGTACATTTATATGTTTTGATAGCTGTATAAGCTTTTCTTTTAAATCTTTTGATATTTCAAAATCTTTGTAGACCACATTAGCGGCTTCCATTGTTGTTTTCTTTGCTAAAAATCTGTTTCCTACAAGGCAGATCATAATTTCACATCCCATATGAGCTTTCTGGAAAATTGCCGGTGAAAGATGAAGTTTATTCAAACGTGTAAGGTCAGAGGTTGTCATACGACCTGAGGAGTCATATCCTCCTCTAACAGACTTATAAATAACTTCTTTTCCAGATTTTTCGTAATATTCCCGGGCATCATCGGGTGTATTAGTCAAAAGCATTTCTACTGTTGCTATACCAAATTCTTGATAAAGCATGATATGCTCCATTTCAGTAGCCAGGTTATATTTGCCCCAGAGAGGGTTCAAATATCTTATATGTTTTTGGGTCAGAAAGATGGCTTCCAGGGTTGCATTCCATTCTTGAAGGGCATAAAGTTTGTCAAGTTCTTCTTCAAAGGGCAACAATCCACTGTGAACGTATGGATACTGACTAAAGAAGCATATTTTAATATCTTTTATATTAACAGGTGTTTCATTATCTTCTGTTTGAATGTTTGTAATTACAGTCTGATCTGGATTAACAGCAGTTAATTTTGAGGCTCCAATGACCTTATGGTGAAACAGGCATGAAACAGGCAGGCCAACATTGGTTTTAAGGTCTTTATAAAGCTCTATAGCCGGGCTGTCTTCACGATCCAGATAAAATAATATCATTACAATACTCTTTTAGCTGCTTAAATAATTTATAAATTTTAACTTCATATAATATGATACCAGAAAAGAAATATTTAATATTTACAGCATAATCATAGTACTTATGACACCACCGGCCCCTGCTGGCAAAAACCCTGGTTTTTTAACTTTTGTAAAATTCAATCTCTGACAGAAAAAATTATCTTTCTTATCCATAAAATATATATCAGGCCTATAAAATTTATCCTCCTTTATGCTCTGAAATATATATACAATATGATGTTTAAATGCCCAAAATCAGCACAGGAACAAACAATTCGGAAGTCGGAATTGTTTTTATATAGTTAAGAGTCTTTTTTCACCAGGGGAGAAGACAAAGAGCATTATTACGTGACCTTTGGTCGCAAAATATTTTATGCACAAAAAAATTAGATTCTACAGGAGTTAACCAGTTGGGGAGAAAATAGAGGAGTATGAGCTATGACACTTAATCCAATTGTACCATTACAGCCTTTTATACCGTTAAATAAACGTACTGTCCAGACGATGCAGAATATGGATAAACAAAAGGTTGTTGAAAATACTGTTATTTCATTGAATGATAAGCCTAAAGTTGCTGAAAAAACAATGGAAAAAATGGGCAAAGAAGTTGAACAGCCCAAAGTAATGGACAAAACAGCCAAAGAAATTGAAATGCCTAAAGTTATGGACAAAATGGGCAAAGAAATTGAACAGCCTAAAGTAATGGACAAAACAGCCAAAGAAGTTGAAATGCCTAAAGTTATGGAAAAAATGGGCAAAGAAGTTGAACAGCCCAAAGTAATGGAAAAAATGGGCAAAGAAATTGAACAGCCCAAAGTAATGGAAAAAATGGGCAAAGAAATTGAAATGCCTAAATCCAATGATAAAACTGGCAAAGAAAAAGAAAAGCTCGTTGACAAGATGAATAAAGAACACGAGAAGCTCGGCGATAAGATAGCAAAAGAAAAAGAAAAGCTCGTTGATAAGATGGGTAAAGAACACGAGAAGCTTGGAGATAAGATAGCAAAAGAAAAAGAAAAACTTGTTGATAAGATGGGCAAAGAACACGAGAAGCTCGGCGATAAGATAGCAAAAGAAAAAGAAAAGCTCGTTGATAAGATGGGTAAAGAACACGAGAAGCTTGGCGATAAGATAGCAAAAGAAAAAGAAAAGCTCGTTGACAAGATGAATAAAGAACACGAGAAGCTCGGCGATAAGATAGCAAAAGAAAAAGAAAAGCTCGTTGATAAGATGGGTAAAGAACACGAGAAGCTTGGCGATAAGATAGCAAAAGAAAAAGAAAAGCTCGTTGACAAGATGAATAAAGAACACGAGAAGCTCGGCGATAAGATAGCAAAAGAAAAAGAAAAGCTCGTTGATAAGATGGGTAAAGAACACGAGAAGCTTGGCGATAAGATAGCAAAAGAAAAAGAAAAGCTCGTTG
>CAZFBA010000043.1:0-31489 GCA_964517135.1 uncultured Gammaproteobacteria bacterium
GGGCAAAAACACCCGGCCTCTATAATCTGGAATCTATACATTACTTTCAAGGATCGGTATAATAACCTGAGTTCTTCAATATTGCCTATTATTATAAAAACATTTTTATTAATAAAAAGCTCTGGATTTTTTCTTTAACCTGGTAGAGAATTTCACTATTTTTTCCTGATCTAATCTAAAAGCGCCTGAATACAAAGTTTCCGGTGTGCATTGATTTGCTATACTATTATCATGGTATAGTAAAATTTATACAGGCATTAACAAAAGTTTATAGATTATAAATCACTGTTTTTAAAGATATTAAAATGATTTCAGCAAATTCACAAATAAATATTCTTGTTATAGAAGATGATACAGCCATTTCATCAGCTATTAAGAATGTTCTGGAAGCCAGAAACTTTTCTGTAAAAGTAATCAATAATGGCAGAACAGCCTTGAATTATCTTGAATCACTCTCGAAAGAAAGCTATCAGCTGGTATTGCTGGATATAATGCTTCCTGAAGTGAAGGGCTGGGAAATACTCATAAAAATTCGGTCATTACCGGCGACTTCACACTATCCGGTCATTATGTTGACGGCTATAGACGATGAAATAAGTGAATCCAGGGCAATATATGATGGTGCAGATGATTATATTAAGAAACCCTTTTCTTTTAAAGTTCTTCTTGCCAGAATTGAAGCCATACTTAGAAAAAAAACATCTTCATATCTTGATTTTGAGTTACCTTTCACCGATGGAAACTTCAAAGAAGTTACAGAAAGAGAAAAAGAAATAATAGGGTATATTGTTAAAGGCTATAACAACAGGGAAATAGCTGATTTTCTCTGTATCAGTGAAAACACGGTGGGCAATCATATCAGTAATATCTTTCTCAAGCTCGGGGTTAAAAGTCGAACCCAGCTTGCAATAGTAGCTTTAAAATATTCGCTTTATCTTTAATTGTTTTCACTGGTGTCTGGTAAAAGATTTTATTTAGATGTATAAAACCTGTCATAATATCTGTTTTGGATTAGAAAATTTTACAGGAATTTAAATTAAAGAAACTGGCAAAAATTATTAAACAGGGTTTAGCGAAGAGATATCAGAAAAAATTTAACCGGACAGTAATGAATTGTTTTTATGAACTGGCAGTGAAAATGTAAATGTTGATCCTTCTTTATATGTTGATTTAACAGTTATGTCTCCGTTGTGGTTATTCAGAATCATTTTTATTATTGTTAAGCCAAGCCCGGTACCTTCAATATTGTTTTCTTTATTATTGGATGAGCGATAAAATTTGTTAAAGATTTTATCTATGTCATCTTCAGGTATTCCGATGCCATGATCGATCACTGATATAAAGGCTTTATCGTCTTCATGCCAGGTTTTAACAATAATTTCACTGTTTTCATGAGAATATTTTATAGCATTAGAAAGCAATATGTTCATCACGGTGAGAATTTGCCTGCTATCCATCATTAAAGACGGCATATTTTCAGGAGGAGCAAAATTAATACATATGTATTTGTTTTCTGCTATAGTTTGCTGTATCTCTATGCTCTCTCTTATTACTGGTAAGATTTGCCTGGGGGTAATAGTAGTTTCCATAAGGTTATTTTCAAGCTTGCTGATGTTAAGAAAGTTGTTGATAGTATCAAGTAAATGTTCTGTAGTTCCTACAATACGTATTGCGTGGCCTGTAGAAGCTTCTGACTCTTTAAGGAACAGAATATTTTCTGCACACAGCCTGATAGAGGCCAGCGGATTTTTAAGTTCGTGGCTGACCATCCTGACCATATCTGATTTGAGCCTGTCAGCCTGTTTAAGTTCTGTAATATCATTTAATATGGCTACATATTGACCGGATTGAAGAGTTATTTTGTTGCAGATACAGAGAAAGTCTTGATCTTTAATTTTAATTTCTGATTTAAATATATTACTGGCAGAAATAGCTTTTTCGATATTTTCAATATACAGTTCTTCAAACAGATCACTAATTTTAACAGGATCATTATCATTAAAAATCTCTTTTATTCTGGCATTAACCCAGATTATATTGCCTTCAGTATTAAAAACAATAATACCGCTATTAACACTATCAATAATTTTCTGTATCATCTGACGATCGTGGCTAATGATTTCAAGCAAATCGGTCAGGGTAGTCATTCTTCCGCTTATATCTTTTGATATTTCTTTTAAAGGAGGGCTTTCATCTGTTTTCATTCTGTCTATTGTTTCTATCAATATATTGTCAATTTTAGATGATGTAAAATGCTCTGAAAGACCAAAGGTTAATATAACCAGAATCAACAGCAAAGCAGGTGGAAACCATAAAGCAACGAACACAAACATTAAATAATCTATTAAACCGATGCCTGCAACAAATGAAAGCAAATAAAAACCTTGATGCAAAACAGTTTTATTTCTTATAAACATAAAAAATACTATTGTTAGAATAATAGATATAATATTTGAAATTAAAGACGGACACTCTTTAAGCCCCCGGTATAACAGAAGGCTGTCAATGATCTGTGCCTGAAGTTCTACGCCGGTTGAAGATTTAGTCTTTGCCCTGATACCGGTAAAAGGAGTAATGTATGTCTTGGTAAGATATCTGTCAGTTATACCGATGAGGACTATCTTGTTCTTTAAAAGTTCTGGTGTAACTTTGCCATCAAGAACATCCACAAACGAATAATGCTTAAATTGTGAGGGTGTCTTTCTGTAATCAATCAAAATGTTTTTATCTATTGAATAAAAGTTATCGGCATCATTGACTTCTCTGAGAATTTTGAGCAATCCGGGGTTTAAGGAACTCGTAGAAATCTTTTCTGATTGAGAATACTTATTTAAAACAGCCAGAGCAAAAGCAGGATAATGCTTCAACGGTGGAATGCTTTCAACAATACCTTTCAGGGAATAGTTTAGAAGGCCGTGTCCGTGAGAAACACTTTTATAGAGGTTATCTTCAGGGACTGCCAATGTAAAATCCTCAACATCTTTAAAGTTATGCTTTGCCAGCAAAACAACATTATCCAGCTGAAGAAGCTTATTATAAAGAGCCCGGTCAGTATTTTCGTCCGAGGGTTCGGTAAAAGATATCATCATACCTGTAACAGCAGGATACCCCTCAATGGTTTCAAGCAATCTTAGAAATAAAGACCTGTTCCAGGGCCATTTGCCCAGCCTATTAATACTTTTGTCATCAATTTCTATAAGAACAATCTCATTGCTGTAACCGGCAGATCTATTGAGATTGATGAAATTGTCATATATTTTTTCGTTAATTGCCTCAAATAACCCCAGTAAATGGATCAAAAGAATTAAAAAAGATGTAATAACAAGAAGTCTTTTGTTTTTCATTTTGGCAAATTTCAAATTTTGATTGTATAATTTTTATCTATATTTCATAATTAACAAATGTTATCTTATTATAAATTAGTGTAAAAATAACTTAAAATAGTAAAATTTTTTTATAGTAAAAATGTTTCATAACGTCAGCAGGATAAATTTATTTAATGACAGCTAAAGAACATAAGGCAAAAATACTTCTTATTGAAGATGATGAAAACATCAGCGGCCCTTTAAAATGGGCACTTGAGTCAAGAAATTATGACGTAAGTCTTGTCAATAAAGGCATTGATGCAATTCAGATGCTTGAGAAAGTTGAGCGTGATAGTTATAATCTCGTATTGCTTGATCTTATGCTGCCGGGTGCAAATGGCTGGGAAATACTGATTAAAATACGTTCTCTGTCTAAAACCTCTCACTGGCCCATTATAATGCTGACTGCAATTGATGATGAAACTTCTGAAACAAGAGCTCTCTGCGACGGAGCAGATGATTATGTTACGAAACCCTTCAGTATGAACGTTTTAATGGCACGTATTGAGGCCAATATACGTAAAAAATCAAGCTCTATTCTTCAGGATCTTGAACTTCACTTCACTAACGGAGAATTTGAATCTCTGTCAAAGAGAGAAAAAGAAATTCTTACCTACATAACAAAAGGATACACCAATAAAGAAATAGGTCAGCTAATTTATATCAATGAAATAACCGTAGGAAACCATATAAGCAGGATTTTTCAAAAGCTCAAAGTGACAAGCAGAACACAGGCAGCAGTTCTTGCCCTGAAATATGATCTTATTTCATAGTATGTTTTAATACCAGAAAAGGCCCTGCAATTATTTTCTTAAAGCAACAAGGTTTTCATTGGCCTTCTTTATCATCTTTGAAGCATTTGCATTAGCCGGATCAATACGCAGTGCCTGCTGAAAACTTTCAGCTGCCAGGTCAAAATCACCTTTTTTATAATATGTATTGCCCAGGTTATTATGAATCTCTGCCACATCAGGGTTCAAATTCAGGGCTTCCCGATAAGTTTTAACGGCAAGATTGTATTCATCTGCTTTATAATAACAGTTACCCAGGCCAATATATGCTTTAACAAAGTCTTTATCAGATTCAATTGCTTTCTGATAGTAATCTTTAGCGTGATCAATATCGTCTTTAGTTTCATAATGCTTGCCTATTTTATAAAACAGGTCTTTATTTTCCTGGCTTATTTCAATAGCCTTATCAAAAGATCTTTCAGCCAGCTCATAGTTACCAGCATCATCATAAGCCATACCAAGATTGACATAAGCATCAAGATAATCAGGGTTTAAACTTACTGCTTTATTATAATTCTCTATGGCATGAGTATAATCAGACTTGTCATAATACTTGCGTGCCAGCTTAAAATATTCTTCAGCCTGTGAGACGTCTCCACTGACGTTGATGGTGCCCTGATAGGCTTCACCTTTTTCTGTTTTGCTTTTGGTGACGTTAAAATTAGTACTACATGCACTTATACTTGCAGTTAATAGTGCTAACAGGGTTATAAATGCTATTTTCTTTCTCATATTGCTCTCCTGATATTTTTAATGTGTGATTATTTTTAATATGCCAGTACATATGTCTTCTAATCAATATATAGAGGATTAAGACAGCAGCAGGCAAGCAAAAGTTTCATAATAATAAGAATTATATTTTACAGAACAAAATAAACGATTCCTGTTGGTCGATACATCTTAAGTAAATAAAAGTTAACCTTTTTTTAAAATTTGAAAGGCTTGCTGTCAGGGCATTTAGGCACTGCTCCAATAATTGTTTATTTATTCTTAGGGCCTTTTAGGCAATCTGCTGTCACAAAATTTTTTTACATATTTAGGAGAAGCCAAAAATCATTAACACGGTAAATAAATTTTAGGAGTCAGGTATGCAACTCTTTTAATTAAAAGCAACTTTTTTGAGGCAATTCCGCAAGAATGGTCAGGTTAAAAACGGTAGGTGTTAAGGAGAAGCCCATAATGACACAGTGTATTACATTTTTAGAGACAAATAGTGTATCAGTAGACACAAAAATAGCTTTTTCATTTTTTGATTTAGGTCGTGCTTACGAAGAAAGAAACAGGTTTGACCTTGCTATTGAGAATTATAAGAAGTCTTTAGACTATGATCCGGATCTTTATTTTGTAAAATTAACCCTTGAGAACCTTATAAGCAGACTAAAAAATAATTCCGGTCTGGCCAAAACAGTTCAGGGGCTGGTAAGATACGGTCAAAGACTTGAAGCAGCTATTAGCTAAAATCCTGTTTACTACACAGTGTCTTGATTATATATTTTGAGTATGAGTATTTCAGGCCCTGTATTGAGCCATAGTGATAATATGCTGGCTCAGGGGCCTTTTCTTATTAACGATAATACCTAAATAAAAGTAGTCTGGATGGTTTTAAAGTGTTTAATGTTCTTTAACCTTGCCTTTTGCATAGTCAATGTTTTTAATTCTTGGTCCTGTCTTAAATTTATTGATTTTGGCTTCAGAAATGTTGCATAAAAGGTACTTCTGAGATGTTTTTAAAAGTTTTCCGGCAAGAATTTCTAAGAGCATACGTATTAATGGTGGGGTTTCTTCAAGGTATTTTTCAAAAATCTTTTTGTCTAAAACCTGTAGCTCAACATCTGTAAGGGCTTTTACTGATGCCGTGCAAGTTTTTTCTCCGAATAAAGACATTTCTCCTATCAATTGGCCTTTTCCCAGCACAGTAATGGGTATTACTTTTCCTTCGGTCAGCTTTTTATATACCTCAACAGAACCTTTCATAATAACAAAGGCATATTCATTGTTGTCGCCTTCTTTGATGATGAGGTTGCCTGCAAAGTATTTGCGTGTTTCTTTCTTACACATTTTTTGACCTCTCGCATCTATTTTGAAAAATAAAAAAAGCACTTATTAATATCATAAATGATTTTAAATTTTTCTGGTGTGATTTCTGTCACAATTAACGTTAAAAAATGTTTTCAAGTATTACATTTCTTTTCAAGTATTTATACCTGATTGTTCAGCCTTATTTAATCTGTTATTAGCTGAAATGGCTGGCTGTTATACGTATTGACAAAGTATTAAAAAATTATATATTGTCAGGATATTTTATTAAGAAAAATATCAGTTTTGCTTAATAAAAATAGGCAAAGGATTGACTTTACCTATTAAAATAAATAAAATATGGTTATTAACTAACTTTAATAAGGTTTGCCATGGATGATATTGATTTAAAAATCATTAAAGAACTTACTGCAAATGGCCGTATTACCTGGTCTGAGCTTGCAGGCAACCTGAGTCTCTCAGCACCTGCTATAGCAGACAGGGTAAAAAAACTTGAAGAAAAAGGTATAATAAGAGGTTATACTGCTATTATAGATCCTGAGGCCGTTGGCCTGAGTATTATGGCATTTATATTTGTTACTATTAACGATTACAAGAAAAAAGAAGATTTTATAAATCTTATTAATGGCCTTGATGAAGTACAGGAATGCCATCACATAGCCGGAAATGAAGACTTTCTGCTTAAAGTCAGATGCCGCTGTATTTCTAATCTTGATAAACTTATTTGTGAAAAACTAAAAGGACTCGATATTGTTGCCAGAACGATGACAAATGTTGTTTTATCAACAGATAAAGAGAGAGCTCAACCGGCAGTTATTTAAAAAGCAGCAAAACAGGAGATGAAAATGGCACTTATGAAACATGAAACCATAACAGAATTCAAAAAGCTTTATGATAGCTCAACTTTTAGAAAACAGGGCTATGAAATTGTAGATATGCTTGCTGAATATCTACAGCAAACAAAAGAAAAGACCATACCAAAAGTATTACCCAATACAACGCCCGACGAAATGCTCAAAATATGGGATAATAACTTTACTCCTGGGCCCTGTGAAGATCATAAAACCATACTAAAAAGAGCAATTTATCTTTCTAATAACCTGCACCACCCGCAATATATTGGACACCAGGTAACGGGCCCCCTGCCCCTTGCCGTTTTATGCGACCTTGTGAGTAATTTTCTCAATAATACCAGCGCTGCCTATGAAATGGGGCCGGTAAGTACCATTATGGAAAAACAGGTCATCAGCTGGATGGCCGGCCTCATTGGCTTTGGAGAGGAAGCTGAAGGCATCTTTACTTCAGGTGGAACAGTTGGCAACCTGACCTGCTTGCTTGCTGCAAGACAAAATATGGCAGGCTATGACGTCTGGAATGAAGGTACACAAAATGCAGGAGATCTGGTATTTATGATCTCTGAACTTGCTCACTACTCTTCAAAACGTGCTATACACCTTATGGGCTTTGGAGAAGAGAATGTCGTACAGGTGCCAGCTGACAAAGACTACATGATGGATATGAAAGCCCTTGAAGAATTCTATAATAAAGCCTCTAAATCAGGCAAAAGGGTTGTAGCCGTTGTCGCTAATGCTTGCTGTACACCGACAGGCACCTATGATCCACTGGATAAAATTGCTGATTTTTGCGAGAAATACAATCTCTGGTTTCATGTTGATGGTGCACATGGGGCATCTGCTGCAATATCAGAAAAATATAGATATCTGCTAAAAGGGGCAGAACGGGCAGATTCCATTATCTGGGATCCCCATAAGATGATGCTTATGCCAGCATTGCTTACAGCAGTCATATTTAGAAAGGGCGGGCACTCATACGAAGTTTTTTCACAGAAAGCTTCCTACATTTTCGAGAAATCAGCCAGAGAAGAATGGTATAACCTCTGCCATAGAACCATGGAATGTACAAAAAGCATGATGATACTCAAGCTTTATACCTGCCTGAAAGCACTCGGCACAAAAGTATTTGCTGACTACCTTGATTATACGCATGATCTTGCTAAAACATTTGCCAAAATGTTAATAAATTCAGGTAATTTTGAAATTGCCTGTGAACCACACTCAAATATAGTCTGCTTTAGATATACAGGCAAAAAATCAACTGATGCCAATAAGCTTCAAAAAGAACTCAGACACAGGTTGCTTGAAAGTGAAAGCTTCTATATAACACAGACAGACATATACGGCAAGACCTATATGAGGTGTACTGTCATTAATCCACATACTACAGAGGTTGAACTCAAAGCATTAATTGAAAAATTAAGAGAATTGGCATAATAAAACGCTTCTTTTAAAGATTACACAGGCCTCAGGTGAAACTATCCCGGGCCTGTTTATCTTTCAGCTATATTTATTACCCGGAAAACCAGATTATCAAAATATCCATCCATAGATTGAGTATTAATCATACTTTGTTCCCCTGGCACTCTCGCTCTTAAGACCCTCAGAACCTTAAGCATACTTGTGTATACTTATAATAGAGGCGATAAAAGATTAAATGTTTTTTAACTTCTTCTGTGCCTTTGAAAACACTGTTTTTCTGAAATAAAAAGGAGTAAATGCCTTGAATAAACCAAAAGAGAGAACGATAAGAGGTCAGATAATAATAGTTGCTTGCATATGTTTTGCAGCTTTTATGTGTTCTTTAGACGGGTATATAGTCAATGTAGCCCTGCCTGATATTGCTCATTCTTTTGGATTAAACGTTAGCAGAGCATCAATCGTCACAATCGCTTATCTTTTGTCATTAACCAGTATGTTAATAATCTCTGGTCGCCTTGCAGACTGTATCGGGATGAAAAGAATGTTTATTACAGGTCTTTTATTGTTCACCTCTGGATCTCTGTTTTGCGGTATTTCACAATCTTTCTGTATTCTAATAGCATCAAGAATTTTCCAGGGTATCGGTTCATCCATTTTGATTTCTGTCAGTTTAGCTAATATCTATAAATATGTTGATCCTGAAGCAAGAGGTAGAGCTTTTGGCGCTATATCTACCTGTAGCGGTCTCGGAATTGCACTTGGTGCACCGCTCGGAGGAGTGATTACCGGTACATTTGGGTGGCACTGGATTTTTCTTATCAATATCCCTGTTGGAGTGCTGGCTATGCTGGTTGCTATTAAGTTTATACCTTCTGATGAACCTTTTAAATTAAAAGAAAAACTTGATATGATAAGACAGTTTGACCTGACAGGTGCCATTTTAATAGCTCTGAGCCTGATTACCTTTATAGGCATTATGAATCTGGGTTTAAAAGTTGGCTGGACATCTTTAATCATTATTTTAAGCTCTATAATATCAATAGTTTCTTTTATCAGCTTCATTATCTGGGAACAAAACAATAGAAATCCACTTATAAATATGAACCTTTTCAGAGATAGAAACTTTAATTTAGCCAGTGTATCTAATCTTACAGCTTTTATGGTCCTGTCAGGTACTAATTTTCTGCTGCCCTTTTATCTGGTGATAGAAAAAGGCTACAAGGCAGAAGAAACAGGACTGATTATGCTGACGTTTTCAGCTGTATATATAGTAATTTGCCCTTTTGCAGGTTGGCTGGCTGATAAAATACAACCCCGCTACCTCTGCACAGCTGGAATGCTTATAGGGGTTATATCATGTATGTTTTTTGTTAAAAACGTAAATACTGCTGGTGTTCAATGCATTATAATATATCTTATGTTACTCGGATTATCTTATGGCCTTTTTATGAGCTCTAATAACAAAATGTTTATGGAGTTTTCTACCAGTGAAACAAGTGGCATTGTTTCAGCAACATTTAAAACAGTAAGCTATATTAGCTTTACACTTGGCATAAGTTTATTTAGCCTTATATTTACTCTGGTATTGCCTGAAAAAATGGCTATTAGTTCCGGCTCTGTTTTGCAATCCAGTGTCAACAGCAGTTTGATTCTTCATGGTTTTCAAAATGCTTTTAGCTTTGGTGCTTTAGTATGTTTGATATCAGCAATTTTGTTTATACTCATAAAAAATGAACCCGTAAAAGAGTGTGTCAAAACTCAATAAAAAAAAGACCAAAGAAAATATAATGATAAATTTTTTTAAATTTTATTATTTATAAATTTTTATTACAATAAAACCTGCAAATTGCTTTTACAGCAGTGGCGTACAGGCCTTTGCTTAATGATAATAGTTACTATTATTGATTTAAAATGTGCTTTAAATCTTGAATATAGATGTTAAGAGGTATTAAATTTTTTTTATAACGTGATATATTAAGAAATGTTAGGGGATCAAAAATCCCGATGTTACCGGACTTTTCCGGTTATGTTTACACGAAGCGATAATAAGTCGCACAAGTGAAGAAACCTTTCAACCAGGATGGCCAGTTAATACTGGCCATTCAGGTATTTTTAAGACTGATAGCCTCCTGGCAAACTTGCAAACAGCCTTTTGAAGTTGGTAACGGTAAAATTAACTGATTAAAGGCAGTTAGGGTCTTTTGTAAAATACATTTTTATGTTATTGTTGTTTTGTCAAAATAGCAGTCCAGGCTTTTAATGCAGTCAGGCCTTCAGGAGACGAAAATGTATTCATTTATACTTATAATAATAACTTTTCTCTTTTCAGGTATGATATTTTTCCTTTATACCTCACATGCCCCCTTGAAGGATTTTGAATAACCTCTAAATTCAAACATTTATAGACTATCTTTAATAAAATAATCAATTTTTATATCTTTTTAAACAGGTTTTATACTATAATTCCTTATTGAGCTATTGTTCACATTTGAGACAGAAAAAGCTATTCCAGCGAAGGAGCAAAAGGAAAAAAGATGAAAAAACTTCAAACTTCCGGGCTATACATAGTTATTTTCGTTATCATTATTGTTTTTTTTGCGTCATTGATGACTTCTAACACTGATCAGATTAAAGAAGTCACTTATACAGAGTTTATGCAACTTCTTAATGATGATAAAATACAGGCAGTAAAGATTCAAGAAAACGAACTTAAAGCTAAACCTTTTAAACCAGTTGAAGAAGAGACACCAGGAAAAGTAAAAAAGAAAATAACAGCTTATAAGGTCATTATACCTAAAGAAAATGACGAGCTGATAAAGAAACTGGAATCAAAAAACATTGAAATTCAGTTTTCAAACCCGGATGACAAATCATATCACGTCTTTTACTGGATAGGCTCAATATTTTTACCTATTGTGATATTGCTAATATTCATTATGATGCTGAAAAGCGCACAGGGCGGTGGGTCACAGGCTATGTCTTTCGGTAAAAGCCGGGCCAAGATGATGCTTGATAACAAGGTAAAAGTTACATTTAAAGATGTTGCAGGCATTGATGAATCCAAACAAGAACTTGAAGAGATTGTTGATTTTCTGAAAAATGCTGAAAAATACGTTTCTCTTGGGGCTAAAATACCAAAAGGTGTTCTGTTGGTTGGTGCCCCTGGTACCGGTAAGACATTGCTTGCTAAAGCTGTGGCAGGTGAGGCCGGATGTCCGTTTTTTAGCATCAGTGGCTCAGACTTCGTAGAAATGTTTGTTGGTGTCGGTGCATCACGTGTTAGAGACCTGTTCGAACAGGCTAAAAAGCACGCACCATGCATTGTTTTTATTGATGAGATAGATGCTGTTGGCAGGCAAAGAGGGGCAGGACTTGGTGGTGGCCACGATGAGCGTGAGCAAACACTCAACCAGCTGCTTGTAGAAATGGATGGGTTCGATGGCACACAGGGTATCATAATTATTGCAGCTACTAACAGGCCTGACATACTGGATAATGCCCTTTTACGACCCGGTCGCTTCGACAGGCAGGTCGTTATCGATAGACCGGATGTTCACGGAAGAGAGCAAATACTCAGGGTGCACATTAAAGGCAAACCCCTTGGAGATGATGTTGATGTAAAGGTTCTGGCTAAAAGAACCCCCGGGTTTACCGGCGCTGACATATCTAATTTGATTAATGAAGCTGCTTTACTTGCTGCCAGAAAAGATAAAAAAGAAATAAATATGGAAGATGTAGAAGAGGCAATAGATAAAGTTATTGCAGGCCCCGAAAAGAAAAGCAGAATAATATCAGAAAAAGAAAAAGAAATTATTGCTTACCATGAAGTTGGGCATGCGCTGATGGCTAAAATGCTAAAACACTGTGATACACTGCATAAAGTTACAATTATATCCAGGGGTATGGCTCTGGGTCTAACTATGACACTTCCTGAAGGTGATCAGGTACTCCATTCAAGAACCCAGATACTTGATAGAATGGCAATGATCCTCGGTGGAAGAGTTGCAGAAGAAATCATTTTCGGAGAAATTACAACAGGAGCTCAAAATGACCTTGAGAAAGTAACTGACCTGGCCAGAAGGATGGTTACATCTTATGGTATGAGCGAAAAAATGGGGCCAATGACCTTTGGCAAGCAGAATGAACATGTGTTTTTGGGTAGAGATTTTGGACACGAAAAGAATTATTCTGAAGAAGTTGCTGCTATGATAGATAGAGAAGTGCAAAGGATTATTAGAGATCGATATGCTCTTGCCAGAAAAGTTCTTACAGATAATCAGGATATTATGGATGCTATTGTTAAAGTGTTACTGGAAAAAGAAACCCTAGATGATACTGAAGTGTCTGAAATAATCGAAAAAATAAAACTAGAAAGAGAAGAACAAGGCATACCTGAAGAAGAAAAAATTTTAAAAGAGATCGATTCAGTTAACTCAATGGCAGATGATATTCTTCCAGAAACTGTTGAAACTGATAAACCAGTAAATGAATCCAGTGAAGATGCTGAAAATAAAGATAGTTCAGTTAACAATGACGATACTCCCCCGGAAGAAGACGAAAAACAAGAATCATACTTATAAGTATAAGAGTTAGATTTGTGGAGCAGGTAAAATTCAATGTCAAAGAGTAAAATACCCAGACAGAGGCCAGAAAATTTAGATCCTGAATATAGAACAACTAATTTTGAGGAAGTAGAAAAGAATTTTACTGAAGAACAGGCTATTTTAGAAGCAAAACGCTGTTTAAACTGTAAAAAACCAAAATGCATTGAGGGTTGTCCGGTCAGAATAAATATACCCGGGTTTATAACAGCTATTGCTGAAGCTAATATAACAGAAGCAGGTAAAATAATTAGAGAAAGTAGCTTATTACCAGCTGTCTGTGGCAGGGTCTGCCCACAGGAAAGACAATGTGAGGCCACCTGCATACTGGGTATTAAAGGAGAACCAGTTGCAATAGGAGCTCTTGAAAGATATGCTGGTGATTTGACAGATATTGAACCGGTAGAAATCAGGCCGACAGGTCATAAAGTTGCTATTGTTGGTTCCGGGCCTGCCAGCATAACTGCTGCTGCTGACCTTGCAAGGTCTGGCCATAAAGTTACTATATTTGAAGCTCTTCATGCGCTTGGTGGAGTGTTGCGTTATGGCATTCCTGAATTCAGATTACCCAGATATACCCTTAATAGAGAGCTGGAAACCCTGAAAACTATTGGTGTAGAATTTAAAACAAATGTTATTATTGGTAAAACTTACACTCTTCAAGATCTTTTTGATGAAGGATATGACGCAATCTTTATCGGAGTGGGTGCTGGCCTTCCCTGGTTTATGGGTATACCGGGTGAGAACCTGAATGGAGTTTATTCAGCCAATGAATTTCTAACAAGGGTAAACTTAATGAGGGCTCACCGTCCAGATTATCCTACTCCTATTAGAATAGGAAAAAAGGCTATCATTATTGGCGGCGGAAATACTGCAATGGATGCTGCCAGAGTCTCTAAACGTATTGGTTTTAAAGAAGTTACTATTGCATATCGTCGCTCTGAAGCTGAAATGCCTGCAAGAAAAGCAGAGGTTATTCACGCTAAAGAGGAAGGAATTAACTTCTTGTTTTTACATAGCCCGATAGAATTGCATGGTAAGGATGATTATGTAACAGGTGTTACCCTTCAGGTTATGGAACTTGGTGAACCTGATGCCAGCGGTCGAAGAAGACCAGTTCCAGTTGAAGGACAGACAAAATATATTGATGTTGATACTTTCATTGTTGCTATTGGAACCAGCCCAAACCCTGTATTAACCAGTTCTGCTAAAAAAGAGAACCTGCCGTTAGAGGTAAACCGAAAGGGTTATCTCGAAATAAACTCTGAAACATGTGAGACAACTATGTCAGGCGTTTTTGCCGGTGGAGATATTGCTCCTTTAGCTGAATCCAATGTTATCAACGCTATGGGCGCAGGAAAAAAAGCAGCAAAAGCCATAAATAACTATCTTAAAACTAAAGTATAATTACTTTAAATTTAATACAATACATATGTATTATATAAATCCTGAAATAATAAGCTTTTAGAGAGATTCTATTATTTTATAGTACTGATTTTTTCATATAATAGAATTTAATTAAGCATAATTTGTTAAAATCCTGATATTATTATACGTTACATAAGAAATAAAAATGATAGATACTGCAAACAAAAAGTTTTATAGAATCATATACGATAAAATCAGGTTACCTCTTGCTGTTTTTCTGGTGTTAATGTTTTTTATTGCTACTTATACAATCTTTTTAAAAGATATACTGTGGACTTTTGAAGAATATTCATATGATATAAGAACTAAAATTATTAATAGCAAACAAAAACAACCGGATGTGGATATCAAAACGATCTTGTTTGGTGATTTAAGTGATAATTTCATTAATGAACATCCTGAATTAGAGCTAACTCGTTGGCCATTACCTAGAAGTGTATGGGGAGATATAAACAATTACCTAATAAGGGCTAACGCAAAAGTTATTATTTATGATATCAACTTCACAAGTAAGACTACTGATTATGATGATGACTATTTTGCAAAGACAATAAAAGACTCAGGAGAGGTATATCTGAGTTTTATTGCAGGTCCTGTTGAATATTATGCTAAAAACTTTGCAAAACAGGCAAAAATCAATCTTTATTTTCTTAAAAAGCAGAAGCTGATTGATATACTTTATAAAATTATTGATGCAATTAATAATAGAGAAGCTGAAAGGCGCTCTTATGCAAAAGCTTCAGAAATTGCAACAGTAGCTAATATTGATTATGGAAGCTTATCACGCTCATTTATCCTTCAAAATACAGCTTTAAATATACAATTACCGTATAGCAAGTTTCTTAACAAAGCTAAAAACCTTGGTTTTACGAATATCTCTAAATCTAATGATCATGTATTCAGGTATGCAAACATAATGTCAATGCTAAAAGACGACAAACTGATTTTTTCTTTGCCTGTTATACCGGTAATAGATACACATTATACCAGTAATACGCCTTTGACCGTGGCAGATAATAACCTGATATTTCCTGATCGCAAAATACCTCTTGATGAAAATGGCAACTTGATTGTTAACTGGCTTAATGCAGAAGCTTATGCGCACTCAATACCGTTTATAAAAGTATATTTATATGAAAAATATTATACAATAGATGCTCAAACAGGCTATAAAATATTGCCTGAAGAGCAAAATTATTTTATGCAGCCTGCTTATCAATATCTTTACAAAAACCTTACTAATATAAAGCTCTTCAATATCAAGCATCTTGAGCTATTGAGAATAAATTTTGTCAGTGATTACTATCTGTCAAGAGATATTTTCCCTAAAGAATATTTATCCAGCTCTATTAATCAACCATATTTTCTGCATCTAGCAAAGTTATTTAATTACGGGGCCATCAAAGTTTCAAATGTTCAGGATGAACCGCTTTTAATGTATCCATTGTTGCTCAATCACCTTGAAAACAGCTCAAATCAGACTATAATTAATTATTCACCTTTGCAGGCTTACCGTAGTGAGATTTCATTGCCGGAGTATTTTTGTGATACATATGTAATAATTGGTGAGGGGCGTTCAACAGGTGATATACACAAAACACCCATAAAACTTATGCCAGGACCTTTGATTTTCGCAAATGTATTAGATAACCTGCTAAATGATAAAGTTTTTATTCATAAAAGCTCTAATATTGCTAACTTTGCTATTATAATATTATTAATAACACTGTCAATTCTTATTATAAGAAATATCAAAAACAATATAGTTATTATACTGACGTTTGTTAGCTTAATTTTATCTTATGTAATTATATCAGTGATGTTATTTTATAAGTTTTTACTCTGGATACCTGTTGTTAATCCGATCTTTCTTGTAACAATATTCTTTATTTTTGCACTTATAACTCAAAACCTGTTAACAAAAGAGAAACTTGATAAGACATATAAGCTTGCAACAACAGACGGATTAACAGGCCTCTATAACCACCGCTTCTTTCAGGAAAAAATGAGTCTTAAGCTTGATGAAGTAAAGAGAAAAGAAGATTTCTTTTCTCTCCTTCTTATTGATATTGACTTTTTCAAAAAATTTAACGATACTTATGGACACCGTGCAGGAGATGCTGTTCTGGTTCAGGTAGCCACACTTTTAAAGCTTAATGTCAGAGAATATGACGTTGTATGCCGGTATGGTGGAGAAGAGATGTGTGTTATACTTGATAAAACAGATACTAAAACAGCTCTTGATGTTGCTCAAAAGCTTGTTAATAAAGTAGCTTCTAATGATTTTAATATTGAAACAGATGATGGGTATAAAATAGTTAAAGTTACAATTAGTGTTGGAGCTTCAAATTACCCCGATCACGCTAAGGAAGTGCCATCGTTAATAGAATTTGCTGATCAATGCCTTTATAGAGCTAAAGAAGGTGGCAGAAACAGAGTTGGTAACCTTGAAGACGAAATCAGTGAAACGACAGGTACTTTTATTTCAAAAGAACTTGAAATTGAAAAAGAGAAAATGCTTAAAAGCATTGGAAAAATACTACCAGTGTGTCGTAAATACAATATTGACGCTCAAGAACTGCTTCAAGAGCTTTATAAAAAAGCTCAAGAAGAAGAACAAAAAGACTAATAAATTTCCAGGACAGGTTCTCTATTAATTGCTTTTAGCGCCTCATGACATTTTTTAGCCAGGTCAGGATTAACATAAGGGGCATGTGCTACCTGTCTCAATATATCTAAAGTGCGTTTTAGCGTTCTAACAATATCTCCTTCGTCAAGTGATGTTTGAGAAGTGACTGTTTCCCATTCTGCACCTGAAGCCCAGACTTCTGTTATGCCTGAAAGCTGTATGTTAAGCAAAAGATCAATATCAATATTATGCTTCCTCTGTGCTTTAAAGATCTTTTTGAGTATACTATAAATATCATTAATAGCTGACCGAACTTTTTTACCTGGATATGTTAATACATTACCATTGCCCCGTGGCTCTTCTGAAATCATGGCACAGAAGACAGCCGCTATTTCAGCAGGTGTCAGATCATCAAGTATTCCACTGTTAATTGTTTCAACAAGGAAAAGCTCATTTTCGCATCTGAAATATGAAGCACAAACTCCAAGTTCAGTAGGTACATTATCTTTTAAGTAGTTATATTCAGTTAATAAGTTTACAAGATTAAGAAAACTATTCCAGTAGAAATCTTTTTCAATTTCAATAACTTTATTAATACTGTTAAGTCTCTTGTTATACCTGCCTAAAACCTCCAGGCTCTTTAGGTGTTGCTTATACAGATCACAGTTATAGCATTGTACCATTTTAAGCTGGTTTTTGAGGTCTTCATACTTGTCTCTGTATTCATTTACCTCGGGAGCATTATAGCGTTTAGCCCTGTGGGCCTGTTTTTTCAAGGTATTATAGAGTTTTTTTAGTTCAACATAGTGTTCTTTCTTTTTATGATAGGATATAAGATCTTCATTAGACAGGCTGTAAGGGCATTTAAAGTTTATTACTTTTTCAATATTGTTTTCTATATCCTTTTTTGAGGCATAAAGAGGTTCCATTCGGCTACTGGAAGTATAGTAACCAAAACTGCTAAGAATTAATTGCCTTGCTTCATCAAGTTTAAATCGTTGAAGCAGGTTTAAAACCATAGAGTAAGTTGGTGTAAATTGACTTTGAAGAGGGTTAGCATCAGACATTGCAAGCGTTGCTACTTCTGATGGGTTATGATACGGGCTTGCTGCAGTAACAACATATCCTATTTTATCCATTCCTCTTCGGCCTGCCCTGCCGGACATCTGTAAAAATTCGCTTGATGTAAGTGTTCTATGGCCATCGTCAGAGCGTTTACTTATATCACTAATAATAGTAGTTCTTGCAGGCATATTTATACCTGCAGCCAGTGTTTCTGTAGCAAAAACAACTTTTATCAGGCCTTCTTGAAAGAGTTTTTCTATTAATACTTTCCAGTTAGGCAACAAACCTGCATGGTGGCTGGCAACTCCTGAATAAATATATTGTAGATGCCTGTTTTGAGCCAGTACAGGATACTCTTCGATGTAGTCATTTATAATTTTTTTAAGTCTTTTTGTCTCATATTCACTTAAAAGATTCATATTAGAACACATTTCAAGATATCCATCGCAGCGTTTTCTGCTAAAACAAAAGTATATAGCAGGAAGCATTTCTCTTTTTTGAAGTATGTTAATAAGTTTAGCAGGTGATTTCTTGTTTTTTCTAAAGTAGCTGCCCTTGTGAACTTTAATTTGTTTAATTTTTTTATTAACTCTTCCTCCCGGGGCAGTCAGAGGGAGCAGTTGATCGTTAATAAAGTAAAAGTGCCTCAGTGGGACAGGTCTAAAGTCGCTGTTTATTAGTTTTGTATCATTATGAACACTATTAATCCATCCTGTAAGTTCTTCGGCATTAGCTATAGTAGCTGAAAGAGCTATTATTTGTATATTATGAGGGCAATAGATAATACTTTCTTCCCATACAGTACCTCTTTCACTGTCATTCATATAGTGACACTCGTCAAGAATAACGAATAAAACTTCATTTAGATTATCTTCAACATTCCCGAGAGTTGTGCCATAAAGTATATTACGAAACACTTCTGTTGTCATGACTACTATAGGGGCATTACGGTTTATAGAAATGTCTCCTGTGAGCAGGCCGACTTTATCAGGGCCGAGTGCTTTTTGAAAATCCCTGAATTTCTGGTTGCTTAAAGCTTTTAATGGAGTTGTATAAAAGACCCGCTTATTCTGTTGAAGAGCTATGTTGACGGCATATTCAGCAATAACGGTCTTGCCTGCACCTGTAGGGGCGCATACTACAACGCTTTTCCCATTTTCAATATGATTGATTGCTTCCTGTTGAAAATCATCAAATTCGAAATTAAATTTACATAGTTGTTGCATAATTATCTACCTGATTCGTTTAAGGCCCGGTCAAACAGCTGCTTATTAGCTTCTACGTGAGTGATATGAACTTTGGGCAAAAGTATTCTATGTTCATTTTCAGTGATCTGGTTGTTATCTTTGATCTGGTTAAGTTTGATAGTTTGTCTATCAACTGAGCTAAGGTTTAAAGCTTTATCATCAACTGGCAAAAGGTTATTTTTGCGATATTCAAGATAAGCATCTATAATAAGCTCAACGTTTCGGCTATAAATGCTGTCAGAGGCGATGGTTAACCCATCAAATGTAACAATTTTCATTTTTGAAAACAGCCCGGTGCCCAGATCAAGAAAATATTCATATAGGTTATAGTCAATTTCTGCTATATCAGAAGGTTTTAGCTTTAAAATAAACTTATCCTGATTGTAGAGGTAGTAATTATTATCTATTGAATAGAACAGATGTGAGATCCCTTTGATGTTTGAATATCCGGGTATAATGTAAATATCCATAACTGCTATGTTATAGATTTTCTCATTGATGGATAGTCTTTGTTTAAGGTCATCCCAGATGTAGTTGCTTTTGCAATAAAAGAAATAAAAAGGGAAAAAAGTTTCTGTGCAAATAGGCCTGATGATAGATTCTTCATAATCAGTAAGTTCAAGCTTTTGCATTCTTTCAGCATCTTTGCTGTCTTTGCTTTTGAGTTCTCTGACATCGTCGTTAAAGTTTTGCAGTGACTTTTTCCGTATATTACGAATAACAGTATAATACGTTAAAAGTATTAAAACTATAAATAAAATTAGAACAATTATTATAAATACTATTTTCATTACCGGTTTTTTTGTTTACCTCTCTAGCATTATTTTACCGGAATTACAATTTTCTCACAAATCACAAAAAGAAGGCTGACGATTGCCAGCCTTGCAGTTGTTGTCTTCTGTAGCAGGGTTTGTTGATATGAGCTAGAAGAGAGATATTTCAGCTTGTTTCACACACCTGGTATGGTAATAGTTAATCTCCTGCTGGAGTTCAGCTATCTGCCAGGTTTTATTTTCAATATTTTTTTCGATAAAGTTAATCTGCTGCTGTTTTTGCGCAATTTGATTTTTCAGGGCTTTATTATACTGGTTTAGTTTTTGTATTTGCATTTTGTTATGGCTTTTTAAAGAATCTTCTACAGATTGTTCTGGCGGTATAATAATACCTTTACCATATTTTACAGGGTTTGAACTAATTGCAATGTTTTTCAATTGTCTTTTTTCATGCCTTTGGATCTCAAAATCATTCGCTCTCTTAAGCCTTTGTGCTATGCCAATTTCTTTTTTCAGTTGAAGCAGGTTACTTTTGTATAGAGTGATTTCCTGCTGATAGTGGCTCATAACATTATTGTATGTTTTAAGGTTGTTGCAGTTTAGTTCATAAGCAATGCAGGTAGATGTGTTTGCTAAAACCGTTAAACTAACCAGTAATGCCACATATAATTTAAAATAATTCATAATAAAGTATCCTTTCTAAAGACTTATGCATAAACACAATGATAGATTTTTCTGTTTTTATGTTATGCACTGGCCTATTTTATGGCATTTAATAACGGGTTTTCTTGTAAAAAGAGTATTCTGTATAGATGTAATCAGTTATTAGCTTTTCATTCTGTCTTTCCTGATATTTGTATCAGTGGTTTTTAGCTACATTTTGCTTTTACAGAAGGTTTATATTCGCTTATAGTTTACACACAAGAGATATCAGTTTTTTAAGGATGCATTGATTTTACAGGAGCAGATTGTCAGTTATCAGATAAGGCAACATTCTTAGCTATTGAGAATTTGGACAGCCTGTATAATTTTAAAGTGCAGCATGTTCATTATTTTGAGCAATCAGATTTTTTAGTATTTTTTGAATCTTTGTTTTTGCCTGGTTTATAGTTTGAAGGTTTTGAAATGAAAGACATCAGGATAGATCGAACCATTGTGTCTTCAAAAAAGGTTTCAGCATAAGGATGAGTGTTATAATCACCGTCTGAATTGTAATAAGGGTTAAAATTGTAGCTTTTTCTTCTGCTGTCATAATTAGCTTTTGTATCTTGAATATTCTGGATAGAGTGGTTATATTCAGCAGAAAGCTTAAAAACAGGGCGTTCAGATTGTTTAGTATTCATGTATTCAGCTACCATAGCCAGATGTTCAGAAGAAGGCCCGGTTTCCTGTGGTGTCAATGTCTGTTTTCTTGCTATTTCTGTATTTAATTGTTCCTGTTTGTTTTTGTGCTCATTGATTTTACCCTGATATTCCTTAACGGATTCTTCTTTCCATTGGCAGTGTGAACAGGGCCAGTCTTCAGCGTATGAGCGTGTTGATAAACTTAAAAATAGTGATAGCAAGCAAATGAATAACAGTATTCTCCAATACTTCATAATAGTTCTCCTTTCTAAGAGCATGTGTGCTGTAGATGTTGCCTTAAGTGTATTACAGTTTATTTTGCATCCTACAGCTAATACAATACCTTACAAAAGAGAACTATACAGTGACAGAAAACACTTTTAGGGTGTGATTTTTGATACGTTAAAAATTTAACCTGTTCCGGGGTATTTAAGCGATTGTGTGAAAAATTAGACTATATTTCGTTTGTAGCGTTTTCCCGGGCATTGAGTAATGAGCCCTTTTAATTCAAGCATAGTTAGAGAGCCCAGCAACTGAGGGGTTGTAGATTTTACTTTTTGTAAAATAATGTCAAATGCCAGTGTTTCAACCTCTAGCAGAGCTAATATTTGCTTTTCATTTTCTGATAGCCCATCAGGCATTTTAAATATCTTTTCTGTCGAAAGCTTTTCCGGATCAGCAACGGGGGTGATTGCTTCCTCTTGCCTGACTCCTTGTGCAGGTGATAGAGATTCTTTTTCTATGGCTGTTTCGGGAGGTTTTTCATCAAAGGTTTCAGCGTATTTTTCCCAGTTAAGCTCACGGTAAAAATCAGCAAAAGATGCAAATAGCCGGGCCTCACCTTTTCGGACAAGGTTATGTCCACCTTCATTGCAGGGTATGTCAACTCTTGAGGGAACGACAAAGACTTCTCTGTTTTGCTCTATGGCATGCCTGGCCGTAATCAATCCGCCTCCTCTGTTTTTTGTTTCAACAAGGATAATGGCTTTAGAAAGGCCACTGATGATCCTGTTTCTATAGGGGAATTGCCAGCTATCAGGCTTGCTATCTGGTGGATATTCGCTGATTATTATTCCACAATCATTTTCAATAATTTGTTTATACAGACTGACGTTGCTGCGTGGATATATAACATTCAGTCCCGATCCAAGAACAGCTATAGTTTTGCCTTTAGCCTTAACACAGGCTGCATGAGCAGCGGTGTCAATACCTTCGGCCAGGCCACTTACAATTGTTATCCCAAGAGAGGCAAGCTCTTTTGAAATCCTTGAGGAGATATTTTTGCCGTATTCTGAAGGTTTTCTTGTGCCCACAATGCCTGTAGTTTTCTGGAAGTCGATGGTTTTGATGTTTCCTCTATAATAAAGAACTGCCGGAGGGTCATAGATCTCTTTCAGCAGCGCAGGATATTCTCCGCTAGCAAGACAAAGTACTTTAATATCATTTTTTTCAATCTTTTCAAGTTCTTTATCGGGTATTATTTTAGCTCTTGAGAGAAGAATTTTTTCAATGTGTGACGGTGAGAGACCTTCAACTCTCTGCAGTTCAGCCGGTGATGCAGACCAGGCTTCTTTCATAGAGTTAAAATATTCCTGAATGCGCTTAATGCTGATTGCACCAAGCCCTTCAATGTTGTTAAAAGCTACCCAGTATTTGAGTTCTTTCATTGTTTGAGCTCCTGAATATGCCTGGAAATACGGTTAATAGCTAAATATAATATCCTGTCAGGATTGCACCGTGAGTTATGACAAATATTCTAACAAAAGAAGAGCAATATTTGGGTTTGAAATCGAAAATTTTTTAAGTTATGCACTGATCTAAATAAATGTAACCAATTATTTTCAATATTTTTATATATTTCTGGATCTCAATGATATTTAATGTAAAATAATCTATATTAAATATATCAAATGTATCACCACGTAAAGGGAAGTTGATATATATCGTATAAATCAGTGTTAAATATTGTAACTCTTACGTCAAAATTCATTAATTTCTATCGTTGCAGTGTTTTTAAAATGTATAATGATCAACAACCCCTGATACTAACAACAACTATTGAGACATTAAATCAATATATTAAAGGCCATAAAGGCCATCTGATCAGGAATTATTTTATCGCTTAATATGGAAAAACAGATTTATAAATTAATACCCTTAGCTTATCTGGCTGGTATCCCCTGACAGGGGAATATTAATATATCAGCAAATCTTTCTAACCAAAAGCACCGGGGATAAGAGCAATATTGCTTTTATCCCCCCTTTAAATTAAAGGGGTATCTCTTTACAAATTCACATCTTTTGCCTCTAAATGCTATAATAAAACTATGACACAACCATCAGAACTAACCCTGACCATTAATGAAAGTGAATTTGAGCCCGGCAGATTCTTTGAATATCTCTCAGGAGAAAAAAACCTCTCTGAGCATTCTATTAAAGCCTATAAAATAGATATTTATCAGTTTATAGAGTGGTTAAAAAAGAATAATAAATTAGATTATCTTGAACTGGATATCGTCAAAACATATACTGCAGAGCTTATACGGCAATATTTGAGGAGTACAGCATCAAGGAAAATTGCAGCACTGCGTGTATTTCTGAAATACCTTAATAGAGAAAAATTGATAAACTTTAACCCCTCAAAAACACTTACAGCTCCAGGAAAAATACGAAATCTTCCGGTGTTTCTTGATGAAAATGAGGTCAATAAATTATTTTTGGTCCCTGATATAACTACATTTAAAGGTATTAGAGATCTGGCAATTCTAGAGATGCTTTATGCAACAGGCCTAAGGGTAAGTGAACTTTGTTCTCTCAACTTTTCTAACCTTAACCTTGAAGAAAACGAAATTATAGTGATGGGCAAAGGTGCCAGAGAACGTATTGTATTAATTAGCCACAAAGCAAGACGAACATTGAATCATTATATTGAAAAGGCTTATGATGAACTCTCAAAAGGAAATAATAGCTCCGATAATCCTTCCTGCCCGCTTTTTATTAATCACAAAGGTTTCAGAATAACCCCCCGGTCAATAGAAAGAATTGTCAAAGAGACTGCTCAAAAAGCAGGTATAAAGAAAAACATATCTCCTCATACTCTCAGGCATAGCTTTGCAACCAGTCTGCTAAATGGCGGGGCTGATCTCAGAGTCGTTCAAGAGCTTCTCGGGCACAGCTCTATCAGCAATACCCAGATATATACACATGTCAATACTGCAAGACTGAAAGAAGTCTTCAATAAAGCTCATCCAAGAGCATAAAAAAGCCCGATACAAAAAGCATCAGGCCTTAAAGATTATTTTAATAGCTTATCTAAATGAACCATCAGCAAAATCAAATTCTACTGAGTCGATCATATTTTCAAATGTTTCTCTATACTCAGGGAATTTATCTACAGAAGTGGAAGCTGTGAAGTTATAATAGTTGCCACCGCCATAGGCCTGCCATTGCATTCTTTTCATTGTTGGATCTTCATCAGATTCAACCCAGAAAACACCCTTGACAACATCAATCGGCTTGCCATCTTTTCCTGGAACTGAATAGTTCTTAACTTTATAGTCTTCCAGTTCACCGTGCTTTTTGCGTTGTTCTGCCTGATCTATAAGTGCTTTTACCGCAGGATCCACCGGGAAATTATCACTCATCCAGGTAGCGTTTACAGATATGTTGCCCATCTTGCCCCAGGTATCAACAATAGTTACAAGAGATTTTTTAGGGTCTTCAGCATTAAGCTCCCAGTTGCCAGGGTATGTAATCTTATAGTGATACTTTGTGTTTTCAAACACAAGAGGTTCACTGCTTTGAGGCTTCTGAGCTTTAGTGTCTGTAGCTTTATCCTGAGATTGAGCCTGATCAGCATCTTTTGTGGCCTGATCTTTAGCTTCTTTGGTAGCAGTATTTTTAGCCTTGTTTTTCATAAAGCCACCAATAGCTTCTGCCGGGTCACTGCAATACGAAAAGGTTGATACGGCCGCAAAAAGCACTGCCAGCGACACAATGAGTCTCTTTTTCATCATAATTATTCCTCCAATATTCATCCTGTTATTATCAATGAAATTGATTATATAACAAAATATTAAATTTTATGAAAAAATTTTATCGTCCAGCTGAAATTAAGGCATTATGAGATCTCTAAATAACTTATATGTTCTCAGATTCAAGAATTGGTGTCTTTGCTGGAATCAGTAATTCCATAATTAATCAGAGATTCCAGTTATGCATTAGTCTTTATGATAGTTTGCGCCCGTAAAAAGAAATAGGGTTTCATTTAATATGCTGGTTGCCAGAATATACCAAGTTTTTCAAGGCTATTTACCGATGAAGGGGGTTGTTTACTGACCTCCAGCACCAGCTGTATGAATTCATAATTTTTTTTGTAAAGGTTTTTACGATTATTTATGCTTCTATGAACATATTCAAGCATCTTTTCAGCTTTTTTGATATCTTTTTGGGTTATTTCATTTGTATAGAAGTTAAATTTCTCTCCGCTCATAATTTGACTTATTTCAGCATACCAGTATTTACGGTGATTTAAAAACTCTTGTGCATCCCAGCCTTTAAGATAGGCTATCAGAGGAATATTTGATCGATCTCCGTTGTCATTCTGACGTACCAGCAAATAGTTACAATCATCATTAACCTCATCACCCCCAGTAGAATGTGGTTGTATATGCTCAAGAGTAGGGTATGCAGGGTGATTAGAAACATTAGTTAGCTTTAAAGGTTTCCCAGTATATGCTCCGCCATCATCGAGCAGTTTTTGTATATACCTTAAATCTGAACTGTAACCGAAAGATACGGTTTTATTTGTCAACTTCTTCTGATACAAACGGGATACACCCTGAATCGTTTCTTTAACACCAGGTTCTTCAGGATTCATATGATTTTTCATGTAATCCAGAAACTCTCCTGAAGACCAGTAACTATCTGCTTTTGCCAGTAATCCCCAGAAATGTTCTGCAATAGCCGGCCCGTGTTTTTCCATCTGCTTGTCAGTGAGGTCTTTTGATACAGCTCCCCGTATGAAGTACTTTAAGGCTCCTTCAAACCAGTGCCTGCCGTCAGGGGTTATGAAGCCTACCATATCTTCTTTAAGATATCTTGACAGGCTTGTGATTCTTTTATGTGCCTTCTCAGGATCAGATATCTTAAGATCTCTTACCAGCAATTTTTCCAGTAAAGGGTTGGGGCTGGCTTTTAACAGAGTATCAAACATATTTCTATATTCAACAACCGGTATATCTTCTTCTGGTGGCTGTGGCTTAACATTTTTGCCGCTAAATTGAACAGTTTGAGACTCTTTCTGAAAAACATCTCTTTCAAGTGTTTTCAGGCCCTGCATTGCAGGCTTGCCAATTAAGGAGGTTCTTTTAAATGCCTCTGGTTTTAGAATATTATTCTTTAAATCCCCGGTTATTGCCGGTAAAAAGGACAACTCCACAAATTCTCTTTTCTCTCTCTATTGATGTTTTCCCCTATTTTTTATTATCTTTACATAAAGAGAGCTTTTTTAATACCCTTTTAGTTTAATTCTTAAGGAAAATTAAGATTTTGGCCGGTAAAATCAAGCTGGCAAGCATTAAGCAACATATACATTGCTCTACATATACATGTATAACGTGCATGGATTTTAATATTGGAATTCTCTCTGTTTCCATATAAAATATCTTTGGCTAACAATCATTTGAGGAAAATACCTATGAAAATGTCAAAACTATTTGTTACAACCCTCAGAGAGAACCCCGCTGATGCTGAAGTAGTCTCTCACCAGCTTCTTGTCAGAGCCGGATTTATCAGAAGGCTTACCAGCGGTATATATTCATACCTCCCCTTAATGTGGAGGGTGCTTAAAAAAGTCGAAACTATCGTCAGAGAAGAAATGGACTTAGCAGGTGCACAGGAACTTCTTATGCCTATCCTTCAACCAGCTGATATATGGCGTGAGTCTGGCCGCTGGGAAGTCTATGGTAAAGAACTCATGAGGCTTAAAGACCGCCACGACCGTGAATGCTGCCTCGGGCCCACTCACGAAGAAGTTATAACTACACTTGCTAAAAACGAAGTTAAAACATATAAAAAGCTACCTATCAACCTGTATCAGATTCAAAACAAATTCAGAGACGAAATTAGACCACGCTTCGGACTTCTCAGAGGACGTGAATTTATAATGAAAGATGCATACAGCTTTCATACTTCTCATGAATGCCTGCTGAAAGAGTATGACAACATGGCTGGTGCCTATACCCGAATATTTAAACGCTGTGGCCTTGAAACCCGTATGGTTCAAAGCGATAGCGGCGCAATAGGCGGCAGTGTAAGCCATGAATTTATGGTTCTTACCCTTACTGACAGCGGAGAAAGCGATGTTCTCTACTGTGATACCTGTGACTATGCTGCTAACTCTAACAGGGCTGAATCTATTCTGCTTGATGCTATTACAGATGGAGGTTTCAGTAAGTCAGAAATTACTGATACGCCGGGCACTACTACTATTGAGGATCTTGCTAAATTCCTTAATATTGCTCCTTCAGCCATATGCAAAAGTATGGTCTATATAGTTGACAGTACCCCTGTCCTCGCCATGATTAGAGGAGATCAGGCTGTAGAAGAAATTAAACTCCTTAACGCCTGTGCTGGTAACGAAATTAGAATAGCAGATGATGAAGAAGTAAAAGAATTACTACAAAAATCAGGCTTGAATACTGTTAAAGGCTTTATAGGTCCTTCAGGTCTTAAGTGTAAAATTATTGCAGACCACAGCATAAAAGAGCTTAAGAACTTTGTTGTTGGCTGTAATCAAACTGATAAACACCTTACAGGGGCCAACTGGGGTGTTGACATTGAAATGCCGGAAAATACAGCAGATATAAGGCTTGCTCAAAAAGGTGATTGTTGCCCTGTATGCCAGGGACACCTCCTAATAACAAAAGGTATCGAGGTAGGTAACATATTCCAGCTGGGAACCAAGTATTCAGATAAAATGAACGCCCTCTATCAAGACGAAAACGGGCAGGAAAAACCTTTTATCATGGGATGTTACGGAATAGGTGTTTCAAGAACAGCCTCAGCAGCAGTAGAAAGCTTCCACGATAAAGATGGAATCATATGGCCAGCATCAATAGCACCATATCATGTTGTGGTTATACCTGTTAATATAAAAGATGAAGAACAGGCAACAGTAGCAGAAAATATCTATCAGGATTTATGCAGGGTAGGTATTGAAGCAATCCTTGATGATAGGGCAGATAGAGCAGGAGTCAAGTTCAAAGATGCTGACCTGATAGGTTTTCCTTTTAGAGTAACCTGCGGCAAAACACTCTCTGAAGGTATGATAGAGCTTAAAATCAGAAAAACAGGCGAGGTTATTAAGGTTCCTGTTGATGATGTTGCTTTTACTCTTCAGGAACTGGTTAAAAAAGCCATCAATACTGATGTGCCTGAACCTGCAGGCAAAATTTAATTTTTAAGCCCGAAATAAAAGATTCACAATGCAATTTTCTGGTTAAATCTATCGATACCATAACGTTTTGAGTATAGCTGATTTTGTATCGTTCTTTTAATATTGCCGAATTTAGCCCTATTGTGTTGCCGTAGTGCAGACAGCAAACTAAAAGCAAGGCAAACAAATCCAACATGATTTACCAAAGAACGATAATTTTCCATGCGTATGTAACTTAGTCCTAGCTTTTGTTTAGCCTTCCGGTGAAAGAGTTTAATCTTCCACCTAAAGAGATAGCTCGATTTTATCTTAGCTAAAGATAAGTGAGTCTGGTTTGTTGCAATAAAATAAATCTCATTCTGGTGCAGAATCTTGATTATTTTTACTGCTTTTCTTATGTTTTTTAGCTCACAAACTATACTTTGATTTATTTCAAAATCACATGTTGCAAGTTTAAAGCGATTACCATCTACAAATAGACAATATTAAGCTTATTAATTGGTTATGTGGAACATTTTTCATATTATTTGTTGATACTTTGCCTCTTTTAGTTATCCGATACCGGGCATAGGGCTGTTCTAAAGGACTTGCATCCAAAATCAAATACCAGCAAGAGCTATTTTGCTTATTTAACACTGCTTTAATCAATGTATAGAACAGTTTTTTCCAGTTAATTCTGTATTGAAGCAGTTTGTATAATTGATATGTATTAAAATTTCGGGTCTTTTCAGACAATCCTAGTACACTAAAGTAGCGATCATCGAGTATTAAGCCAAATATGTTTTAAAGAAATCAACAGGGATTGCTGGAGATAGTAGTAAAATTAGGGGGTTTAAAAAATTTGCAAGATGTTTTATAGTATTCATAATCAACAAATGCCTCCTTATTCCACATATCGGATAAGTAGGTTATTTGTTGAGCATTTTTTAATTTTTATATCTTTGGTTTGAAGTAGATTTTATCAACTCTAATATACGGGCTTTATTATATTCTAATATAACTGAATTAACCGTAAGTTTTAATATTTATTTAATGTAATAGCCTGATACACGCCACTTTTGATCTTTATCAAGCATAGGAGTAACGGTTTCTACGGCTGTTTTCTTATTCTCAAAAGATGTATTAAACTGTATAACAACATATTCTCCATCAGGTGCACCGGGCAGCGATTTAGTATAAGTTGCAGACTTAACCTGTCTTGAAAGAGCCTTGCCGATAGGTTTTCTTACGGCATTCATTGATTGTACCCACTGTTGTTCAGTAACAGCGTTTTTAAAGAAGCTTGCAGCCTCTTTATAGCTTTCCTGATATTTAGCTTCATCAACCAGCTTCAGCCAGGTTGATGCTGAGGTAACAGCAGCCTTTTCTTTTTCAGGATCTCCTGCAAAGGCAGCATTTGAGGTGAGCAAAATTACTATACCGAGCATTAAAATGAGATTTTTTAACATATTTATCTCCTTAATTAATTGGTAATAATAAGCTATATTCAAAAATATCAGATTCCAGAAAACCAGGGAGGGCATTTTGTAGAACATATTCCAGGAAAATACCCGGCAACCTTTTGTTTTAATATACATTATTGAATGTATTTTAATATATGCACTGAATTTCTAAATATCAAGAATACCATTAAGTCAATAATAATAGCAAGAACAAAAATATGTATATTGCCTAAAAAGCCTTTTGTAAGACACATTGGCAGTTGCTCTTGTGCCATGTCCTTTAGAATAAACCATAAGAAAAAATTTAACCGAGAATAATATTATAAGATAATAACCTGTAAACCCTAAAGCATTGTTTACTGGCTGGCCGGAATGAGTTTGCTGATATAATCTATGGCAGCATCTTTGTTATAATCGTTCTGGTCACTTAAATAAATGATAAAATATGCACCATTATTATTACTGGTAAAAAAAGCTCCATAAACATCTGAACTTGAACCAGGAGCATTTTCTACTTCGAGTTTGTAAAATGTATAATCATTGCCATTAAGAGTTAATTTTTCCGGCCCGGTCTGCTTAAAAGTACCACCATAACGCTCAAGATCAACATCATTAGCAATGGTATCAGTGATTACTTTCTCTTTTATCTCTTCATCAGGAAACCGGTCACCTTTTTTGAGTATAAAAACATTAAATTTGCTGGTAAAGATCATTGCTTTTCGTTTGTAATAAGATGTTGATTCTGTATCAACGATCAACATTACATAACTTCCTGAGGGAATAGGGTTATTAACCATTTCTTCAACTTCTTTTTTAAAGCCAGAAACAGATGATTGTATGCCAATAATACCTGTGCCGCAGCAACAAATCGTGATACCCAGACCTATAGCAGCTATAATGAGGAATGATTTAAGAAAAGTGTTTGACATTTTTTTGTCCTTTTTTGTGAAATTAACATATATGTATTTGTTTAAAATTATCTTATTTATACTGCATAAAATTGACATGACCCCCTAAAAAGTAACGGTTTAAAACTTGGTATCTCCCGAGTAA
>CAZFBA010000044.1:0-30000 GCA_964517135.1 uncultured Gammaproteobacteria bacterium
AATACATTCTTTAATTACTTATTATTATTACTGTCCGGTTAAATTTTTTCTGAGGGTTTGGTTTTTGGGCCTGCGGGCCCAAAAACCAAACCCGACCTATCTCTTCGCTAAACCCTGTTTAATAATTTTTGCCAGTTTCTTTAATTTAAATTCCTGTAAAATTTTCTAATCCAAAACAGATATTATGACAGGTTTTATACATCTAAATAAAATCTTTTACCGGACACCAGTGACTTATTATTTTTAAAATAAAAAAGCCCGATAACGAGCTTTCTTTATTTAAGATGCTTTTCAATAAAGGTTTTAAGCCACCTTTGTTATATTAATCCATTGATTGTCTTAAAAGTTTATACATTACAGAACTTACAAGATAATTAAAACTGGCTGAATGCTCAATTCGTGCACCAAATTCACTAATGATAGTAGCTCTTACAAGCTTTTCTAGCTTTCTTATTGAGCTGTCTTCAATGTTTCTGACCTTCGGATGCGGACAGAGCATTTCTATGTATGCACTGGTTGCCTTATATTCTTCGACCTCTCTTTTAATAAGCCATTTTATCCATGGGCCAAATGAATTAATTTTTTGTTTAATATCTGTTTGAGGTTTTTCTTTTGTAAGCATCTTAAATCTTCTCTCCTTTAAATAATGCCCCTGCTTCTCGTTAGAACAATAATTTTTTAATTTCTCTACCAATTGAATTAAAACAGGTGCAGGATAAAAAATGTTATCTGGCAAAGTTCATGTTTTACAAAAATTAACGCTTTGAAATTATCTTTTTCAAGAAAGTACTTCATTATAATCTTTGAATAATTAATGAATTGCTTATTATTTCAGCTTTTACAGGTTATCTTAAGATTTAACATTTAAATTTATATACCCCAAAAAAGGTACTAACAAACGATATAGCCTTTAAAAGAATCAACCACATGGCCAATAGAAATCATCCTGGTGGTAGATGAAAGTTTCTGCTACGTATTTCATAATGAGATTACAAGTTAAATGAAATGGTTATTTAGATACTTTGCAGTAACAAAAAACAACTCCCCATTTAAGTTTCAGTTATTAGAAAGAGGGTATAAATATGTCTCAAAATGTTATGATTAAAATGCAGACTGCTGTGTGCTCAAGCAGTTCAGTAATAGACAGGCTTCTTAATTATGTAATGGCTCAACCAGACTGGGTTAAGACTTATATCTACCATAATTTAAGAAACAACCTCAAACGAAATTTTGATATTGAAAAGCTGGATCAAAACAATGAAAATGACCTTGTCCAGATGTATGTTCCAACACCCTCTGCTACCGGTATGAAAATCATTCAGAGAAAGTTCAATAGAAGTGCTATAAGTTTTGATCTCAATGAAATTCATATTAAATTTATGAAATCTGTTGGAATAAACAAAAAGCTTATTGACATTTGCAATGATAATAAATGGTCTCTGGTTGATGGCTGCAAGCTTCTGGTTGAAATTATTGAAAGAGGTTATATGGAATCCATTGAAAATACAGCCATAGCAAACAAAATATACTATATTGCTGGAAGAATAAGACTTGGTGAATACCTTTTAAGAATGAACAAGCTCTCACTGGAACAAATAGACAGGGCTCTGGTTACACAACGTCAGATTCAAAACAATATTGGTGAACCAACCCGTATTGGTGAATTGCTGGTTAACCTAGGTTTTATAAATGATTCTGATAAAGATGAGATTCTTCAACTCAAAGAAAGAAGCACTGAAGTATGCAGTATTGAGGATCAAACAGAATCTCTAAAAAAGGAAATCGATAAATTGACCAGCTCTTTAGAATCTCTACGGTTTGAAAATGAAGGCATTAAACAGGATCTAATGTTTTATCAGGATGAACTTATTGAAAAATCTAAAACAATTGCCAATCTAGAATCTACTATACAGGAAAAAGAAACAAAGAAAAATATTTTCTCCAGAATATTTTGTTTCAGTCAATAAAACGACACCTCAAATAACTGAAATAACCTAAAACCGCTCTAAAGCGGTTTTTTTTATCTATAATCGAGGTTATAAGTAATCAGATTTCAGAAAATATAGGGCATTTTTAGAATTGTTTAATTTTTTAATACCAGCTTGCAGTTTAAAGGCAACTGATTCCAGATCTATTGAGCCGGATTAAATAGGGTGAAAAGTTATGCCTTGAAAGCAAATTTGTTATTATATAAACTTTAAGGATAGTTGAAAACAATAAAAAGGTTGTTATGATTTTACTTTAGCTTATAATATTAAATCTGTAATTGCTTCTATAAAAGTAAAAGCGATAACCTCATCTATTTAAAGATCTTGCAGCATAATGATAAATCGTTTACAATCTAAAGATCAGTGCATAACTTAAAATTTTTTCGATTTTCAAAACCCAGATCCCGCCCCACCCTAAAGGAAGGCATGGGGTTTCACTCACAGGCAATGCCTGCTCGTTCAACCCATATCTTCACTTTTAAAATTTTTGAAAATCGAAACCAAAAAAGACTATTGTTATAGTTATGCATTAGTCTTATCTATATAAAGCCAACAATAAAGAGAGCAAATGACGGATCCATTAAAAATCGATGGACTTATAAACCGCCTAAAAAGCCGCTTTATAAAAGACAGTTATGGGCAAAGCGCAAGCTGGCAAACTGTCAAGCGTAAGCGTGAAGAAGATACTGGCTGGAAAGATGATAACACTGACTCCATTCTTGAAGACCCCGAGAATGAAAAGTTTTTCAAACTCGGTCAGGCTCTTGGCCTCAAGAAAAACGAGATTATTGAAGCAATGGAACTTCTTCAGGATGCAACTTCTCAATATCCTGATAATGCTGATGCAGCAAGCCTTGTGTTACAAAACGAAAGGATCAAGTACCCGGTAGTGGAGAAATTCATTGACGATATTCCTGAAAATCTTCTTGAAGAGCTAAAAGACAAATATCCGGATCTCTATATGGCCATAAAAAACCCCTTTGAGTTTATATGTAAATATCCTGATACACTCAGCGAAGAAATGTTTAGAAAGTTAAGCTATACTGAATTGCTTGACTTTAGCCGCCGTTGCCCCGAACACTATAACAGATTGTCAGAGGCCAGAAAGCAAAAAGACGAAAATGACGCTACTTAAGAACCTTCCAAAAGATTTAAAGATATTTTTTTTCCTTATTGCTGCAAGAAACCTGCTCAGAGGTGTTCCTCTTGAGTCTATCAGGGGCAATATTAAAAATATGAGAACGGTAGAAAACCAGAAAAAATTTCAGAATATCCACGAAAAACTAACAAGCAAACAAATTATAACCGCAGATGAACTGGAATTTCTGGTTGAATATGAGCGAAAACGCCAGTGGGATAAGTTTTAACCTTTTTCCCTTATGACTTCATAAATCTTCTTGCACTTGTTAATAAGGGATTCAACAACATCAATAGGGAGCATATTAGGGCCATCACAAGGTGCATTGTCAGGATCAGGGTGAACTTCAAGGAATATACCATCAGCACCGGCTGCAACAGCAGCGAGCGCAAGTGTTTTAACAAAATGCCTTTCACCGGCGGTAAAGTCTCCACCTTCACCGGGCAACTGAACAGAATGTGTTGAGTCAAAAATAACCGGATACCCGAATGATTGAACTGTTGGTATAGCTCTCATATCTGAAACCAGGTTGCCATAACCAAATGCATAACCACGTTCTGTAATGAAGACCTGATCATTACCTGCGGCGATACTTTTTTGAGCTGATTTAATAACCTGTCTGGGTGATAAAAATTGACCTTTCTTTATGTTGATTACTTTTCCTGTTTTTGCAGCCTCAACAATTAAATCTGTTTGCCTCGATAAAAAAGCCGGTATTTGAAGAATATCAACTACTTCAGCCGCAGGGGCAGCCTGTTCAGGGCTGTGAATATCAGTTAAAAGAGGAAGATCGAACTTTTCTTTTATTTTCTGAAGTATCTTAAGACCTTTTTCAAGCCCGGGCCCTCTGTAAGAATTGATAGAAGTCCTGTTTGCCTTGTCAAAAGACACCTTATAAATTAGAGGTATTCCAAGTTTAGATGTAATAGATTTAAGCCTCTGTGCAGTTTCAAACACTATGGTTAAATTATCTTCAATAACGCAGGGGCCTGCAATCAAAACAAATGTCTGTTCATCCCCTATATTAATATTATTAACTTTAACTATTCGCTTCATAGGTTTACCTCTCTAAATTTATATAGAAAATCCTTTAATTTTTTCTGTTGTATCAGCCTTTTTTAAGGCAGTAGTATCCATCTTTCTTTTTTTAGCAGTGGTTTCATCAAAATATTCCATCCAGTATTCAGGCGCATCGATTGTTTCTCCACCATGTAATGTTATACGTTTTCTAATAGCAGCAAGAACAGGTGTATTAACAGCTGCACCTGCAATGATAACCTGTCCTCTGGTAAGAGATGTCAATTCATCAAGCAGCTGCCTGCCAGCAGATTCGACGCTTGATGCAATCGTAGACTGATCAACAGGGTTAATAATCTTCATTATCATCTGGGTCATGCACTGAGAAAGTATATCAGAATCTAGCTTACCGGGTCTCTGTGTAATTAAACCTACTCCCAGGCCAAATTTTCTGCCTTCAGAAAGTATTGTTTTCAATACATTGAGACTGACAGATGGGGCATTGGCCGGTGCGAAGCGGTGAGCTTCCTCCAGAAGAACAAAAACAGGGTATGGAATATAAGATTCACTATTCTGGTTAGTTATGTAACCTTTATGTGTGTCCATTCGAGCCTTGTTGATTCTTCTAAGGATTGTGCTGACAATAACCTGCTGCTCTGTCTGGTCAATTTCACTTAACTGAAGTACTGTACACTGACCGGGCTTAAATATATTATTCAGGGGCAGGTGTTTGCTGTCATTAAATATTCGAGAATTCTCTAACCTGTAACCTATACGCCATCGCAATGCCTCTATAGTACCAGTATCCTCGGGTTTATCTTCACCCAGGCCGGTTAATTCTTGAAGCAAATCTTCTATTGACCACTGATAACTGCTATCTTCGTCAGGATCATTACCTTTTGAAACTCTTTTGAAAGCAAGAGACAGATAATGATTCATTTTATCGGATAAATTAGGCAGCAAATATCTTATATCGTGCTCTGTTAAAGATGAATATCTTACTTTAACCTTTGATGGCGGGCATATATTAATAAAAGGTTTATAGATACCCTCAGTAAATTCAGTCATTGACTCAATGTCTTTAAGTGTATCATATTCATTATGGGGGTCAACCACCATTACTGCTGCCCTGTTATATGGTTTCAAAAGCTCTTCAAGTAATACACCAGCTGTATAGCTTTTACCACTGCCGGTTGATGCCAGTATAGCAAGGTGTGTGCTAACAAGATTTTTTACATTAATAATTACCGGTACATTGTTTTCAGGACGGGTGAGAAGGCTTCCAACATGTGCAGAACCTGTTTGGCCAGCTTTTTTACTATTGATTATAGAGGCAAGATCATCATCAGGCACCAGATAGACTTTATTTCCCGGGGCTGGTGATATTCTGGGGTTAATAAAGCAATTCATATTTGTATCAAAATAGCCGTTAATGCTGACACATACTTCATATAGTTCTGATTCAGCCAGGTCACATCCAAGAATAGATGCAATATCATGTGGATTAATACCGGGATCAGAGAGATAGCTCTCTGGCAATGTTCTTATAATAGCTTTTTCAGTGATAGTACCAATTATTTTTTTATCTTGAAAGCAATAATAAACAAATTCTCCCGTTTTAGTCTGGTCATTATTAGAAGTAATGAATATATATTCGCCTGTTTTTTTTCCGGGTCCCTGAACGGTACCAATAATTTGATAGTTGTTCATCGTTATACCTTAAGTTTTACATTAGTTTGTTGCCATAATATATGTTGTTTAAGAAGTTTTAGTTTGTCATGCTGGTTGCATTCAGTAATTTTTTCCAGATCATCAATGATTTTTAGAAGCAGCTGAGGGGCAAAATTGCCTGTATGAGAAAGAATGCAGTTGTAATATTTCATACAAAACCTGTTTGATTCATCCTGATGAAACTTGCAGATCTCTTTTTCAGACATCACAGCAACTTCAGCATTCAGCGGTATAACCCAGGGGGGTGTTTCCTGACGGGTTAAGTTATTTTCAGACCAGCCAACCAGAATTATATCTACAATAATTGCGGTCTCATCAATGAAATCGGGTATGCTGACATAGTTTAAATCAGAAGGATTAGTTAATCTTGGCCCAAAATTGCCATAATCAGGGTTATATAGTTCTGAATTATAGATTATACCAATAAATTCTTTGTCATGAAATGCTTTTATTATTACAAACTGGCCAAAATGAAAATCTTTTTCAGTAATATCGACTCTGGTTTCGTTTTTACCGTATATCCGGCATTTATAATTCAGGTGAGACGAAGATTTTATGATTTTTCCAATGTTCATAGCTTACCTTCTGTTCCATTTGCTGACAAGTTTTTTTGCAACGTTGAACCCCAGGTTATATTTTACCGAAAAGTCAGAAAAAATCCTGTAAAAAAGTTGTTTATCTCTGTTAGTAATTACTGCCGTAGCATCAGCACTTTCGATAGAATATATATAGCCACTTCCAGCGATTGTTTCGGCTCTAATAATATCTAAAACCTCTTCAAATAGAGTCGTATTTTCATAAAGCCACTGCGGAAATTCAAGTCTTGCAGGCATGTTGCGACAGGTTTTAAGATAGGTAAAATAGATTTTATCTTCAAAAAGGCCATAATCAGAGAGTACTCCGGGGCGTTTGCTCTGAAAGACGACGCTTCTATCGCCCCATTTGAGATATTTATTGTAAATTTGAGGGTCAGTAACAGTAGTATTGAGTGTCAGGTTATTATAATTCTTAATCATATCAACGATATCATAGGCCCCTGAGTTATCGATAAACCCTATTAGTGGAACTTTACAGGTTTCTGATGTTTGAAGAAGCAAACATATTTTGTTAATATAATCATCTCTAAGTTGCTTATTTCTTCCTGTAGCTCCTTCAGCAGTTATAAATGATATTATTAATGATCCATCGAAAAAGACAACGGGTTTAACCTCCTGGAATGCTTTATTTTGAATATAGTCAATGATAGTATCTATCTCAAGTTCAAATCTTTTGAAGTTAACATAGTGATCAATTGTTGAAAACTCTTGCTCCTTATCGTTTAACTCTTTAGGTGAAATTATATCAAACTCAATATCCTTGGTATACTGACCGCAGGATGTATGAAGATTCTCGAATTTAGAGACTTGAACAGCAGCAACTGGAGGAGAGAAGTCTTTAGAAGGAAGTATTTGACTGCCGTCAACTGAAAAAGTTGGTCTATTCAACAATATATTGTGTGCCCATTGTCTGGAATCCTGATGGTTGTGCCATCTTGTATGAAACTTAACAACCGGGCAATTTTCATCCCACTCTTTTGATGGCAGAGCACCCGGGGTTTCTGTCTCCAGAAGCTTTTTAGCAATTTGCTCTTCTGATATATTGTGCATTTTTTCAAAACTTTTTCTCAGTTTATTAAGGTCATCTGAGTTGTTTTGATTGAAATACTGGAATTCTTCTTTCTTATTTTCCAGGCACTGTAGCACTTTATACTTATCTAGCATTTATTCAAGCCTTATTACGTTGTCTATATCTTTTTCAAAAGTGTCATCATGGCTTATAACAATAAGTTGATCAAAATCAGAGAGGTTTTTAATTTCCTGAGCGAGGTTTGTTCGTCTTATTTCGTCCATATTTGTTGTAGGCTCATCAAAAAATGCAATATTAATATCTGATAGCTGTTTGAGAAGGGCAAGTCTAACTGATAGAGCAGCTGCCATCTGTTCACCACCTGAACAATTTATGAACGAACGTTCATAACCGTTTTCTTCAACGAGAATTTCATATTCCAGACCCCACTTAAGCTGTTGATGGTGATTACCTGTGATATCTTGAAAGAGCTGGTTAGCCTCAAGAGAAATGTTTTCAATATAGAACCTGCCTATTTGTGGTGCGCAGCTTTTAAGTATTTCCCTTGAAGTGTCAACAAAACTTGTTATAGCAGTTAATCGGTCAAGGTTATTCAGATCTTTTTCAGCTTTTTTCTGTATTTCAAGAGCATGTTTAAGATAATTATTAGTCTCTGCAAGCCTTTCCTCTTTTGAGCAGTTATTAGTACTAAGTATTGTTGCATTTTGACGTTTATTATCAAGATCTTTTTTCAGTGTAGTATAGTGATCTTCATTAAAATCTTTTTCAAGAGAAACAAGCGTTTTACCAAGGTTTTTAAGTATTTGATCATTGCTTTTGATTTCTGTATCTAGCTTGTCCAGTTGATTTTTATAGTATTCTTCTTTTTTTGCAACATTTTCAAGAATTAAAAACTTCTGATGGCTTTTTTCCAGGTCAGTTAATTTCTTCTTAATGGTAGAATATTCGTCAGGGCAGAACTTAAGGTCATTGACTGCCTGCTGTATTCTTTTTAATTGAGAATTTATTTCATCGTTATTCTTGTTAAACCTTTCGGCGTCTAATTTCAGGGTATCTTCACATGTAATTTGTTTCTTTAGAAGTTGAATGTTCTTTCCAGGAGATCCCAGTTTTTCAAGCTCAACAGTAATTTTATTAAGTTTATCTGGCAAATCTTTTGTTTCATCTAGTAATTTCTGGTTATTATTTAAGTCAGATTCAATATTTTTAATCTTTTCAGATAAATTAAACTTCTGCTTTTCAATAGAGGAAAGCTGGCCATACTTATTTTTTGCATCTTCAGTTGTTTTGAGGTCTTTTTCGACCTGTTTAAGTTGTGTTGATTTTTCTGTCAACTTAATTTCGAGTTGTTGAATAATTTCTTTAAAATATGTATCAAGGCTTTTGCCTTCTACCATATTTCTGCATTCTTCATTAAGAAAGGGGCAAAGGCCTCCTTTTACCTGTTCTGCCATATTGTTATTTTCTTTAAGCCTGCTTTTAATACTTGAAATATCTTCTTTTAGGTGCATAAAGAGATTTTGAACATCAGTATAGTTTTCGGCCAGGTCTTTTAGATTTTCAAGTTCTGCTATAGCCTCATTTATTTCTTTTAGCTGAGTCTGGTAGTTTATCAATTCTTTATTGAGAGAGGTTACCATGACTTCAATCTTGTTTCTTTCCTTTATATCATTTTCAAGCTCTTTTTGTTGTTTCTCAAGTTCAATCTCTTTGTTTGCTTCAGACACCAGAGATTTAATTTCTTCTTTTATGGTCTTAATATTTTCAAGTTTTTCAGTTATATTTTTAAGTTCATAGCTGATTTTCTGGAGTTGTTTTTCGTATTCAGCCAGGTTTTCTTTATGTTTTTCAAGGGTTTCCTTTTTATGCTCTAAGGAATTAAATTTATCCTTTAATGCAATATACTCTTGATAAGCAGGTTTCAGAAGTTCTTGTTCTTTTTTTGCATTTTTTGACTCTTTCAGAGAAGATTCTGTCTCTGAATAGCTTTGTTTTAAGTGTTTTATAGATATCATAGTTTTATCAATACTGGTTTTTGTTACCTGAATTTGCCTGATAAGGTCTTCAAGCTTACTAACATTTTCTGTTATATCAGCTATTTCAATATTAAGCTTATTTAATATACTTTTGTTTTCTGCTATTTCATCTTCTAATATCTTTATTTGTTCTTTATATTCAGGTATTTTGTTGATGTCTGAAGAGTAAGATGCCAGTATAATATTTAATTCATTGATTTGTTCTCCCAGATAGCTTTTTAAATTTTTAAGTTCATCAAATGCTTTTCTGTAGTCTTCTAAATTTAAGACCTTATCAAAGATTTTTTTTCTATTTACAGCAGTTTCAAAGAAAATAGCAGTAAGCATTCCCTGAGGAACACCGACTGTATTGACAAACAGCTCTTCAAGATTAGTTGAAATACCCAGATTATAGTGTTTTTTCAGGAATGGAACTATTTCTCTTTTGCTTTCTGCGATACGTTCACCTGTATCATTATCATAAATATAGTACTGGCTTCGTGTATTTCTGCTTACAGTATACAATTTTTCATCCAGGCCGGAGATAAAGGAAACCTGTACACTGGCAATTCTATTAGGAACAGCAGAATAAGCTTTTTCTGACCGTGTCATTTTTATTATATCATCCTTTTTATAGGGCAGATAGTCAAAAAGTGCCCAGGAAATAGCTTCAAGTATAGATGTTTTGCCTGAACCATTTGGTCCGCAAATAGCATTGATACCGGGTGCAAAGTTAAACACTGTCGATTCGTGGTTTTTAAAGTTTTCAAGGGATACTTCAGTTATCTGCATCAGTACCTTTTAACTCCGGCAGGTTGTTTTTCAGGTATTTCAACATGTTATCGTTAGTTTCACTATCCAGAACCATATTTTTCAGGTTTATTATAATATCTGAATAGTCTTTTTTGTTTTCTTTAAGGTTATTATAAGAAGATAGCATATCATAGATGACTGTTTTTTCAATAGTTTCACGAGTGTTTTTAATAGAAAGATCAGCACCTATAGCATATTCTTTCGGCCGAGCAAAGTATTTAACATTTGTAACAAGGGCTTCAAGATGATTTTTAGAGATAGCTTTGATGTTATCAACGTTGAGGTCTGATCGTTTAAAGTTAAGGCCTCCATCAATGGTTATTTCGACAACAGGTAAATCATCTCTTTCTTTTCTGGTAGTCTCAACAGTAGATTCAATAAGAGAAAGTGCTTCAGAAGCAGTATTACAGCGTGATATATCAACCTTTAGTCTTATAAATTCACGTTGCTGGTATGCTTCTACAAATTCATAAGATACCTGGTTATTAGAATCAATTTCTGTGTATATAGCACCATGCGGGTCAAAATATTCTAGAAAGTTGCATGCTTCAAGCGAGCCGGGGTTAAAGACCCAGTTATCATAGTTGTAACGCAGGTGAATATGGCCCAGAGCCAGATAATTTACATAAGGTTTCAGCGGCTCAATAGCAGCTTTTGATAGTGTACCATACCCGGCAAGATAGCCTTCAAGGCCTGCATGCATCATAAGAATAGTAAAAGGATAATCTCCTATTGCATCAAGGCCTTCAACAATTTGAGGTATAGTTGAAGCTGTATTTGCCCCCAGCCATTGTGTGCCTGCAATTCTTACATGATCATTGATTATGTAATAACCTGAATATTTTTTATCTTCTGATGGCGGGCTAAAAATAACTTTGTCATCTTTAAAATCTGGTTTTATGAATTGAATATAACCATGTTCACCCAGAAACTGAAGCCAGCTAATTGTTTCACGACCGAACTGGCTGTCATGGTTTCCTTCTATGACAAATGCAGGTATGTTATGTTCCTTGAGTTCCTGAAAAACTAGAATAGCCTGATTAAGCGTACCAGGGTCAATGCGGTTTTTGTCAAAGAGGTCACCAGCAATAATGACAAAATTTACTTTTCTGGCAATAGCATGTTTTTTTATAACATCGTAAAAAGAGTAAAAGAAATCCTTTTTGCGGGTCTCGCCGGGTGAATTATACTGGTTGGTTCCCAGATGAATGTCTGCTAGATGCAAAAAGCTTATCATTTCCTGTAGATACCTTTAAGATTATTCAATAAAAGTTGTTAAATGAAGCATTTTTATTAAATTTTTAATAATATAACATAATAGTGTGTTTATTTTTCACTGGTGTCTGGTAAAAGATTTTATTTAGATGTAAAGATCAGTGCATAACTTTACTTTTAAAATTTTTGAAAATCGAAAACAAAAAGTCTATTGTTATATTTAAGCATTAGTCTTAAGTATAAAACCTGTCATAATATCTGTTTTGGATTAGAATCAACGTAATAAGTAATCAGATTTCAGAAGAGATAGGTCGGGTTTGGTTTTTGGGCCACAAGCCCAAAAACCAAACCCTCAGAAAAAATTTAACCAAACAGTAATGAGGGGTGGGTATATTCTTTAAAATACTTCGGATGTATCATTTTATATTCGCAGTTATTATGTATTATTAAAATAGGCCTTTATCTTTATTAAATCAGGGAGTATAATTTCGTAAAATAAATGTTTGGTTTATTTTTTAAGAAGGTAGTAATTTTCCTGTAGTGAAGACCTTTATTAGTGAATTATAATGAATGTAAATTCATTCTTGATTATCAGTCAGCATGAATAGTCAAATTCAGTAGATTACGAGGTAACAAAAATGAAGTTTCTAGCGAATCTTCTTTTTCCGGAAAAAAATGATAATGACGTTATTGGTTTATCCCAGTTAAGAAAGCAAGAAATAGTTGTTAATGTTCAAAAAGAACCCGACACAGATTATGAAACAAGGCTGGGCTGGCTCAATATGGTAAAAGAATCATACTAAAAATGAACCGCTAAAATCGTTTCAGATTATACCGCCTTTCCGGGTGATATGTTTATTTTACCAAACAAACAAACAATTGTTTTCTCAGGACGTTTTGCAGCAACCCGGAGATCTATTGTATTTAACTGCACACAACAACTTAGCGAATGATTTTCGCTATAACAAAGTAAAACAGTAAATCTTAATGATTTTTAAATAACAATAAAGAGTTTTTGACCGACTATGTTAGGCTGTCCATTGTAATATCCAGCAAAATAACCACCAGGCACAGGTTTGTTCTTACCATAAATTGAAGAATCCACTTTATCCTGCCCCAGAAAAGGGTTACCTGATACTTGTGAAGCTGTTTGAATAGGTAGCTTTTCAACTGAACCTACCGGTACAGAAGAGTACGTCGCCGGGTTAAACAATCTGGAAATGTTATTTAAAAATGACATATTAAGTGTTTCCCCATTTCTTTCTTATTATTATTTTAGCTAAAATTGAAAAATTTTCCAGTAATTTTAAAATTTTTTGCACTATCTGTTTTAAATATCGGAAAAAATTTATAAAACTTGAATAAAATAGATTTTTTTCTGGTATAATTTTGAAAATGATAATCATTTTCACTCTGTTTATATTAACCATTTAAACAATTCGGAGAAAAAAAAGTGACCACCGTAAGTAATATTCTGGTTCTGGGGAAGTATCTTGACCAGCCAAAATTGATACATGCACTTAATGAAGCATCAACAAAGGTTTTAATCGGGGGAGCTGCGGGGTATGGTTTTTATAATACTTTTAAAGCTCCTGAGAACGAAAGAACAAAACAGTTTATTAAGAATGCTCTGGTACTTGGTTTTACTGTAGGTTCAGCCTTACTCTGCTTAAAGGGTCTAAAAATCAATGGCAAAAGAATTTTTCATGGCATACTTTCCGGGCATCATCACGGTCATTCACACAAAAAACCTCCGGAACTCATCAACGAGTTTGTATCCAGGCATGCTGGCTCGCTTGATGATCTGACAAAATCCATTCTTGAGAAGGCAAAAAAGAAAATCTTAAGCCTTTCAGAGATTAAAAAACTCTACTCTCGAATACCTGAATTGCCTGATGGAAAAGCTTTTCTTAAGAAGCTAATCCCTGATCCACATGCTCACGGTTATAAAGAAATACTTAAAGAAATTAAAAATCTTTCTTTGCTTGGTTTAATACCTGTTACGGGGGGTATAACAGGCGGCATACTTGGAGATATTATAACCGAAAAGCACTGGAAGCCTAAAATAAAGGATAAAGTTAAAGAGGGTTTCTATCAGTATATAGCTAACATATTCCTTTGCAATGTTGGTGCAGGTTTATCCCTTTTTGCCATGGATAAAATGGGCATTCAATCAAAGCCTGTTAAACTTGCAGGTATGCTTGGCGGTATTGCTATAGCTGGTCTTGTTTTCGGGAGTATGGTTGCAAACTATATATCAAAGAAAATTATAAACCCTGTATTTGAAAAAGGTTTTTCGGGTGCTGTTAAAGATTTATTCCAAAGGGAAAAGGAATATAAGGAAAAAATTAATCTGTCAAACATCAACAACGAAAGACATCCTGAGTTTCTTGATGCTATTTTACACCTTGATGATGTTGCTACAGCAGGGTTTTTAGCAGGCTTTAAGTGGATAGAAAGTGTATTACCTATTTTTTATTCTATATCAGCCTACAGGGCCGGCATGGGCTACAGAAACGGTCATTCTCATTTTCATAGAAATGAAACCGATTCTCATAAATCTTCAGAGGTCTCTTTTAGAGAGCAGAATAGACAATATAAACACCGGCTTTCTAATCATCACTGGAAAAACTTTGATCACAACAAACCCTTTACCGTTTTTGAACAATACATGAGCAAAACGCCCGGCAATAATTCTTTTATAAATCAGGGTTTTTAGACATTATCAAAGTATTTTTATAGACTATTTTTCCAAAAACAGTTCTGTAGAACTAGAAATAAATCCTTTAGATTTGTTTTTATATTGATAGGACATCTTACCTGCTTACAAATCTTTAGGAGTAAATTATGTCGTATGCAGTAGGGCTCAATCAAATCCACGGCAACCAGTGGCAAACTGCAAACACCCAGAAAAGCAAAACTGCTCAAAAAGAAACCTCTCAAGGTGGCGAAAATGGCCAGATAATGCAAGGATTTATGGCTACAACCGGTATTAACAATCAACCAGCTGGAATTAATCAGGCTAATTCAGCCTCTGGCCCACCACCAGAAATACTGTCTCAGCTTCAACAATATGGCCTTCAACCGACTGGCTCTCTTGAAGGAGATCTGGCAGCTATTAATAAGGCTAAACAAACTCAAGAAAGTAAACAAAACCCTGAAAAAGGTAAGGCCAAAGGTAATAGTGGCAATAAAAAGCCACCACCACCCTCTGGAGGAGGTCAACAATATGATGCTAACCTCAAAGCAGCTTTAAACAGTCTGGGTATCACAGAATCTGATAGCAAAGAATCTGATTATGCTAAAGCAATGCAGCATTTCTCAAAACTAACCGATAATGCCGGTACAGATATTTCACAAAAACAATACATATCATCCTTAAAGCAAGCTTTTATTTCTGTTTATAATGCTGCAGCTTAATTATGCAACTTTTTATCCATTTTAAGAACGGATCAGTGCATAACTTAAAAACTTTTCGTTTTTCAAAAATCTGTCATTCTGTTTATGGATCAGTCTTCGGAAAGGAGGTTTTTTGCCTCAATAATTAAATATAATGCACTGTTAAAGTACTTTTAAGGACTGTGTGTCCTGGTAAATAATTTAGATTTTTTGTCGATATTATAGAACCTGCCTCTATTTGAGACAGGTTACTGATTTTGAAGACCAGTATAATATTTAATTTTCCAGCAAAACTGGAAGCCCTTTCATAGCAGTATATCTATACAGAAATAATTAAAATATAGCTAATTTTACCCATAAAAATAACCATTTCATGTAAGAAAAAGCTAACAATAGTGCAAAGTTTTTTGTTTTTATATAATTAAGATATAAAAAAGATATACTCAAGCCACAACAAAAATCATAACCTCTCTTCGTTAAAAGTTTGAAAAACATTAAGGTCAAAACAACTCCGACAAAAATACTCCTATATTTACTCCCTATACTTAATTGCTCCAATCTCCAACTGAATTTGGAGTTTTTTTTGATTTTCAAAACCCTTGCTATGACTGGAACATGGCTACATAGGGGGGCTTCGCCCCCTCAGTGCCCTCCCTCCCTCCCCCAGAGGTCAGTTTTCAGGAATTATACACTCTATAAATAGATCCTTCGCAGTGCTCTGGATGACTTAAAAGTTCTAAAGAGGCTAATAACTACCGGAGCGAACTAAGTTCGCTCCGGAGAGAGTTTTATTTCGGGCTAATTCAGGCATTCAATAAACTTTGATATGGTCAATCTTTGCAAAAACCCTGATTTTGTTGTATCTCCTGTGCATACGATTTCTATAAACTTTTATTACATTTTTCTTACACCCTGTTCCAAACCTGCTTTGACAGGTCTTATAATCTTTAGGAACAATAGAGTGTTAACCAGAGAATAAGCAAAAAGAAAAGAGTTTTATGAGCGCTTTAGTTTCTATAGGACAAAAATTAACTCCTAAAAATGTTACCCTTGGCGTTATTGCAACTAATATGGTATGCAGGCCAATTATAACCCTTTCAAACAAATCTATACCAGAAGAGACAAGGCGATATACTGCAACCCGTGAGTTTTTCACAGAGTTTTTTGGTGCGCTGACTACGTTTTCATTTGCTACATATTTTGGGGAAAACTTAATACCCAGGCTGGCGGCCAAAAAATGGGGTGTAAATCTAACTAAAGACCTCGCTAAAACAATAAACAACTCGAGCTGGGATAAACTGGCTGTCAACCCAGTATTCCAGAAAATCAAAGCTACCCGTATACTGAGTTCATTTGCCACGACAGCAATTGCAGTAGCTATACTGACGCCAATACTGAATAATCTGGTTCTCAACAAAATTATGGGTAAAATTTCCGGTAAAAAATCTCCAGAAACCCCGCAGGTCTCAGGACCGCTTTTAGCAAGCCCTATCAGTGATACAAAGCAACCCAGAAGTGATGCTTTTGAGAGTTTTCTTCAATCCAGGCTTAAGAATGCACCGGATAAACCTGTAAATTATCAGGCATGAGTTCGTTTAGAGTTTGATACAGGTTAAAAACCCAGAACTTAACAAGCTTATTAACCTCTTATAGCCTGTCTTTTACCCAGTTGATATAACGTTTCAGGTCAGAGATGTTTTCTTTTACAAATTTTTCCTGCGGTACCAGCTTGTGAGCATGCTCATATTCTGCCAGAGCCTTTTCATAGTAGGGCAGTGACTTCAGGTATTCTTTATTGTTTTTAAGCTCATCAGCCTGTATCCAGTAGAGCCGGGCAAGATGAGTTCTGGCATTAAAATATTCAGGGTTCAGAGTCAGTGCTTTATTTAACAGTTCAAGGGCTTTATCATAGTTTTTATACTGAAAACCGTATATCATACCCATGTTTGAGTAGGGCCATTCAAACTCAGGGGATTCATCTATTGCATTTTGATAGCATTCAATTGCCCTATCGTATTCTTTTTTCCTGAAATGATATCTGTAGCCTTCAATGTTCAGGTGTATTGCTTCTTCGCTGATATTATCTGATCTGGGCAGCCTTGTAGCCAGGTAATTTTCGGCTTTTTTAGCAGATTCAGATTCCGGGGCTGTCTCAATAGCCCTGCGTAAAAATTCTTTTGATAAATTAACATGACCTGCCTCTTTGCTTTTTACACCTTCGCTATAATAATATGAAGCCAGCACAGGCTTATAGATCATATAGCCTCCAAAGCCAAGCAGTGCAAGCAGGCCTGCAAGCAATGCAATAACTATAAGGCAACCAATAACGATCTTTTTGAGGTCTTGATTCATTGCTTCTTCGCTGTAGGTCATTATTTTGAGTTCCCCTGTTGTTTTCAGGTTACTTACATATTATACATATTATAAAAGATTTAAATGGCTTGCATAAGTCTTATATCATTTTGTTTTCTAAACCGTTTTCTGCTTTAACAAAAAACAAAAACATCAGGCCTGACCTGCTTGAATCTTGCTAATGATGAATGCTAAACAGTATTATAAGACTGAAGTTCTCTAATATTCTGGAGTTTTTCTATTGAATAGCTGCAAATTTCTATCATAGCGTGACAGAGAAGAGCTGAAGTCTTGATTTCTTCTTTCCAGGGGTAATAACCACAAACAGGATAAAGAATCGTCAGAGGATTGTTAGGAAAATCTGCACAAATACGGGGTCTTTCTTCTGATTCATAAATCAAGCAGTGATTATCATCTGAAATTTTTGTACAGTAATAAAAATAGATATTTTCAGTATCTATAAACTCGTTCATAACAAAATCAACATACTCTGGGAACTTTTCTCTTGCTGCTTCTATTGACTCATAAGGTACAAAAACCCTGGTAAACTGTTCAGCAAAAGAATCACCGAGGCTGGCTTTCTTTTTCAACTCTTCATAACTATATTGCGCACTGGCCAGACGACAACAGGTACCGGTTCTTTTGCAGTGAAAATTTTTATGATGTTCCTGTATGCGCTTTATTTCTTTATTTATATCTTCTGATATCCTGTTTTTAATTATATAATCCATGGCATCCTGCCAGTCATTGTACGCACAATCAGGGTGCAGAAAGGTTAACAGCTTAAATGGATAGTTTTTCAATTCTGGTGGTTTCTCCTGACTGTTTGAATAGTTCTCAGAGTCTTTTAGCCTGTAGAATACAGCTGATTCACTAAAGTTAAGAACCTTTGCAACATAGTCTTTATTAATTCTTGCTGCGGAGAGGTGGTTTTGCTGAATATTAAAGGCAGAAATTTCCTCTAAAGAAAGCGTTTCATAGCCATGAGCGACAAAGTCATTACTAAAAACCTGCCAGAATGCTTTGTTTTTGTCTTCAGAATAACATATATCTATAATCTCAGAGGGGGTTTTATTTGTATAAATCAGTGTATGGCAGGCCCTGCAATTATTACATTTTATTTCAGTTTTTATTTTATCTGCCAGCACAAAAAATTCATCCTGTGCTTTTTTGAATATTTGCCTGTATAGCTTTCTTTCAGAGGTTAGTTGCTCTTTTAACACATTATTCCCTTTTTTCCTAATGTCTTACCTGGTTTCAAGCTTTATTAGACTGCTTTTTGTGATTTAGAATTATAACTCAAACCGGTGTATAAATTATCAAGTTATGCATCAGCCTTAACATTATATCTAAACTATAAACCCTTTTTGGTTTTTAAGCAAAAACAGGAATGAATATTAAGATACAAAAACACACTACAGGTATAAAAACTTTATCAGTCTCCTGAAATAAATGTTATAAGTCTCCATTTAGCGTTTTTGTCTTTCTCAAAGACAGCTCTGCAATCTATTGGCCTGCCTGCAAAATATTTATATACATAAACCTGCCTTCCATCTGACAAATTGACGCCTATATACTCAAGATCATTGTATTTCAAGGATTCTCCATAAACAGGTTTGACAATTTTATATGTAACAGTACCTGCTGGCATAAGTGTATCACCTTTTCTGGTGTATATATTGACATCTTCACCAATTATAACCCCAAAAGTATAGCTATCAAAATTATCTGGCCATACACTATAATAATATGGAGCAGCAAACATATCTTCACCTACGAAGCTTCCGCCATATTTCAGCACTCTTTTGAATTCTTTCCAGAAGGTTTCACTGCGGCTGGTTTTATGTCCTGGTTTAAGATCCCAGAACTTAAGAAAATCTTGATAGCCTTGACCCGGCCCAAAAGTAAAGTTTATATTTCTATCTATAAAAGGATCAAGTGCTTCAAGATCTTTGTTTTCTGCTATTTCCAGAAGGTTTTTACGAAAATCTCTAAAGCTTTCAATATATTGACCCTGATCAACAGGATATAATGTCACATCTTCAAATGTTGCAGGCTTTTCAGCTTTTGCCGGTATGCAAATAGCAAACATTGTAATAAAAAGAATACTGATAAATGTCTTGTTCATTTTTTATCCTTTCAAGATCTTGTCACCTGATAACTGGAAAAAGAGTATTTATAACATTTTACTTCCTGAGCCTGTCTTTTGATAGAAATTTCTCGAGGGTTTTTTGAAAATCGAAAAGTTTTCATCTTGTGCCTGATCAGGTATTACGCAGCCCGGGATAAAACCATACCCTTACTGAATAACTGATTTTCTGTCTTTCTATCATACAGGGTAAGCTGATACGGTTTTGAAAATCATGAAAACCAGTAAAAAAAAGAGGATATAGACACCCCTTTTTAGCTAATGATTAAATTATCAACTACTTAAGGGCATCAGCACCGCTTACTACCTCAAGTATTTCCTGTGTTATTGATGCCTGACGTTCTTTATTGTACTTAAGTGTCAGACTTCCAATCATGTCTTCAGCGTTGTCAGTAGCGCTCTTCATTGCAGTCATGCGACTGGTAAGTTCACTGGCATAAGCTTCTAACATTGCCTGGTATATTCTATTAGACATATACATAGGTATTACACGCTGTAAAACCTCTTCTGGAGTAGGCTCAATAAGCATTTCAGCTCCCGGGCCGCCAAATTCTTTAGTATCATATTTAGGTAATTCCAGTGGCAGCAGGGGCCATAATTCAGGAGAATTACCTACTTTTGACCTGTATTCTGTTGTTAAAATTTCAATTTTATCAACTTTGCCCTCAACATAAGCTTCTGCAACATCTTCTGCAATAACAGAAGCTTCTACCGGTGTTACAAGCTCATTGAGATTATTGTAAAGCTTAACAATATCAACCTTGGCACTTCTTTTTAAACCGTTATAAGCACGCTGACCAATAATATACAGCTTTGTACCTATGCCCTGTTCTTCAAGTTCCAGTGCATGTTCAAGTGTTAATCTGACAATGTTTGTGTTATAAGGCCCTGATAGCCCTTTATTAGATGCAACAACAATGATTGCAACGTTTTTAATTTCACGTGTTTTAATTAACTCAGGGAAGTTTTCAATGGCTTTTTCATATTTAAGCTGAGCCAGTTTCAATGAAACGTTTGTGGCCAGAAGCCTTTTAAAAGCATTAAGCAATTCCTGTGAAAAAGGACGTGCTATTTTAACCCTATTTTCAGCCTTTTTCAGCTTGGTAGTTGAGATCATGTACATGGCCTGGGTTATTTTTTGAGTGCTCTTAACGCTTTTTATTCTTCTTTTTATGTCTTTCAGGGAAGGCATTGTTAACCTCTTGTTTTTACTATATTTTTGCTTTTATGGTAATGGTTTTCATTATTATCTGATTTATAATTTGACCATTATTCTTTATTTTCAGGCTCTTTTGCTGTTTTGTCTTCAGAATTTGCCGCTTCTCCAGGGAGTTCTGGGGGTGTTTTAGCAGCTTCAATTTGTTCAGTATTCTTTTTCTGGTCTTCCAGCTTTTTTTCTTCTGCTTTCTGAGTAACTATTCCAGATATTTCAATGCCAAAAACAGTTTCCAGAAGCTTATCCATTCCATCCAGTATAGTTTTAAGCTGTTCATCGGATAGTTTATCACCTTTATTTAGATGATCTTCAATCTCTTTATAGTTGGCGGTCATAAACTTAATCCATTCGTCTTTAAATTTAGGTATTTGCCTATTATCAATCTTATCGAGTTTAGCGTTACTGGCGGCGATAATAAAAGTTACTTGCTGTGCAATACTCAGTGGTGTATATTGTAGTTGTTTAAGAACCTCAGTAATCTTTTGCCCTCTAAGAAGCTGGGCCTGTGTCGCTTTATCAAGGTCACTGGCAAACTGTGCAAAAGATTCAAGCTCTCTAAACTGGGCCAGTTCTAGCCTTAATTTACCTGCAACAGATTTAATAGCTTTAGTCTGGGCTGCACCTCCAACCCTTGAAACTGATATACCTGAGTTAATGGCTGGCCTGACACCAGCATTAAAGAGATCAGACTCAAGGAATATCTGTCCATCGGTAATTGAAATAACGTTTGTAGGTATGTATGCTGAAACGTCGCCTGCCTGTGTTTCAATAATAGGCAGAGCAGTTAGAGATCCTCCGCCAAGTTCATCACTTAACTTGGCTGCACGTTCCAGTAAACGGCTGTGCAGGTAGAAAACATCTCCCGGGTAGGCTTCACGACCTGGAGGCCTTCTGAGCAGCAGGCTCATCGTTCTGTAGGCCCAGGCGTGTTTGGTAAGGTCATCATAAATTACAAGTGCGTGTTTGCCTGATTCCATAAACTCTTCGCCAACAGCAGCACCGGCATAAGGTGCCAAATATTGAAGAGGTGCTGGCTGTTCAGCTGATGCCATAATTATAACAGTATAATCCATGGCACCGTTATCTTGAAGTGTTTTTATTAGCTGTGCTACAGAACTGGTTTTCTGTCCTATTGCAACATATATACAAAAAACATCTGTATGTTTCTGATTAATTATTGTATCAACGGCAATAGCTGTTTTACCTGTTTGTCTATCACCAATAATAAGCTCTCTTTGCCCTCTTCCTATTGGGGTCATAGCGTCAATAGCAGTAATACCTGTTTGAAGAGGTTCGCAAACTGATTTTCTATCTACAATACCGTGAGCGACAACTTCTACAGGTCTAATTTTTTCTGTATTAAGACTGCCTTTTCCATCCATAGGTCTACCCAGCGGATCAATAACACGGCCAAGCAGCCCTTCCCCTACTGGCACAGAAGCAATTTTGCCGGTTGTTTTAACGATCATACCTTCTTCAATATGCTGGTATTCGCCAAAAATAACAACACCAACATTATCTTCTTCAAGGTTCAGAACCATACCTATAGTACCCCGGCCATCCTGAAACTCAACCAGTTCCTGGCTCATTGCCTGTCTTAAACCAAAAATACGGGCGATACCGTCACCTACCTCGATAACAGTACCGATATTTGAGACAGTCAGTTCGACTTCATAGTTCTCTATTTTACTTTTGATAAGTGAAGATATTTCATCAGGTCTAATGCTAGTCATATTTAGAATACCCTTATATTAGTTGTTGCTTAATTCTTTCAAGGCGGCCATAGACGCTACCGTCAATAATATTGTCTTCAACCTGTATGATAACCCCGCCAAGGATATCAGGGCTGACTTTTAATTCAACTTCTACCTGCTTTGACAGTATTTCAGAAAGCTTCAATCGTATATTTTCTTTTATACCATCATCAATATTGATTGCGGTTGTTATTTTTGCTGTAAGAATATTAAATTTCTTATTAAATAGAGTTTTAAAACTGTCAACAATAGCATCATAGATAAACATTCTATTTCTATCAATGAGCAATTTAACCAGTGTAATAACTGAAGGATTTATTTTGCCATCAAAAATCTTTTCTATAACCTCTTTTTTATCTTTTAAAGGTATAACAGGATGCTCAAGAAAGACCTTTAAATCACTATTTTCTTTAATAGTATTTGCCACCAGAGGTATATCATTTTTAACGTAATCTAAAGTCTGGTTTTCATCTGCAATTTGCAGCATTGCTTCTGCGTATCTATCAGCTATTGTTGATATTCCAGTGCTATTAGTCATTGATTATTTTACCTTAATATTTGAAAGATCATTAACAAAGTTTTCTATCATCTGTTTATGCCAGTTTTCATCCAGTGATTGCTTGATATTATCTCTTGCCACTTCGATAGCAGCATTAGTTAATCGCTGTTGAATATCGCTTGCGGCCTGTTTTTTTTCATTTTCGATAGTTTTGTGGGCCTGTTCAAGAATTTTGTGTGCCTGTGTTTCAGCGTCTTTAATAATCTGTTCTTTTAGCACTTTAGCAGTATTTTCAGCATCTTCAAGGATCTTATTAGCCTCATCTCTGGCTGAACCAAGGCTTTTTTCAGCTTCTTTAAGTTGTTTGATAGCCTCTTCTCTGTTTTTAATAGCCTCATGAATATTATTAACAATATCTGTCTGGGTTTTATCAATACCACTCAAAAGGTTATAGCGTTTTATAAGCCAGTATACAAGCCCGAATGCAATACAAATGAAGATAATATTTGAGTGAATAACTAAATCAAATAATGAAAGATGTGCATGTTCAGCTGCTTCAGATGCTGATTCGTCTATAGCTGCCATTATGAAGTAAATTTTATCGAACACAATTAACCTCGTAAGAGTTTATCAATTTTATCCTGATCAATGCCTGATATAGAAACAGTTGTACCCAGTATTTTAGAAACAATATTCTGTGCTAAAGGAGCTACATCAGCTTTTAAAGAGTCCAGAGCTTTAAACTTTTCTTCTTCTATCTGGTTTTTGGCGTTTTTAATCTGGCTATCAGCCTGATTTTTAGCTTCAACAAGAATAGTAGATTTTTCTTTTTTACCCTCCTGTGAGAGTTCTTCTATCTGTCCCCGGGCTGTCAGTCGTGCTTTTTGCAGTTTGCTTCTATACTCTTTGATAATGTTTTCAGCATTTTCGTTTAACGACCTGGCTTCATTAATGTGTGCAGTAATAAATTCATCACGTTCTCCCATTATTCTTCTCATAGGAACATAAAAAACATGATGCATTATAACTGCAAATATAATGAAACTAATTGCTATAACTATTAGTGTAGCGTCAAAGTGAAGTAACATAAGCTTCTCTTAATTTAGATTAACATAAAGACGTATTTAGCAATAAGTATTAATGCTGCAACCAGAGCATAGATAGCGAGAGCTTCCATAAAGGCAAGCCCAATGAACATAGTTGTTCTAACACTACCTTCTGATTCAGGCTGGCGAACCATACCTTCAATAGCAGCAGCAACAGCGTTACCCATACCGATACCCGGACCAATGGCACCCAGGCCTACAGCGATTCCGATTGCTAAAACAGCAGCAGCTTCTGGATTCATAATAACCTCCTATTAATGGTCTTCACTCGTTGCTGCAGCTACATAGGATGCGGCCAGTACAGAAAATATAAAGGCCTGAATTACTGCAACAAACAATTCAAACAATACCATAATAATGATAAATACACTTGTTATGGGAATTAAAAATTTAAACAAGAATAAAAATACTATCAATACGCCAATAACAACCTCACCGGCCAGAATATTACCGAAAAGACGAACAGAAAGTGATAGCGGACGTGTTATATCTTCTAAAAAATTCAGGGGCGCCAGTAAAGGAAAAGGCTTAAAGTAATGTTTAAAGTAACTAAAGCCTTTTTTCCATATGCCTGCGCCAAAATAATATATCGAGACCAGTAATGCCAGGGCTACTGTCGTATTCAAATCATTGGTCGGAGAAGCAAATTCTCCATCTTTTAAGTGTATCATATTCAAAGGCAGGTTTACAATAAGGTTTCCGGCCAGTATAAATAGAAATAACGAACCTATCAAAGGTGTATGCTTGATGCCCTCTTTGCCCATCTGAGATACTGATATGTTATCAAGAAACTTCATCAGGGCTTCTGCTACTACCTGAACCTTTGAGGGTATTCTATTTAAGTTTTTTGTAATTAACAGTGCTGTTACAATACAGATTGCCATTGCAAGCCAGGCAGTTATAAGTGTATCCATATGAACAGTGTTAAACTGCCCCAGTGGTACAGGTATTTCTTCAACCCAGTGTCCGCCAATGTTTATTTGCAACTTTCTGTTTTCCTATCTCTTACTAACTGTCTGACAACAAGACCAAATAAGGCAAGGTGATTGCATAAAAACCCCGGTATCAAAAAAATGAAATTCAGGGAAAAAACCTTAACAGCAATGATAATTAAAACCATTGCCAGGATAATTCTAATAATTGAATTAGCACTTTTTTTATAGATACCAATTTTATCTGCGTTGACGCTCAGGTGCCATATATAGGCAGTGCTTATAATGGCTCCTGTTAGAAAGCTTAAAGCATTAATTAGATTGAAAAAAAGAAGCCCGGTAAAACCAGCTATACCCAGTGCAAGGGTAAAGATAATTGTTTGATTTCTTAGAGCAATAAGAGATTCCATTTTAGCCTGTTTTTTAGCGATCAATCTATTTGGTACAGGTTCTATTATAAATCAATCTGAATAAAAAAGGGAATCTTCTTAAAAATGTTTATAAATATTTGTCAGGTATAAGTTCAAAATCCCAAGAGTTAAGAGATATTGAAATCTAAAATAATTTCAAAAGAAAAAGCTCACCAGTAGAGGGTGAGTCTATTAATGGGCTTCTTTAGCTAGTATTTAACGATATTTGTGTATGGTATTAAGCTAAAACTTTATATCTTTAGAGCTTTCCCAGAAACCATGGATATTACAATGCTCAACAGCAGTAAGAACACCCGGTTTAAGCAATTTAACATTAAAAACAGCCACCGGATTTGTATATGCCGGCCCCTGATTGGCACCTGCTGCAGATGCTCCGTGAGCTGTAAAATCAACTCTACCGAGCTCATAAGCAAAATTTTCACCTTCAGGTTTGTAGGTTAATAATATCCAGGCTATAAAATGCTCTGTAGTATTTGGGTGCGGTATTTCTTTACCAACAGTTACTTCTACATTAAAAGCCTCGCCTGCCTTTATATTTTCAGGTAAGTCTATAACAGGGACGTGCTTTTCCTTTTTGAAGTCTTCTGTTTTAATATAATCTGAAAACCTGCTCATATTCTGGTTACCTTAAAGTGAGTACGATTGTTAATTACATCTGTTAAGGAAAATGATCTTATAATCATGGCATTTTTTGAATCACCCGAAGTAGGTATATTTAATCTTAAATCGCCAAAAACCCTGCAACCACTGGAATATTTTTTAATTCCCGGGAGATTATTAAACATCTGCTTTATATCGTTTTGTTTTTTTAACCTGTCTCCTGACATTAAAACGCTATTAACAATTATTTCATGCTGCTTTATAATTAAACAGAAGATTTTAGACAGTAATAAAGTTGAGGTAGTTAAATTTTAAGATATAATTCAAGAAAAGAGATGCAATACTTTACTTTAATAAACGTTTTATGTAATATGAACGCTATCCCTACTTAATCCGCCCGGATTCAGAAATAAATAAAAGGAGAAAAAAGTTGCCTAATATTAAATCCGCTATTAAAAGGGTGCAAATTGCTGAAAGAAATAGAATTCGAAATAAAGCTGTCAGATCAAAAATTAAAACAGCAATAAGAAATTTAAAAGATTCTTTAGCAACTACTAAAGAAGAAACTGAACTTAAACCTTTGGTCGATAAATGTTATAGATTGATCGATAGTGCAGTTAGCAAAGGTGTATACCATAAAAATACTGCTGCAAGAAGAAAATCAAGGCTAAAAAAGTTTGTTCAAAGAGAAACTGCATCCAAGTAGATTGCACAACAAATAAAAATTACCAAACAGGCACCTATTACAGGTGTCTATTTGGTAATAAAGATACAAAAAGCCGGCCTCTTTTAAAAGGCCGGCTTGATAATATATTTTAGCTTACAGCCCCTGTTGAGGCTTTGAGCTTTTTAAGTTCTTCTGTAAGAGCCGGTACAACTTCACATACATCGCCTATAATGCCATAATCTGCCACCTGGAATATAGGAGCATCAGGATCTTTATTTATAGCAACAATAACATCACTGGAGGTCATACCTGCAAGGTGCTGAATAGCACCAGATATGCCACAGGCAAAATAAAGTTTAGGGCCAACAGTTTTGCCGGTCTGCCCAACCTGCTCACTATGAGGTCTCCAGCCTGCATCAACAGCTGCACGACTTGCGCCTACAGCACCACCGATTTCTCTTGCCAGTTCTTCAAGAACAGCAAAGTTATCAGCACATTTTAAACCTCTGCCACCTGCAATAATAACTTCTGCTTCATCAATTCTGACGCCTGTATCAACCTGATAGGGTTTAAAGTCAAGAATTTTTGTTTTGAGGTCTGCCGGGTTCAGTTCTGCTTTAATGGTTTCTACTTCTGCTGTTCTGGAATAATCAGGTTCAGGACGTTTGAGAACTTTAGGTCTAACTGTACACATTTGCGGGCGTGTTTTCTTACAGAGAATATTAGCCATTAAAGTACCGCCAAATGTCGGCCTTATAGCACTTAAGAGGCCTTCTTCATTAATTGCCAACTCAGTACAATCTGCTGTTAAACCAGTATAGGCTCTAAAAGAAATTCTTGGAGCAAAGTCTCTGCCTTCTGTTGTTGCACCAATCAAGAGTATTGAAGGTTTTTTATCCATTACTAGGTCATATATTACCTTAGAATAGAGCTCTGTGCTATATTCTTTTAACAGATCATTTTGAACAACATAGACCTTATGTGCGCCATTAGCTGCAAGCTCTTTACAGAGCTCACCGGTATCACCTTCACCAGTTAAAAGAACAGCGCAAATCTGTTCACCATTGAGGTCAGCAGATAATTTTTGTGCTGTACCCAGCAATTCTTTAGTTACGCCGACAATATTTCTGTTTGAGTCTAATTCTGCATAGACCCATATTCCTTTATATTCTTCAACATTAACTTTATGCATTTTTAAACTCCCTAAGTCTAGCTTACCAGAACTTTTTTATCTCTTAATTTTTCTATTAACAGGTTTACGTTTGCTTTTGTATCACCCTGGTCAATGACTTCTCCCTGTGTTCTAGGAGGTTGACGATAAGATTTGGCTACAAAAGTTGGAGAACCTTTCAGACCAACCTGATCAACTTCAAGGTTTAAGTCTGCCAGCCCTACCGTCGGTATTTGAGCTCTGTTTGCTTTCATAACCCCTTTAATATTAGGCATACGAGGGCTATAATCACATTTTAGCATACATAAAAGACCGGGAAGCTGCATTTCAACTGTTTGCATGCCATCTTCAACAGCTTTTTTTACAACTAAACTATTGTTTTCTTTTTTATATTCAACTATTTCTTTTACATAAGTAACCTGTGGAATATCCAGTGAATCTGCGACAGATGGCCCGGTCTGACCGGTATCACCATCAATTGCATATTGTCCGCAAATAATGAGGTCATAATCTTTAACATGATCTTTAATGGCCTGAGATACTGTTTTGGCTGTTGCCCAGGTATCAGCTGCTGCAAATTTCTTATCTGATACTAACAGGGCATCATCGCACCCCATGGCAAGTGATTTTTTAAGGGCATCTTTAGCCTGTGGTGGGCCCATTGTCATTACTGTTATAGTCACATCTGAACCAATAGATTCTTTAAGTCTAATGGCTGTCTCAACACCGTATTCATCAAAGGGGTTTAAAATACTTTCTACACCTTCTCTTATCATTGTGTTATTTTCTGTCCATTTGATATCAGCAGTGTCTGGAACTTGTTTAATACAAACTACAATTTTCATCTGCCAGATTACCTCTCTATTTTCTGCAACATATTACTGTTATTTTAGTTGTCTCAAAAACATGTTTTTTGTGCAAGGAATTTAGGATAATACCTTTTTTCAATCAGGCAACTGATACCTTATACAAAGATGCATTTAATAGTGCGAGCCGTTTTTCAGTCTTTTTTCATCTCTTTGTGAAGTTCTTTATGCAGTTTTTGAGTTTCTTCTTTTAGCTCTTTTTCAAAATCTTCAGCTCTTTTATCCAGTGCTTCTTCAGTTTTTTCATAGGTTTTTTCAATGCTTTTAGCTGCTTCGTTCATTTCTTCTTTAACATCTTTGTGTGTTTCATCAATAAGTTGTTCAACTTCTTCAGATTTTGTTTCTATTTTTTTAGCAGATTCCTGAATTTTTTGTTCCATTTTTTCAGTATCTGTCTTGATTTCAACATCAAGTTTTTGCATTCCATTTTCTTCACTAACATTGACATCAACTTCAGTAGCAGGTAAATCTTTTTTTTGACAGGCACTTATTGTTGCGGTCATAACAAACAGGACAATGATTAATAATGTTGTTAGTTTTATTTTTTTCATTAGTAAACTCCTTTCATAGAGAAATTTTTTCTATTGTATCTCAATCTATTTCTTCTATCCATAAAAAAAACCAGGGTTACCTGGTTTTTCAAGTTAAAACAATACTTTTAAATATCTGTATTTAAGAAAGCCTGTTTAAACTACATTTCGCTTTCTTCTGCTGGCTCAACCGGTTCTTCTGTTTTAACTTCTACTTCTTCAACTTCTACTTCTTCAGCTGGTTCTATGTTTTCAACTGGTTCTACATTTTCAACAGGAACAGAAGTTTCAGTAGTAATTGTTTCACTAGCTTCTTCCGGTGCTGCGGTTTCATTTTTCTGACATCCTGAAACAAAAAATATTGCTACGAATAGAGATGTCATTAACACTGAAATCATTTTAGTTTTAGACATTTGTTTTTCTCCTTTAAAACAAAATTCACTCATAAAGTGATTTTAAAAAAATTCTTTAAGATTAAACCACACAAGCCCTGAGTTTACTATAATTTTTTTTTAAAAAAAACTTTTTTACAACCCAGAAAGCGGATTAAAAACTTTTCATGCCTTTACTATACAAGTGATAGGATAATTACAATTATTAATAATTGCCCTGTATGGATTGTTGATACCATTTTGTTTTCGAGACCTGTTTTTAAAGAAGGCTTTCTGGATGGTGCTTTTGGGTGTGTAGTACCCAAAACACATACTAATTCAAAGTTGATGTTAGAACAATGGAACCTCTGATTAATTAAGAAATTGCTGATTCCAGCAAAAACAGGGAGGGGG
>CAZFBA010000045.1:0-24880 GCA_964517135.1 uncultured Gammaproteobacteria bacterium
CCCAGGCTACGCCTGCTCGTTCAACCCATATATTTACTTTTTAAAATTTTTGAAAATCGAAAACAGAAAATTGATTGTTATAGTTATACTGATCCTTGAAAGTAATGTATAGATTCCAGATTATAGAGGCCGGGTGTTTTTGCCCGCTGTGCGGGCAATTCCATCAGCATATATTAATTATTTACGTGGAATAGTATATGCATTAGTCTTATAAAATTTGTATAATATAACCTTCCTGATTTTCTGATATCTAATATTTTTGAATGTAACTTTCTGGCAAAAGGCTCTGTTCAATGAAAAAAAGCGTTTTAAGTATATTGATAGTCCTGCTGATTGCAGGGTGTGCTAGCCCTTCTATTGATGAGGTAGTTATATTTGACTCCTATAAAGAAAGTATAACAGGGTTTGATGAACAAAATTCCTATAAACCAGAATCTTTAGAAGAAAAAATACCTCATTTGAACTTCTTTGAAAGCTCTAACGATGTATTAAAAAAACATATTCGCAAACCGATGGGCTTAACACTAGATTCAGAAGGGCAATTTTACCTGCTGGATCAGGATAAAAACAGGCTCCTGCAATCTGATGCTTCTGGTAAGCTATTAAAGATATTTGGACATAGCGGTAATTACCCGGGAGAGTTCAAAGAACCCAAATATATTGCCTATTATGATGCAAAAGTTTATATTTCAGACACCTGGAATAACCGTATTCAGGTTATAGATAAGAATTTTGATATTAAACAAATTGTCAGCTCAAATTTTTATGGGCCTAAAGGCATAGCAGTATATAAAAACAGACTCTATGTAGCAGATACAGGTAATCATTGCATTAAAATATTTGATAAAGATTATAATCTTGTTAATACAATCAGCAACTATGGCCCAAAGAAAACAAAATTTAATGATCCGACAGGCATAACCATAGACAGTAAAGGTATCATATATGTTGTAGATTCTAAAAATAATAGTATAGTAAAGATTAATAGCGACGGTAAATATATAAAACACTGGCAAATAAAAAGCTGGAAAGATAAAACAATGGCAAAAGAAAGTTTTTTGGCGATTAAAGACAACTTGCTTTATCTATCTGACCCTGTTTTAAACCAGGTCAGGGTTTTTGACATTGATGGAAAAGAATATTCACCTGCATTTGATAATTTACCTGGACCATCTGGCCTTGCTATTAAAGAAAATGTGCTTTATGCTGTCAGTCATGCCCGCAGTAAAATATACTCTAAATCTATTAATAAAGGTTAACTATGGATAACAAAGTAATTTATGCACGCTGTGAAAACTATAATACAGATGATATAGACAAAGCCCTGGAATTTATTTTTAATAGCCTCCCAGGTTTTGAAGAAAAAATAACAAAGGCACATAAAATTCTTATAAAACCTAATCTTTTAGCACCAAGGCCACCATCAAAGGCTATTACAACCCATCCTGATCTTTTGATATGTCTTATAAAGAAGTTACAGGCTTATGATGTAGAAATACTTCTTGCTGATACACCGGCAGGTAACCTGAATGAAAAAGTAATGAATCGTCTTTATACTGTTACTGAGATGAAAAGGGTTGCAGAGACTACAGGCATTAAACTGAATATGGATTTCAGCGAATTTAAAGCTGAATCAGATCATTTTAAAACTGCCAGATCACAAAAAATACTTCAAGTAGCAGAAGACGCCGACATTATTATTAATGTTGCCAAGCTAAAGACTCACTGTTTCACGATGTTAACCTGTGCCACCAAGAACTATTTTGGTATTATTCCTGGGCTTTTAAAAATGAAGTATCACCTGACAATACCTGAAGTAAATATATTTGCCAGTCTTCTTCTTGATATAGAAAGATATTTTCAACCTAAAGCAGTCAACATAGTAGATGGAATTGTAGGTATGGAAGGGAACGGCCCTGGTAATGGCACTCCTATAAGGTCTAACTGCCTGTTAGCCAGCTATGATGCTATCTATCTTGATATTCTGGCCTGTCACATTATGGGTATTGATCCTGAAAAAATCAAAACTATTACTGAAGCCTTTAACAGAAACCTGATAAAAGGCAAATCTGTTGATGATCTTGATGTTATATCAAATGCAGAGGTAGAGACACTCAAGTTTAAGCTTCCTCCTGATCGTGATGCTTTACTGCCTTCCTTTATTCCGGGGTGGCTAAGAAATATAATCAACAGAATATTCATACCTGATCCTGTTATTAATGCGGATAAATGCATAGGTTGTAAGGCCTGTGCTGAAGGATGCCCGCCACAGGTTATTAAAATGATTGAGAGTAAAGCTTATATCACTGATTACAAGAATTGCATTCGCTGTTATTGCTGTCAGGAGGTTTGCCCGAATGATGCAATAGCACTAGAAAAGCCGGCAGGCAGAAAAATAATGGAAGTTCTGCGGTTAAAATAGTTTCAGGGTCAACAATATTTGCTTTATTAAAACAGTAATATTCTTTATTGCAGGGTTTAATATCAAGCTCATTTGCTGCTGCAATAGTTCTGATAGCATTATCATGAACTCTTATAGCTTACTGTAACTGGAAAAAGAACTTGCTAAACTTGAAAATGCCAATGCAATATTATCACAACTCAGATAGCATTCTGTGAGCTTGTCTGGATATATTATATAAATGTGTTATTTTATATTATTCTTGATTACTGGGTTTAACACCAAGATCATCTGCTGCTGCAATAGTTCTGGCAGCATTGTCACTAAACCTGGTACCGCCTACAGCTTTGTTAACAGCTCTTGCAGCATCATCAAGTGATCCATTGCCCATTTTTAGAGCCTGTTTAATTATAGCTACGACGGCTGGCTGATCTTTAATGTTTTCAGCAATTTCAAGAACTTTTTGTATATCTGTTGATAAGATTTTTTCGTTTTTCAATATCACATTAATCTGGTTGAGAGCTTCAGATTTTTGCGCTTTATCAGAAACTTTTGCCAGTTCATCAAGCAGTTCAAGCAATTGCTTTTTCTTTGAAGGATCTGCAACTTTTTCTATTACCTTTTGCAGTTCTTTGCTGCTTTCTTTCATTTTATAGGCACCTCTAAGAGCTGCAAGCTCTTTAATACCGTCATCTTTAATTTTGGCAATCATATCTGAAATGGTAGTTGGGGCCTTCACAACATCATCAGATTTTTGAACTTGTTTGATGATGGAATACATTTTTTGTACCCAGTGAACAGTTTCACCTGTTTTTGAGGCGGCTTTTGAAGCTTCAGATATAGCATCTGCTGTTCCACGAAGCTCTTTTACACCTTTGATAGCTGGCATAACGGTAAGCCCTACATCAAAGAGACCTTCTCCAAAGTCACGGCACTCTTTGTTAGCACGCTCTATATCACCGCCTTTTTTTGCTTTTATAGCACTGACGGTACTTTCTGCCATTTTATAAGCACCAAAACCACAGACACCTACTGCTAATGCCGTACCAACAATAGGTAAGAAATGTATGGTAGCTACGGCTGCAGCAATTATAGCACCCGTTGGTATCGGGTTTTCAATTATAGCTTTTGCAATATCTTTTATTGGGTTTAAAACACCTATAGCGATGTTCTTTAAAACCTGTACTTTCTCCTTAGGTTGAACTTTTTCAGTCTTTTCAGCGTTTTCACCCCTTTTACCAAAGCTAATAACATCAGCATTTTTAACTCTTACACCCTGAAAAGCTTGCGGTGCAAGCGGTTTATGCTTTGGTTGAAGCTGGGTAACACTATTTGTGTAATTAACGATCATCCGGACCCCCTACCTAGTCTAAATGTTTCGAATGAATAAATTAACAATCTCCCTCGCAGGTCATAATAAGCATTTGAGCTGCAATTATTCTACATAAAACAGGTAAAAATAAAAAGTTGACGATTCGATGTATTTTTGTAAATTTTTGTAAAGTTCCCTTCTGGTGATACATTTCGTAATAAAAATTTTATTAAATATGTAACACATTCTTAACGTTTGAAATTTCCGGGATGAAGTTACAAATAATATTTTACCCATTTAGAGTGTCTTAGCCACACTTTTAATAAGGGTTTCTTCAGTTTAAACTGCTATCATACACTAAATATAGCCTTTTTGCATGTTTATATCCTTTTTGGGCAGAACAATCAAAGAGATGGTCAGGTATTTGTTTAGTATTCCGGGTTGTATTTTACCTGTTGCAGTTTTTTCAGGTCATTTAATGATAGTATATTTCTAAAGTTTGTTACAGGCTATATTCAGGTAATAATTTATGAAACACAAATCCACTGTTGTTAAAGCTGAGATCTATAATCTAGGATACTGTGCTGAAGGTATCGGGCGGGTTCTCGAAGGAGAAAATGAGGGTAAAACAGTCTTTATTTCTAATACTACCACAGGAGATATCGTAGAAGCAGAGACTTTCAGCCATAAAAAAAACTATCTACGGGCTCATTTAAAGACAATACTTCAAGAAGGCCCTTCAAGAATAAAACCTTTATGCCCTCTGGCAAAGATTTGTGGTGGGTGTCAGTGGCAGCACATTGAATATAACAGCCAGCTTGAAGTAAAAACTTCTGTTATTAAAGATAACCTGAATAAAATTGCCGGTCTTTCAGATTTTCAGGTTATTTCTGCTATAGCAAGCCCTGAAATATGGCATTATCGTTCTAAAGTACAATTTCCACTGGGAGAAACTAAAAACTCTCAAAGACTTTTAGCAGGATACTATAAACCTGGTACACACGATATTGTTAATATTAAATATTGTCCTGTGCAGCCAGAACCTTTTGATAAAATTGTTAACGAGCTTCGAGAACTGCATACAACCTATAAGATGAAGGTATATAAAGAATCTGATCACAAAGGATACCTTAGACACTTTGTTTTAAGAAAAAGCTTTTATGATAATTCTCTTATGGCAACTTTTATCATTAACTCAACAATTATTTCTCCTTTTATAGAACAGATAACAGAAAATCTTGTTAAAAAATTTCCTGAAATTAAAGGTGTAACAGTAAATTTCAACAAACAAAAAACCAATGTTATCTTTGGCAGTGATTCTCAAACTGTTTATGGTAATCCATTTATAACTGAAAAAATCAACAATACCTTTTATCGTATATCAGACAGAAGTTTCTTTCAGGTAAATCCACTAGCAGCAAGGATTATGTTTGATACAATAAGAAAAATCATCGCTGATACTGGATGTCATCACAAACTTCTTGATGTTTATGCAGGTGGTGGAGCTATTTCACTTTATTTATCTGACCTTTTTGAGTCTATTAAAGCTATTGAGCTGGATAAAAATGCTTGCGAAGATGCCAGGGCAAATTTTAACTTTAATAATGTTCAAAACATAGATATTATAAATAAATCAGCAGAAGAAGCTTTTAAAAGCCTCGAAAACATTGAGTCTTATGATTGGATAATTCTTGATCCACCACGTAGCGGGTGTGATAGAAATGTTCTTGAGCAATGTGCATTGTCTGGATGTGATAATATAATCTATGTAAGCTGTAACCCGGCAACAATGGCAAGAGATGTTAAGATACTTCTTGAAAAAGGCTATAAATTAAGCAGTGTAGTGCCTGTTGATATGTTCTGTCATACTTATCATATTGAATCAATAAGTTTTTTAAAGAAAAATGACTGAAATACCTGAAAATATAACTTTTTCTATTTCAAAAGATGTAAATTCCAGTGATATTAGAGATTTATACAAATCTATTGACTGGAAAGAAAAAGATGATGATATCATATCAAAATATCTTGAGCGATCTCTCGTCATAGTAACTGCCCGGGATAATGATCTGCTGGTTGGGATCGCTAGAGCAACGGTTTCTCAGGTAGGAGAAATTACCATCTGGGATGTTGCAGTAAGGCCTGAATATCAAAAAATGGGTGTTGGGTCAAAAATTATGAAATGTATACTGACAATACTTGACGATTATGCTATACCTGTGGTTACACTATATGCAGAATCAGGAAAAGAAAGCTTTTATGAGAAATTTGGTTTTGTCCCTCATAAAACAAGGACTTTTGCAATGATTAGACGTTTAAAATAATATCAGGAGGAAATCATTAATGAAGGTTATATTAACAAAAGATGTACTTTCTTTAGGAGAAACAGGTGATATAGTTGATGTATCAGATGGTTATGCTCGCAATTATCTTTTGCCATCAGGCTTTGCCGAAAAAGCAACAGATGGTGCACTTAAAAAAAGAGAGCAAAACCTTGCCAGGATTAAAGCCAAGGCTGAGAAAATTCATAAACAGGCCATGGATACTGCAGACTCTATTAAGTCTATAGGCAAAATTACTATTCAAGCGAAAGCTGGCGAAACAGGAAAACTTTACGGTGCTATTACTACAAGACAATTAACCCAGATTATTAAAGAAAAAACAGATAAAGAAGTCGATAGAAGAAATATTACTCTGAATAACCCTGTCAATCACGTAGGAGAATATGTTTTAACTGTTAAACTGACATCTAAGGTTTCTGTAGATATACCCATAGAAGTTACTGCCGGTAGTGTTCAAGAACCAATGATGACCGAAGAGTTCAAACAGGAAATAGAAGAAATGGAACAAGAAAAGCAACAACAACTTCAAGACCAGCAAGAACAGTATCAAAAATCCCAGGAAGAAGAACAGCAAATCTCTCAAGAAGAGAAAAAACCAGAAGAAGTTGCTGCTGAATAGTTTTTCAAATATTTATAACTGAATTATTACAGAAAACAGGGTTTAAAAAAGCCTGTTTTCTGCTTATTTATACCATTCCACGTAAATAATTAATATATGCTGATAGAATTCAGTAGGGTGTTTTTGCCCGCACAGCAGGCAAAAACACCCGGCCTCTATAATCTGGAATCTATACATTACTTTCAATGATCAGTATATTCAGCTAATATTTGCGGTTGAGAGCCTTTTTATGTGCTAACTGCTCAATATAATCATCAAGTGGTTCCAGTTTAAGCTCTCTATAACGCCTTGATAGCGCCTGTTTTATTAAAAGATCAGCAAAATGAGGGTTTTTTGGCAAGAGAGAACCATGCAAATAAGTTCCATAAACATGTTTATATACGGCACCTTCTCCTTGATCTTCACCGTTATTGCCATTGCCAGTTAAAACTTTTCCTAATGGTTTAACCCCTTCACCGAGGTAAGTTAGACCACTATGATTTTCAAACCCAACAAGCGTTTCAGGAACAAGACCAGAGCTTTCATCAAGCATTATAGTTACATTGCCAATAAAACGCTTATTGCCTGCAACTGTATAAGCATCAAAAATACTTATACCTTCAAGTTTGTCTGCGTTAAAAGGCTGATAATAATGCCCAAAAAGCTGATATCCTCCACAAATGCATAGAAAAACAGCTCCTGTGTCTACAGCTTCACGAATTTGAGGTGCTATTTCTTTTAGTCTTTTTGCAACAGTTACCTGCTGTTGATCCTGTCCGCCGCCTATAAAATAGAAATCATACTTTTCAGGATCAATTTTTTCATCTATATCCAGTTCATGAACTTCTACATCAATACCACGCCACTCACATCGCTTTGAAATAGTCAGAATATTACCCCGATCACCGTATATATTGAGTAACTCAGGATACAGATGGGCAATATGAATTTTCATACTAAAAACGTTTTCTGGATTTATCCGCTGCATTCATTCTGGCCAAAGCCTTCATGAGAGCCATTCGGGCTTTTTCAACATCCGGTGAAGATTTTGGTATATTTTGATCAAGTAAACCTTCAAGCTGTGCCTTTGCTCTGTCAGCTGCCTGACGTGCACGGGTCTCGTCAATGTCTTCTCCATGCTCTGCAGTTTCTGTAAGTATCGTTACTAGATCATCCTCAACTTTTAAAATGCCACCCATAACTGATATGAACTCTTTTTTGTTTTCCATAGTCAGATATGAAGTAGTACCAATATTTAGTGCAGTCATAAGAGGTATATGCCCCGGTAATATACCGATTTCACCATCTATAGCCTTTGCAAAAACGCCCTTTACTTCAATATCCAATACAGTTTTGCCAGGTGTAAGTATCTTAAGACGCATAATTGTTATATTTTAACTCCCATTTGTTCTGCTTTTTCAAGTGCTTCTTCAATACCGCCGACATAAAGAAAAGCCTGCTCGGGAATATGGTCATATTTGCCTTCAATAAGCCCTTTGAAACCTTTAATAGTATCTTCCAGCTTAACATACCGGCCAGGTGTATTGGTAAACTGTTCGGCAACAAAGAATGGTTGACTGAGAAAACGTTGAATCTTTCTAGCACGGCCAACAATCTGTTTGTCTTCTTCTGAAAGTTCGTCCATACCAAGAATAGCGATGATATCCTGAAGGTCTTTGTAGCGCTGAAGAACTTGCTGAACCTCTCTTGCAGTTTTATAGTGTTCTTCTCCAACAACCCGGGGGTCAAGAAGCTTACTGGTTGAGTCTAACGGGTCGACAGCCGGGTAGATACCGAGTTCAACGATTTGCCGTGAAAGAACTGTAGAGGCGTCAAGGTGAGAGAATGTAGTAGCTGGAGCAGGGTCTGTCAGATCATCAGCCGGAACATAAATAGCCTGTACAGATGTAATTGAACCATTTGCAGTAGATGTAATACGCTCCTGAAGTTCACCCATTTCCATCGGGAGGGTTGGTTGATAACCTACAGCACTTGGCATACGGCCAAGGAGGGCTGATACTTCTGAACCTGCCTGAACAAAGCGGAAAATGTTATCAATAAAGAGTAAAACATCCTGTTTGCCAACATCTCTAAAATATTCAGCAACGGTTAGCGCCGTGAGGCCGACTCGCATCCTGGCACCTGGTGGTTCGTTCATCTGTCCGTAGATAAGGGCAACCTTATCAATAACCTGTGATTCTTTCATTTCGTTCCATAGGTCATTTCCTTCTCTGGTACGTTCGCCTACACCGCCAAATACAGAGACCCCGCCGTGTGCTTTAGCAATGTTATGGATTAATTCCATAATAACAACAGTTTTGCCAACACCGGCTCCGCCGAATAAACCTACTTTACCACCTTTTGGATATGGCTCAAGAAGGTCAATAACTTTAATACCTGTTTCAAAAATTTCTGATTCTGTTGACTGGTCGGTTAATTTAGGTGCTGCCCTGTGTATTGGCCATCTTTCAGAGGCTTCTACATCTCCCATTTTGTCGACAGGTTCGCCAAGTACGTTCAGGATGCGGCCTAGTGTTTTTTCTCCTACTGGTGTTGTAATTGGGTTGCCGGTATTGATAACCTTCATACCCCTTGTAAGCCCGCCAGTAGAAGACATGGCAACTGATCTTACCCTGTTATTGCCGAGCAATTGTTGTACTTCAGTGACAATATTAACCTCTTCCCCTTCTGGGCTTTTGTCTTCAACCTTCAGGGCAAAGTAAATCTCTGGCAATTTGCCGCCCGGGAATTCTACATCTACGACCGGTCCTATAACCTGTGTCACATAGCCAATTTTTGCTTCTTCCATTAGCGGTCCCTTTCTTTTTGCCTGCATTCTAGCGTTATTTCTATATCGGTTTCAGTCAACAAAAAAACATTTAAATCATGTAAATTAAACCACAATATATGTTTTTAATAAATTTTTTTAAGTAAAAATAATAAATTTATCAACAAAAATTGCCGCTCAGTGGGCGACAATCAGGTTAATCACATATATTTTTTTAAGTGGTTTATGATCATTAAATTATGCACACTGCAATTGTTTTTCAAGCTTTCTTTCAAGCTTTTCGAGTTCTTCAAGTCTCTTTTCGATGTCATCAAGGCAAATTCTTGAAATACGTATATAATTTAACATTTCAAAATATGAGTTGAATTTGCTGGGGTCTTTCTTCAATTTTTTGTCCTCTCTGGTGTGGGAAATGGGGTTTGTTTGTTAGATTAATACAAATGTATAATATTTTAAGTGTACAATTTACATCTTATTATCAGTATAACCAATCAAAATAAAAAGTTAATACCTCAAACAGGGGAATAGCAATAATCTTTACATTTTTAAAAATTCGAAAACAAAAAATCTATCATTATTTATTAACTGGCTGTTATTCTTTATTGGTAAAATCAATTTATATAAGCTTGTGGTTTAATAATATATCCCCATTTGCCCATAAAATCAAGCTGTATAGCTGCTAAGCCTTCAGAAAAGGCTGTAGCATCTGAAATAACCGTGTCAATAATTGTCAGGCCTTCAAGGTCAATAAAACCATATTTACCCTGAAAGTTAATACAGGCAAGACTTTCAGAAAACATATCAGCATAATTATACTGCGGTTTAATAATTAAGTTATTTTTCCTGTCTATATATCCCCATTTATAATCGACTGCTACAGGAGCAAGACCTTCTGAAAAGGCTGAAGCAGAACTGTATTTAAGGTTTATTACTTCTTCTCCTTCTTTATTAATGAAGCCATGCAGGTATTTAGAAAATATCATTAATTGTCTGGATTCAATTTCAACTTTTGCAAATCCTTCTTTAAAAATATCAGCAGCTTTATATTCAGCAGATACAACCATTTGCCCGTGTTTATTAATATATCCCCATTTATTTTTCTTTTTGACTGGTGCCATACCTTCTGAGAACATGCCTGCATCTTCATATTCAGGAGTGATAGCTATGTTACCGTTTTTATCAATAAAACCATAATTTCCTTTAAGAGATACTGCTGCAAGATTTTCTGAAAAACTTTTTGCATCATTAAAGCAGGGTTCAATTAAAAAATTACCATTGCAGTCTATATATCCCCATTTTCTGTTATATTCAACAGCAGCAAGTCCCTCAGAAAAATTATGAGCCCATGAAAACTCAGGCTTAGCAATGAGGTTACCTTCTTTATCTATAAAGCTATATAGATAAGTTATTTCTACTTTGGCGTAACCTTCATTAAAATGTTCTGCCTGTGTAAATTGAGGTTTAACAGCAATAGTTCCTTCTTTATTTATAAAACCCCAGAGGGTATCAATCAATACAGGTGCCAGACCTTCTTTAAAAGGTTTTGCGCTATCAAACCTTGGATCAATAAAATATTTAACACTATTATAATGCTGTTCGTTTTGTAACATGCAGCTTTACCTGTTTAAAATCACGCAAGCAATTGTTTAAAGAGAGTATCAGTTTCAACAAAATTTATAGCTTTTTCAATCATACCTTTTTCAGAGAGTATGGTATAAAAATCTTCTTTTGCTTCAGGGGCCAGTGTTATTGCTTTCAAGAAATCAGCTTTATTTAGTGGATTATTACGAACAAATGCAAAGAAACCACTACATTCTAAAAAGCTTTTAACCTGTTCGTATTTGTTATTTTGAAGGTATGAACACAGGTATGTAGCAAGCCCAACCTGAATACCGTGCAAAGAAGGTTCATCAGAGATTTTATCATAACTATGACTTATCAAATGTTCGCTGCCGCTGGCTGGTCTGCTTGATCCTGCTATTTCCATTGAGAGACCGTTCATCAGAAGTGCGTTAGCAAGGTCATAGAGAAAGATTTCATCTTTTAAGCAAAATGTTTTTGTATCAAAAACATCTCTAACACTGTTTTGGGATATGAGATAGGCAAAGTCATGAAATTCAGAATTACCTTTTTGAGCGGCTTTTTGCCAGTCATAACCAGCTGTAACTTTTGATATAAGGTCTCCTGTGCCAGAATATATAAGTGAATCAGGTGCTCCCTGGAGAATCTTTATATCTACAACGACTCCGAAAGGTATGGTTGAATTGACGCTGGATCTTTTACCGTCAATAATCAATGATGAAACAGGGCTACAGAATCCATCATTTGAAACAGAAGTAGGTACAGTGATAAACGGTATATTTAATACGTGTGCGCAGTATTTACTGAAGTCAAGAGCTTTACCGCCACCGATGCCAATCAATACCTGTGCGCTTTTTGGCAGACTAAATGCTGTATGAATAATGTTTTCAATGTCTATTCTGTCAATAAAATCTTCATGAACAACCTGAATATCATAATTTTCAAAGCTTTCATAGAGTTTGTTGCCTGCTATTTCCTTGATACCGTTACTAAAGAAACAAGCAGCCCTTGTTAGAGAGAATGTTTTAAGATACTTTCCTATATGAATAAGTTCATCAGGTCCTATTTTCAATATAGATGGAATTTTAATTCTTTTATGAAGTGCTTTGATCATGGGTAAGAAACTCCAGTATTTGCCTGTAAGATATCAATTCTGTGGCCTCGATATTGTTTTCTTTGCAGTATTCCAGGAGGGCGTCTTTAGCAAATATCCTGTCAGCATGGCGTGCAGCAGGTCTGTCTGATCGGCCATCGCCAGCATAGATGCAATAATTGCAGTCATTTTTTATGGCTTTAACGATTTTTTCTTTATTTATGCCATATTCAGGGCAATAAAAAAGCTCACCTGGGTTCAATCTCTCCATATACAGGCCTTTTTCAGTGCTATAGTAGCTTTTATTAGAAAACAAAGTAATATCGTTTTGTATTTCCATTTTTTTAAGCAGTATCTTGATGTAGTATTCAGCACCAGCACTAATGATATAGACTTTAATATTGTTTTTTTTGCAGTATTTGACAACTTTAACAAAGTCTTCTTCTACAGGTATTTGTAATATATCGTTATGAAACTGTTCAAGTGGTATTTTAACTTTGCTGAAAATTTGTTGAAGTGCTTCAAAATGTCTTAAATTACCGGCAATATATTCATCCCAGGGTTTCAGGTCTTCTTTTTTGAGGTAATTCTTAACTACGTAGTAAAAAAAGTCTATTTTTGTTATAGTTTTGTCAAAATCAGATATTAAAACAGGGGTTTTATCTACAGAGAGCATATTTTACCTTCCCAAATGAATTATCTACTTTAATTATAATATAGTAAACACATAAAATAATCAGGCATTAGGTAAAAAGTGGTCTATAGTTTAGTATATTCTATAATACAACAAGAACAGGTCTGGCAAAACCTGAAAACTTTTTTAGTTTTAGCCGGGCTATTAATCGTTTAAGAAGTCAATTTTAAAGTTTTTAGAGTTGATATAAACTTTATGGCGTGTATCAAGGTATTTATAAACAAAGTTTAAAAGTGCTCTATCACGTTTATTAAACCCATAATATTTGTCATTTGTGTTATAGTAGGAACTAAACTCATTGCTGTGCTCTTTTAATATTGCTGGTAAATAAACAACACTATTATTAAGGTCAATCTGAAGGTGATCAGGATTATTTAAATATTCTCTAACTTGTTCTGTTAGCTGTAACCCTAGTTTGTCGCCAGTATAATAGTTTTTCCTTATGGGTGGTGAGTTTTTTGTGCCATCAAAGAGAGCAAAATAGGCTTTAGGCTGTTGAAATTGTTTTTTAATGATATTCTTTTTAATTATATCAAGGGTTAGGCTTTTGCCAGTAATTTTATATCTGGTAGTTTTTAGCTTTTTATTTATTGATAGACTCTCTTCAACAGGGTGATTTAAAAGCATTGAAAGAGATAGAGCATTATGTGTATTAATCCAGAAGGCCAGCTGGTCATCGTCAGTCATTTTTTTAATATCATTTTCTGAAATTTCCTTTATGGTATTCAGAAACAAGTCGAGGTTATGGCTGGCAGTATTTAGTTTTTTCAGGTTTATGCTGCCATTTTCATTGATACATTTATTGAGAACATCCTGATAATAGTCATAAAAATAAAAAGGCCTGACTTTTATCATTGATACACCAGCCTTTTCATCCATATTTCCTATCGGTCCTGCAACTTTTAAGGAACCCAGATTAATAGTTCCTTCAGAAAACGCTAATGGTGTCATAAGAAACACAGGAAGAAAAAAAAGTATCAATATTTTTAAGCTTTCACCACGAATCATCTTTAAAATTGAGCTCCTGTGTTATGTTGAAATATTTGTAAACCTGGCTTTAGTAATTTTTTTAAATATTGAAAACAGTAAAATAATTTATAATACTTATTATTAAGTAATCTCAGACTTTTAGAAACAGCTTTAACAACATTCAGGGATATTTTGGAATAATTTATAATAAAAAACCTATCTATAAAGCAAATAATAACATCTGATCAAACAAAATTGAATACTTCAAAAGGGGCACATCTTTAACCTTTTTGATATAGCTTTCATTGCCAGTTTAAATCTATTTTCACAATTGTTAATCTTTTATTTACAATGTTTATTGGGTTTTTCATCTAACAAAAAAGTTTATTACCAGGTTTTATATTCATCTATAACCCGTATTTGTGATCCTTCGTAGAAATAACACATATAAAAGAAGTTGTTGAGTTCCTGATCTGTTCTAAGGTATGAGAGATAAATATACATGGTTTTCATTGTATCGAATTCATTGTCGCCTGCGTCGCCTGTGGTGGGGTCAAAAGGCGCCCAGCCGTATTTTTCTGTATAGACTTCTGGCCATGCGTGCTTGGGAGTATTAGTTACTTCTGTTGTAATGCCGTAAGCTTGCCTTGCTGGTATTCCTGCTGCTCTGGCCAGCGCTACCATCAGGTCTGTATATTCACTACAGTCACCTTTGCCTGTTCTTATGGCTTCTAATGCGCCTGCATCCATTGGATTGTATCCGCTATAGGTCATTTTTTGTGTTACATAGTTATAAATATTCTCGATAGTTTTGAGTTCATCAGACGTTTTAAGTTTTTGTGCGACAGACTGAATATCTTTATGATCAGATTCAATATATTTTTCAGGAAAAAGGTATTGTTTATTGAAATAACCGGATCTGTCTTTAACAGGGGCCTTTATAGCACGCTGTAAACTATAGTTATAAAGTTTGAGTTTACTATCAATGTTGATTTCCAAATAAGATGAAGGATTCTGAATCTCATAATAAGCATATCTGTTGCCATTTTTTTCGTATATGCTGTAAGGTTTCGGGTTAAATTGAATGCTCAGAACCTCCTGTCGGTTAGTAACATTGATGGGTAGAATTACTGTTAGCTTTATTTTTCGTGTCCCTGGATTGGAATAAATTTTTTGTTTTATATTGAAATTTACTGTACGCTCTTCTGGTTGTGCTGTTATGGGCTTGTTAACTGATAAAGAGCTACTGGAAAAAAGGTTTTCAAGACTAGTGCAACTGCAAGAATTGATACAGCAAAGTATAATACCTGTTAGCAAAGCTATAAATAGATTTTTAAAATGCATCTGGTTTTATCCTTCAAGTTTATAAAAGAACAACCTGAAACTTAAATCATTCTGAGCCTCATATTTTTGAGATAGTTTTAATGAATGTATTAAGGTAATACTCAGAATGATTATTATATAATAACCCGGTTGAATTTATCACTTTATACTTGTATGCTTGAAATATAAAAAATATCCTCTGTTCCCTGTTAAAGGAGGCAATTAAGAACAAAGAAGCTTTGGGACTCGAAAAAAAGAGGTTCTTGCAGATTCAGGCTTTTATAGTGGTAAAGAGGTTGAGAAATATATTAATAATTGTATTACACCCTATTCACCTAAGCCAACTACTAATTCAAAAGCTACCAAACAAGAATTCAGAAAGGATAACTTTAAATATGACAAGGGAAAAAATGTGTATATAAGTCTAAATAATCATAAATTAAGGTTTAAAACAAACTGTAAGGATATAAAAGGATTAAATATGAAGAGATATCAGTGCAGAGATTGTGAAAATCGAAAACTTTTTAAGTTATCCACTGATCTTTTTTATACAGCAAAATAAATTCTGTTGAAAATAAATCTGAACAGAACAATAACTGCTGCAAAATTAACTACAACTGGCTAAACACGATAATGTTTAATGTTTTCAGAAACAGAATGCTGGCCTTTAGCTTCTTTGATGATAGTTTCAAAAGTATTGATCCGCTTTTGAAGCATTAACAGTCTGGTACGTGCCTCCTGCCATTCTTTTTGTTTGCCCAACAGGGTTAAAATAAACATAATAATCTTATCTAACATTGCTCTGAGGCCAGTTAGAGATTCCAGCTCACCTCCAGGGTCCACGTCATAGATAGCATTCGGGAGAAGATCTTCATTTTTCTTGTTTTTGGGCTTTGCATACGGACGTGAAAACGGCGATGACCGATCTTTGAATAAATTCGACGAATTTATTCTGTATTCTGCTCTTGATATCGACTTGAAGATGTTGTCTGAAGACATGAATCTATATACCTGTATTGAGTAAAGAGAGACAGCCGTGATGATTTAAAACGTCTGAAGGCATTTTTATGACAGAATAATTTTAAAGTTTCACAAATTTTTACAAACAATTTAAGAATATGATAAACATGGCAGGATTTGTTTAAACTTTTTACAAAAGCAATAGTAGATATTTAAATCAGCAAGATGCAAGATTTCTGGCTTTTTTCAGCCGTGCTTCAACCATCGTTTTTAAGGAATCATAAATATCATTTTGCTGACGGTCAGAAAGACCCATTAAAATTGATATACAATAATCAAGTTCTCTTCTGTCGGGCATGTTTATTTCGTCATGTATTTTGAGTAACTTTCTTTCTTTCATTTTGGAATGAATCTGTATGATATCTTTGCTGAGATCTTCTGCAATAAGAGAGGGATCAGGAATAGTAATATTGCTAATTTCAGGTCCATAAAGATATGCAATGCCAAGTCCATATGTTTTTCTTGCCAGCACTTCAGCAGATAAATATGATAAGGTAGAATTCAATAAAGCCAGGCAAAGCTCCGTATTATATTTTTTAAATGCTCCGGTAAAGAAAACATCGCCAACTAATAACTCACTAATACCCGGGAACCCAAATCTTTCACCTATAAATCTGTTTGAAACAAAGTGAAATTGTTCCTGTCGAGGTACTGAATACCAGTTTGGCCTATTTTTTACTGAAGGTCTGTAATGATACTTATGGGCTTCTCCCTGTGATATATAGGCTAAAGCATTTTTGAAACCTCCTTTTTTTAGTTCATCTTTAGATTTATGGCAATAAAACAGGTATCGTTTTGTGTTATTGCTGTTGATCTGATAACCTTCAATATCTTTGAGTGAGAACAGAAAGGGCCTGATAAAATCTGATTCTATTTGCCATTGGTCAATTTTAGATTTATCAAGATAGAAAAAATTGTTGGCTCCAGATTTTATGCCAAACCTGATATCTGTTATATCTTTCAGGTATATGAATTTTGCTGAAAATTGTTTTTCTATTTCCTTATATATAGCTGGAGCCCTGAGATAACTACATCCCCATCGGCTGTTCAGGCAGGTTTTTTTATTGTTAGAATACTGTAAATTATTGACAAATCTAACTTTATTATCATCTATCAACTCAGATTGTCTAACCAGCTTAACTTCAGAATAGATGTTCTTAAATGATTTCTGGCAGCAGGTTATATCACTAATAATATCTTTTTTAAGTAGCTGGCCATAAGGCTGAAACAGGTTAACAAATCGTACATGATTTTCTATGTTGGTATATTTTGATAATTGCCTGTTAGAAATAACGGTTATAACAGTGTTTATATCTGCATCGTGAAAACTTTTTGCCTGTAAGGTATCTATAATATACTTTATAGCTGTATGTTTGCCCAGAAAATCTCTCAGGCAAGCGCCATAATCAACATCAAGCCATGAGTTTGAGGTTATATAGGTTAAAATACCATTATTGTTTAGCAGGGATATACCGGTGAAGAAAAAGTAAATGTAAAGATCACTCTTTGAACTAATTTTTAAAGTTTTTTCATGCTTATCTTTTGAGAAATAGTAGGGTAACAGGCTTTCTATGTATTCAGCTAATTGTTTTTTCAGGTTTTCAGGGTGATTTAAGTTATTGTAATTTTGTTGAATTAGCTCTTGTCTGACGTAGGGGGGATTGCTTGCAATAATGTCAAATCCGCTGTTTTTTTTGTTAAAAACTTCTGAAAAATAATCTTTCAGTGTAATTTTATCTGGTTTTATTGTTTCTATAAGATTTGCGGTTACAAAATGGTTTTTGAGTGATTGAAGCTGGTCTTTTGATGGCTTGCAATTTTCTGGTATTGAGAGTAGGAGTGATAATAAGCAGAATTGAACTGCCCAGCTTTCAATATCCATATTATAAATATTGTTTATGATGATGTTTTCCGGGTTGTATTGGTCTTTGTTGGGTGGTGAAATACATGTTTCAAGTTTTTTAACAAGATCAACCAGGATATGATACATCTTCAAAGCAAACAGCCCTGTGCCGCAGGCCGGGTCAAACATTTTTATTTCTTTTAAAGTCTTATAAATTGTCAGATACATATTATGCTGTCTCTGTGTTTTTAGTATAATGTCAGGTTCAGCATTATCATTAAATATAAGTGAGTATATTTCTTCTTTACAAACATATGGAATACTGTTTAGCAAGTATTCAGCAAGAGATAGGCGACACATAACCTCAATTTCATCTTCAGGAGTATAAAAAATACCTGCATGACTTCTTTTCTCTCTGTTTAAGAGTGATTCAATAGCAGATGATATCATAAAAGGTTTAATAGAAGTTTTTTCAGTGTTTTCCGGGTTTTTGTTGTAATCGAGTGAAAACGGTTCTAATTCGTTCATACAGGAAATAAGGGTGTTTGATGACAGTTTATAATCAAGCTCTAAAGGGGTATAGAAACCAGCAAGAACATCATAAATGCCTGTATGAGTTATTTCTAAACTTTGAAGTAAGTTTTTTACTTTAATATTATTGCTTGAAGCTAAAATATGCACTAAATTTATTTTGTTTTCTGTATTCTGGTTAAAATGTCCTGTTAAAAAAACCAGTATGCTGATTAATTTAAGTTTTAAACCAGGCATCAGGTTATTATCACAATGGATATTACAGGTTGAATCTGCAATAGTGTCTGAGATCTTCTGAAGAGTTTGTGTAAAAGTTGTATATGAAACCTTTTCAGCCATATTTAAATTTTAAAGTAAAACAGTTCCAGAGAAATTTATGTAAAGAGATTGCTTAAAAAAGTTATCATCAGTGAATTAAAATATGAAATATATGCTAAAAGCCCTGGAGGAACTTTCTTTGCATTTTTGAACAAGTTTGAACAAGGCTGCAAGCGTATAAAATCAGCAGGTAACTTGTTAAAAGTCCTTTTTATTCTTTCTTTCAATATGCCTGTTCTTAATGTTGTTTTAACTGGAGCAGCCTATCTCTTCAGGGAAAGGCATAAGTATGTCAGCAGGGGTGGCACTGAGAGAGTAAATACGATCCAAGCAGCACTCAGATTGGCTTGCTTGTTCAACTCATATCTGATAGTATCGCCGGTTAACTTATCAGGTAAAGCTTCATCCAGAATTTCAGCTTATCTTTGATTAATAAATGCAGTTCATCAATTAATATGGCCTGTGTTTCAAGTAGGTTGCCATTGAAATCTCTTGGTGTGTTTAAATCAAACACAGGCTGAAAAGATGTAAATCCAGGGCAATCATAAACTTCCATCTTTTCAATAGCTTTTATAGGTACATTATATGCCATACCGTCATCAGACAGTAGCTCTTTAAGGTATACATATTCATTCATACTGCGAACTAATTTTCTTACCTGTTCTTTTAAAGAAAACAACCATCCATTATACCCGCAATTTTGCGAGACTATAGCCCAGGCTACATGTGGAGAAGACTTACATACAGAGGGTCTTTTCTCATAAATTCCACAAAGATTATTATCTTGAACGAATTTACAGTAATACAATGTTAATTTTTCGTGTAATGAAAAACGTTTGATTTTTTGAACCAGTTCAGGGTAAAGCTTTTCAACTTCTTCAATATCAGAATAAGGTTCAAAAACACTTAAGAAGTCAGTTGCAACCTGTTCTCCCATCTGTGCCAGATGTTTTAATTCTTCATAAGGCAGGTTGTTATAAGCCACTTTACAACACGTTCCACACCTTATGCATAACTCAGGTGGTGCTGGTGGATTCAGTTTTACATGTTTATTGTGGTTTTGAATGTCGTCTTTCCATTCTTCATGTTTTTCAATACCCTGAAGTCGTTGCTGGTTAATATTTATAGCAGTATCATTTAGTTCATTCAGTATGCTACAGATTTCCTGCCAGTTTTTTTCACCAATAGTTTTGTATGCACAGGTTTTATGATAGATAACAGACTCACCCGGTACAGGATATGCTTTACAAAACTCAAGCCTGGATTCATAAATATTACATAAGCCAGTATTTTCATTAACATATCTACATTGAAAGAAGCCAATAAGGTTTTTTGAAGATTGAAATTTGTTTAATGTTTCTCTGGTATATTCAGGAGCTATGGCCATAGCTTCTTCAATAGATACAGGTAAAAAGTAGCTTAGAAATTTTCTGGCTCCAGCAGCTTGATAGGTATCTTGAGAGTTATCAGCGATGTATTGAATTTCTTCATAGGTTATTCCGGCATTAAAAACAAATAATTTGCAGCAAAGCCCGCATTTATTACAAATAGACTGAGGAAGTTGCATTAAATTCTGCACTTTTTCAGAATAATTTGCTGTATTATTCATCTTTGTATCTGTTTACTCCGTCTGTCAGTTAATTATTTTCAATATTTTGATATCTTTTATTCATTTTATCATCCTAAAGAAAGACTTGTTGAGGATTATAAAAAACAAAAAGATTATAGATTTATGCAAATCGGCATCTCTTTCTGGAATCAGTAATTCCTATCCGCAATTTGCCCACCTGCTTATAGATTTAAAAAAAGCAAAAAATAAATTTGATAGGAACAGTTTATCAGGAAAAAGTAGCTTATAAATGACCAATTAACTAATTTGATCACCATAAGAATTTATTCTTATTTGTTTTCAGGATATATTAATATAAAACCTTCAGGTCAGGCGGTTTATAGCTAAACTCTAACATTTGCGCCGTTGACCATAAGGGTTTCAACTGATTTGCCTATGTAGATGGAGTTTCCGTTGCTATCGGTCAGGATGGCTCTGTAGTGGTCATGAGTAATTTCTTCAAGGTTGTATGAGCCCTGTAGCGTTACATTCAGAGTGTCATTACGTACAACACTTCTTACCCAGCCATCTTCAGAGGGATTAGCGTACACAGTATTGTTTTGTCCGGCAAGAGTAACTTCTATAATATCGTTGTCACCGTCGTTTCTGGTGATACCGTTTTCAGCGAAGATGGTAACCTGGTTATTAGAGCTATCTTCAGTAAAAGCTACACGACCTGTATCCCTTCCATCGCCGAGTTTCATCTCATGAGTATTGCTTCTACCGCTTATCTGGCATGAAACAACATCATCACCACGGCCGGCATCCTGTGTTGAGTGGTTATTATAGCCACTTATTATCATATTGAGTTCATCATTACCTCTGGAGGTGCTTTGAGTTACTGTTTTATTGTATGCATCTTGCAGGTTAGCGTTTTGAACTGCACTCTGTCTTGATTCGCTTGACTGTGTAATATTAGAATTCATTGTTGTTGCTGATTGTCTTGAAGTTGTAGCATTATTGATTTCTTGATTAACTTCACCTGTCTGAGTTGTAGCAGTCTGAATAGTATTATCACTTTTGTTTGAAGTCATATTGATAGCCCCTGATGTGCTATCTGCGGTCTGTTCAACATCACCAATCTTATTAGTATTCATATTTGTTGTGCCTGAGGCATTATGAGCTGTTTGAGAAATACTATCTCCGCTATTATTCCACCAGCTGTCATTGGCCTGCATATCAATAGTGCCTGTCTGGGTGCTAGCTGTTTGAGTAGCGTTTCTGGTGTTTTCAACGAACTGTACCACATCACCGGCAACGCTTGAGGCTGTCTGTTCAGTATTACGGGTATTGTCAGAAGTCATAGAAGTAGTGCCTGAGACGTTTGTGGCTGCTTGTCTGACTTCATCTACATTTCTTGCTTCTGCAACGTTTTGGCCTGTAACGTTGTTCAATTCTTGTTCAGCGGCATCACCAGAGCTGTTCCACCACCATCTATCGGATGTTGTAGCAATGTTGTCACCTGTAACGTTGTCTGCTGTTTGGCTTGCCAGCGTAGCATTATTGATAGTAAGGTCAGAGTTACCGTTAACATTGGTTGTTTGTTGTGATACTACTGATATATCTTCTGCTGTAACAATATTGTCACCTTCCTGGTTTTGAACTATTTGATTTGCAGTATCTCCAGCCTGGTTAATGCCCGTATCTGTTGCACTAACAATATTATCACCTGTTCTATTTTCAACAACCTGAACTGTTTCGGTTATATTTACTGTTTCAACAATATTTATTCCGTGATCGTTGCTTATTGCCTGATCAGCAGAATCAGTTCTATTTATAATACCTGTATCTTCGGCAGTAACAATGTTTGCTCCGTAGTCATTTTCTACTGTTTGAACTACTTCAGAAATATTTTCAGTTCTAACGATGTTGTCTCCTGTGTCATTAGAGACGTCCTGTCTGGCTATATCGCCTGCCTGGTCAAAGCCTGTATCCTGTGCTATGACAACATTCAGGCCTGCATCGCTTTCTACGATCTGTTCTATCATTTGGATATCAGTAGCTATAACGGTATTATCTCCTGTAGTACTGGAAACTTCCTGGATGGCTAGATCGTTAGTCTGGTTAAAACCAGTATCTTCAACAATTACTTCATTAGCGCCTGTTGTAGTTGATACTACTTGAGATACTTCCTGTATATCTTCAGCAACTACCTTATTGGAGCCCTGATCATTAATAACAACCTGTGTAGCAACATCATCAGCCTGATTAAAACCAGTATCTCTTGCAATAACAGTATTTTCACCGGTAATGTTTGTTGCTGTCTGTTCAACTGTCTGTATATCTTCAGCTATGACGATATTATCACCTTCTAAATTGGCTGCATTTTGTTTTGCTGTATCATTAGCCTGATTGAACCCTGTATCTTCGGCTATGACTTCATTTGTTCCGGTTGCATTTACTGCTGTCTGTTCGACTGTCTGTATATCTTCAGCTATAACTCTGTTATCACCATTTATGTTAGCGACTTCTTGAATAGCTACATCATTAGTCTGGTTGAGCCAGGTATCTTCAGCTATAACAACGTTATCACCGTTCTGGTTTGCCACTGTCTGTTTTACTTCTGTTATATCTTCTGCAATAACTTCGTTATCACCGTTAAAATTGAGTACATTTTGTGTTGCTGAGTCGTTATCCTGATTAAAGAACGTATCTTCTGCTATTACTCTGTTATTACCCTCATTGTTTATGACTGTCTGGGTGACAGTTTGTATATCTTCGGCAATAACATTGTTGTTACCGGTCTGGTTGGCTACATTCTGGGTGGCGGTATCATCTGTTTGATTAAAGAATGTATCTTCTGCTTTAACTTCATTATCACCGGCAACATTGATAACTCTTTGCTCTACGGTTGTTATATCCTGTGCAGTGACGGTATTTATGCCCTGTTCGTTTTCAACTTTTTGAAGAACGCTGTCGCCATTTTGATTTATCCAGGTGTCATCGGCAAAAACTTCGTTATTACCGGTAATATTATGTGCTTCCTGTATGGTTTCAGTATTATTTCTGGCTGTCAGGTCATTATTGCCAGTCTGGTTATAGGCAACCTGTTCAACTGTTTCATTGTTTTTGGCTGTAAGATCATTGTCACCACTGATATTTGCTGCTGCCTGTATGACCTCTGTATTATTATTGGCTGTCAGGTTGTTATTGCCTTCTTCGTTTATGCCTACCTGATGAACTTTTTCATTATTAAATGCTCTAATATTATTGTCACCAAAAACGTTATTAGCTTTTTGTTTGGCAGTATTATTACCAATAGCAGTTAAATTAACATTTCCGTAGTGGTTAGTAGCAACCTGAGCTACATTATCTTTATTTATTGCCCAGAGATTAGCGTCAAAGTAGGTATTATCTTTCTCCTGAAGTTCTTCTGTGCCGTCAAGCTGCATATCAAAGGCTTCGTTATCCTGCCAGTTTTTGGGGCCTACGTCCCAGTTAGCGTTAAATATAGCGTTCCAGATAGAGGTCCAGATTTTATTCAGGTTTGACAGGAAGTTCAGGAAAGCTGTTTGAGCATTATTTGATGGTCTTGAAGGGGTGCGGGGTTGTCTTGTTTCTTGCTGTTGTTGTGCTGGCTGACCAAAAACAATGTTTTCTACGTCAGAAGCAACTTTAACGACGTTACCGGCTCTATCTGTAAAGACTGTAAATTGCTCACCGTTTTCTATTGTTTGAGAAACGTTGTATCTGGAGGCATCTCCGCCAAGCATCACTGTATCATCACCCGAGCCACCTCTGATAACGGTTGTGCTTTCAACAGATGAAAGTGTATCTACGTATGTAATATCATCGCCGCTGCCGCCATCTACAATAGTATTATTAAAGCTACCCCAGACTCTGGTATAATCATCGCCGCTGCCACCACGGATAACGTTATGATTAAAGAGTCCGCCGATATTAGAGTTATCATCACCGGAGCCATTATCAACATAGTTGGTTGAAAAGAGGGTAAAGAGTGAGTTGTTGTCGTCGCCAGAACCGCTATCAAGTAAATTATAGCCTCCTAGCCCCTGAACAACATTATGATCGTCTCCGGAGCCTGACTTTATATCAAGTATGCCACCGGCGTTAGAAGCATTGATCTGGTCTTTTTTGTTACTGCCTTTTATTTTCGTATTTGCGTTAGGGTTGAAAAAAATGTTATGATGAGCCCAACCTGTCATATGACCTCCTTGAAACAATTATATTTTGTTTTTTTAATCGATTAAAAAATTCAGGTATAAAAAATTTGCCCTTATATTAATAAAAACATTTATTTCTGTTTGATTGATTCAAAATAGCCATAAATGGCTAAATTTTTACATGGGTTAATATTATCGGGTGTTCATAAAACAGGGTTCAGCCGGTAGAGTGGTGGTCACACCACCGCTCACTCAAGTGTTCGCCTGCTCGGGCCTGTCTGGGGTCATGTTTGCTGCATCGTTCGCTTGCCCGGGGATAGCTGGTGAAGCCAGC
>CAZFBA010000046.1:0-24443 GCA_964517135.1 uncultured Gammaproteobacteria bacterium
CCAGAGCCTGTAAGAAACTTGATAAAGGGTATAAAGAAAAGATTAACAGCATGACAGCAGCCTTCACATAAAAGAATTAACTTAAGTAGTATTAAATTATAGCTTATCTATACTTTTAAATCAGACCCAAAAGGTTTATAATTTTCGAGACAAAACTTTTAACCATTCCACGTAAATAATTAAAATATGCGGGTAGAATTGGCCTCTATAATCTGGAATCTATACATTACTTTCAAGGATTAGTATAATTTCTGATAATTAGACTATTTAAAGCATTAAAGAATGGAAAATAAACATAAACATAAGCAACTGGGAACATTAGATGGTGTCTTTGTCCCGACAATATTAACTATAATTGGCGTAATATTATTTCTGAGATTAGGCTGGGTAGTGGGCAATGTAGGGTTTTTCGGGGCACTGATAATTATACTGCTGGCTCATATAGCAACCATTACAACCGGCCTTGCCATGGCATCAATGGCAACAAATGTTAAAGTGGGCACAGGAGGTTTTTACTCAATATTATCCAGATCGTTAGGTCTTGAAATAGGTGGTGCCATAGGCATTCCATTGTATTTATCTCAGGCATTAAGCATAGCTCTCTACGTTGTAGGTTTTGTAGAAGTTGTCAATACATATTTTCCTGATTTAAATGCAAAATTGATTGCCAGTATAACCCTTTTATTGTTGATTTTTATAACCCTGTTTGGGGCTAAAAATGCTATAAAAATACAGTATGTCATTTTGCTACTGATTGGTTTTTCTTTATTATCATTCTTCTTAGGCAAACCGGGTTTTTCAACAACAGCAACAACATTATATGTTGATTCAGATATATCATTCTGGGTAGTATTTGCAATATTTTTCCCGGCCGTAACAGGTATAAGCGCAGGTGCAGCAATGTCAGGAGATCTTAAATCTCCCCGAAAGAGCCTTCCTGTAGGCCTGCTTTCTGCCATAGCCCTGGGATTACTAATTTATATTTTCACAGCATACTGGCTCTCAAAGATGGCTTCACCTGAAGACCTTATATCAAATACATATATAATGGCACACCTGGCAAAATGGGAATGGGCTATAACAGCTGGCGTAATTGGCGCAACAATATCATCAGCTATTGGGTGTATCCTGGCTGCTCCCCGGGTACTTATGGCACTAGGAGAAGATCGAGTATTACCCTTTTCAAATTTCTGGGCGTGCCGCAGCAAAAACGGTGAGCCTGTTTACTCGCTTTTATTGACTGCTGGCATAGTTGAAATAAGCATCTTACTTGGAGACTTAAACACTATAGCTCCCCTGTTAACAATGTTTTTCCTGATCACCTACGGTATGATCAATATGACTGTATTTATAGAAAAGTCAGTAGGCATAACTTCATTCAGACCAAGCTTTAAAATACCATCAATTGTACCTCTTATAGGCGGCATCTGGTGTTTTGTTGTTATGTTCCTGATTAATTCAGTTTTTGCTGCAATAGCTCTTGTCATTATAACGATAGTTTACATAATACAGATAAAACGAGAGCTTTCAGCCCCGTGGGGAGACGTCAGAGCAGCTATATTCAATGCTATTGCTGAGTGGGCAGCTAAAACAGCAGCATTAATGCCTCAAACAGCTAAAACCTGGAAACCTAATCTTTTGATACCCGTCGAAAACCCTAAAAACTGGCTCAGCATTATCGGGTTCATTAAAGATATCACCTTCCCAAAAGGGTCAGCAAGATTATTTTCAGTAAAATTAAATTCACCTGATGAACATCAAAACCCTACCAGCACTGAAGTTACCAGAGATGAATTACTTCTACAGTTAAATCAACTGGTTGAAAGCATACAAAAAGAAGGTATTTTTACTTCTACAACTGTTATAGAAGCTAATAATTTCCTTGAAGTTTTCAACATTATTACCCAGGTAACAAAAGGAATGTATTTTTCTCCCAATATAATATTCCTAACAATGAGCTCTGATCCGCTAAAATCAAATACACTGGATAAAATGATCGATATATCAATGAAAACACAACTGGGCATTATTATACTCTGGCTTCACCCAAAAACAGGCTTCGGCAGAAGAGAAAAAGTAAACCTGTGGCTTCGAGATAAAAGCCCCAACCAGAATCTTGCTATATTGATGACACTGGAAATACAGCGAGAATGGGGAGAAGTTGCCCTTATTAGGGTAACAGACAGTGAAGATAAAGCAGAACAGGAAAGACAGGATCTAAAAAGAATCGTTGAAGAAGGCAGAATGCCTACCCGAACAGAACTGATAGTACTGGTAGGAACATTTGAAGACGCCATTAATCATGCACCACTAGCTGATATAAATGTCTTCGGTATGTCAGACCAAATGAAAAGCAACTCACTCTATAAAATAGCTGGCATGATGGGTACGACGTGCCTGTTTGCAATGGATTCAGGAAGCGAATGTATTCTATCCTGACAATTACTAAGCCCTGCTAATTCCGGTTTGTTTTTAAGACACAACTTTTCACCGGATGACACATTGTCTCTGCTATCAGTTGCCTTTCTAGGGCAACTCAATATAAACTAATTTAAACTTAAACCTAATATATGATGCTCTTTAGAATCAGAATCTGAATATAAACTGTCTATACGGGCTTTTACATACCCATCATCACAGCCAACCTGCATAACTTCTAATTCTTTGCTGAAAACATCCTTGACATCCTCTATATGAACACAAATCGTGTGATCAAGGTCTAAATATACTGAACGTGAATCATTATCCAGCTCAAAATGTGACAACTCATGCTCCTGACCATCCATTTTAACTTTCATAACCTGACTCATATTTATCTCCTCTTCTGAATTCAAATTTTAATGTTAATTTGAATTGATTATAGTTCGCCAAACACCACAATGGCAAATACATTACAATTCATTTACAATTAACTGCACGCAAAAAAAGCCCGAAATACTTACACTGAAAATCTTAGAGCCAGATTAACAATCTTAAAATAAGTTTACCCTTCGTATCAAACTATCCACAGAAATACTATTTTGATTTACACTCTAAAAAACCACCCCCCGCATAATTTTGGATGAGGTAACAGGATGAACCAGACACTGACAGAAAAAATAGTATCTTCGAAGGTTTCTGAACCATTAAAAGCAGGTCAGACAGCTATTGTGCCTGTCGATCTTGCTTATTTTCAGGATGGAACAGGCCCACTGGGTGTAAGACAACTACAAAAACTGAGCATAAAATCACTCGCTAACCCTCAACGTTCTATTTTCTTTCTGGATCACTCAGCACCCAGCCCCAGAAAAGAACTCTCCAACGACCATATGCTCTTAAGGTATTTTGCAAATACTACAGGTGCAAAATTACACGATATAGGTGATGGCGTATGCCACCAGATAGCAGCTGAAAAATATGTTCGACCCATGGATATAGTCATAGGCGCCGATAGTCATACCTGTACTGGCGGGGCTTTTGCAGCATTTGCTACAGGCATGGGGTCTACTGACGTTGCTATAGGCATGGCCATGGGTAAAACCTGGTTTAGAATACCTGAAACCATTCTCATAAAACTTTCCGGTAAAATGCCGCCATATATAATGGCTAAAGACATAATTCTTCACCTGATAGGCCTGATAGGCGCAGATGGCGCAACATATAAAGCACTTGAATTCACTGGTGATACTGTCAAAATGATGACTATGCCTGATAGATTAACTATCTCTAATATGGCTGTTGAAGCCGGGGCCAAACTCGGCCTATTCGAATCTGATGAAACCACAAAAGAATACCTGAAACAACAGGGCAGAGAACATGACTATCAGCCACTAACAGCTGATCCTGATGCAACTTATGAGCAAACTATAACTATAGAGGTTGATAAGCTTATACCTGTTGTATCCCTTCCCCATACAGTAGATAATACACAACCCGTAGATCAGGTAAAAGGTGTCAAACTAAACCAGATATTTATCGGTACCTGCACAAATGGCCGCATAGAAGACCTCAGAGCTGTTGCAGAAATTCTTAAAGGGCAAAAGGTTAAATCCAGAACTCTTATTACACCTGCCTCAAGAGATGTTTTCACAAAAGCAGCAAAAGAAGGACTAATAGAAATATTCCTTGATGCTGGAGCAACAATAACTACACCCGGTTGTGGTGCCTGTGTTGGCGTTCATGGCGGCATTCTGGGTGATGGTGAAAATTGTCTGGCCACCCAGAACAGAAATTTCAAAGGCCGCATGGGCAACCCTGAAGGAAATATATATTTGTCTTCTCCTGTTGTTGCTGCATGCTCTGCTATAACAGGTACTATTACTGATCCAAGAGAGTTTATGACACACTGGGCGAGGTAAAAACCATGACAATAACTTTAAAAGGCAAAGCCTGGATATTTGGAGATAATATCTCTACTGACCATATAGCACCAGGTCGTTTGTTTCACCTGAGAAGTAACCTGCCTGAGCTGGCCAAACACGTCCTTGAAGATGCTGATCCTGATTTTGCTGCTAAAATGAATCAGGGCGACTTTGTGATAGGAGGTAATAACTTTGGCCTCGGAAGCTCCAGAGAACATGCACCAACTATAATAAAAATAGCTGGCGTTAGTGCTGTTATAGCGAAGTCTTTTGCCCGTATATTCTACAGAAATGCCATTAACGTTGGCCTGCCAGTTATAATTCTCAATACAGATAACATTAAACAGGACGATGAACTTGAACTCTATCTTGAAAAAGGATCCCTCAAAAACCTTACACGCAATGAAACTCTCACCTTCCCGGCACTACCAGGGGTGATGAGAAAAATATTAGATGATGGCGGTCTGCTTAATCATATCCAGAAACACGGCGATTTCAGCATCAAATAAGGAGCACCTGTATGGATAACTACACTTTTAAAAATTTGAAACTTCCACAAAAAGGTAATATTATACAATATGATGGTGATAAAATTCTCCCGGGAAGCTCACCGGTTATACCATTCATTGAAGGTGATGGCACAGGCAGCGATATCTGGCCGGCTACAAAACTTGTGCTCGATGCAGCTGTTGAAAAAGCCTATAACGGAACCAGAAAAATCTGCTGGCTTGAAATCTTTGCTGGTGAAAAAGCTTTTAACCTCTACAATGAATGGCTGCCAGAAGACACTATCGAAGCCATCAAAAAATTTAAAGTGGCTATTAAAGGCCCCCTGACAACCCCAATTGGTGGAGGTATTAGAAGCTTAAACGTATCACTGAGACAAATACTGGATCTCTATGCCTGTGTTAGACCTGTAAGATATTTTAATGGAGTTCCATCTCCTGTTAAAAATCCTGAACTGCTCGATGTGGTTATCTTTAGAGAAAACACAGAAGATGTTTATGCAGGCATAGAATATGAAAAAGGAACTCAGGAAGCAAAAAAAATTATTGATTTTCTCCAGAATGAACTTAATGCCAGTATAAGAGAAGACTCTGGCGTTGGCATCAAGCCTATAAGCAAGTTTGCCAGTGAGCGCATTATACGAATGGCTATCAAATACGCTATTGAGCACAACAGAAAATCAGTAACAATGGTACACAAAGGCAATATTATGAAATATACCGAGGGGGCATTCAGACAATGGGGCTATGAGCTTGCAGCAAGAGAGTTCTCTCATAGTATTATTTCTGAAAATGACCTCTGGGAAAAGCATGACGGAAAAACACCTCCAGGAATGATTGTGCTAAAAGACAGAATAGCTGACGCAATGTTTATGAACATCTTAAAACGTACTAAAGACTATGATGTAATTGTTACAACCAACCTGAACGGCGATTATTTGTCTGATGCCTGCGCTGCTCAGGTAGGCGGGCTGGGCCTTGCACCGGGGGCAAATATCTCTGATACTATTGCACTGTTTGAGGCCACCCATGGCACTGCACCCAAATATACCGGGCTTGACAAAGTTAATCCATCTTCATTGTTGTTGTCTGGTGTGATGATGCTTGAGCACCTCGGCTGGAATGAAGCTGCCAAACTTGTTAATGACAGCATGAATATTACTATTTCTTCTGGAAAAGTCACCTATGATATGGAAATGGAAGGTGCAACTATTCTTAAATGCTCTGAATTTGCTAAAGAAATTGTAAAAAACCTGAACATTACTACCAGAGTATAGTTTTATATTTCAGCTTTTTGATCCTTTTCACCTGGATTCTTTACATTATTGATTATTTTTTCTGGAAGCTTTGATTCAAGTGCTATTTGAGGGCTTAAGCCTACTTTTATTGTTTTGGCATTTGTTGTTGAGATCTCTATATTGTTCACAATGCTTTCTATATCATCACAAACAGTATTGACTATTATCTTTGTTACTTCATTTTGAGATGATTTGTCAATAATTTTACGATAAATGTCAAACATTCTTAGCAAAACATAATTTTTATAGCTTTTTGGGCTTATATACCCTGTTTTTTCACTTTCTGAAAGTCTTAAAAGCCCCAGGTCAAAAGCTGCAACATTTTCAAGCTGTGTATACTTTTCGTGATACTCCTCAAAGGTATAATATGATCCCTGTTGCTGCCTGATGTCATCTTTTGTAAGCCATATAAATATGGGGGCTCCGTTATCACAACGTGTTGCAGAGGTATACAGAAAGCCAACTTTATTAACCATATCAAAATTCTTTCCTGGCACAAGAATTTCTGTCTCAAACCCCTGCGGGTAAACTTTATAGCCTGATACTATTACCCCTCCGTCATCCTGTATTCTGATATTTACACGACTGAGTCTGACGTTTTTGTCTTTAGAAGTTAAACTGGCTTTCTGACCACTGTAAAAATAAAGGTTATCAATCATATAAGCCATGCCATACGTAAGTTCTGATAATGTTCTTATATAACCGGCATCTTCCTGTGTGGTTTCACTGCTTGAAAGCTCCCATTCTAGCTTGTCTAATATCCTGGCATAATACCTGAGCGTTTCACTGCCACAGGGGTTGAGCTCAACATCTGTTAATGGTGCATTTTCTTCTATATCATCAATCACAAAATAACCAAAATCAAGAGATACCCGGCCTGTTGTATCATTTTTAAAGTAAACAGGTGATGTTTTTGTTCCACCATATTTACCTGCTTTCTCGAATGTAATACCGGAAAGGCTTATTCTGATTTTGTTTCCCTGTTGATAGCTACCTATTATTACACCAGTAATTGTATTTGCTATGTATTGATAGCTGGCTACACAAAATATTACTACCAGTACAAAGGCAACGATGTATTCTCCGTATATATTGCCAAGACTGGCTTTTAGTTTCATCGGGGTGTCCTTTCTGGATATATAAATATGATATTTATTTATCATATCAGATATTAAAGACTAATGCATAACTATAAAAATCAATTTTCTGTTTTCGATTCATTACTGTCCGGTTAAATTTTTTCTGAGGGTTTGGTTTTTGGGCACGCAGGCCCAAAAACCAAACCCGACCTACCTCTTCGCTGAACCCTGGTTAATAATTTTTGCCAGTTTCTTTAATTTAACTTCCTGTAAAATTTTCTAATCCAAAACAGATATTATGACAGGTTTTATACATTTAAATAAAATCTTTTACCAGACACCAGTGGTTTCGATTTTCAAAAATTTTTAAGTTATGCACTGATCTTTATTAGATAAATGGAACCTCTGATTAATTGAGATATTACTGATTCCAGCAAAAGCAGGGAATTTCTTGAATCTGTAAACTTTTAAATTATTCAGAGATCTCAAATATTGTAAATATTACTAAATTTTTCTACAAATTTTACTGCCAGAAGGAAATTTTACTCTGAAAAATTTTTTTAAAATATTAAGGTGTATTTATGAGTAGTGGGATAATCCGTTGAAAGAAAAACTATTTCATTAAAATACACGTTTTATCTGTCAAAAGGCAGATAGATTATGTTGTTTAGACAGAAAAAGGATCTAAAATATGTCACCAGAAGCAGGCAGAGTAGAATCATCAGGTTTTTATGTTAACCACGGACACGGCAGTTCTTACCATCATTCAAAATCTTATTCTAACAGACATGTTCGTAATGATACACATTTAAATTATCCTCAGGGAGTATATTACCCGGGTATGCCTGTACAGAAGCCCGGTATCTATGATCAGGCAGCAGCCCTTAACTCAATAGGCATGCTGGACTATCCTAACCCGCTTAATAACAGAGCTTCATACTGGGATCAAGCCCAAGCACTGAACTCTATAGGCATGCTTACCTACCCCAACCCGCTTAATAACAGAGCTTCATACTGGGATCAAGCCCACGCATTAAACTCTATAGGTATGCTGACCTATCCCAATCCACTTGATAATAGAGCATCTTACTGGGATCAAGTCCATGCACTGAATTCAACAGGTATGCTAACTTACCCCAACCCGCTTGATAACAGAGCTTCAACCTGGGATCAATATAGAGCTATTCAGTTTCTGGGCCTCGGTGGCTATACAATACCTACTAATTCAAGACACTGATTAACAGGAAAGTCTAATTATCTTCTTTTAATTGAACATCATCGATTTCTTCCTCTAAATCTTCTTCAACTTCCTGTTTAATATCTTCTTTTTCTAATTCTATTTCAAGCTTTTCTTCAGGTGTATCACTTTCATCAGGCATTGCTTCTTCGCCTGCTTCTTTTGATCCCGGTTCTTTGAGCTCCTTCTCTAATAAAGGATCCTCTTCATCAACCGTGTTTCCTTCTTCAGGATCGTCAATAATACGGTATTGCTCATCATCTGGTTCAGCTGGTGCATCTTCTTCTACTTCATCACCACTGTCAATATCTATACGGATCTCTTCTATCGGGCTTTCATCATCTTTTGCAGAAGGTTCACCAAAATATTTAAGCTTTAATGATGGCTTTAATGACTGTTCAAAATCTTTTTCAGCTTTTTTGAGCTCTTCTTCACTGACAATTTTTTCAAGTTCTTTTATGCGTTTCTCTATTTCTTTTTTGTTATAAGCATCTTTATCCAGTTCCAGGTATTTTTTATAGTTCAGCAAAGCCAGAGGAAACTTTTTTTGCAGGTCATAAGACTCACCAAGATGAAAAAAGATTTCTCCTATTGTTTGATCAAGTTGAATTGCCTTTTTATAATACTCAATAGCTTTATCAATCTCTCCCATACCGAAATAGACAAAACCAAGACTGTCAATAGTAGCTGCACTATTAGGTTTAAGCTTTATTGATTCCTCACAATTAACCATGGCAGCTTCATATTTACCGTTGTTAGCCTGTGCATAACATAAATTGTTGAGAGCTTCTGCAAAATCAGGTTTGAGATCTGCTGATTTTTTTGAATAATACTCAGATTGAGGATAAATCCTTAACTTTGCATAAATGACACCTATATCATAATATATATAGGCATTCTCAGGATCTATTTCAAGAGCTTTTTTTAGTATCTCTATTCCTTCATCAGAGCGATCAAGGTTATCAAGCACCAATCCAAGGCTATAATAGGCCTGCAAATTATCAGGATCATCTTTAATTATTTCTTTATATATTTTTTCTGCTTCGGTATAATTCTTTTGCATTTCCATTACAAGACCCAGCCGGTAGCGGGCTTTAAAGTTTTTGGGTTCAAGTGTTACAGCCTTACTATAAAACTTTTCAGCCATGTCATATTCTTCTTTGCTGGCATAACCATCACCATAGCTGATATATATCTCTGTAAAACGTGAATCTATTTTATCAATTACATTATTAGGAAGAGCTACCTGCCCTGATTCTGCTACACTAGAACTTAATGTTAATCCTGTTATTAGCAGTGTAAAAAATAACCATTGTTTAATAACTGATTTTCTCATAATTCTTTATTTTTACCCTCTTGTGCCAAACATTATTTCATTGTAACACTCAAAAAAATTATTCAAAAGTTTTCATCTCTTTTACAAAGACTAATGAAATATAAATACACTTACACTGCTGTTTGGTTGCTTATCAGCAGACTTTTTCTCATAATCTGTTCTTCTAATCTATTATTAATCTAGTTCTTTAAAGGATACTATCTTTTCTATTGATACGTATGTTCTTATATCAGATTCCTCTAAAACCAGAACCCCATCAATAACTTTATCAACAATACCCCTGAAAGTTGATTCTCCTGCGCCGCAAAAAACCTCTATCCTTCTTTTAAACATATTTGTTGAAATATAATTTTCCATCTGAGTCCTCTCTTTCAAATTTTTTTTAACCCTGAATTCTACAGCTATATTATATAGCATCATTACTGAAACAAAAAATTTAAGTGTTATACTCTCTTGAAAACTCTGATTAATTAAGAAATTTCTGAATTATTTATCAATTTATAGTCTATTTATTCTAGAGGGTTTAAAAGTGCGGAACTGCCACACTTTTAAACCCGACCTCCTAACTTCTCTTCCCTGCAATGTTTTAACACTTTGTTAAAAAGATGTATTCGCTAAACGTCAATTTCTATAACTGTTTCAGGTCAACTTATTAATAGTTTATGAATTAAATGGAAATTTCTGATTCCCGCAAAAACAGGGAGGGCTAAAAAGCCCCCTGTGAGGGGGGTGGGGGTAGATCTCTATGTGAGATGGCATTTTGACATACCTTTGGTATAAAATTAATTCAGAGAGTATTACATAACAATAAAAGGAACAAAAATTGGAAAATAAAAAAATTACAACCATCGGTGAAGCACTAATCGACTGGGTATGCCTGGATAAAACTCTTGATCTCAACAAGGCTGAAACCTTTATTAAAGCACCAGGAGGAGCCCCTGCTAACGTTGCTGTAGGACTGGCTAAGCTAGAATACCCAGTGCAATTTGTTGGCGGCTTTGCTGATGATATTTTTGGCCCCTGGCTTAAAGATTTTTTACTTTCGTTTAATGTGGATATCTCTAAATCAGTTGATATTAAAAACTCTAACACCAGAAATGCATACATAATGACTGATCAAAATGGAAATAGGGTCTTAAAAGGTTTCAGTAACCAGTGTTGCGCAGATAGCATGCTTCAATTAAATAATATTAATATGGATGCTATTACAAGCTCTCCTCTGGTCTACTTTGGATCATTGCTTCAGGCTGATATAAAATCCCGGTATACATTAAATAACATTATTAATGCTGTTGTAACTGATAATATTGTTATCTATGACCCAAATCTAAGGCTATGCCTCTGGCCGGATACCGGTGAAGCAATAAAGGTTATTTCTGATACCTTTAAAATGGTTGATATAGTCAAATTAAGTGATGATGAAATTACCCTGATTACCGGTATCAATGATATTGAAACAGCAGCTAAAAAGATTTTCAGTGAATTTCAATTTAAACTACTTGTCATTACCCTTGGTGGTGAAGGCTCATTATATTTCAATAAACAGGGCTCAGGACATATTAAGCCCTTTGTTGTTAAACCTCTTGAAATGACAGGTGCAGGTGATGCATTTGTTGCAGGCCTTATTGGCGGTCTCTATGATATCATTATTCAAGAAGAAAAAAATTACAACAACCTTGATGACATTATAGAAAACCTACCTTCTGAAAAGCTTGAAAAAATTATGGTTCGGGCCAATGCTCTTGGGGCTCTTACTACTACAAAGCCCGGAGCAACTTCTGCCTTACCTACTAAATCTGAGCTAGAGCAGTTTATGTCTGCTATATCTTATTTATAAAAGACTTTACGCTATTGAATCCAGCCACCACCAAGCAAATAATTGTTATCTAGAGAATAAAATGCTGCTACCTGACCAGGAGTGACTGCATAAACGGTTTCATCAAAACTTACATTAACACTTTTTTCATCAATAACTTCTATGCTGGCAAGTTTTGCAGGTGAATTATACCTGATTTTGGTCAGAGCATAAAAAACTTCCTCTGATGGTGCACCTTCAATCCAGTTAATATCTGTAGCTATTAAATTATTGCTTTCTATATCTTCTCTTGCACCAACATAAATATTATTATTTTCTGTGTCTATTGATACTACATAAAGAGGATATGGATATGCAACCCTGATACCTCTTCTCTGGCCTATTGTAAAGCGATATACGCCTGTATGTTCACCTATAATTTCACCTGTTGAGCAATCTATAATCTTGCCCGGATTTTGACCAAAGTGTCTTTCTAGATATTCTTGTACATTATCGGGTTCTATAATGAAACATACATCCTGACTTTCTTCATTATTTGCAGTTGGTATACCATTTTCACGGGCCATTTTTTTGACTTCGCTTTTCTCAAAGTCACCAACAGGAAATATAGTTCGAGCCAGATCATCCTGTGTTAGATTTACAAGCATATAAGTCTGGTCTTTTTGCTTATCTACCGGTCTTTTAAGTTTATATATATTACCTGATTTTTCTATCTTTGCATAATGTCCGGTTGCAAGATAATCACAACCAAGCTCATTGAATGCATAGTCTGCCATAGCTCCCCATTTAATGTTTTTATTACAGACTACACAGGGATTAGGCGTCTTGCCAGTTTTATAAGTATTCAGAAAATAATTTATAACCCTGTCTTCAAAGATTGACTTCAAATCAACTGTATAGAACTCAATACCAAGGTGATTGCAGACCTTTTCAGCTTCTCTGGCAGCTTTTTCACAACATTTACCGCCTTCCTTGATGACCATGGCACTAAGACCAACTACATCATAGCCTTGTTGTTGAAGCAAAAAAGCTGAAGTGCTGCTGTCAACACCTCCACTCATGCCTATTGCAACTCTTTTTCCTGTAGTAGTCATGATTTTAGACTTTGAATATGGCTTCTGCCGGTGCCAGTGAGTGTATATTCATTGCTTTCAGCCGTGCCTGTAAAGTCAGGAACAACTTCAATGAAACCTTTGTTAACTGCTGCAAGAAATATCGCAGGGCTAATCTGCTTTTGAAGAGCATTTTGAGTCTTATTAGAGATTTCTTTTGTAGTAAATTTCTCTTTTGATTCTAGTTTTTCCATAAAGAATGCAGTTGCAACAAGCAGGTCAACGGGTGTTTTAATAGATATATTATTGATAAAGCTTCTATATTCCCCTCCCTGGGCTTTCTTGCGGGCTTCAATATCTTGTTTTACCTGCCTTACAGGTTCTGGTATTTCTTTTCTACCTTCTAGAAGATCATCAAGGGATTTTTTGTTGTTAACTGTTTCTTCTAAAACAGGCTTATCCTCTTCTTCAATTTCTGCTGCCATGGCTGAAATAACTGCATCGAAGTCTTCATCTTCAACAGGCTGTTCCCGGGCAGGTTCAACCTCACTTAAAAACTGATCTGCAAGGTCAAAGTCTTCATCACGGGTTGAATTATCTTTATTTTCAGGTATATCCGATTCAAACTGATCTATAATGTTTGCATAGTCATCACTTTCTATTTCTTCATCAGTTGGCTGCTCTTCTAAAACCACATCTTCTTCATTTACAGAAAAGTCTGCCCCAAATTGATCAATTATGTTTTCGCTTTCTTCTGTGTATTCTGGCTCTTCTGCTTCTTCTGGTTCTTCAGACAGGTCGATTCCAAATTGATCTAATATATTGCCTTCTTCATCAGCAGATTCACTTTCTTCAGTAGTTTTTGTTTCATCTTCAAAGTCAGCAAGAAGGGCTGATATATCTTCCATTTCATCGCTAATAACATTATCCTGCTGGTCATCTACTCTTTCAGTAAAACGTATATCAGGATCTTCATCTATTTCTTTAGTTATATCATCAGCATCTTCTACAACGGTTTCTTTAAGAGTTGATTCTACATCCTGAAGGAGGTCATCATAATCCTGGTTACTGTCAACAGAAAGTTCTTTTTCTTTATTTGTTATTTCAATATCATTTACCTGTTCTTGATATTTAGATAAGAGTCCTGTTAAGCTTTCATCTGGAGAACTTTCATCCTGGATTGCATCAGCCAGGGTTTCCTGTTTTTCTGTGATGTCACGTTCAAGAACATCCGTAAGATCTTCCTGCCGGGCAATCGAAGACTCTTCAGCAGCGGTTTTAGTCTTAACTGTCTGACTGGCAATAATTAGTGCCTCTTCAATAGAATTACCAGTTTCTTTGATAAGCTCTTCGTCGTCACCTGACAGAACTTCTTCAGGAAAAGTGGTCTCTTCTGTTTGTTGAGGTTTAATGTTTTCTATGGCAGGTACCCTGCTTTCTGACGATACTGAAGGGGCCTTTCCTGGGTGTATATCAGTCAAACCTGGTATAAGAGCATCCTGCCATAATTTCATTTGCCTTGCAATAAAAGTTGAATCAGATGAAAAAAGTTCTATTTCAATCTCTTTTTTCTTAAGTTTGAATATATATTTAGACATATCAAGATTTTTCCTCTTTTAAAAATATGGTTCTCCATATTTCAAGCTGGTCTTCTATAAACCTGGGGTCGTCTGATTTTAATTCTATTTCAATGTCTCCTTTTTTGAGTTTGAAAATATATTCTGCCATTTTTACTCCTTGAAGAACACAATATTAACAATGTTAAAAATATTTGAAATATTATTCTTAATTTGTTTATTATACATACCTGATAACAATTTTTCACTAATAAAATTGTTTTTTGATATAATCAGCAAAAGTAGTTAATAGAGTATGAAGATGAACTAATGACGAACTCACTGGAAAATCTTAGTTTAATGTCAACAGCCATAGGCAGTTTACCACATAAAGATGCCAGAAAAGCTTTAAAATTAATAGAGGAAGCCTTTAAGAATATAAGTGTATGGCCCCAATTGCCTGCAAAGAGTCGTCTTGAAGATATGACAGCACAATATATACAGGGACTGCCAGGTTGCCAGCAAGATCAAGAATCTGGTCGCTATTATATTGATACTACCCGGGATGAGTTTTACCTTGAAGTCGAAGAGTTTATTCAGGACTATGAAACTATTATTACCGAAAAAGATCTGTCACAGATAGATAAATATGCCATCACTTCTGAACATGCTTCAGCACTTGGTTTATGGCTGGATATAGTGCAAAAAACAAAACCTGAGGCTCTAAAAGGACAGATTACCGGGCCTTTTACATATGCAACAAGTATTGTAGATCAGGAAAATAGATGTGCCTTCTATGACGATTCTCTAAGAGAAATTATAGAGAAATTTCTTGCACTCAAAGCACTCTGGCAAATTGAACAATTCAAAAAGGTTTGTCCGGATGCCATTTATATAATGTCTCTGGATGAACCAACAATTTCTCAATATGGCTCAACAGCTTTTATGACTGTTCAAAAGAATGACATAATTAGTTCTTTTAACTTTATAGCTGAAGTTATACACAATGCAGGAAGTATAAGCTTTATCCATTGCTGTGGCAATACTGATTGGTCTGTTGTAACTTCTTCTGATATAAAATTTTTAAACTTTGATGCATATAATTTTGCTGATTCGATTGCTCTTTATCCTGAGAATATCGCTGAATTTATAGAAAAAGGTAACTTTATTGCCTGGGGGCTGGTGCCAACACTTGATCCTGAACAGGTAAAAGAAATGACAAAAGAGAAAGCTATCGATATATTTGAAAAGACAATAGATAAACTGGCCTGTAAAGGTGTAAATAAAGAAAAGCTAATACGACAATCAATTATAACCCCTGCCTGCGGCACAGGAAGCCTGAGTGAAGAACTCGCTGAGTTTTCATTAAGACTTACATCAGATGTAGCAGCTATTTTAAGGAGTAAATATATTTAATCACTATGAGTGTAACTATAGCAGTATCAGGAAAAGGCGGAACAGGTAAGACTATTATAGTCTCTATTTTATTAAAGATTCTCAACGACAAATATCCGGAATGCTCTATTCTTGCCGTTGATGCAAATTTAAACGGTGATCTTGGCAGATATCTGGGCATAGAGATTGAACATACCCTTCATGAAATAAGAAATGGTAACTATAAATATACCTTTAACCTGCCAGATAAGATCTCAAGAAAAGAATATATCGATATCTGTATTGAAGATATCATTACTCCACTTAAAAATAATATAGATGTAATTGCCAGTGGTTCCCCGGTAACAATAGATTGCACCTGTTATAATGCTAAAATAATACGTGAAAGAATGAAAGCAATAGCAGATAATTATGATATTGTTGTTATAGACTGTGCAGATGATATTGTATACCTTAAAAATATTATCAATACTAATATAGATTCTATACTGGTTGTGGCTGACAGCTCCAGGAGTGCTATAACATCAGCTGCAAGATTAAAATATTCTGCAAGAGAAATGATCTTACCCGAGCAAACTACTTTATTACTTAATAAAATAAAACAAAGAAGCCTGCCAGAATCTATAAAAAAGCTGATAGATAAATTTGATCTCGAAATTGTTGGAATTATACCCTATGATGAAAATCTTAGAGAATATGAATATGCCGGAAAGTCAATTTATGAGCTTGAAAGTGATTCTCCTCTCCCACAGGCAATTGAACAATCATTGTATAGAATTAATCTACCCCGTTAAAGGAGATAATAATGGCTATATTACTTGATGGAAAGGCCTTATCAAAAAAATATCAGGAACATATTACCCGTGAGGTTGAAGAACTGAAACTTAAATATAATAAAATACCGGGTCTTGCTGTTGTTATGGCAGGTAATAATCCAGCAAGTCAGGTATATGTTAAGAAAAAAGATAAGATGTCTCTCAAATCAGGCATGAATTCGAGGCAAATACATCTACCTGAAGATGTATCTGAAGAAAAATTGCTAGATATCATTAATGAACTCAATATGGATGAAACTATACACGGCATTCTGGTACAGTTGCCACTGCCAGAACATATCAATACAGAAAAAATACTACTTTCAATCAGGCCTGAAAAAGATGTGGATGGTTTTCATCCGGTTAATCTTGGCAAATTGCTTGCAGGAATGGAACCTTATGCTATACCCTGCACTCCTCTGGGTATCATAAAAATGCTGGAAGACTACAATATAGATCTAAAAGGTAAAAATACAACTGTTATTGGCCGGTCTAATATTGTAGGTAAGCCTGTTAGTCTTTTATTACTGGCAAAACATGCTACTGTTACTTTATGCCATAGTCGTACCAGAGATATTGAGGGCATATGTCGCAGGTCTGATGTAATTGTAGCAGCTCTTGGCAGGCCAAAATTTGTTAAAGCTGACTGGGTTAAAGAAGGGGCAGTTATTGTTGATGTTGGTATAAACAGACTTGAAGATACAGGCAAGCTTTGTGGAGATGTCGATTTTAAAAATGTAGAGCCTAAAGCCAGCTATATAACACCTGTGCCAGGTGGAGTTGGGCCAATGACAATAGCTATGTTGCTTGATAATACTTTAAGGTTGTTTAAAAAGTCCCTTGATAAGGAATAAAAGATGCTTTTAATTGGTGAAAATATACATATTATTTCTAAAAAAACCCGAATTGCTATACAGGAAAGAGATGAAGACTACATTAAGTCTCTTGCAAGAAAGTTAAATGCTTCTGACATGGACTACATAGATCTTAATATAGGCCCAGCAAGGAGACAGGAAGGGACTATGGCCTGGCTTATTAATGCAGTATCTCCTGAGGTAGATTTACCATTTTCACTGGATACTACAAATCTCTCTGAAATGGAGGCTGGCCTGAAACTTTTATTTGAAAATCAGGTATCAATAATTAATTCCACCAGCGGTGACCCTGAACGACTTAACAGTCTGATGCCTTTAGCAGCACAGTACAATGCGAATATTATTGGACTTACTATGGATAATGTTTCTGGTATCCCTAAAGACCCTGATGGAAAACTTGAAATTGCCATGGCAATAATGGAAAAAGCTTCTGAGATAGATATTGACAATGACAGAGTTTATCTTGACCCACTGGTTTTGCCCGTGAGCGTAGCTCAGGATCAGGCAGTTGAGTCTCTTAACTCAATCAGGGTATTTAAAGAAGCTTTTGACCCTCCTGTGAATACAATTATAGGTCTTTCAAATGTCTCTAATTCTGCCCCAAAAGAGAACAGGCCTCTTATAAATAGAGTATATTTAGTTCTTGCTATGGGTTGCGGTCTTGATAGTGCCATTGTAGATGCTTTTGATGACAGGTTAAAGAGATATGTCGAAGTTATAGAATATGGAAAGCCTGAAACCACCGAAGAAAAGCTGATTTTGGATCTTTATCTTATGATGAAAAACTTTGATGACCTTGATAGCATTGAATTTGATTTATCCTGCAAAGAAAGCCATAGGGTGTATAAAACAGCACAGGTGTTGTTAAATAAAAATATCTATGCACATAATTATTTGAATATGTGACGTCAGGGTGTTTTTTATAGTAAAATATATTTTGTGACAATAATGAAGTAAGGAACAGATATGCGCAAATCGGCATATAAAGCCGGTAGAGTCATAATAAAAGAAGGGGAACGTGGCTCAGAGGCCTATATTATTGTCGATGGACAGGTTGAAGTTACTCGTAAAGCTCCTGATGGCAGCGAGATAGTACTGGCAAGGCTGGGTGATAATCAGATGTTTGGAGAAGTATCAATGATTGATGATACTCTTCCACGCAGTGCAAATGTTAGAGCTGTAACAGATGTTGTTGTTGCTATTATAAACCAAGAGTCTTTTCACGAGAAACTACAGAGTACACCCGTAGCTGTTAGGTCTATACTGAAAGTAATGGCTAAAAGGCTTTACGACACAAATGATATGCTGATAGACCTTCATGGAAAAATTCAGATGATTGTCAGTGAAAAGGTCGGGCATATCATGGAACACAATAAAGCCCTGAAGGCTGAATTAGGAGAAAAAGAAGAGCTGATAGAGCAGCTTGAAGCTGAAATAGAAACATTAAAAATTTCCGGGCCACCGAAGCAGAAACAACAATCACAATCTCAAAAACTTGAAAAAGATCGCTCAATGAAGTTATCATTGAAAGATCTTGATGAAATGGCTAAAAAACACCAGGAAAAAAACGATTAAACATTTATGGCTTACAGAATCCTTATCGTTGACGATGAAACGAGCTGGCTAAGTTCGCATAAAGAAATTATAGAAAGTTCTTTTCAAGAAGTTTTTACTATTGAGCTTGCCTCAAGTGCAAAACAGGCATTGGAAGTAATAAAAGAATTTGCACCGCAGCTTGTTATCTCTGATATGGAGATGGAAAAGATTGAAAATGGTATGTATGCCGGAGAATATTTAATTAAAACAGTTAAAGATCTATATCCTGATATTGTGACAATAATTATCTCTGGTGCACCTGATGGAGAAAAAATTGCTGAAAGAAATTGCGTAAAAGCCTTTATACCGAAATGGTCTCTTGCAAGCTATCCGCTGCAACTGAAATTGACTATTTCAGAAATTTTTGACTTGAAATATGAAATTTGTTAACAAATTTTAACTTTTTTAAAGTATAATGAAGTAAAAGGATTTTGAGGAAAACGTTCTCTTCATTAGAAACTGTAGGCTGAAAATTAAAGGAATAAGCTGTGGATATTGTTATAGCCTGTAAAGGTACTCCATTAGTTGAAAATATTAAATATGCAGAAAAAAATAATACCGGTATCGAAGTAAAAGCCTTTACATCACCTGTTATATTCCACTCAGATTGGCATGGACTGCTTGATGTAGTTAAAAAACAGCTTCAAAACTTCACTGGCACTAGAACGATACACGGCATGTTTCATATGGGGCCAATTAACTGGAATCGAATGACCCACAACCAGCTTAAAGAAGACTATAATAAGTGTTTATCAGTTGCAGAAGAAATACAGGCCTCTATTATGGTATTGCATTCAACTTATTTCCCCGGCCTGACCAGCTGGAAATATAAAGATTGGCTAAATCAGCAGGTTGATCTGTGGGGTGGGCTTGCTGAAAACGCAATCAAGAAAGACATAACCCTTGTCCTGGAAAATATTGTTGATGAAAAACCTGATAGTTTGCTTGATGTTATTAAAGAAGTTAACTCACAGGCTCTTAAAATTTGCCTTGACTTCGGACATTTAAACCTTATTTCAACTGAATTGACAGAGTTACAGTGGATAGAAGCCTGTGCAGATTACCTTGTTTATACTCATATGCACAATAATAACGGTAGATATGACAGTCATAGCTGTCTTGAAAGTGGAACACTTAATTATAAAGAGATTTTTACAGCCCTATATGGGCTTAAGGAAATGCCAAAAGTAGCTGTTGAAGTTGATACACTCGATGGGGTGACAAGAAGTCTACAGGTGATTGATCAGATTAAAAAAGAAGCAATTACGACGGTATAAAACCACTATTAAACTAAAAACGATTTTTTATTCTATTGCGAAGAACTATCATTTCATAGAGTTCAGGAAATCTATTTTGCATAGGGGCATTATCTTCAAAGAAAGAGGTTAGTTTTTCTTCGCATACCGGGTAATCAAGCATTTCTTCAAGGGCTAAACCGGCCTCTTTATATATATTAGGTGATGTATCAATCATCATCTTCATAAGAAATTTAAGAGAATCAAGGGTATACATTTTGCCCAGAACATTTATTGCTTTGCACTTAACGAATTCGCTGCTATCATGTACAGAATTTATGATAAATTCTGCCGATCCTGTAGAACCGATTTTTCCGAGGGCCTCTATAGCACAGTATTTTACATGCTCATCATTATCATTTAAGGCAGCTATTAGGGGGCTTGTAAGATATTGAAATCCAACATTGCCCAGTATCATAATGGCTTCGGCACGAACAATAGGGTCAATGTCTTCCAGTCGATGAATTATTTCTTCAATGTTGTTATTTTTTAGCCAGGTTCTTAGCTTCTTGAGTTTTTTTTCACGTTCTTCAAAGTTGAAATCCATTATTTTAGGCCTTTTTTAGAGATCTATGTTTTGTTTTTTGAGTTGATACTCTAAAATTTTAGCATGATCAGGTGACAGTTTTTGTAATAATTTATGTACATTTCGAGCTTTTGTGCTGTCTTCTTTCAGTATATAGATAAGCGCTATATTATAATGAGCAGGTGCATATCCGGGATCGTCAAGTATAATCTGTTGAAGCAGTGATTGTGCTTTGTCAAGATGTCCTTCATCCTTATAAATAACAGCAAGATTATTGAGGGTTTCTATGTCTTCAGGATACTTTTTGATAAATTTATCGTAATAAACCTTTGCTTTAGCGTTATCTCCTTGTTCCTGATATATTCTTGCTATATTGTAAAAGGTTTTATAGTATTCAGGATGTTTTTTTGCTATGTTTTTGTAGAGTTCTAGTGCTTTAGGATAGTTATTCATCTCCTGGAAAAGGAGTGCAAGGTTATAATTAAGTATTATTCCATCTTTATCAAAGTGAGAGGCCTTAAAATATTCCACGAGTGCCCTATCGAAAAGGCCTTGTTTGTGTTTTATAAGTGCTAAATAAAGGTGATATTCTGGGTTATTGCCTTCTATGTTTTTCAAATTATTGAGTAGTTTTTCAGCTTCATCAAGTTTATTGTTATAGATCATTTCATAGACAGACTCAAGCCCTTGCTCTGCGGGTATAATGTCATCTTGTTGTGAGAATACCGGGTTTGAGTATCCTAGAAATATTATTATTAAACAAGACAAAAAAATATTACTTTTCATTTTTCTTTACCATTAATCTTTTGCACATTATAGACTATTTTATTATTCTTTGAAAGCCGGAACAATGAGGTATTTGTGAGATCTCTGAATAACTTGTATGTTGTCAGGTTCAAGAAATTGGTGTCTGTTTTTGCTGGAATCACTATTCCCATAATTAATCAGAGATTCAAAACGTCATAACTTATCAGATTTCAGAAAATAAAGGTCAGGTATTTAGAATTGATTATAAGCTTTTTTAATTGATGTCTCATATAAAATCATTTCCATAGCAAAGCTATAGAGAAAACTCATCGATACTAATAATAATTATAATTACTAATTGCTACTCAGAATCAAATAAACGTGCAATGCGATCTTTTATCTCATTGGTATCAAGTTCATTGGTAAAGGAATTCAGATCAATAGCAACCTGAAAAAGCCTCGCAGCCTCAACTTTATCACCTTTAATACTCATACATCTGGCCTGGTTGTAGTATGCAAGCGCATAATTCGGGTTAATGTCAATGGCTTTCTGGAAAAGATCAAACGCCTTCTCAAGATTGCCCAGATCATCAAGATAAATAACCCCCAGGTTGTTGTAAGCTATATCATAATAAGGATCAAGCTTAATAGCCATCTCATAACCAGCAATAGCCTCCTCGATAGCATTTTTACCCCAGAGCAGATATCCCATATTACAGTGTACTTTAGCATTATCAGGATCTATCTCAAGTGCTGAACGGTAAGCAGCCAGTGCATTATTCAAATCTCCTTTGTCAAAAAAAGCACTGCCAAGACTTATATAGATATCCACATCATCAGGATTCAGCAAAGTAGCACTCTGATAGGCCGCAATCGCAGCATCATAATCACCTTTTGCTTCTTGAAAAACGTATCCCAGCGTCTGGGCTACAACAGAAGTCCAGGTTTTGTTAGGATTAAGAACTATAGCTGTCTGATAAGCACTTATAGCATCAGAAATGTCACCTTTCATATACAGAATATTAGCTAAATTACTGTATAAAACCGCATCATTGGGCTTAAATTTCATAAGTTTTTTATAGGTTTTAATGGCATTGTCAAAGTCGCCCATCTCTTCAAAAGTATTGCAAAGCTTTTTATATGCTTGAATGCTCGATGGATTAAGCCATATAGCCATCCGATATTCGTTTATAGCATCATCAAGGCGATTAACCTTTCTAAAGGCATCACCAAGTGATATATAAAGCGGAGAAAACCCAACAGCCTTTTCCAGAGCTTCCTGATAAATTGCAATTGCCTTATCTATGGTACCTGTTCGCTCACTTAAATAGCCTCTAAAGACTACAGGAAGCAGGTTAAATGCCAGTTTCAGGGACTTCTTAAGATCTCCAAATGAATCCTTATCAAAAAACAGTGTAATTATTGACAAGACAAGATGTTTATAAGCCTCTATTTGAAGCTTTAACTTTTTCTTTTTCCTGGCTTTTCCTGCTTTATAACTGAGTGTTAAGAAGAGGTTAAAGTGAAACTTTGAAGATTTTAGAGGCTCAAGGCTGATAGCCTTTTCCAGATAATATATAGATTCAGTGATGTTATCCCTCTTTGATTCTACAATGCCAAGCATAGAATAGGCGTCAGCAAACGAAGGATCATATTTTATAGCCGTTTTATAGTGATTCAGTGCCTTCTCGAAATCTCCTTTAACAGTGAGAGCTTTACCCAGTTTATAATGAATTTTAGCTGAACTGGTGCGCATCTCAAGAGCATACTGATACTGTGTTATGCAGTCATCAATTGTATGAGAGGCATGATAAATGTTAGCATGCTTTTCAAAAAACAAATCCCCGAGTTCAATTCTCAGATCAGGGCTTTCAGGGTGATTTTCAAGCACTTTTTTACACTTTTCAATCGCCTCATCATACCTTTCTTTTTTTCGAAGCCTGACAATATCTTCTATCACCGGTTTTATCTCCGGTGCAAGGTCCCTTGAATCGGTCGGTTCCCTGAATCTGTTCATCCCTCACCTATTTATCGCCTAACATCTTCAAAAGGTTCTCTATATTATAATACGGCAAAATAAAATTTTTTTTTAGGGCAAAAAACAAATAATTTAACAATTATAAGAATTTGAACTATTTGGCTATTAAGAAAAATTAATAACAATGTATTTCTGAAATACAGGAAAGACTAACATTTGAGTATTATTTATATTTTCTATATATAAAAAGTTACAACTAAAAAGCAATTTTACCCTTTTGATTGTTTTTATATTTATAAGCGCCTATTGTTACAGTACTATGAAAAATGAAGTTCAGTTTGAAACTTTTATGGGAGGGTAAGATATGTCAATTTCTTTTGGTTTTAATGTTCCTAATGCACCACACACTAATGGCAGTGTAAATGTTCCTAATGCACCACACCTTAACGGCGATGCATATCATAATTATTTGGGGATGAAAAACTTATTTGGTTATAACCACAATCAATCTATCTCTTCTTCATCCTATTCACAAAATCAGCAAGGAAATTACAACAACAGTGTAAATGTACCTAATGCACCACATACTAATGGCGATGCATATCATAATTATCTGGGGATGAAAAACTTATTTGGTTATGACCACAATCAATCTATCCCTAAAAATAATTATACTGCATAACATAACTTAAATAAAACCACTTTGAGTAAGGATTTTTGCTGTTATCATTAAGATAAAAGCTGAATTTAAAGTTAAGATAAAGTCTCTTATTGGGGTCTTACCATTTAGTATCTCTCTTTAAGTTTTAGAGCATACTAACCGGATTATGAACCTCTTAAATACAAGTGGAATTAATAAATTAAACCTGAAATATACACTGTATTTCAATCAACAAACTTTTGTATCCTTTAAGGTCAAGTATAGCAAGCTTTTTCAGTATAAAGATCAGTGCATAACTTAAAAATTTTTCGATTTTCAAAACCCAGATCCCGCCC
>CAZFBA010000047.1:0-22783 GCA_964517135.1 uncultured Gammaproteobacteria bacterium
ACACCCTACTGAATTCTATCAGCATATATTAATTATTTACGTGGAATGGTATAAACAATATGACAGGTAGCAAATTTTAAGGCTAAAACCCCGGAGATATTTTATCACAAATCTTATATAGCTTTATTCTGGTCAAAAGTATAACTATGATTAACACCACAAACCAGATACTTACTATATTCAGCCTTTGAGTTTGTTTATACTTATTTAAAAACTAGATTGCTTAAGATTTCTTTCTGTTCGATTTCTTATCAGCAGCTTCAAGCCTTCTTATAGCATTTCTGATAGAAATTTTAGCCATTTGCTTGCGTGAATACTTATCAAAAAAGACAAGCCAGTGTTTATGTCTGGGATTATCAACAGAAAAAGACAACGAACCTTTTATTCTGCTGCCAGGCTTGATTTGATGGAACCACATGCTTGTATCACCAAACGGTGACGGATAATAAACACTCCCATACTCATCAACAACCGCTACATCAAAGAATGTAAAAGTTTGGTCACTTCTGTTTTCAATATTTACGCCAAGAGTTATGGTATTCGGTTCACCAAAAGGATCTTTTTCAAACTTGCACTCAAGAATTTCAACTTCAAGACCTGCAAGATCCAGCTCTTCTTCAACCAGAGATGATGGCTTTAAAACCGGCAATTCAATATCTGAAGCAATTTTCATCTTAATCTGATCGCCAGGGTTTACCATAACAGTTTTACCCTTCCGTATAAGGGATTGAGCAGCCCCAACAGTAGCACCCAGTGCCGCACCACCTGCTACACTATAACCATGACTGGCAACAGCAAGACCTATACCACCGATCTTAACTGCCAGCAAACCTCCAATAGCGCCACCTACAAGAGTATAACCTGCATCTGTAAGTGCTACCTTCGCAAATGACTTCAAAGGATGTGATTTTGTTGACATTTTTGCATCTACAGGTATTTCTCTGCCATCAGGAGTTATTAAATAATCAAATTCAATCTTTACATAACCATCTCTCCCCAGGCGTCTCCTATCTTTAGCTTCTGTAACTCTTCCATGAACTATAGTGCCCATTGGAATAACAACACCACCATCAACTTTCAAATCATCAGAGACTTCAGCAAAGAATTCATCACCTTCCATGCTAACATTAGAGCCAAGAACCGTTGAAACAGTCAACTCAAGCTTTGTACCCCTTGAAACCTGTTTTTTCTCTCCGGTAAAATTATCGTCAACACCAACGTTTAGTTCTACTCCACCAGAGAATACCTTACTTTCTATAAGGGTTTCATTGCTGGCAATTTCTTCTGAGACGCTATTTACAGCATCTACAGCCCTGCTGACATCTCTGGCATCAACCGGTAGCTGTGTAGCCAGAAATGACAAAATTAAACCAGTTACAACAAAAGCTTTATAATTATTTATTAAATTCCTCACTAAACCTCTCCCTGGTTTTGTTACATTTACTCTATTTTAATAATAACTTAAAATTAGCAAAATCGCTTTATTATTAACCAAAAATACATTACCTGGTGTATAAACTATTTCCTCTTAAGAGATTCGGGTACTTAAATTAGTTATTCTTATTGTAATATAAAATATAAGATAAAAAAATGATGTCAGGAAAAATTAAAAAATTTACATAACTCAATTAACCTCAATAATGTAACATTTGCCCTGAAGGATATTTTTTATTCTCTTCAAGGGCTTTTGTTATTCTATCAACAATGTTAAAGATAACAGGTTTGCTAAAATCTGCATAGTTATAGCCTTTGTTATAAATTATCTGGTAAAATTCAATGCGGGTTCTGTTACACATCAAAAAAATATGTTCATTAATAATAGGTATAATAATCATAGCCTCACTGGCAGATGGAGAATCCAGCTTACTGAGAATATAGATAATTTCCTGCTGTCTCATATCTATTAAAACTGGCAGTTTACCTTTTTCAGGATCTATAAAGTCAAGCTTTCTGGTAATTTTTTCAGTATCTACTTCTGTTCTAAGCTCTTCAGAAAGGTTAAGATACTCATGAATATCATCCTGATGGTCTGCAAGTGTTTTAATATAGTGAAGCATTCTATCATAACTATCTATATGCAAGGGCAAGCTATATTTATTATGTCTTAATAACTGGTTATATAAGTGATCCATGGCAACAATTAACTGCTTTGTTGACTTATTTGAGCCAAACCTATTAGTGTAATAGTGTAAATCATACGGAAGAAGAAGAGAATAATAGGCAGTAGAAAAGTTTATGATATCATCCTGAAGATTACAGGGGGTACCCCCATCATCAACAACTGTCATATCTGGTATATTAGAAACATTGCTTAGCTTATAAATGCTCTTAACTGATTTTACAGGTAATGACACGTGCTTTTTGCCTGTCTTAAAATAATCGTGAGGATAATTAAATTTCATAGCAATCATTGCAAAAAGCATACCAAAAATTATTAGCCCCAGAAAGTAGAATTCAGGCAGTTCCAGTTTATTTTTATTTGGGTTCATCATAATTTAAAGGCACTTCATATCAAATAAATAAACTCTATTTTATAGACTATAAAGCAAACAGGGGGTTCCTGAATAAAATATTTAAGGTTCTTTTTTAAGTAATTCAATGAATCTATCGACCAGCTTTTGATCCCAGGTAATGCCGGCACCTTTTTTAAGAGCTTCAATCGCTTCTTCTTTTGCCATGGCTTTTCTATAAGGTTTATCTGATGTCATTGCACAGTAAGAATCAACTATTAGTATGATTCTTGAGCCAACAGGTATATCTTCACCTGTAAGCCTGGAAGGATAACCCGACCCATTCCAGTGTTCATGAGAATGTTCAACAATGGGTATAACATGATCTAGTGAATGCAAAGGGCCAAGCATTGTTCTTGCTGCCACTATTGGGTGTTGAAGTACCATTTGCCACTCTTCCTGATCAAGGGGACCGGGTTTTGAGATGACCTGTTGTGGCATTGTAGTTTTTCCAAGGTCATGAAGCATCGCAACCAGCCTTATTTGATCCACTTCTATTTCCAATAACCCTGATTTCCTGGCAAGTTTTACTGCAAGATCTACCATTTGAGCTGAATAACCTTTTTTATGAGTTACATCAACCGTTGAAATAAGGTAATCAACTGTATTATTAAGCACATCTTCAAAGCTATCATCCTTATCTACGGACATTTTAAGCTTTTGTATGAGATTTCTTGCTATATCAGGCGTTATTGGCATATGTTTTTCTGCAAGCACATTAATAAAGGCATCCAGTGCAAGTTCTTGCCAGGAAGGTTCTTTTAGTGAAGATTTTGCAATACATACCCTGTTGCGTCCCTGTTGTTTTGCGTCATACATTGCTTCATCAGCCAGTTCAAAAAGTTCTCCCAGGTTATCAGTATGTCTTAAAAAGGTTGCCACGCCAATACTTGCTGTAACAGTACCTACTCCCTCGACTTCCTGTGTTTCAATAGCAGATCTGATACGTTCGGCAGCAGCAACTCCACCCTCTACATCAACACCTGGAAGTAATACAGCAAACTCTTCTCCTCCAAACCTTGCAGGAAGATCAATAGCACGGGCATTTTGTTTTAATACATCTGCAAGGTGAACGATTGCTGCATCACCTGCACTGTGCCCGTGAGTATCGTTAATAAGTTTCAGGTGATCCATATCCAGTGTAATCAGCGTAAAAGGCTGTTTTAACCTTAGAGATCTTTCCACTTCCTGTGCCAGGCACTGATCAAAATGTCTTCTGTTTGAAATTTTTGTTAATCCATCTGTTATAGCCTGTTCTCTTACCTGCTCAAACAACTTTGTAATAATAACAGCCAGCTCAATCTGATCTGCAAACATTCTTAAATAATTTTTTTCAGACTCAGAGATATCCGGTCTTTTGCTTATGCTGTACATAACACCAAACTGTTCTTCTTCGACCATTAAAGGCAGGATAACTATCGATCTTTCAGCCAGAATAACATCGAGCTCTTTGATTTTTGCAGGCTCAATTTCAGGAAACGCCTTCTCTAACAACTTCTGGAACGTACCTGTCACAACAATTTCACTTTTCTTCATTGATACAAGCAGCGGGTTGTTTTCAGCCTCCAGCGGAATAACAAAAGATGTTAAAGGCTCACCCAGTGACTCATCTAACAATTCTAAAAACTCATTCTCTATGTATGAGCGGGGTTGAAGATGTGAATTTTCTCCTCTTTTTTTTAGTTGCATAACACAGCTAAATTCATAATCAAGGTTTTCAATCAGGCTTTTGCAAACTATCGAAAGCACCTTGCCCAGCGGTTCGGCACTTCTCATTGTATCCCAGATGTGTTGAAGTGTTAAAAGGCTCTTTTGAGCACGTTCTAACTCATGTGTCCTGTCTTTTATTTCATTTTCAAGAAATAAGTTTCTGGCAACAACTTCTTCATAGCTTTTTTGTATATCAAAAACGCTACCTTCAAGGTCATCCACTTGCTTCTGGTAGGTTTTAATTTTATCTATAAACTTATTGTACCATTTCTGGTTATCTGGATCGTTTTGAGAACACATAATATTTCTTAATGAATTAGACCATCACCTAAAACATAATCATATCAGACTTTAGATATATAACACACTTTTTAATTTAAGATAACCCTAAAATGGTTTAGTTTTGACAACTTTAAGACCAAAGCCTTTTTCAGCAACATATACTATGTCACCAGCAAGTTCTATGTCAGATGAAGCATAGACATCTTTAACAATCTCTTTTAGCACAGGGTTTTTAGGGTCTGAAAAATCAATAACATTTAAACCTCTGCCTGCAACAAAAGCCAGATTAGCTATAATCTCTATATCAAGTGACAGCCCAATATCTATCTCACCTATGACCCTGGGATTCTTACTGTTCATATAATCAAGGATTTTTATACCATCAAAACCAGATGCAATGATAGCAATTTTATGACCATACATGTTGGCTACTTCGACATCTACTGCAACAGACATCTGTTTGCACTGCGATAATAAATAAGGATTGCGTGAATCACTGCAATCAATCAACAATACACCTTCTCTGCCTGCAGTTGCAATGACTGTAAGATTGTCAACTTCTATATCTTCAATAGTTCCTGGCAATTCAATCTTACCCAGAAAAGCCGGTTTTGTGGCGTTGGTTGTATCTAAAATATGCAGAGTGCTATTATATTCATCTTCAGTAGTAGCTATATAAGCCCTGTTAGCAACCAGTTCAAGGGTTGTAGCGTTTTTGAGCTCATGGAGATGGTTGATTTCAGTTAATTCCTGATCGTTGCTTAAATCAATTATAATAAGGCCTTTTTTGCCGGCTATATAAGCCAGGTTGGCCAGTATTTTTATATCTTCTACTGAGGAATTAAAACTAAAGGCATCTGTATTTAATAATCTGGGCACTGCCGGATTTGATACATCGATAATTTTTAGCCTGCTTTTAATAAAAGTATTTCTTGTCGGCACATCTCCTGCCAGAATTATTCTATTAGAGGTTATTTCAAGTGTTTTAGCTTCTATATTAAGATTAAGCTTGCCAATGACTTTTGAAACTCTTTCTTTATCAGCCTCTTCAGAGGCTTTTGGTATAAAAAAGTCGCTATAGTCGTTAAGTTGAATTCCCCGAGCAATAATTTGAAACAATTTACTGAGCATTCGCTTGTGATCTTCAGGGCTTAAGTGGTACGTATCAATAATTTTACTTAAATGAGTGTCATTAGAACTTTCTACCCCATAAAAATATGTAATATCTTTTTGATATAAGTGGCTCAGTTTAAGAAGTTCTTCGGCTGTAATATTTCTATCTGCAGATTCTATTTGACTAATAGCCTTCGGATGATTCAAATTAATAGCTCTGGCTGCTTCAGCCTGTGTTATATTGAGAGATTGTCTTAAATTTTTTAATTTTTTTGCTAACTCTTCTCTAAAATTGTCCATTTTCAGAGATCCTTTTCTAATTAATTAATTACCCCATGAGCTATATTGGTAAATGTATCACAAAAATAAGCCAAAAAAGACAACAAAATGTTTAACGATTCTGTTTAAATTTATTGCTTTTTGTACTAAAAACTCTCAAAAAAGGCAGGATTGCTATATTCTATTGACCCTTATATATTTTCTAATTTCAAAAAAAAATCTAAAGAATAAATCAAATAAAATAACTGAGAGTTGCTTGATTAATTTTTGTAAATTTCTGATACGGCTCTGGCAATTCGAATTCTTCAGGATTCTTATGAAGTTAGTGAATTAATTAAATCAGGGGGAATTATGGCAATTCAATTATCAGGTATACATCCCTCACCACAAAAAATTGTTACACCAGCTGTTTCAAGAACAAGCAACCAGCCAGTATCTTTTTCAGGCGCACCGGTAAACGCTGCAAAAGGTATCAACTATGGCAAAATCTGGCAGCAATTCAGGTCACACGTTAACTGGAAAAATATTTCAGCTATATTCCAGAGAACTCAAGCCAAAATTGCCAGATTCATTGAAAAAATCACACCAGGTTTACAAAAAGCTGATAGCACTGTAAGAAAACAGGCAGGCAATCTCTGGCAAAGAATAAAACCTGTTACAAATGCCGCTGTTAAATAAAGTTTACTTGTTTTCTGATTACGTTTTGTAAATAATTAAAACTGATCTATCAAAAATCATCCTTCACTATCTTAATACATGTAGCTTAAAGAAATAAGTCAGATGTTAAGGTATCTAAAGGTATTAATCATTAAGTCATTAAGTTAATAGAAAAGGGGACACCAAGATGGCTGTTAATTTTCAACCACAAGTACAGGTAAAAAAACCCACATTTCAAGGTCAACCACAGGCTGCCACTAAGGTTAATTTAGCCCAGCAAGCAGATACAGTTTCTTTTGGAGCCAAAATACCAAAAGTTGACCCGGGCAAAGTAAGAGGGCTTGTTCAACAATTACTTGACAAGCCAATTGTCAAAAAAGTTATTGACTTCATTAAAAAGCTCAACCCGATTAAGTGGGTAAAAGCAGCTCTAAGCAAGTTAAGTGGCAAAGGCAAAGAAGTTGCTGAAGCTGCCAAAAAAGTTGCTTCTTAGAAACCTTTAATTTAAAAAGTATAAAGTTTTCTGCCTTAACTGCCGATAGTTAAGGCAGTTAAGCTTGTCTGGAAAGCAAAAATGAAAAAATATTTCCCTAAACCTGTTAAAACACTGGTAGCCATTGATGGTTCACTCAATAACTGGCTCTGGTTAAGAAAACTCAAACAATATATTAATGCAGATAATTGCCATATAACTTTTATTGCCGTTGTAAAGTCTCCATTGATGAAAGCCAAAGCTAAAAAGATATTAGACCTTGCTCTAAATACTATGGAGCAAGAAAATATACTTTATATGCACCAGGAATCAATTGTGGAAGTAGGAGACCCCGCCAAAAAAATTGTTCAATACGCTTATGACAACTACATAGATCTTGTTGTTGTTGGCTCTCACAATAAAACAGCAGTTGACAGGTTTTTTATGGGGTCTGTCAGCAGTAACGTTGTTGTTAATGCTCCTGTGCCAGTTTTAGTGATGAAGCTTTCCGGCTAAGGCCATTTTTAAACTTTTAATAAGGTGCAGATTACTATTTTGATCATTTATAGATACCCTGACAAAATTATTTTTTAAGGATTTTAAGGCTATCTTGTACGGAAGCAATCGTTCCTGAAGTTCTTTTGCATCAAAAGGAGTACTAAAAACCACAAAGTTTGTTGCAGTTTTTGTATAGAAAAAGCCCATTTCACTAAAATACTGATATAAAAGTTCTTTCTGTTCCTGTATAAACTTAAGAGTAACTCTTTCAAATATTTCATTATCCTCCAGTACTTTTATACCGAGGTTTATAGCATAAGGCGAAACATCAAAAGGGTTTCTTACTGCATCAATACAGTTAATAACATGTTCATTGCCTACTGCATAAGCCAGCCTGAACCCTGCCATAGCATCCTGATAAGAAAAGGATCGAAGAACAATAATATTCTGATGATCTTTCAAGAACTCAATTGCTGAAAGATAGTCATCATTTTCTGAAGCAGCAAATGCTATCTGACTTTCATCTATAACCAGTAAAGTATATTCATTAAGATGTGATATAAGCTTTTCAAGTTGTTCTCTGTCAAAATAGGCCCCCGTTAAAAGTCGTGGATTATCCAGAATAACCAGTTTTGGTTTTGTATTAGCAATTTTTTCTATAAAGAGATCCATATCAACATCAAGATCAGCCTTAAGAGGCATACATTCAACCTGGGCATCACGTTTATAAACAACACGAGAATAACCATCCGGTGAAAGCTCAAGCAATAAGGCTTTATCTTTATAAAGTTTTTTATATCCTTCACCATCAGCAACAAATGCCCTGGTTATAGACTCCAGCAAACCGCTAACACCTGCCCCTAAAATTATATTGTTATAATGAAACTTGTTATTAACATCTGAAATGCTGTGAGCAAGCATATTTCTAAGCAACGTTCTTTGAGAATAATAATTATGTGCCTCGCTGGCATTAACAAAATGGATCAAATGTTTTTTTAGATCTTCACTTAAGCCAAGAAAATGCGATGTTTTTGCAAAGTCCACAACCTCTTCAAGTGTTAACCGCAGCCTTTTAGCAATATTATATACAGAATAATCATCATCTTTAGGTGGTATTGCATCAATATTTTCTCTGATAAGATTCATAAGTATATCTTTATAACCTTCAGTAGTTCTTTTAGGATGCTTTGTATCAATGTTTTTAACCGGATTATCATACTGTGTCAGATAGTTAGCAGCTAACAGGCTTATAGAATTTATATGATTCGGGAGCTGAAGAAGGTTTAAGAGATCAACAACCTCTTTTCTTGATACAGCAAAACAAACTGGCGGCTCAACAATTGTCATAATCGTCGGGAATTCTCTTAAAACCATCACTGTTTTTGTTGAATATTCAATGTATTTATAGGCTTCAGGTCTATTTGAACGCAAGATTAGCACTACGTTTTCAGGAAGCAGATCGACAAAATCTTTCATATCAGTGTCGTCAAAATCGTTGCTGCAAACTATAACAACCTTATAATCATCTTTCATAAGTTCCTGATTTATCTCTAATATTGTTGATACAGGAGAATAGAAATCATCTACAATGATTCTGCCAGAATTCAGGTACTTTGCTTCCTGTGCATAGTCAAATTCATTTGAAGTAAAAAGTAATACTTTCTGGTCTTTTTGCAAAAACAGCTCTGTGAGGTATTCATAAAAATTATAAAGATTTAAAGAAACAAAAAGATTAGCTGAATTAAAAGCAGGTATATCCAGATACTTTGCAAGGTTTTCTTTCAAAGCCTCAAAATAGTCTTCATTGTGTTTATGGAAAAAGTTATCATTAACTCCCTGAATAATAACATTTGCTAGCTCAGGTGATACAGGTTTATAGACAGCTTTCTTTTCGAGTTCCAGAACATTTTCGTAATGAACGGGATGCATTTTTATATGTTCCAGAAAGACTTTAAACTTTTTTAACCGTTGAGATGTCAAATCCACAACATTACTGTTCATCTTATTTACCCTTCAGTTCTTCTTTTAAAGAATTAATAACTTTTTTAACCGCCTGATCCTCTTTTTCAATTGATTGATACTTTTCATAATATTTTAAAGCATCTTCCTTCTTGCCTATCTCTTTATAAATACAGGCAAGATTATAGTATGCCGGGGCATAATCTTTATTACATTTAATAGCGTTCAGATAATTATCAATTGCTGCCTGATATTTGTTCTGTGCCAGAAAGACATTACCAAGATTATAGTATGCATAGCCAAATTTTTTATCTATTTTAACGGCTCTTTCAAAAAAATCAGCGGCTTCATTGTATCTTTTCTGTTCTGCATGAAGCAAACCCAGATTGTACCAGGCTGATACCATATCTTTATCTTTATTTACGGCTTTTTTATAATAATAACCTGCATTGGCCGTATTATTCATTTTTTCGTAACTTTTAGCAATATAATAGAGATATAGAGCATTTTTAGAATCCAGAACGTAGGCCTGTTGAAACTTTTCAACTGCTTCACTATAATGACCACTATTATAAGCTTCCATACCTTTTTTTAGATAACCCTGACTGCTGAATTCATCCAGTGGTTCCTCTGCAATAACAGTCATAAAAGTTGTATTTACCAGCCATAAAACAACTAATAACAGAATCAGCAGGTATTTTAGCATTCTTTTTTACCTCAAAGACTCAAAATACATTTTGACATCCTTCAAATTATCACACTCAAGCGTATATGAAAATTATTAAATGGGTGGCAAATTTTTTTCAATCACAGAACTTTTCTTTTAAGGATAATATATTAAAGGTTTCAATAAAATTAACTATTATAAGGGCATTATCCCTGTTTTTAAATCTAAAGTACTTACAGGCAAAAGATTTTAGCATAGCTCAACTAATTAAACTTTTATTAACAGACCTGAAAGCAGAAACAAAATACAAACCAGCTATAATCATATTGATATTAACCATCAAAAATCTCTAAAATCGTAAAGGAGTGTTGAGAAAAAATTAATTTTTAGCTATCATCCTGATGACAGAAATAAATCACTGTGTTAATATATTAACCTGCTAACATCAGTGCGCAAATAAAGATTTTGCTTGCAAATAAGGAAAGGTAAGAGCACTATGAACCCGACGATAGAGAAGATAGAAAAAAGCTTAATGCGCAAAGACTTACCAGAACTAAATCCTGGAGATACGGTAAAAGTATTTGTAAGAATTAAAGAAGGAAACAAAGAAAGAACACAGGCCTTTGAAGGCGTTATCATTAAAAAACGTGGTCGTGGCGTTAATCATACCATCACTGTAAGAAGAGTATTTCAGGGCATAGGCGTTGAAAGGGTATTCCTTGTACATGCCCCCAGAATTGAGAAGATAAAGGTCTTAAGACGTGGTGATGTACGTAGATCCAAACTATACTACCTCCGTCAGCGTACCGGTAAAGCAACAAGGATTAAAGAAAAAGCTTTCAGACCTGTTAAAAAGTAAAATATGTCTATTATCAATTGGTACCCGGGACATATAGCTAAAGCAGAACGCAAATTAAGAGAACTGGCTAACCTGGTAGATGTAGCTATTGTTTTGCTTGATGCCAGAATACCCTGTAGTAGCTATTATAAAGATATAACAGGTATTATTGGCGAAATGCCCCAGCTGCTTCTGTTGAACAAAGCTGATCTTGCTGATCCTGCGGTAACAGACCTCTGGAAACAGGTTTTTGAAGAACAAAATCACAACATTATTATCAGCAACTGTACGTCGGGAAAAGATATAAATAACATTACCAGAGCCTGTTATAATTTGGGAAAACCTAAAATAGAAAAGCTTATCGCTAAAGGCAGATTGCCTCGAGCCATCAGGTTAATGGTTATCGGTATGCCAAACGTTGGTAAATCCAGTCTTATTAACAGGATGGTCAAAACGTCTAAAACCCGTGTAGGCCCAAAAGCAGGGGTTACAAGGTCTATACAGTGGGTAAGGATTAATCCCAAGCTTGAATTGCTCGATACACCCGGAATTATACCCATGAAGCTTAACGACCAGAATAGAGCTATTCGTCTGGCTATAGTTGATAGCGTAGGTGAAAATGCTTATGACACTGAGTTGGTAGCAAAAGAACTCCTTAATATTCTGTGGGAAGTTTATCCAGAGAAGCTTATGTCATATTACAAACTTGAAAAGACTGATAACTGCCCCTGTCTAGAAGATATAGCTAAAGCCCGCAACCTGATTCAGTCCGGCAATACACCCGATATACTGCGTACTGCCCAACGACTCTTATCAGACTTTAGATCAGGAAAAATAGGTAGAATAAGCCTTGAAAACCAGCCAAGAAGAAAAGTTACAACAGTTAATTGCTTTTGATAAAGAACACCAGCAAAAAGGATGCTATCTGATCGGTATTGACGAAGCCGGTAGAGGCCCTCTCTGTGGTCCTGTTGTGGCAGCAGCTGTTATAATACCAGGCCTTGATGATAACATACTGGAATCACTCAAGTATCTCAATGATTCCAAGAAATTTTCAGGTAATATAACAAGACGTGAAGAACTTTATGATTATCTAACTCACTCTAAATGCTATTATGCTGTAGCCAACGGTTCTTTAGAAGAGATAGAAGAACATAATATATACCAGACAACCTATCTTACAATGCACAAAGCCTACAATGATGTAGTTAAACAGATCAAAAACAAGAAACACAAAGTGCTGGTAGATGGCACCAGGACAATCAAACATATACCTGAAGAAATACCACAGGAAGCAGTGGTCAAAGGTGACGGCAAATCTGCCTGTATAGCTGCCGCAAGCATTATAGCCAAGGTCTACAGAGACCGTATAATGCGACAGCTGGCAAAAGAATTTCCTGAATATAAGTGGGAAAAAAACAATGGCTATGGTACAAAAGAACATATAGAAGCTATCAGGCTCCATGGCAGGTGCAAGTATCACCGTAAAAGCTTTAAAATCAAAGGACTTGATATAATAGATAGTACTAAAAAGTAATACATAAGTATTGGTTTTTAGTACTTGTAAAGCCAATATTAAACTGTTTTTTAAAGGCTTCTTTAATGATATCAGCAAGCTCATCATACACAGGCAGCGGATTAATTATTGAAGAAAGGTTGATACACTTGAGACTATCTGGGGGAACATTAAAAAGCCTTGCAGCCAGAGCAAAATCCTGGTTGAGAAGAATGCTGCCATGTTGCATAATATAGCCTTTCTTTCGTAGCTGGGCACTGCCTGCAATTTTTCTGCCTTCTATTTCAAGGTCAGCCCCTGTAGAGATAGCCATACAGGCCCTTGATGCTGTATAAGGCTCCCTGGAAGAGGATATGCTAATATTCTTAACCCCGATATACTCACAGGCTTTTATAAGTGCTCCGCTGATATCTTTATAAGATTCTCTTACAGAATTGCCACCAGGCAAAATATCTGCTCTGACGACCAGACTATAGGTAATTTCTCCTTGATGAAAAAGAGCCCTGCCTCCAGTAGGTCTTTTGACAATATCAATACCCAGTTCTTCGCACAAAGCAAGGTTAAATCCTTCATGAGGCTGGTTTCTACCTGTTGATAAAGCCGGTGGATCCCAGCTATAAACTCTCAAAATTGCATCTATTTTATCTTTTATCGCCTTATCAAGCAAATAAAGATCTGTTTGCATATTGATAAAGCCGCTATTGGGGCCGGTGTTTATAAAGTTCCAGTTTTGTTTCATTAATATAACCTTTTTTTAAAATTATATGCTTTATGCTATATTTTTAATAGAAATTTACTCTGTTAGTAAATAATACGGAAAAACAAAATGGATTCCAGACCTAATATTTTAATCGTAGAGAAAGAAGAAGTCGAAGTCAACAGGCTTAAAACTATTTTGGGCGGATTATACAACATTGATATCATCAAAACAACCACAGAAGCTATAACTAAAGTTAGCGAAAACAAAGATAAATATTCTATTATTATAGTTTCACTGAATATGCCAGTTTTAAACGGCTATTTATTTTGTTATTCTCTCAAAAAAGATATCAACGTTAGGAGTATACCGGTAATTATTACAGGTACAATTGTCGACTTTAACAAAACAGAACCGGTTGAAGGTTTAAGAATTGGTGAATATGACCGGTTGATAAACCCTTTTGATAACAAAATTGTCATTGATCTTCTTGAAATAAACATTGAAAAGAAAAAAATGCTTGAACGCCTTAATTCCAGGGACATTATAGAAAAAACAACAGGGCTATTTAATTTTGAATATTTTAAAGAAGCTTTAAACATAGAAATAATGAAGGCAAACAAGCTAAATACAAGCTTAAACTGCCTTAATATTGTAGTCTGGGAACCAGAAGTAAAAGAAAACTTACTGGCAGTAATAAAAAATACACATCGTTATTATGATGTAATTGCTTTCCACCAGAACAGGATACTTTTATTACTACCTAGAACTACTCAAAGAGAAGGGGAGCTTATCGCAAATCGATTTAATTCTGTTATATACGGCCTTAATACAAGAATATTCTTTTATGAGCCAAACAAAACCGATGTAATGGAATTTAAATCTGACGTGCTGGGTTATGATGACGTACCAACATTGAGATAAGTATATATTTTCTTTTTATTACAAGCATTTTCAGTTTTTTAGTAATCAGGGTTTTAATTTTTAAACCGCTACGTTGCATTTTGTTATTGATTGGAGGTACTACCATATTTAGCAGGTCTTTTTTAAGAATTGATAAACCCGGCAGTATAGCTTATGCAACCACAGAAACCACTTAGCAGAACACAATAGTACAAAATACCTATCTGCACTTTGTTTCAACTACCCTGACAGGATATATTTTTGCTTAACATTATTTTCTTGATCAGGTGGTTAATATAAAATATCAACCATCTGGATGTTTCAAGTTCTTCTGAACAATGTGATACTGAAAATGGCGCTTTAGATTAATTTAACGGGGAGAAAACCAGAAAGGGACAGGGAAAAATATGGTCGATAATGTTCATAACTCAGAATCTGTTCTTAACAGGCAGGTGCAGGCAAATCAAGATTTACACAAGCTGGTTATTCAAAAACGCTTGAACGCAGATAACCCATATAAAGAATTGCTCTCTGTTAGTGACACTACAGATATTTCTAATGAAGCCCTCAAACTTTTTGAAAAAGAAAAAGAATTGCAATTTTTTAAGGAAATGGCTACCGAAGAACCTGAAATTAACAGGGCAAAGGTAGAATTGCTAAAAGCCCAATATGAAAAAGGCATCTATAAAATGCCTTCTGACGATGAACTGGCTGAAGCCCTTTTAGGTAACAGTGATTTCAAAACATTGATGGGTTTTTAGAAATATAATTGTTCCTTTCTAAAGTTACGGGGCGCACAGATTGTGCACCCCGTTTATAATTGATACGGTCTTTAAAGTGAAACTACACTTTGGCCGGTAATTTTTTAGCAATAAGACCAGCAAACTCAACAACTCTGGTTGAATAACCCCACTCGTTATCATACCAGCTGATGACTTTAACCATGTTTTTGCCGATTGACATGGTTAATGCTGAATCAACGATAGAGCTTGCAGGGTTTTTAATGAAGTCTGTACTTACTAATGGATCATCAGCAACTTCAAGGATGCCTTTTAAGTTGCCATTAGCAGCTTTTTTGAGTGCTTCATTAACAGCTTCTGCTGTGACATCTTTTTTGGTTTTAAAGACAACGTCTACAACACTAACATTAGGAGTCGGAACTCTAATAGCAAAGCCGTTTAACTTGCCCTGTAATTCGGGCATTACCAGGCCAACAGCTTTTGCAGCGCCTGTTGTTGTAGGAACTATGTTTAATGCAGCTGCACGGGCTCTTCTCGGATCACTGTGAGCAGCATCTAAAATTCTTTGATCACCAGTATAACTGTGAATTGTAGTCATTAAACCTTCTTCAATACCAAATTCTTCGTTAACAACTTTGGCAACCGGTGCAAGACAGTTGGTTGTACAACTTGCCATTGATACAACATTATCTGTGCTGGCATTATATTTTTCTTCATTAATACCAAGAGCAAATGTCGGTACAGAGCCTTTTGCCGGAGCTGTAATAATAACTTTTTTAGCGCCTGCTGTTATATGTTTGCCTGCACCTTTGTCATCTCTAAATACACCGGTAGATTCAACAACTATCTCTACGTTTAAGTCTTTCCACGGAAGCTTTTCTGGTTCTCTTTCTTTGTAAAGCTTAATTGTCTTGCCATCAATAACAAGATTGCCATCTTTTGCTTCTACACTGCCTTTAAAAATACCCATAACTGAGTCATATTTCATTAAATAAGCAGCTGTTTCAGCATCTAACATCGGATCATTAACAGCAACAAATTCAATACCTTTTTCAGGCTGTTCAAGATATGCACGTAATACACAACGTCCAATTCTTCCAAAACCATTAATTGCAACTTTTACCATCTATTCTTCCTCGCTTTTCTAATAACTAAAACATTAATACAGGGTAAATACTCTAAAAACTTGATTATCGTCTGTAGTATTTAAGGTATACATTGTGAGATAACCTGCCACTTTGTGGCTTACGATTAAATAGAGCTTTTCTTGAGAAGATTATACAAAAAACATGACAAAAATAAATAACTATTTAGAAGTAATGTGTCATTTGTTAAAATTATTAAGATTAAAAGTCTTTAAAATATAGTTTAAACATATTCAATTCTATTCAAAAAATACCTGTCAGGTATTTTTCACGAAATAATTCTCTGAACGTTTATAATGAAAAGAGTTTTCAATTATTATTGTAAAGCTAACAATTCTGGCCAGTGATATTTATTCATAATGTTTCAATAATTAATTATTGCCAATCTTGTGATTTGACGCTGCATACCACCTGAATAAAAAGCAAAAAATTAATATCATTGCAAGGTATTTTATAAATTATATACAATAATAAGTAAGACAGTTTAATTACAGCGAGAATAAAATTGCATTCAGCACCCGAAAAAAAATTATATCTACAGGCAAATACATACAGAGATCAGGGTATGTATGAGCAAGCAATCACTACCTATGTTCAGGCTTTGCAGATAGCACCATCCTTTTTTGAGGCACGGTTCGAGCTTGCCAAAATATTGCTTGAGACAGATCAATTAAGTAATGCCGTTAAACAATTTAACGTATTACTAAAAGATGCCCCTGATAACTATTTTATCTATTTTTGTCTTGGATACTGCTATCAACATACCGGTAAACCTGAAGAAGCTGTTGCAGCATATATGAAAGCTATTGATCTCAACAATTCAAGCCCTGATCTTCACTTTAATATAGCTATTGTCTACTCTGAACTGGATATGAAAGAAGAAGCCATAGAACATTATCAGGCAACGTTAAGTTTAAAACCTGACTATGTAGAAGCATATGACAATCTGGGTGTTATCTATGCCTCTGTTAATAAGAATGATGTGGCTGGACAAATGTTTCAGATGGCTATTCAACTGGATCCTGAATATGCCCTGTCTTACTATAATCTGGGCTGTATACTGAAAAAAGAATCAAACTTTAAAGAAGCCCTTAAATATTATTCTAAAGCACTAAGTCTCGGGTATAATTCAGCCGAAATACACTTTTTAATAGGTGAATGCATGTTTGACCTGGGACAAACTTCAAAAGCAATACAGGCATTTAAAAAAGCTCTTGAAATGAACGTTAACGACTATACTATCCACTATAAGATAGGTGTAGCATATTCTGAGCTTGGCTTTTACCCTGAAGCTATCACTCACCTTGAAACATACCTTAATTATTGTCCTGATTCACCTGAACTGGAAGAAATTCAAGCAATATTATCAGGTCTTTATGAAGCAATATAAAATTTATACCGCACAGAATCAACAAAACACTTGATCTAACAATTATTACAGCTAATTTTTCTATATACTTATCTTTAAAATAATGCCGATCAGCTTTATATCTGTAAAACAAACAGTAATGTTACAAAAAAACTTTTAACTAAACAGGGCTTAAAACAAGCATTTTCAGGCATACAATTTTATAATAGCATCTGACAGAAGACCCTGGGTTTATTATAGCTCTGTATTTCTTTTAACACAGGGATCCTGGCAATACCAACACTTGCCAATACTAATGAAATTGTAATAATCTAGACGATTGTTGACTAATCTGAAATAATAGAAATGTATTTGTTTATTAAACATTTAGTAGAATACAGGTGGTGGATTATTTATTGTGATTAAAAATAAATTTATTAAAACAGGGTTTTTTTTAATATTTACAGCTTTTTTGTTTAACTCTTTTTTCTTAAGTGCTTGCTATGCACAAATTTATAATGAATATTCATCTGATGAAATTGTCAATATAAGTGTTTACGAAAAAGTATCTCCCAGTGTTGTAACTATACTGGCAGATGTTAAAGATGGTGCTTCGAGCGGAAGTGGAATAATAATCGACAATACAGGCATCATCCTTACAAGTAGCCATGTGGTAGGTAAAGCCAAGCAAATAAGTGTCGCTATGGCTTCAGGCAAGAGATACCGGGGAGAAATTGTCGCTATAACAGGTAAAAATGATGATCTTGCATTGATAAAAATAACTCCACCTTATAACTTACCTGCAGCCAGTCTTGGTGATTCCAGAAAAATTAAAGTAGGGCAAAAGGTTCTGGCTATTGGCAACCCTTTTGGCTTTGAAAGAACGCTTACTACAGGCATTATAAGCAGAATAGATTATGACAGGCAGCGTATTCAAACTGACGCAGCTATTAATCCTGGCTCTTCTGGCGGGCCTCTTTTGAATTCAAAAGGCGAGGTTATAGGTATAAATCATTCGATATACAACCCTAACAATGATCGATCCAATATTGGTATAAGTTTTGCAATACCTGTTAATGCTGCAAAGCGTTTTATCAGTGAAATATCAGAAGGTATCCAGAATTATAACACGGATCAAAAGAGTTATACCTTCTCAAAAGAATATAAAAACGTTGGTGATACTAACTTTTAAGTCTAACGTGTTGATTTTACCAATAACAAGCAATAAGTGAACAAAAATTCACTTATTTTTAAATATTTATTTTCCTAACTTCTGGACAAAAAGGCTTTGTTGGTGGTATTTTAAAAATAATTAATATTTCAGGGATAAAGACAGAAAAGAAAAAAGCACCGGGCGTAAAGCATATAACATCTTTATCAGAGGATACACAGAAAGAGGAAGAGGTATCATTTTGTCAGAAAGTATTTCATCACAATCCAGATCAGCAAATGCTATTGATTTTGATATAAACAGGCTAATTCAGAATTATGTCAAACCTGCAGTAGGTTGTACAGAGCCTGCGGCAATTGCTCTTTCTGCCTCAACTGCTTTTTATGCTGCTAGTGGCAGGGTTCCGGCTTTCATTAACACAGATAGAATAGTTGATTTCAGGGCATCTGACAAAACATATTCTATTGAAGATATTGAAAGTATTAATGTTACACTGGATACAAATGTATTAAAAAACGCACTTTACGTAAATATACCTGGTACTGATCATCATCACGGCATTGATCTGGCTGCTATACTGGGTTTGTTCAATACTCCGGATAGTGAGCTGGCTATCTTTGAATCTATTAACATTCCAACAAACGAACTTCTGGAGATTATACACCAAAAAAAATTGAAAGATAAAGTAAAGATAACCAAAAGAGAGCTTACAGGTATTTATATAAAGACTGTTATAAACTTTAAAGATAATACAACTACTGAAGCACTTATCAGAGGGGCTCATTCAAATATTATAAGTATAAAATACAACGATAATGATCTGATACAACAGGCAGAATTTTCAGATACAGAAGATATAAATCTTACAGAGCTAAAAGAACTTTCTGTTGCAGATATGATAGATAAAATAGAAAATGATCTCTCTGATAAATCCCGAAAGCTTATATGGGATGGTATTACCATGAATATGACTGTTGCATTGATGGGGCTTGAAACCAAACATGGTGACGGTATTGGTTATGCCCACAAAGAAAGAGGCAAATTAGAAAGCTCTCTGGAAGGAAAAATATATGCTTCCGTGGCTGCTGCAACAGACGTCAGGATGGAAGGGTTTACTATACCGGTTATGAGCAGCCTGGGAAGTGGCAATCAGGGCCTTATCATTAGTGTATCAATTACAGTACTGGCCTGTGCCCTCTTAAACAAAAATCTGGAAGAGTTTACAGACAAAGAAAAAGACCTTTTAATAAAAGCAGTTGCTCTGGCACACGAAATAACAGCCTATACAACTTCTTACACAGGTATGCTATCAAATTTATGCGGCTGTATTTGTAAAGCAGGTGTTGGGGCTTCCGCAGGTATAGGTTATTACCTGTTTTATCATGAATTAAATTGTAACAACAATAGTCTTATAATTACAGATGTTGTTCTTAATTCTATGAAAAACATGATATCAAGCACATGTGGCGTTTTATGTGACGGTGCAAAAGGCAGTTGCGCTAATAAAGCTAAATCAGCAGGTTTTAACGCCTATACCAGCGCACGGGAAGCCATGTTAAATACTGTAGGCACAGGCGGTATACCGGGAAATGAACATACAGATATTAAAACCATTATGAAGAATTTTGTCGAAACATATATAGAAAAATTTGGCCAGCCAACTGACCTTCATATCGTAAGTTATCTGTTAACATCAAACTGTTAGGTTTGATATACTTGATATTACAGCTTTTTACAGACCATAACACCCTGTTTTAAAGGATATTAAAGAATAAATTATTAAATGCAAAAATAATACCTTTATGCTATACTCATAACAATTGGGGATATCGTTTTTAATTGCTTAAAATTATTGCATTCAGGGGGTAAAGAGAGATAATTTTTAAAAATGCTAATATTATCAAGCTTTTTAACCTTTTATTTTGAGGGGATAGTTTAATTTATTAAATATTGGGGGGAGAATAATTATATGCTTACTAAAGTTGGCTTAAACCCGTATATGGGAGTATCAAAACCTTTACCGGCAAAAGCTAAAAAAGACTCTATTGATAGAAATACATTCAGAGGTCAGCTTGCAAATGTATTATTTAATCGCAAAGCATCTCAAAATATTACTTTTGGCTGGTCAAAAAATGTTAGCCCGACAGAAGAAAAGATTCTGGATATCTTAACAGATTCTCGAAACAAAACAGCCGTTGTAGCAGCACATTCAAGGCCAGATGGCGATGCCTATGGAAGCAACCTGGGTATTTCAGCCATACTTGAGCGTATGGGCGTTGAAGTCTTTTCTACAATAGATAGTGCTCCCCATTTAAGATTTGAGAAAATGCCCTCTCCTCAAAAGGGTATCTATGCCAATGAGTACATCCAAAAGCCTGAACACAATACTCTGGAAAACCCTGACCTTGGAATAATAGCAGATACTGCTGAACCCAGCTTAACCTCTGATGCTGTTCTCAATCAACTGGCTTCAGCAAAGCAAATTATTATTATAGACCACCACACAGATAACCTGACTGGCCCAACCAATCAAGAAAAATGGGAATCAGAGCTAATTGAAAGAGGGGCAAAAAAAGAAAATATACTCTACTGGAGAGAAGAAAGGGCATCAGCCGCTGAAATGGTTGGTGGGCTTGATAAAGAAATTGCTGATGAAAGCAAGAAAAGAGATATACCAGGTTATAACCCTGCGTTCTACCCGGGATACAGACTCAGCATTGCCGGTGGAATCATTGATGATGTTGGTGGGCTATTTACAGAAAAGGGTAATGCCGATAATATTAAGCTTTCCAGGCTATCTAGCAAAAAGGTTCAGGCACCAGAAGGGAAATTTGAAAGTACTACAAGGCATATATTTAACTGGCTGCTAAATAATAGTGGTGTTAAAAAATCTAAAATAGATATGACTGGCCTGACAAGAATAACATTACCTGATAAAGTAAGCACCATTATTGATGAAGTCATTGACGGCAAAAGAGAATATAAAGGACTTGACATAAAAGCAGCATCAGAAGATGACCATTTTGCCTATATACACATCGATAAGAGAAGTTTCTTTTATGATATGGCTAAGATGGCCAATAAACTCAACAATAATAATACCAGATTCCAGTGGTATGACATCTATAGAGAGGTCAAAAAACGTGTTGAAGAGAAAATTGTTCTCGATAAAGATGTCGGGTTCATAATGCTCTTGAATTCAAGCTTCGGAAACAAGATCAGCGGCAGCCTGCGCTCATATGGTGTCAATGGTCTTGCCGGAGAAGCTTCAGTACCAGGGCATGTCATGACACACAAGCTGGCCAAGCAAGTAGTAGATGCACTTAATAATGCAGGTCTTGTCAAAGGTGGCGGACACGATAACGCTACAGGTTTTCTATCAAATCCAAATGTCTCATTTAAAGATATTTTACCTATCATTGAAAACGAATATAACAAATTTGTCGAAGGCAAAGACCTCCGCAAAGTGCCAGAAGAACTCAAAGCAGAGATTGCAAGTCTTTCTCACAAACCAGAAATGCTTGACCTCATCGCATAAAAACTGAAAACTGGTAACTATAGCTTTGCTCTAACGATATAGTAAACGCATAAAATAATCATGCATTAGGTAAAAAGTGGTCTTTATTAGCAATGTAACTTTATTTCTTGCGTTAATTATAGAATTTTCGTTAAGCAGTGCTTAATTATTCGAAAAAAACAACCCTTCATCGCTGAAGGGAATTATGTGAAACTTGCAATATCTCTTGTGTGTTAACAATAATTGTAAAAAGTTTCTCTTTCTCAGTTCCTTTTTTGATAATACCATCTTAAAGCATTTTTTAAGGGTTTTCTATAATCCACCATGGTGAAAATCGAGAAATTCAGGGGTGATTTTTTATCTAACCCTGCATGTTCATGTTGCATACTCAACAAATACATTAATATATCTGCCGTGCTTTATAATAGGGCTTTACAGATACAACATCCTGTAAAGCCTTTGTTAAATTGAATTTACACAATACAGATATAACAAAACATAACTAATACTTTACAATAAAAAATTAATAACACTTAATTACAACCCTTATCAGAGGTTTTATTGCTTCTATAGATCAGTGTATAACTTAAAAAGTTTTCGATTTTCAAGCCCAAATCCCGCCCACCCTAAAGGAAGGCATGAGGTCTCTTCTTTTTGAAAAAAGAAGCAAAAACTTTTCACAACTGGCTTGCTGGCTTCGTATACCTGCTTTGAAAGCCCAGGCCAATCGGCTCGTTCAACCCATATCTTCACTTTTAAAA
>CAZFBA010000048.1:0-22371 GCA_964517135.1 uncultured Gammaproteobacteria bacterium
CCCCCGACACTAATTTCTTGAATCTGTGAACTTTTAAGTTATTCAGAGATCTCTTTTAAAATAAGAGCCTGATTTTTCTAAAAAAGAACTTTAAGTTATTTCTTTCAGTCACCATTTTTTTTATTTATAATAAGAATGAAATATTCAGCTTTGAGAGTATAAGTATTTATTTATTTATTTAATTCCAGTGAGGTAACAAAACCTTTTGCTAAAAAATCAACTCATCTTAAAAAAGGATTCCATTCTCAGCCAGTGGGTTAACGAACAATACAGTCAGTATAATGAAAATACTGTTATTAGTCGTGAAAAGTTGCATGATATATCATTAAGCTTTTTTGACCTGTTTTTGAATACAATAGACTTTGAAACCCTTAATAAGCAAAACTTTAAAGAAATACAAAGTTTTATAAATATGATATCTCAAGAAAGAATGGGAAACACTCATATAACCTATCAGCTTCAAAACTTCATTCTTACTTTTAAAAAAACCATTGTTGATTGTCTTGAGATATATAAAGACCCGCAGAATATAGAATTACTTAAACAATTTATAACTTTAACAGATAAACTTGATCAACTTATATTCATATGTGTAGACTTATACACTGAAAACCTTGAAACTGACTATATCAAACAAACAGGTTATCTGAAAACACAATCTAAGCTCATGGAAACAGTCAATCAACTCTTTAGAATTGTTTTAACCTGTGATTGTGGCCAGGTTGAACATGTTGCTCAATTTTGTCTGGAAAAGGCTATTGAGCTTACAGATGCAAAATTTGGCTTTATTGGTGAAGTTAATAAGCATGGGTTACTTGATACTTTTGTTATGAGCCCTACTGGCTGGGAAAGATGTAATATACCCGAAAATCAGAAAACCTGCCAGGTGAATAATATGACTATAAGAGGCATATGGGGATCTGTCATTAAAAATAATATTACCTTAAATCTATCAGACCCTTTAAACCATCCTGATTCTGTAGGTTTACCTGATGGGCATCCCCCTTTAAAAAGCTTTCTGGGGGTACCACTTGTTCTTGATAATAAAGCCGCAGGTATTATTTCCCTTGCCAATAAAGAAAAGGGGTTTACTAAACACGATCAATATATGATTGAAAAACTTTCTATTGCATTTCTGGAGGCTCTAACAAGCAAAAGAAAAGATATAGAACTTAAAAACCATCATGATTACCTTGAAGAACTTATTCAGGATCGGACAAAATCTCTTGAAGAGCTAAACTACAATCTGAATGAAAGAATTAAAGAGCTTAACTGTTTGATTTCAATGTCAGATATCATAGATAATACATATGTATTAGATGAAATAATCCAGCAAGTTGTCAACCTGATTCCAACAGCAATGCAATACCCTGAGGATACCTGCGCCCGAATAACACTCTATGATCAAACCTGGAAAACTGATAACTTCCGTGAAACACCGTGGAAACTACATAATAATATTATTATTAACAACAACCCAGCCGGAAGCATAGAGGTTTATCATCTGATTGAAAAACCCTTAAAAGATGCCGGTCCATTCTTAAAAGAAGAAGTTGTTCTTTTAAAGACTATGGCAGAAAAGCTTGCAGGGGTTATTGAACATCAGCATACCCTTAAAGAGCTTTATGAAAGCGAAGAAAAATATCGGAAACTGGTTAATAATTTGCCGCAAAAAATCTTCTACAAAGATAGAGGTTTGACCTATCTTGCTGTTAATGAACTCTTTGCTGCTGACTTTAATCTTTCACCTGAAAATATCGTCGGCAAAAATGACTTTGAACTTTACCCTGCTGAAAAAGCACTTGAATATCAAAAAATCGAAGAACAGGTTATAAAATCAGGCCAAACACTTAATTATGACCAGGTTATTGAAAAAAGTGGGCAGAAAGAATATTTTAATATTATTATTACACCCGTAAAAGATGATCAGGGCCTGATAGCTGGCTTATTGGGCATTATCTGGAATATAACTGAAAGAATAGAGTATCAGGAACGCCTCAAAGAAACGGTAGAAGCTTTGAAATTATCCAATAAAGAGCTTGAACAGTTTGCATATGTTGCTTCTCACGACCTGCAAGAACCTTTAAGGATGATAGCAAGCTATCTTCAGCTTATTGAAAGACGTTATAAAGACCAGCTTGATGATGATGCCTGTGAATTTATCGGCTATGCCGTGGATGGAGCAAACAGGCTTAAAAAACTTATTAATGACCTGCTGGCATTCTCAAGAGTAGGAACACGTGGCGAGCCTTTTGAAAAAAATGACCTTAATTCTATTGTTCAAACAGCACTCATTAACCTTAAAGAAACTATTGAAGAAACAGAAGCTATTATAAAATGTGATTCATTGCCTGCATTACCGGTCGATAAAGCCCAGATGACAACAGTATTTCAAAATCTTATCGCTAATGCTATTAAATTTAAAAGCGATAAACCGCCTGAAATTTATATAACCTGTGAAGAAAAAGAAGATGAGTGGTTAATATCTATTAAAGATAACGGTATTGGCTTTTCTTCAGAATATTATGAAAAAGTTTTTGTCATTTTTCAGCGATTGCATACAATAAAAGACTACCCCGGAACAGGCATCGGCCTTGCCATCTGTAAAAAAATCATTGAACGACACGGCGGTAAAGTATGGGTTGAATCAATTCCTGAAAAAGGATCAACCTTTTTCTTTAACTTACCTAAAAGAAAACGATTTAAGGAGAATAATAATGACTGATAACATACCTGTAAAACCTATTGAAATACTTCTTATAGAAGATAACCCCGGCGATATAAGACTAACAAAAGAAGCTTTTAAAGAAGGTAAAGTTAAAAACAACCTTCACATAGCTATGGATGGTGAAGAAGCCCTCAAAATGCTTAAAAAGCAGGATAAGTACAAAAACTTACCCCGGCCAGGACTTATATTGCTTGATTTAAACCTCCCTAAAAAAGACGGCAGAGAGGTTCTTGAAGAAATTAAAGCTGATGAAAATCTTAAACGTATACCGGTAGTAATTTTGACCACCTCAAAAGCTGATGAAGATATTATGAAAACCTATAATTTACACGCTAATTGTTATATTACAAAACCGGTTGACCTTGACCAGTTTATAAAAGTGATCAAGTCAATAGAAAATTTCTGGTTAACCATAGTTGTTTTACCACCTAACGGAAGAACAAATGCAGCAGAGTAAAAACAAAAAAACACTTCTTATAGAAGATAACCCAGGTGATGTAAGGTTGATAGAAATTATGCTTTCTGAATCACCTGCTATAAAATTCGAAATGGTTTCTGCCGATTCTATTTCATCTGCTATTGAACTTTTACAAAAAATATCTCCTGATGTTATTCTGCTGGATCTAAACTTGCCTGATAGCCAGGGGCTTGATTCAGTATTCAAAATTAAAAGCCACGTTGGTGATAAACCTATTGTCATTTTAACAGGCATTGATGATGACCTGCTGGGTATTAAGTCTATTGAAGCAGGGGCCCATGACTATCTTTGCAAAAATAACATTGACTCAAACCAGCTGATTCGCTCTATTAACTATGCGATAACCAGAAAACACCTTGAAGACGTCTTACAAAATGAAAAAACTAAACTTGAATCAATGGTTGAAAAACGCACAGAAGAGCTTTTACAATCTATATCTAAACTTCAATCTATTTCTGACACTGCTTTTGATGCTATTGTTCTGGTAGATCAAAATAATAGAATAGTTTTCTGGAATAAAGGAGCGGTAAGAATTCTTGGCTATTCTTATGAAGAAGCTATTGGCAAAGATTTTAACTTTTTCCTCTCATCAAAAGACACCACATCAAATCACCATGAACCTGTTAATAGGTCTTTAATTACTCATGATAAATTTTTTAGCGGTATTATTATGGAATTTGTAGCTATAACAAGAGAAAAAACAAAACTGTATCTTGAAGCATCTTTATCATCACTATATTTAAATAATGAAATGCATATTGTAAGCATCTTAAGAGATATTACCGAACGCAAAATATATCAGGAAAGCCTTGAAAAAATTAATAGAGACCTTAAAATTGCCACCAAACACAGGGACAGGTTTCTTTCAACTATTAGCCATGAACTAAGAACTCCTTTAAATAGCATCATTGGTTTTTCTGATATGCTGGACAAACAATATTTTGGGCCTTTAAACGAAAAACAACAGGAATATGTTACTCATATAAAAAATAGTGGCAATCATTTACTGGCATTAATCAATGATGTACTTGATATTGCTCGTATTGATCAGGGAAAAATTACTCTTAATATAGAAAACATCCACATAGAAGAAGCTATCGAAGAAGCAGTTAGCCTGGTACTTTCTACTATTGAAGAGAAAAACATTAAAACAGAAACAACCATAAACCCTGATATTAAATATATTCAGGCAGATAAAACCAGATTCAGACAAATATTATTAAATTTGTTCTCTAATGCCTGTAAATATTCACCTGAAAACGAAACCGTTAACATCCATGTTAGCAAAACAGAAACAAACAAAACCTTTTTATCAGTTACAGACAGAGGAATTGGTATTAATAAAGAAGAATACGAAAAAATATTTGAAGAATTCTATCAGACACAATATACAAAAGAAAAAGCTATCGGCGGCACAGGCATTGGCCTTGCTTTAACAAAACGCTTAGTTGAACTACACAACGGTGAAATAGGGGTTTCATGCTCTAAAGAAAACGGAACCACCTTCTGGATAATTATACCAGTTTATACAGTATGACTTATTAAAGGAACCTCTGATTAATTAAGGACTTACTGATTCTAGCTAAAACAGTGATTGAATCTAATACATAATCGCAATCAAAGAGGCTATAAATGAAATGTATTTCTATTCTAAACGACTAATGCATAACTATAACAATAGACTTTCATTTGAAAATTATTTCACTCAATGACAATATTGTGATATTATAAAATTAATCCATTTTTATGTGGAGGTGGATGGTTAAACCATCGGGACCCGAAAGGGTCTTTTTTAATGCTATAAAAACTTTTTGCCGTACATTTTTCCACGATTTTGATAGTATTTATTCTGTAATATATCAACAATCTTTGAACCAAATGGTGGTAATTCTATTTCTAAGAGCTTTTGCTCAATTAGTATTTCGTTTCTGCTTGGGTGGGCAAGCAAATCAGCTAATTGTAAACCTGAAATATTATTAGCTTTGGGTTTTATTTTTAGTTGACAACTGGTAAGTCTTGCACTAAAACGTTCACTGGTAAGATGATCATTACCATTCCTATATAATCTTGCAAAAGATTCCTTTAATTTTTTATCTTCCTTCCCGCCTCTTGATTCAGCCAAAACATCACCTTTTGCGTTTATTTGATCGAGAAAGAATATGTATCTTTCTAATAGAATCATAAGACAATAATGATAAGGATGAAATCTCCAGGTTGTATATGTATCCTTATGTTTTTTCTTATCTATGCATACTGAAACCACTTTATAATCCCATGATTTAAAAAGTTCAAGGATTTCATAATCAAACTTTTCTCTTATAGCAGGATCTTTTAAAATCTCAAAAGGAGGAGATCCTCCCATTAATTCTTTTCTGTGAAAAATAACCGGATCATCTGGATGAGAATCAAAAAACTTTTTTTTCAGGGCTTCCAGCTCAGGATTTACAACTTTTTTCACATAATCAAGCTCTATAATAACACCTATTAAACTCAAAAACCTGTGGTTAGGATTATCTGAGCTCTCCAGGTCAGCATTTCCAACTTCATCAATATACATTCTGTATTTCATAAGCGTAAACTTACTTTTAGAATATTACCTTTATCAAGCCATAAAGATAGTTTAATATTATCTCAAAAAATTTTTATATCAAACTCAACCAAACATTTGGTATCTCAATATGTTTAAATATCAGTGCCTTTAATGCAAATAATGCCTCAAATCTTTCCAGCCTGTCAGTTATGCCAGGGTCTATGAATTGAACCCTGTTTTCATCTTTCTAGTATTTAATCAAAAGGTGGTTTCCTACATCTAGCAGGGCTTGTAAAACTTTTCTTATTGGAACATGCCACCAATACTTATGTTTGAGCATACATTAGGGCATAAAAAATTTAAAAGTCTCCAGGGTTTTTTCTGAATATTAGCCTCTTTAGACTTTTTTTGTCATCCTTCGCTTCGCTCAGGATCTATCAAATGTTTATTTTGGATTACCACGTCGATATAAAAGCCCTTCTTGCAATGATAATAGTTTATTGAATGCCTAAATTAGTATGAAATAAAAGACTCTCAGGAGTGCACTAAGTGCACTCCTGTAGTTTTGCTGAATATTATCCTTTTCTATCTTCTTTAATACTGCTATAATAAACATTTCAGATAAAAAAACTTTAAACCTGTGTCTATACTAAACCACCCTTTATTATTAACATAGCTGCAAGTTGAAACCTTTTGATTTTCACAGGTTAAAGCTGTCTACTAAAAAGGTATTTTAAACCTTTTCACAAGACAGCCTCCCTGAATATCTTACTATATCAGGGAAATGAATACTATTCAAAACACTATAGTACTACAAAGCCTGTATTATGAGCTTTTATGCCAGTTGTTGTAACCTGTGTTGATCTTTATTCTGATATTCCATAGGGTTATGATACAGGTTTTTACCGCCAAAAGCAGCTATTTCAGCAAATGAAAGCTTGATATCATTGGTTTTAATAGGTCTGGGTGATACAAAATATTCATTAGTATTATTATTTTGCTTTAAAGACTGATTGCCAGTATTGTTTAAACCTTCAGAATTCAGTCTCTGTAGAAAATCCATATTGCCTGAATCACCAAGAAAGTTCAAAGCCATCTTTTTCAGAGGATGATCAGTCTTATTACTTGTTGCTGCTGTCTCAAGCACTTCATTCAGTTTACCCTGATTCAATGCGTCCTTGTTTTTCATACTGGTAACATTAGCCAGAGCCTTTTTACCTACAGGATCCTGGGGCAATTTTGCCAGATCAAGCAGTGCATCACCAGCCATTGAAGCATTAGCATTACCGCTTTCAGCAACCTGCGTGAGTCCATCAACAGCTTTTTCTCTAATTTGCGGAGCAAGTCGTTTATCACGGGTAAATCCGGCGAGCATTTTTGTTGCTTCTCCACCAGCACTATTGCCATGAGAAGCAACTTTAGACAGACATTCAACTGCTTGAATTGCCTTATTCTTGCTTATTGTCGGATCTTTAACCAGTTCTTCCAGAGATTTTAAAGACTGCTGGTTGCCTGCTATTGCAGATTTTGTCAATCCCTCAAAAGCTGCCCTGAGAATACCATTCTGGCCTTCTGTTTTTATTATTTTCTGAAGACCTTTTGCTGCTTTTTCTCCAGACTGAGACCCGGGTTTATTTTCTGCCTCATCAGAAAGAAGGTTAACTATGGTCAGCTTTTGGTCTTTGCGAATATTACCCTGTGAAAGGTTTACCAGTGTTTCAATTGCACTATTAGGATCTTTTTCAATTGCCTGTTTTGCGTAATCTTCCAGTTTAATAGTACCTGAACTCAGCAATTGCTCAAGTTGTTGCATTGACTGCGTAGAATATGCTGCATCATTAATCAGTTTTGCCGCCATATTCGCCGATTCGCCAAATTCTTTTTCGTCTAAAAGACCGCTTTGAGACATCATTTGAAACATACCGGGATAATTAGGAGCCTCGTCAATCAGAGTATACACAGCGTTTTTAGCCTTGGTATAAACCTCCTGCATTTCAGAATTGTTGTTGATCATGCCATTAATAGTTGATAAAGTTCCTTTTGAAAGATTAATGAGCTTTCTAAATGCTGCTTCGTTACCTGAGTAGCACTTTTGAACCAGTTCATCAACTTCATCAAGAAGTTTTTGAAGCTCATCTTCCTGACCTTCTGTCTTTGCAGTTTGAAAAGGCGAATAACCAAAAGATTTTACTTTCCCTGCTGGCTGAAATGCAAAATCTACAGCCTGTTGAGATTCATTCTGCCCCCCGGAGTCTGGCTTTCTAGCCATTTGATAAATGTTTTGAGCCGTTGACCTCTGAAGTTGTGTTTGTTGATCGGGGTTCTGAACAAAGTTATGCACAAATCTCTGTACCAGGCTAAGTTCTGCATCTCCAGCTATGTTAAAACCTGGCCTGGCGGGGGCTTTGTTTAACATACTGTTTGAAATCGCATTTTGATTGTAAAATACGCCTAGTGTCATGATTTCTACTCTCTCTAGGTTGTCAGAGATTTTAAACTTTAAATCCCTGAGATGATGTTATTTTTACAGTATTATTATAGTAATAAATACTATAATAGCTGCACAGCGAAATATTTAATTACGCCTGATTTCCGATAAAAATAGTCTTTTTCCTTCTTTATATTTTATAAAATATTGTTATTAAAAGCATAGAAAGGGCTACCTACTCTAAATAAGTAGATTTACTCATCTTTCTGTTAACAATAGTGAACTTTACTCAACAACAAATTGTTGTTTTTATTGTGTTTTTTCTTTTATTGCCTCTGGTTCAAAACCGTATTTAAGTGATAATTCTTTATAGAGTGATCTTTCCCTTTTAATTGTATCGTTTTGCTCAATATCTGACTGTAACATAGATAATATATCAGAAATATTACCTGCTCCTACTGGCATCATTGTTGTATCTAATTCTTGTAAGGCTATTTTACGAGACTTTCTGGATTCTTTTTCATGGTTATAAAGGTCTTTATACGAATTCCAGATAGCAATATCAAGTTTTAAACTTCTGGCAGGGGTTTTAAACTTATTTCTAAGGTTAATAATAAATTCATATGTTTCAAGTTCTCTTTTGGCAAAACGAGACCCCTGTGATTCTGCTCTATTAGCATTTCTATTCATTAATCCTGCTTTGTACTGGCAATAGTGAAAATATTCATGCCAGAAAGTTTCAGGAGATGGAGGTTTTTCATTAAATAAAAATAGTGCTTTACAGTCATCCCGATCATAATGAATTTCAGCAGACCCTTTTACTTTAAGCACATCCTTTACCCTGAGTGGTATTTCATTATCAAGCTGATAGTCGATATCTTCATCATCCATTTTCCAGGCTTCAAGAAACTCTTCATCAACCCATAAATTTTCAGGTAAATAGTCATTACCGGCACAAAATACAAACCCCTGTTGCTTAAGATCTTTTATAACCTGCTGAACATTTTTACCATTGTTGTATTTGTCTATCATGGCAAGTGCCATTTCCTGGGCTTCTAATAGTTTCTTCTTTTCACTTTCTGTATATTCCAGCGGTTCAATAGTTTTTATGGCCTCAAATGCCTTTAACCTAACCAGGGTACTGACATCGTCTACTTTTTCTTTTAAAGGTTTCAGCAGGTGTTTTTGAAGCAGACGTTCTATTTCCAGAACTTCTGCTTTTTCTCGCTTTGTAGGATGTGTAATACTTGTAAAGCTTACTACATCAGCATGCAACGGTCTTTTAAGTTTCTTTACGCTGTTATACTGCCCGGCTAAAGGCGCAATTAAGCTATCACCTCTTATATACAAACCCCTGCTATCTCCCAAAAACAAACTCTCTCGTGAATTTTAGCAGTTTAACACAAACAATTAATAATTGTTATACCTATTTTTAAAATCACTTTGTTTTGACCAGTGTTGCAGTAATATTAATTACACTGACCGTTAATATCCTGGTTCTGACCTGTTAGACATATTAAACTGGCGTCAATATCAGTTAATTTGCTGAATTCAGGATTAGTTATATCATCAAGTGTAATATTTTCAATTGTCATAGGGCTACTCTCACCTGTAACAGGGTCATAATAAGTATAACTCCATACCTCGTCACTTTTTGCTGCATAGAAAAGATCATCCAGTTCCTGACCCATACTGCTAATTTGCCTGTACAATTCTGTTATTACTGCTTTTTGTACATCTGTATAACCATCATCATCTTTAAAACCGTTAAAACTGTCTACTATTGCAAATGGCAGATCAGTATTTTTGCGCTTTTCAAATTCTTCTGGCTTTGTTTGATAGAAGTTTAATGCACTACCAAGATCTGTATGTGCGTAAGAATCACCATTCAGGTTAATATCAGGATATATTGCTGCAAACTCAGACGATGGATAATATTTTTGTGCAAAAATATCAGCTATACAAGCTTTTGGGTCACTAGAATTCTTACAATTATCTGCATATTGCTCTAACTGACTTTCATAATCTGCTAGCATATGTGATAAATTAGAAAGCTCCTTTGCCTTTTGCAAACTATCAGGGTTTATTTCACCTTCCATCTGGTCAATAATCTGATCAAGAAGGTTAACAAGCGTCTGAGTGCCACCAGATGAACCTGTTGTTCTGACAAATTCTGTAAAATGATCCGGCACACCCTGCAAAACAAATTCTCCATAATCTATAGTACAAAAATTGTTTTCACACTTCTTAACAGGAATATCAGGAGTGCCACCCATCGAACCACTTTTTATTTCTTCTTTAGCAATTCCACCCTGACTTTTTAAGCTATCATTAGAAGCTACTTGATTGTTGTTTTCATTAGCCTTGTTACTAAATATATTATAAAAATTCGTAAAATTAGTAACCAGATTGCTTCCAAGAATAAAAAAAACGCTCCCAACAGCCAGCGCAACAAGAGCAATAATTATAACATACTGAATAATCTGATTTCCGTGCTCTTTGTTCAATACAATATACCTTTTACAACATAAAAATTAATTAAAACGGGTATTAATATAGTATCGACATAAAATTGATATTTTTTAGCCTGTATTTTTTAAATTTATTTCTTTGTTAAAAGATCGTTGATTTCTCTAGATTCAAGACTGCTTAATACTTCTCTAAGCCTGTCTTTTCTATGTTTAACAATGTTTAATAGCTCTTCTTCATAATATTTATGCTTCTCTACCTCAAAAAAGTGTATTGCATCTTTCAAAGAAGAGGTTTTTAGAAAATAAAACAAAAAAATAGCAAATATAAAAAAGAATATACCTGCAAATGATGCCATAATACCTTTAAAAAAGCCCATAACAAAACCTAAAAACAGAAAAATACTATTGCTGCCTGCAAGAATCTTTTCTCCTAGCCCGACTGTTCCCATTAAAAAAGAAGCTACAACAACTATAAATATTATCAATTTTCTTTCAAAACCAATTGATATAATAGCTGTAAAAACAAATAAACCTGTCATAGCAAGCAAAATAAGAGACATTATCTTATATGGCGAAAGTATTGCAACAAATATAGCTGTCATAATCACCAGAAAGATACCTCTAGCAACCTTTTCAGCCGGTATGTTTTTAAAATAATAACGCAGTAAAATCTCCAGAATTATTGACCTGTCAAGATCTTTAAGCAATATGTCTCTATCTTCCAGTGCCTCCAGGTATTTCTGAAGTGCAAGCAGTTGATAATAATTACTATTATTGATTATCTGCTTTTCACCCTCTTCATGATTATTGTTTTTTATATATTTATCAATGTAAATTTTTGTATCCTCTTTCAGGATAGAGAGAACCTGATCTTTATTATGCAAAAAATTAAATATAGGCCGCAATCTCCCTTTTGATAGGTTTACCCTGTTTTACTTTAGATTTCAGTAACATTAATCAGTATTATTAAAGCCTGACAGATTAAAATCTAGTCCTTAACGATGATTTGCTCAAGATGAAGTTCAAAACCATAATTTTTTTGAACTTTTTCCATAATAAGTTCTATTAATTGAATTATATCAGAGGGTTTTGCATTGTCATAATTTATAATAAAGCCACCATGCTTTTCAGATATACGAGCACCCCCTATTGAATAACCTTTCAGGCCAAGCTGTTCAACCATCATCCCTACTGGAAAGCCATCAGGAGGACGCTTGAAAACACTTCCTGCACTAGGGTATTCTTTGGGTAGTTTTTCATTACGTAAATTATATATTTCTTGCATTTTCTGGTTTATATTTTCCTTGTTGCCTGGTTTCAAGCGCATTATAGCTGATAAAATAACCTTCTCGTTATCCTGAAACTGACTGTAACGATAACCATGACAAATTTCTTCTCCTGGAATTATTTCAACCTGACTGGTTTTCTTATTCAATACTTCTACCTGATATACATAGTCAAAAAAGCACTCACCATAAGCCCCTGCATTCATCCAGATAGCACCACCTACTGTACCCGGTATGTCATAAAAGATTTCAAGACCTGATAAACCATTTTTGCAGGCTGTTTCACTTAATTCTTTAAGTGAGGTACCGCTTAAAACCCTTATATCGTTACCTTCAACCTCACATTTATTAAAATTTTCCCTCAAGATAATAAATTTCTTTTTCTCAAACGTCTCAGAAGCCAGTATAATGTTATTACCGCCTCCTATAATAAAAAAATTATCGGCGCTATAGCCGTTATAAATTGTCTTGAGGTCATCAACACTTTCCGGAAAATAAGCAATATCTGCCGTTATAGAAAGTCTATACGAATTAAAATCCTTTAAATTAATGTTTTTAAGTATCTGCATTGTTTTAAACGCCTGATTTCAACAATTGGGGTTCCACTCGCTTATTTTAAAATAAAAGCTTACAAATGACATAAATTCAATCTATGAATGTAACAAAAGAGTCACATTTTTATAATTAGTTAAAATTACAGGGTTTTAACGCTTATAATCAGTAAGGGCTGCTTCAGGGGAGTCAAACATAACTTGTAAATCATTAAAATACTCTGAAACATGAATTCCATCTACAAGTGCATGGTTAACCTGCAATGTAAATGACATTTGATACCTATTGCCATCCTGAAAATATTTGCCCCAGCTAATTCTGGGTATTGAATCAACGTTTTTAACATTAAAAGGGTGCGAAAGGCTAGTATAAGTTAACCAGGGCAGGCTGGAAACATAAGTTAGATCATCTCTATCAGGTAAAATACCCAGTTCATCAGTCTTTTTAGCATCTTCGATTGAATGATTTATAGTTTTTAGAAAAATGTTATAATCCTCACAATATGTTGTTGTGCAAAAATTAAAGACATTATTTTCTTTAAGCACTGTAAAACTAGGATGAATCAGATCATGAAGTATTATTTTATCTTTTCTGATACGCATTTTAAACTCTGGTTTTCTGTTAAGTACTTTAAGACTAAGGTATAAAACCATCCTGAAAAATGACTGGTTTTCTTTTTTGCAGTATATAACTATTTCTGACACATCAACCGGCACAGTAACATTATAGTGAGGATTATCAAAACTATTAAAAAAATCAAATACCTGTTTTCTGGGCCAGTTATGCTTATCAATTAATTGCATTGTTTGTTTCCTTTTCTGAGATTGTTTTTTAATCTAACTACCTGGTTATAGTTTTTGTTTTGAAGAAAGTTCCATATATTCTGCCTTAAGATTAAACAGTATAGCAAGGTTTTCAGCTTCATTCATTTTATTATCAAGAATCATTTGTTTTAATATATCTATTTTCTCAGGTTTGCAATAATTGTAACTGTTATCTTTAGTATATTTTTCATATGTTGAAGGTTTAAAATTATTAATATTATCTATTATATCACCCTCAAACAGATGCACTTTTTCATTTTTATTGTCATACTTAAATAAAAGGTGGTTTCCTTTTTCTGGTAGTGCACGGTAAGTTTTGCCTGTTTGCATATGCTCCCAGAATGTATGTTTGAACAGTTCATTTAAAGGTTGTTTTTCTTTTTGGGTATCATTTGTATTAGTTTTAACCGTATAAAAATCCTGGTTTTTTAGCAGTATTGTTCTTAAATAAGCTCCTTTGTTTTCTGGCTTTATTGTTTCGACGATATTGATACCTGATTTTATTCTATCAATACCGTATGTTAGAATTATCTTTTGTGCATCTTTAAATCCCTCCTCTGTTAGATAGTTTCTTATGTTCCTGTATTCTTTTATTTGTATAGTTTTAAGATCATAATCATTATTTATTTTGTTTTTATGTTTTGTTCTGTTTTTAATCTTATTCTGTTTAATTTTATTGTCAGTTTCACATGAAATACGATCAACCGGTTTTTCATGAATACCGTTGACCGTATCAAATAGTTGCCTGTTAAAATAATAGTTGTTTCTTTTGTTTCGGGATTTCACAACAATAAGTAACCCTGAATTTACAAGGTTTTTCAGGGCTTTAGAAACAGTTTGTTTTCCCATGCGAGAAGCTTTAGCCAGATAATCCAGCGTAGGGAAAGCCATGCCCTGCTTTTTATTCCACAAACCTATTAACATACACATAATACGGTATTCACTATGACTTATGTTCAACCTGGCCGCCATTTTGTTGAAGTTTGTAAGCATTATGCCCTGAATATGTTGATAACTAAAAGAATTATCAACATAACATTGACATGTAATACTATCCATAATAAGTACTCCCCTTACAGTTTGCAACACTTGACACCACCATCAGGAGAAGCTAATATAATAAGGAATTCGCAAAATTCACAGGCTTCTGCCACAAAGGTAGGAGTCTATTTATTTGTTTACTAAACATTTATGTTACTACTTGATTTTGTAGAAATCTAGTGATAACCTTGACAATGTTAAGACAATCTCTTTTTTGTCAGCTTTATCACTTATGACAAAGGGGTGAAAAAATGGTACGATATGAGACATATAAAGAATATGCTGAACGTACAGGGATAAGTTTAAGTACCGTTTACAGAGCAGCCAGAAAAGGCAAATTGAAAACAGCTATCATAAAAGGCGTAAGTCATATTATTATTGAAAAAGAAGAAAATCCCTTTTTTGAGGATGACAAAATTGACAAACCTGATAATAATAAATTTGATAATAATGACAAAGCTGACAAACCCTATCAGGAAGCAGAAATCATTGATACAGATCGAACAATGAGATATGAACTAGAAGTCTTTCAAAGTAGTATAGTAACCATAGAAAAGATGTCAGATAGAATTGTTAACGCAAAAGATGAATTAATTACAAACTTACATGAAATAGTTGACAATCAACAAAAAAATATTGATAATCTAAATTCTATCATTAAGACAATATCAGGCGACAATCAAGAGCTAAGAATACAGATGGGGATTAGAGAAACCGAGTTAAAGATATGCGAAAATGAGAAAGACAAACTTGAAAAGCAACTGGTTGAAAAAGACAAAATAATTGACAAGCTAAATAATGACATTTCTGAATATGCCTTAAAACAACGAGAATTAGAAGAACAGCTTCTGAAAATGAATGAAAAAATTAACACCCTGTCAAACAATAAAATAAAAGAAGAAAAAAATAACTTTTTGCATAAATTTTTCAAACCCAAGAAATAATAAAAATTTGAATTTTATTTTAAGTATTTTTAAAGTACAATTAATTTTATTTAACAGGATATTTAGTTTTAAGTTAGTTTTTGAAGAGAAATAAATTAATGGAAAAGCAAACAATTATTTTATTGGTTGAAGATGATGAAAATATTAGTGCTCTTTTAAAAGATATGTTAACAGAGAAAGATTATAAGGTTTCTCACGTTGCTGATGGTAAAAAAGCTCTTGAGGTGTTAAAAGAAGAGAATTTTGATCTGGTTTTACTTGACGAGAAGTTACCTTCAATGTATGGAAGTGAAGTTCTTGTTCATATGAAAGCAAATCCAAATACAGCAGATATACCTGTTATAATGCTGACCTCTTTGAAAGATGAAGATTATCATGTAAATGTACTTCAAGAAGGTGCTGATGATTATATAACAAAGCCTTTCCGCATCAATATTTTACTTGCCAGAATTCAAACAGTGCTGAGACGTTCAGCAACTAAATCTTCTTCTTTTGATATTGAGATACCCGAAGGTTCTGACCCTGGTTCATTGAGCAAAAAAGAGTTAGAAGTTTTAAAACTTGTTGTTAAAGGGTATAATAACCAGAAAATATCACAGGAACTGTTTATTAGTGATTCAACAGTTGCAAATCACCTTAAAAGTATATTTTCAAAACTCAAAACAGACAACAGAACCCAGGCTGCTATCATTGCGTTGAAACTAAACATCGTATAAGATGTCGTCAGGTTGTATGGGCCTTTTTTAAAGGGCTTGATATACTACTACAAATATATCAACTCTTTTCACCAGTTTGCTTTTTATAGGGTTCAGCCCGTGTATCATCAATGTATGAATAGCGTTTAATATATTCAAGGCCATATTTATCAAGGTAGAGATGCAGAAACTCTCTGAAGCCTATCGAAAACCACAGTGGAGCAAAATATATACGGTCTGATATTGCTGTGCAAAGCTGACAGGCTTTGTATACTTGATCCTGTGACATGCCCTCAATAATCTCATAATGAAGTTTTGTTGAAAGGTCTTCTTCATCTTCTTTGATATTAACTATTCCAAAGGTTTCAGGATCTTCTTTAATCTTTGTGTGTTTACCCAGAGTAAAGGTGCTCATTCCGTAAGAGTTAATCAATTCTTTGTTATCCATAATCATATTTATGGTTAACATTGCTTCTTCAGAAGTTTCAGTTGGGAACCCAAAGAAGATAAAACAGAAATTCCATATGCCGGCAGCGTTAGCATTTTTAAGAGGTTCAAAGCGGTTGTCTATATCGATTCCTTTATTGATGAGTTCCATAATTCTTTTAGAGCCGCTTTCAACACCCCACATGATCATCCGGCAGCCGGCCTTATAGGCAAGCTCAAGAAGATCCTTTGAAAACCCTTTTTCAGTTCTGGCATACATAAACCATTGCACTTCAAGCTTATCGTCAATAATAGCCTGACTCATCTTACGCAGGTAAGATGGAGAAATAGCTTCATCAATAAATTCAAAGTTTTTAATGTTGAAATTTTCTTTGAGAGAACGCATTTCGGCAACAAGTTTTTGAGGGGTTTTAAGGTTATATTCAACTCCATAATCATGGTCGCAGAAAGTACATTTCTTCCAATAGCAGCCTCTTGAGGCTTGCATTGGTAAAACAATTTCTGGTGACATATAGGCGCTTAAATCAAGGTCAGCAAGATCAGGTATAGCTATCTCATTCAATTTTTTAGGCTGGCATTTAGCAGTCATATGAACTTTATTATCTTTTAAATATAACAGGTTAGGTACTTCAGAAAGATCTTTGCCTTCTCTTATTGTCTCTATTAGTTTGATAATAGGCTTTTCACCTTCTTCATAAATGAGAGAGTGACAGAAGTTTTTAAAAAATTCAGGTTTTTGTGCCAGTGTTGATGTAACTCTTGTAAAGAAATTACCACCAAGAGATATGTGTGTATCAGGCATATGAGACTTTAAAAGCTTGGCAAGTGTTAAACCACCAACAACCTGAGAAAATGCATTAATAGATACACCAATTACACGGGGGTTAATATCTATTAAAGCAGGAAGAACTACTTCATAATAAGAAATAAAAGGGTTTTCATTTCTGTCTTCAGTTGCTTCCATAACAGAATCAATGGTTAGTTTGTGATTGCGGTTTCTGAAGTCACGCAGCATAATTTTTGAAGGGAAAAAAGGCAGGCTGGCAATTTCAAGCCCCTGGCAGATAATATTAAAAGCCCATTGCAAGTTTTTAGGATCATAAAAGGAATCTTCTTCTATTAGGGTTTTTTTAGCTTTTTCGATATTGGCAATAACTATATCCCAGTAGAGTTCGCACTGATCAAGTTTGCCCCGTATTTCAGAATAAGCATTTTCACCCTGACTAAAAGCATCAGGGCCAAGATCTGCAATAGATAAGATAAAATCTTCTCTAAGTGATTCAAGGCGTTTTTCAACACCTATGCGGCACCAGGAAAGATATTGAGGTGAAAGTATTCTATGGAAATATTCAATATTTAAATCTCTAATAGAGCAGGTATAACCGGCCTGTTTAATTTCTCCGGCAAGTATTGGCAGGGCATAATATGGGCTCAATGGTGTCCATTGTGGTGGAAGCAGAAGTAAAACATCTGTTCTATTGTCATTATTGTTTGTGGTCATATTAATTTATCCCCTAAAGATTTTGTGTGTTCGATAATATTATAACGTTATTTATTGATTTCATAAAATTGTATAATATCCCATTTAATTCATAAACTATTATAGTTATACTGATCCTTGAAAGTAATGTATAGATTCCAGATTATAGAGGCCGGGAGTCTTTCTGAAATAAATTGACCTGAAAGAGTTATAGAAATTGACGTTTAGCGAATACATCTTTTTAACCCTCTAGAATAAATAGACTATAAATTGATGAATAATTCGGGATATAATCAACGTCATAAATAATCAGATTTCAGAAGCTACAGGGCGAGTTTAAGAATTGTTTAATGTATATCAAAAAAAAAAGGGAAGGTCTTTGCCTTCCTTTAAATTTCTTAGGTCACTATTTTATTAATGGAGCATTAGATTTCAAGGAGTCATAAACCTGGAGCAATTATATTAAGCAGCTTTATTATTTAACTTAAGGTTATATTCTTTCTGTTCTGCCATAGAGATAGCGTTTTGAACTATTGCAGCAAGGAGGTTTTTGATTTCTTCAGGTGTAAAGAGAGTATTGCTAGCAGTTTCAGTTTCAGCAGCAGGGTTTAATGGGTTAATCATACCTGCAAGAAGGTTGCCTGCTACTGCCGGTGTATTTTGATATCCGGCTGGTGCATTGTTTATCTCGTTTAAACCGTGGAATATGCCATTGGCAGCAGCTTTACCACCCATTGCGATAACTCTGTCATCACCGCCATTGATTTCACCATCTCCGCCGACAGCTATTTTAACCTTTCCATATTTTTGAGAATCAACTTCAAGTATGTCACCTTTTTTGATTCTTCCTTCGCGTTCCGCCGTTATATCTTTCCCATTTTGATCAAGTATAGTAACTCTATCGTCTTTTTTGGCTAGTTCTAACCAGTCTTTAGTTGTACCGGCTTTTTTAACATCAATGCCGAATTCATCGCTGAGGTCTTTGATGACAGCTTTATCTTCAGCGTTACCTCTTTGTTTGGCATGGCCAGCGTTTCCGGCTTCAGGACTTTTATTTACAAGCGGGTTAGTGATTTCTTTTATGTCATCTACAGTCATATTAAAGTTTGTGAGGTAAGAATTTAATGCTTCAGCCAGGTATTTAGCTTCATCAGCTGTTTGGGCTGAGTTGATAGCATCTGCAAAAGATCTGATAACTTTTTGAAGGTTATAATCAGCGCCTGCATCCATATACTTTTCCATTTGCTGTTTTAATTTCATTTGCATTTGTTGCTGGTAGGTGTATGCGTTGTTAAGTGCGTAAATGTTCATATCTGATCTCCTTTTTTTCTTTTGTGTGACCTTGCTTTTAGTTGTTACCGTTTCCGTTTCCGTCGCCATTACCGTTAAGACCTGAGAAGTTTCTGTTAGAGAGAATTGGATAGTCATTTTTAGCACAGATGAGAGTCATTTTAGAAATAGTGTTTGAGATAACTTCTTCATTTAAATTGAGTTCTTGCATTAATGAAATAATTTGTGTCATCTGCTTAATCTCCTGTGTTTTTTGATTAGTTCTTGTTAGTATATACTTTTTATATCCTCTATATATAATAAAAAATTCTTGCCTGTTGAATTGTTAGCTTATTCTTGTGATTTTTTAAAAAATGATTAGCTAAAATTGGCTAATTTTAAAAAGGATTATTAGTAACAATTACTAATAATCCACAAAAACCTTGTTATGTGTTAGTTTTAAAATTAAATATATTTAATCATTATTAAAAGGAAGATAAATAATAAATTTGCTTCCTTTATTGATTTCACTTTCGACCAAAATTTCACCGCCGTGTAGCTCGATTATTCTTTTCACAAATGAAAGTCCCAGTCCTGTTCCTTTTATGCCGGTTGTGCGGTCGTTTTTAATTCTATAAAACTTTTCAAACAGTCGTTTTTGATCTTCTGTTGATATACCAAATCCTTGATCTTCAATGCATATAGTAATGTATTCTTTTTGATGTTTTGCGCTTACGGTTATTGAGGTATTTTCAGGAGAATATTTAATGGCATTATCGATAAGGTTTTTGAGTGCAATGTGAAGATATTTACTATCTATAGGTATTTCATCCGGGATGTTTTCATCAAAAAAATATTCAATAGAAATGTTTTTGTTATCTGCGATCACTTTGAGGTTATTGACGATATTATCTATAAACAGGTGGAGATTATTTTTATCCTTAGTAATTTCAAATTCTGAGACTTCGAGTTTATTTAATGTAAGGAAATCATCTATCATTTCTTCCAGGAAAATAGTTTGAGCAGTAATTTTTTCAATATATTTTTGTATATATTCTTTTTCTATGAGTCCTGAAAGATAATCGGCACAGAGCATAATAGTTGTAAGAGGTGTTTTAAACTCGTGAGATAGCATTCTCAGCATATTGGTTTTCATTTCGTTCATTTTAACCATATCGGTTATGTCATTGAGAATTCCGACATAGAGATTGCCTTTTGCTACAGTAACAAAGAAGTTATAGTGATTGAACTTCATTTGAACCTTTGTTTTATAGGTAATTCGTTCAGAAGTTTCGGTTATAATTTCTTTAAGGTTAATATCATCAGAGAGTTCTATAATATTAAAACAAAACTTGTTATATACGGGATGATTGGTATATACAACGGTTCCTTCTTTATTGAAGAGCATAATAATGCTATTTACAGATGTTAATACGGTATCAAGAACATCTTTGTCAGCACTAATGACGTCAGTAAGGGTTTTTAAACTTTCAAGTTTACTGTCTACAGAAGTATCGGTACGAAGATTTACGTTATTTCTGTATTGGCCTGAGAGTTCTTTAATATATTTATCAAGAAAATTTGATGTACGGGAAATAACGACAATAGATTCTGTTGAAAAAGCAAGAAGGCAAGCAAGCAAGAATGATAAGGGAGAAACCCAGATATTGGTTTCTTGAAAAGTAATCAATGAAGTTAAAAATAATATGGCAGGTAAGATTACAAATGTTAAAACTACCTGTCTGAATATGCCTATTTTAAAAAGTATATTCATAAGTACCAAAATAAACACAAACAATATTATATACAGGATATTGTTATTTACTGGTTTAATTATATTAAAGTTAAGCAGGCTATCAAGTATCTGTGCTTGAATAGTTACAACGCTTTCAGTTCCAGAGGTCCAGTTTTCATCATAAATAGAAAGTGGTGTAGCATGGTATTCTGTTATACCTTTTGCTATTGGTGCAACTAGTATTATTTTGTCTTTAAAAGCCCCTGCTGGAAACTGACCTGTTAAAACGTCATAATAAGAATACTTTGTAAATAGCACAGAAGGACGTTTAAAATTAATGTTAATAATATTATTGTTACCTGACAGATTTTTATAATATTCAAAAAGATTATCATCAAACATTTTGATAATTGAAAGAGCAAAAGAAGGTTTTCCATCGACAATAAGAAATTTACGTCTTATGGTATTATCGTTACCGACAGAAAGAAAATTATGTCCGAGGGTGCTTGTTTCAGATAATTTCATCCAAAAGGGGTTTTGCTTGTATTCAGAAGTAATACTGGCATCTATTAAGACAGTAGGATATTTCTTAAGGGTTTCTATAAAAGTTTTATCGCTTTCTTCATTTGCCGGGTAAAAGAAGGATATATAAAAAGCAACTAACTGTGCTTCGTTTTTGAATAATACATCAAGCAATTGGGCATGCAGTTTTCTTTCCCAGGGCCATCTGCCCAGTTCTTGAAGGCTTTTGTCATCGATAACAATCAAAACTATTTTATCTTGAGTCTGGTTATATTTGTTCATATAAATGGAGAAGTCATAAAAAGCATTGTTAATTGCTTCAAAACGGTTAGTGCTGGCAATAGCAAGAATAATCAAGAATATAATGATAGAATGAGTAATCTTATACTGTGTAATAAAGGTAAAAAGCTTATTCAATAGTTTAATTTCCTGTTTTTTGATATTTTTTTATGTATCCACCTAATATAGTAAACACTTTTGAAACATATTCTTAGAAAAATCAATCTCTTATTTATAAATGGCTTAACTTAAAAGGTATTAAATTTTGCGTTCACTATAATCAGGGATCAATTATAACCTGAAAATATCGTTGAGAGAAATTAAATAATACGTTCACTATATAATCAAAGTCATAAGTAATCAGATTTCAGAAAATATAGGGCGACTTTTAGAATTGTTTAACTCGCATTATTCATCAATTTATAGTCTATTTATTCTAGAGGGTTTAAAAGTGCGGCAGCGCCGCACTTTTAAACCCGACCCCCTAACTTCTGTTCCCTGCAATGTTTTGACACTTTGTTAAAAATATGTATTCGCTAAACATCAATTTCTATAACTGTTTCAGGTCAATTTATTAATAGTTTATGAATTAAATGGGTTAATTTAAGTTTTTTTAACCCCCGACACTAATTTCTTGAATCTGTGAACTTTTAAGTTATTCA
>CAZFBA010000049.1:0-22343 GCA_964517135.1 uncultured Gammaproteobacteria bacterium
TTTTTTTATTCATTACCATTTAAATTATTTAATAATTTCCCTCTTATCGCGGCGGGGTTTTTGGGGCCCCAACCCCCCCCCCAAAACACCCTTTTGATGTCTTTCTGAGGCCGAAGGCCGAAGAATCGCATAAAATTTATGAATAGTTATGCTAAATACTATAATGTTGTTATTTAAGATTAGTTACTAAATTTTTCTGAAGGATACAACATAACTATTATTCTGTTATGGCGTTACTTCAGAAAGTTTGTTGGCTTTAAGTTTTGGGTTTACAAGCTGATTAGAAACGCCTTCAGCTAAAGTTATCAGATAAAAAGATTTTTCAGGATTATGCCCCCTAAAATGCAATAATACTGCAAGAAGAGTATGAAATATACCACCAGGAGAGTATGATAATGTGCCTTAAAATGCACTATAATAATAGTGTAAATAAAAAGGGGTTCAATAAACCCAATGTTACCGGACAATTCCGGATCTAGCTTAACCACAACGGGTAGTTACAGAAAAAACGTAAAGGAAAATGACACAACCTATTTAAGTTAAGGCCGGGTAAATGCCCGGCCTTGAGCATGTGATACTTTGCTGGCAGACTTTTTTGCATAGCAATCTTAGAGGCAGTTACATTATTGTCTGGTTAAATTTTTGACCCCCGACACTAATTTCTTGAATCTGTGAACTTTTAAATTATTCAGAGATCCAAAACAGATATTATGACAGGTTTTATACATCTATATAAAATCTTTTACCGGATACCAGTGAGGCAGTTATTAGAAATCAAGCGATTTAATCGTTGTATAAACAGGGCCCTGTTGTTTGAGCTCACTTTTAACGATACAAATGTTTGTAATGTTGAATCTCATTGGAGCAATGCATATATGTTTGGGTATCTCAATTGGTATTTCAGGTTTTTGGTTGCCTTTAAATCTGCCCAGGGTTATGTGTGGCTTAAATGGTCTTTTTTCTTTAGTAAATCCACAGTTTTTAAAGGCTTTTTCAAGTATTTTAAAGTTTTCAATAATGTTATTATGCTGGTCTCTAACAGACCATACCAGTTGACGTGGTGATGATGGGCGTGGCCAGATTATCAGTGTATCAAAAACAAGTTCTACTGGTTGCAAGCAGGGTTTTATTTTTTCAAGTTCTTTAAAAGCTCTTTCGATTCTGCTTTGTGTAATATTGCCCAGAAACTTCCATGTTATGTGCATATTTTCGGTTTCAACCCATCTGATTTTTTGATTCCAGGTTGTTTCGAGCTCTTCAGAATAGCTTAAAAGCTCTTCAAGAGGAGCTTTATTATCAGGGTAAGATCCTGCAAATATTCTAAAGGTTTCTTTATCTTTTTTCACTGGTTGATTTTGTAATCCTGTTGTAGTGTTCAATGATGGCTTTTGATGCAAAGATACGCTGATCGTGGCTTTCTGATGCTAAAGTGGAGTAAATATACTTTAGCCCTGAAGTGTTATCCGATTCTAACAGGCCAGAAGCTACACTTAATTTGCATTTATATGAAGGATCATTTAGTTTATTCTTGAGTACCTTGACGTATTCAGGTTTTGCAATTTTGCCAAGCAGGGTTGCAGTGAGATAGCGTCTTAAGAAGTTGTCAGAATCCAGGTAAGATATTATGATAGTGCCTTCCAGCGTCATATTGTTTTTTATCAGGGCCTCTATTGCTCTTAGTATAAGTATTTCGTCATTAGACATCAAAGCCTGTTTGATGATATCGATATATTGATCTTCTCCGTTTTTGATTAAAGGTCCTGCTGCAAGAGTTTGCGCCAGAGGATCTTCTGATTCTACTGCTTTTAAGAGTTCTTCTTTATATTTATCATAAGCCTGATAACCAAGGGCTCTGAGGGCATAATATCTTACGAAGTCTTTTTTGTCGGTTTTATAGACTTTATCAAGGGCATTGAGATAGACATTGTTTTCAACTGCTCCGACGCAGACAGCTGTAGAGCCTCTTATGGATGCTTCTTCATTTTCCAGGAGTGGAAGAATATCATCAATAGAATTTTTCTGGCCGGCATTATAGAGGTTGACTGCTGTTAGTGCTTTTGCAAGCATTTTTCTATATTCTATTTCTTGTACGATATCTTTTACACCGATTCGCTCACTTACGAAGGGTATTCCACTTTTTGAGTAGAAAGAATCAGCAAAATAGAGAAAATCAATCTTTTTGCCAAAGTCGATATCTCCTTCAAAAATAGCTTTTGAGGTTTCAGTGGCTATTTTATTAAGCAGAAAAAAGTCTTCCTGAGAATGATTATATTCTTTATATATTTCATAAAAAGTAATAGCAGATTTTATGTCTTTATTTTTGATGTAGTAGATAACCTTTTGCTTGCAGGTGACATTAGAATTGCAGCTATCAGGTGACTTTACACATCCTGATGTAAGTATCACTACTGTCATCAAAAGTATAACAAACTTATTAAGTGTTTTTTGCATTTATTTTGCTGGCATTTTTAATTATACTAACTATTAAATCACAGAGTAATTGAAGTTGTGAAAAGGTTATCATCTCTTGGTGGCTGTGAGAATTTTTAAACCCTGCCCCCAGAATGATGGTATCTAGTTGATTGTTGTTAAATACATTGGCATCACTACCTGATCCAATTGACCTGACTTGAGATTGCAGGTTAATATCCTTGCAGGCTTTCAGTGCAAGCTGGACTACGGGGCTTGAGGTGTCGATAAAAAAGCTGTGATAGATAAATATTTCTTCAAATTCATATGAGGCCCCCGGATATTGTTCAACAACCTTGTCGGCGGCCATTCTATATGACCCGATTATACCTTCAAGCTTTGATTCATAAAGGCTTCTGACCTCTCCTTTTAAGATAGTCTTTTCGGGTACAACGTTATTTGCTACTCCGCCTTCAATAAGGCCTATGTTAGAGGTGGTTGCTTCATCTATACGGCCGGCAGTTATGTTATTAAGAAATTCTGCTGTCATAACAATTGAATTAAGGCCTTTTTCGGGGGCCATACCTGCATGGGAGGCTTTTCCTTTGAAAGTTAATTTAAACTGTTTCTGGCTCGGGCCCTGGGTTATAATTGTTCCGACGGGTGCTTCAGCGTCAACAGAATAGGCTATTTTTGATTCAAACTGGCTATAATCAAGTGATTTTGCTCCTCTGAGCCCTATTTCTTCCTGCACTGTAAATACCAGTTCTATGTCAGGATATTTAAAATCATCTTTTTTAACCAGTTTAATAGCTTCTATAATGGCTGCAATGCCTGCTTTGTCGTCAGCGGAGAGTATTGTATCACCTTTTGGTTGAATAATAGAGTCATTTTCGAGTTTTACAATTTCTGGTTCAATATTTTCGCAGGGCGAAACGCTATCAAGGTGGGCTACAAACATAATTGACAGGTTGTTATTTTCAATGTTAGAAGCAATTCTGGCAACGACATTGCCAAGGTCATCCTGTACTATTGAAGTTACTCCAAGTTCGGCAAATTTATCAACAAGCCATAAGATTAACTCATCTTCTTTTTTCGATGGGTTACCTATGGTTATTATTTCCAGAAAAGTCTTTACAACATCTGGATAAGCATCAGAAATTGTCATTATTCTAAACTATATGGTAATGAATACTATTTAACCTTCTGCTGGGTTTTCTTCAGCTTCTGTAGCGATCTCATCATCTTTTTTTGCCAGAGCATCAGAGACTTTTTTCAATACATCCTGACCTGATTTTTGAAGATCGTCAATAGCCTTTTCTGTTTTTTTCTGTATATCCTGTACAGAAGCCTCAGCTTTTTTGTATGTTTCATGAGTGGAATCAGAAATTCGCTGTCTTGTTTCAGTGCCTGATTGGGGGGCTAACAATACTCCTAAGAGGCCTCCTACCATACCACCAATGAAAAAACCGCTAATAAACTTTCCAAAATCGGACATTATTTATCTCCTTTTCAAACTATAACACTTTATAATACACTGTGACTAATTCTTATGTGATGTAAATCTTTTTAAGCCTTCTGCAAGGCCTGTTAATATACTTGAAAGGTTTACCCTTGCTTTCTGGACGGCAGAAGAAGATGACTCAGTTGCTCTATCAATGCCATCTGAAAGCTGTGTAACGTGTTTATCTGCCTTGTCTGAAATGTTGCTGACGTGTTTCAGGGTTTTTTGAACTTCTCGAATAGTGGGTACAAACTCATAATTTACAAGTTCAACGAATTTATCAAATGAATGAATAAGGCTTGAAAGCTCTATGAGAATTTTACTTAGAAAAGTACCGCCAATGATTATGAATACTCCAGAAACAATCAGGAAAAAGGTAAGTGAAAAGTTGATTTCAGGTGTTAGATTATCCAATTTATACCCTCCAATAATATCAGTAATATCTTCTAGATTTTATTATAGAGCCTAAACAGCAGACAGGTTGTTTATTAATAGCCCATCAGATCTTCTTCTTCAAGCTCTTCTCTTTTTTTAGCTGCTGCCATTTTACCTGCTTTGATGGCATCGTCAATTTCTTTTATTTGCTTTTCAAAGCCGAATCGTGTTTTGTCGATAAAGTTCATTGCTTTGTCTTTGGTATCATCCATATTAAGGTTAACGTTACCTGGCATGTTTTTAGCCATATCACGCAGATCAGATCGCATATCCTCACCGGATTTAGGTGCAATCAGAATGCCAATGGCAGCTCCAACACCCATACCTAAGAGAACGCCTATTCCAAAACTAAGATAACTTTCTGATTCTGTTGACATAAATTCTTATCTCCTTTTTGGCTGATGCATTATATTCTAGTATAGCAAAACCTCTTCAATAACCCGGATACTTTATATTTTTTTTACAGGTTCAAACTGATTACCTGAAAACAGTTGCCATCAGGCGACTACGGTGTTTTATAAGAATCATAGCAATATGAAAAAGAGAGGCTTTTCTCAATAGAAATATTCTCATAGTAAGTCCTCCCAATAGTCTTCCTAGTTCGTAGGGCTCAAATGGCTCAGGCGGAGGCATTTCCAGTCGTTCATTAATCTTTTTAAATTCCTGTCTTATTTCAATAATTTCATCAAGCATCTGTTTTTGAAAGGCAGGCACTCTTTTTTTGAATTCCATTAGCTTATAGAGCGCTATTGCAAGCACAACAATAACCAGTAATTCTATAACAATCAGCAATAGTGCCATTAAAAAATACATTTTATATACCAGTTAAAATCATAACGACCTTATAGTGTTTCTAAGTTTAACATAAATATTTTGTTATTTTAATTTAGAGATTTGATTAGTATTAGGTCAATATTGATGCTATATACGGGTATGATGGCAATTTCAGGAAGAAAACTATTCTGAAGAAATCCTCCATCAGGAGGAGAAAATTTGTATGTATGGCAGGTTTTTTTGATATTTTTTTTAAGTTATGTAGAGCTCTTATCGTTGTATTACTCTGTAAAGACCTGAATTTTGTGAATTTTTTCCCAAAAGATACAATCTTAGAAGCTTGACTTATACTTGTTATTCTCTTTAAGATATTAAAGTTATTAGTATAAATAGAGATCCAATATACCTGAAAGATTATGGCAAAGTTTAAGGATCTTACAATACGGAAAAAGATTATCATCACAACATTTGTGCTGATACTTTTGATTGCAGGCGTTAAGGTTTATGAATATTTCTTCATTGAAAAGCTCGAGTCTTCAGTAGTTTCAAACCTTGATAAAAACTGGAAATCTCTTCAATATTCGAAAGATCTTGAAGCTTATTTTTATTTAAGTACTACTGCTTATGCAAACTATGCGATAACCAGCGATGACAACTGGCTCAAACTGGCTGAAGAAACAGAAAAACAGTTTGATGAATCGCTTAAAAATATTAAAGCTAATACTCAGTATGCAGAAGATTTTAATAAAACAATTAACAACATAGAAACCCGGACAGGTAAGTATTATAAGGAAGTTCACGAGATAATAAAACAAAATCCTTCTCGATTAAATGCCTATCTGAAGGAACAGAATAACGATATCATGCAGACAATCTATTATTGCAAAGAGCTTGTAGCATATGCACAACGTTTTATTGCTGATAATAAAAAAGTAATAAACATTATCTTTAGAAATTCGCACGTTATAGCACTTCTAACAACTGTTTTGACTTTTATTATTATATTGATACTGGCTTATGTACAGTTAAAATTCTTGTTGAGCCCACTTGCAGAGCTTCTAAACGGTATTAAGCTCATCTGGGCCGGAGATACAGAACACCGTATCAACATTACAACACACGATGAAATAGGTGAACTGGCAAAAGTTTTTAACTATATGTCTGGCTCTATCCAGAGAGAACAGCGCAGACTGGTTGAAAAAGCTACAACAGATGAAATGACAGGCATATTCAACTTTAGATATTTTCAAGACGCCATTGAAAAGGAATTTGAGAAAGCATCACGCTTTAACCATAACCTGTCATTCATTATTATGGATGTAGATTTCTTTAAACATTATAACGACACTAATGGGCACCAGGCAGGCGATCAGGTATTAAAAACTATTGCCGGTGTTCTGAAAAATTCTTGCCGTGATAGAGATATACCGGCAAGATACGGCGGAGAAGAATTCGTAGTTGTTCTTCCCGGAACACCCCTTGAGCCAGCAGTTAAGGTTGCAGAGCGCATACGTAAGGCTGTTGAAGATACACCAATGATTTATCAGGAAAATCAACCAAACAAAAACCTTACCATAAGCATTGGTGTTTCAAACTATCCGCTAAACGCATCGACAGTAAAGGACCTTATAGAACTTGGTGACCAGGCTCTTTATGAGGCCAAGACTTCCGGCAAAAATAAAGTTATAGTTGCAAAAACGAAAAAAACATCTTCATAGATAAGACTAATGCATAACTATAACAATTTATAAGTTATGTACTGATCTTTAGATATTGATCTTGAACAAAAAAAATACCTGCGCAAATAGCGCAGGCTTAACTTATATTTAATAAGCAGAATAGTTATGAATTTATATAATCAGTTTTTAGCCGAAGAACTCGTTCATGGCTACGTCCATTTGAGCCTGTGCTAAGGCCGGTGGACTCATAGCATCAAAAGTATTGAACATTGATACAGCATTTGGGTTATTAGCAAAAACATTTAACCCTGCCTTTGTATCTTCACCAAGATCACCGTATTGTGCTTTAATAGCATCAATATCAAAGCCCTGGCTTCTTCTGTTAACTTCAGCTCTCTGGCTTAAAGTCATTTGATTCAGAGCTGCAAGCTGATCAAGTTCACCACCAAGATTCTTGGTTGATCCAGCTTTTTCTCCGGTAAAAGTTGGTTTAGTTGTGTCTTCTTCCTTTTTTCCACCTACTTTAGACTGGTTAGGTAAGAAAAAAGCTCCTACGTTGCGTCCGATTCCTTCAAGTGACATAACTTTCTGCCTCCGTTCCCGTTTTTTACTTTAAATATAATAACGAAAATACTTTTCTTTCAACTACTTATATAAAAACATTCGATTGAAAAAAGTTGCGCTTGAAAAATTTTTTTTTTAAAAAAAAGAAATTTTATATAGTCTACATACAGTTTAATAGGGCTTAAAAGCAGTTGATACAAGCGTCTTGTCCTGATTTTATGTAAAAATTCTATACTTTACATTACTTAAGATTAGTCTTAATATTTTTTTAAATCCAAAATGCTTTACAAAAAAATGTAATATTTTTAGTTGTTCAGCAACCAGTTGTTCAATGTTTTTACTATATACATTATAAACTGTTTTTTTTATAAAATCTATACAAAAAAAGGGTTAAAACACTATTTATATTAGAACATCGTTGAATGTTGATACCTCGTCAGAGTTTAACAGTCAGCATTTTGTTTATCTCTGACAATGGATTTAGAGATAGCCTCGATGATTCTACGTATGGATATAATATTTATTTGTTCACTAATGTTTATATCAAGGTTGCAGTTTTCAGGAACAATAGCATATTTAAACCCCTGTTTGATGGCTTCATTGATACGGGTATTAATGTTACTGACGGCTCTTATTTCGCCTGTGAGTCCAATTTCGCCTATGATAACAGTTTCTTTATCTACGATGACGTTTCTGACGCTTGAGACTATAGCAAGTGCCACGCCGAGGTCAATGGATGGTTCTTCGATGCTGATGCCGCCAACGATGTTTGTGTATACGTCATAGTCAGATAGATTAAGGCCGACCCTGTTTTCAAGTACGGCAATAATTTGAAGAAGTCTGTTATGGCTTAGCCCTGTTGCTACACGTCTAGGAGAAGAGTAAGAGCTGCTGCCGACAAGTGCCTGTACTTCAACCAGCAGAGGCCTTGTGCCTTCTATTGTTGCTATAACGGCGCTTCCTGGTGCGGTAGCATCTGATCGCTGGCTTAAGAATAGCTCACTGGGGTTATTGACTTCCTCCAGTCCTTTATCTGTCATATTAAAGACGCCTATTTCATTGGTACTGCCAAACCTGTTTTTAACTGTTCTCAATATTCTATAGGTTTTATAAGTATCTCCTTCAAGGTAAAGAACTGTATCTACAACGTGTTCAAGCAGCTTGGGGCCTGCTATAGCACCTTCTTTGGTGACATGTCCGACAAGAAAAACAGCGCCACTGCCATATTTAGCCAGGTTTAAGAGTCTGGAGCTGCATTCTCTGACCTGTGAGATACTGCCGGGGTTGCCTGAGAGTTCGGGGTCAAAAATGGCCTGTATGCTATCGATAATAATTACGCCGGGTTCAAGCTTTCTTACCTCTTCAATAATTATATTGAGGTTTGTCTGGGCAAAAATATAGAGGTTGTCGTTTTCGATGTCGAGTCTTTCGGCTCTCATTTTGATTTGTTTGGGAGATTCTTCAGCTGAAATATAGAGAGTTTTGATGCCGTTTTCAGACAGTTTGCCGCACACCTGAAGCAGTATAGTTGATTTGCCTATGCCGGGGTCTCCTCCGAGCAGTACTAGTGAATTTTCCACTACGCCCCTGCCTAATACCCTGTCAAATTCTGAATAACCGGTTGAAAATCTTATTTCTTCATCGGTTGAAACTTCTTTTAGCAGGCGTGGTTCCATATAGAAATCAGCGTTTTTGATGAGGGTGTCTTTATCTTTGGTTTTGTGGTGTATGATTTCTTCTTTGAGGCTGGCCCAGCTTTCGCAATCAGGGCATTTGCCGAGATAGCTGGCTGTTTCATAGCCGCATTGCTGACAGATCCATTTTGTTTTTTGTCTGGCCATAAGTTATCCTGTATGTTAATTATGAGGTCGGGCAAAATTTATTTTTACTGTTATATTTTAGCATCTTGGCGAAGAGGGTTTCAGGTAAATTCAGGTAAAGAATAGAAAATTTCTTCTATATTTTTGAAAGAAATTTTTTAACAATTACTGCTCAGAGAATGTTTTTTTAATAGTAGTTAAACAATGAAGCCTTATTTTTTATAATCACACGTAAATACTCCACACGGGGAGTGAGGAATTATGGAAACACCAGATTTACATCATTTATATGATTCTGACATCGAGCTTACCTCACGTGAGAGAAAAGATACAGGTTTCAATATAATTATTAATACTTGTTTTAAATGATTATAGATATTGCATAAAGGCAATAGCCTATTAGTCATTATCTATCAGGTAAAGTAATTTTGAACTCCTTTCAAATGAAATATAACCGCAGAAACCGGGCTTATAAAGTTGGCCCAATGATTTAAACCCCTGTAATATCCACTGTATGATTTTGGCAAGTGACTCTTGCCATTTTTATTGTTTTATAAAGGTTAGCTAGTAAGCAGAAGCCCCCTTTCTGTGGCATTTGTTTTCTGATGCTAATTTACGTTTGAGAAGTGTATAGTAAGGGTTTTTGAGTAGTATTTACATATGTATTATATTTACAATCTGTAATATTTAACCCTTTTTAGTAGATAAAACTTCACAAAAAACTAAAATAATTATTAAGTTATGGCAATTTTTGTCATAAATTTGTTTTAATATATATAGAAGATATATAATACGTAGTGGAGTAAAACCCCGGCAATGTCCGACAGATACGAAATAATACCAGCATCAAATCCCATAGATAAGGATAGAAAGCCGCCTATGGGTGTTATTGCGTTTAAGAATAAAGCTAAAAAGAAAAACGACCCTGAAAGAGAGGCCGTTAATGTAGTATTAATGGGTGAACAGGGTGAACCCAGAGAAGCAAGAAAGAAGCAGATTCTTAATTATTTCCCTGATAATTCACCGGAAGGCGCAAGAGCAGTAGAAAAACTGGTAGACCATACGACAGGCTTTACACAGTCTCAAATGAACTCTTTGTTGAACTATATGAGGCTAAAAGATTTTAGAGATCAAAAAACATTCTTTGATGCTTTAAATGAAGGTGTTAAACAGGCCTGGCTTGATGATCTATAAAGGTTATAACAGCTTAATAATCTGTTGATTCCATCTTGGCCATGAGGATATCTTTGTATGCTTTGGCCTCATATGAGTCAATGCCATCTGAAACAGCCCTGTCAAAGCGGTCTATGCGTTCTTTTTCTCCAATATAATAAATAATATTGGGTACCAGTTTTTGTGCAATCTGTGTGAGAGCTCCGACTTGAAGAACCTTTTCAGGGGTAATTCTTTCGTCATAGAGCACGTTTACTTCTTTTGTCAGTCGGTCAAAAAGGCTGAGCCATGCATTGAAATTGCGTTCGTTTTCAGTATAGCTGACAGCATCTCCAACAATCCAGTCTCTGATGAGCCTGACCTCTTCCTGATTCAGCGGGGCATGTTTATCGAGTTTTTTAATGATTTCTTTCATCTTTTTCTGCGTCATGGCCTGATGCATTTCTCTTAATGCACCGCTAAGCTCAGACAGCTTCATTTGAACCAGCTGATAATTAGCCGTAGTCTGATTTTTGTGGGTTCTCTCTATTGCATAGGTTAGTTCTTCAATAATTTCCTGTAAAGGATCCGGCATATGAAATTCCTTTTTAGTGCTTTTAACCCCATTACTATCATAAAAAAAATATCAAAAAATTGCACATTCTTTAACATACTTATATCATAGATATTACAATGAACGAACAAGAAAGAATAAATTCAATTTATAACCGGTTGGCCTCTTTTTCAGAGGATGAGCTTGATACCCTCTATTCACCGGGCAGGCCAGGTTTGCTTTCTGCAGGGTGTAGTTTTAGAGATTATCTTTATAACTCTATTCTCATAAGTGAGCAGTCTTTTTGTCAGGTAATAAGTGCTCAAAAGGCTTCTGGAATGACGACTGAGCTTTTAAAGCTTAAACATAATCTGGAAGAAGATAACTATTTTGTTGTATATTGCCCTCTGAAAAAGCTTATACACCTGCAGGATGTTCACTATGTAGATATAATGCTTGCTATCTTAAAATGTATCAGTGAAAAGCTCTTTGAAAAGAATATTTTTATATACTACACGAAGCTTGGTGATGTTAACCTGAGTGAAATCAAGGATTTTATACCTTTTAGAGGGCAAAGTTTTGAAGTCAAATTTTCTATGACCTCAGAATATATGAAATACAGTGAACATCTGAGAGCCAGAATAAGAGCCCTGTTTGATCAGCAGGCATTTACTTTTTACAGGGGATTAAACGAAATTCTTGATGATATAAGACAAAACCTTAAAGCAAACAACTATAAAGACCTGATAATACTTATCGATGACCTTGATAAATGTATTTTATCCGCTGAAGAGCAATCAAACACACTGGATACCTTTCTTATAGATCATAACATTTTCTTAAAAGAACTGAATGCAAAGGTTTTAATGACGATTCCTTTTGACAGGCTGATTGCCCCTGATACACATAAACTGCTTCAGGTGCTGGATAACAACATAGTAGTACTGCCAAACCTGATCCAACAGGCAGAAAACAAAGATGAATCAATAGATACCTTTTTAAGAGAGATGCTTTCAAAAAGGGTTCAATCTATTGATCTTTCAGTTGAAGAAATAATAAACCAGCCAGCATTGGAAAGGCTTTTATACCTGAGCTCTGGTAACCCGGGTCAGTTTTTACGTCTTTTACAACAGGCATGTCAGCTTTCAGCCACTTTGCCTGTCGAAGAAAAATCCATTGATAATGCTGCAAAACTCCTGAAAGAAACAATGCTAAGGCACCTGCCGCAGGGTTTTATAGAAAAACTCAAACAGGAGACTCAATCACCTGATACTTTTAATATTACAAAACATAAAGTCGCTTTTGCCGGCAACTATCTCTTTTATACGGCAGGTAAGACTCCTTCCTGTTTTGTGAATACGTTAGTTGCCTTTTAAACAGAGTTTTTTTTTGGTATATAATGTGAGAGAAGGCTAACTTGAAAACCAATATTGAAAGAAATTGAAGGTTGATAATCATATAGTCTAAAAAGCCCGGCCTTCCTGGATTTAATAAATAACTGATCAGAGATAAGGAATAAATTATGCTTTTGCTCGTATTTCAAATATTGCAGGTATTATCAGGCGCACTTCTGGTAGTTTTAATATTGCTGCACTCACCTAAAGGCGCAGGTCTTGGCGGCATTGGCGGAGCAGCCCAGTTGTTTTCAAGTCAGAGTAGTGCAGAAGCAGGCCTGAATAAGTTGACCCATTCCGTTGCCTTTACTTTCATTCTTATTTCAATTCTTATTGGCCTGGGTATTATTCATTAGAGCCTGAATTTAGTTGTATTTAATTTGTTTACTTATGTCAGCACGGCCCCAGGAAAAATCCATGGCAGCCGGTTTAGCTTTGCAGCAAGGTATAAATACCCGCAGAAAGACTATGCTTGAGTAAGACAGAAATTTTTGTAATTTTCCACAAAAACTGTAAACAACCTTACAACAAGCAATTTGCCGGTGTCGGTTTTTGCTTTTCTTTTGACACAGGTTTTTTTGATGATTTCCAAACCAATACATATGTATTATTAACTGTATAAATGGCTTAGTTTCTGATAATCAAGCTTAAAGCTGGATGTTTGTTCAAGTGTATAAGCTGCTTGCAGTATTCTGGATTCATTTAAAACTGGCCCCAGCAGTTGAATACCGATAGGTAAATTGTTTTGATCGACGCCACAGGGCATGCTTAAGCCTGGTATGCCAGCAAGATTTGCTGTTACAGTAGCTATATCAGTAAGGTACATTGTCAGAGGGTCATCTACTCTTGAGCCTATATCAAATGCAGTAGATGGAGATACTGGCCCTACTACGAGGTCGTATTTTTCGAAGGCTTTATCGAAGTCCTGCTTGATGAGTGCTCTAACCTGCTGGGCTTTTTTGTAGTATGCGTCGTAGTATCCTGAGCTAAGCGTATATGTTCCAATCATTATTCGGCGTTTTACCTCATCTCCGAAACCTTCTTTACGGGTATTAAGGTACATTTCCATTATGTCATGGGTGTCAGTTTTTCTGTATCCATATTTTACGCCGTCATAGCGGGCGAGGTTTGCGCTGGCTTCGGCCGGTGCAATAATATAATAGCAGGCAATAGCATATTTATTGTGCGGCATAGAGACTTCTTCTATTTCTGCACCATTGTTTTCAAAGACTTTAAGGGCATTTGAGATAGCTTCTTTTATTTCGGGCTGGATTCCTGCGCCCATTAATTCAGATATGACGCCAATCTTGAAGCCTTTCAGGTCTACTTTTAGTGCTTGATTATAGTCAGGTATATCAGTTTTAATGGATGTGGAGTCGTTTTTGTCGTATCCTGCAAGGGCTTGAAGCATCATAGAGGTATCTTTGACGTTACGTGCCATGGGGCCGATCTGGTCGAGGCTGCTGGCGAAGGCAACGAGCCCGAAACGTGATACCAGGCCATAGGTAGGTTTAAGGCCTACGACGCCACAGAATGAAGCGGGTAATCTAATGCTTCCGCCTGTATCGCTGCCGAGAGAAACAGGTATTTCGCCAGAGGCTACGCAGGCAGCTGATCCGCCTGAGCTTCCGCCGGGTACTTTATTGAGATCCCAGGGGTTGCGGGTTTTTTTAAATGCGCTATTTTCAGTTGAGCTACCCATGGCGAATTCATCGAGGTTTGTTTTGCCGGCAGGCAGCATCATTTGATCCAGAAGTTTTTGTACAACTGTAGAAGTATAGGGTGCCAGAAAATTTTCTAGTATGCGGCTGCTACAGGTTGTCAGGAAGTTTTTGATACACATATTATCTTTGATGGCAACCGGTATACCTGCGAGTGGAGGTAGTTTTTCTTTATTTTTTAGTTTTTGGTCGACTTTTTTTGCCATAGAATAGGCGAGTTCTTTTGTCAGGCTGTTAAAGCCCTCTATTTTTTTGTCGATATTTTCGATATTTTTATATGTAGCATTAAGCAGTTCTTCTGCCGAGATGTCTCTCTTTTGAAGCAGCTCTGATAGTTCTGAAACGCTTAAAAACCTTATATGTTGTGGATTGAGTGTCACTTTTTATTCTCCATACTCTTTGATGTGCATCAATTCTAGAATATTAACATAAATACAGGTGGGGCAGTGTGTATGGGTGTAAGAAATTTCCTAATGTAATAATGCTCAAAAGGGTTGTTTTTCGGGCATATTCAGTCATACATTATTATGTAAATATATTTAACGAGACTTTAGTACGGGGTATTTTGCAGGTGTAAAATGGTGAAAGTTTTCACAATTCTTATAACCCTTTCTGGGTATAGAAATCCTCTGGAGGGGCTATTTATCTAAGTTGTTGTTTTTTATAAACTGAAATCATAAGCTAATTATACCTTTGAGGAGAAAATAAAATGAAAATAGACCTGATTAGTTCACCATATTCCTATGCTTTCTGGGGTACCAAATTACAATCCCCTTTAAATCAGGTAGAAAAACCAGCTGACACTACACATATCAAAGATAATGAATACATTAAGTATCCATCAGGCTTGATGGGCAATAGTTTTAGTGAAAAAGGAAATAACCTTAACCTGCTCGCCTAGTGTTTTGCTTATTAATTGTGCCTGATATTTGAAGCCAGATCATTCTGGCTTTTTTTTATGAGCTCATCTATATAAATAGAGGCCCTTGTAGTGTTGAAGCCCAGCTTTATTTTTGCATCGTTAATAGCCTGTAGGCGGTTTCCTGCAATGGCTTTGGTGATAAGCTCTTTGTTGAGCATCTCTTTTTCGTATTCTTCTATGTGTTTTGTCGGAATAGTAATTTCTGAATCCACTTTTATATAAGGCTTTAGTATGTTAATGGCTTTATCAATACCAGGTTTTGTGTGTGTTTTGTAGAAATCCCATTCGAGCCGGATGATATTGGGGGCAAAAAGAGATACAGGAAAATGATCAATAGCCCTTAAATGCTTGAGTTGTGGTGATTTCTCCTTCATTAAAGCCTCTTTTAGAAGGGAAGTTTCTTTATGGTTTAATGCGATATCCATAAAAAACCAGTAACTACCTGATATTTTATCAGGGCTCGTGTCAGCAACAGGCTTTCTAAGCCTTACAGGATAAACTGAAATAATTTCCTCAGAAGGGATATAGATAATACAATTTTCTGGATCACTTAATTTATGGTTTAAATAAGATCGAAACTTTACATAAAGCCCACTTCGAGAGAGTTTTAGTAGCCAGTTTTCTTTTTTAAAGCTAGCATAAAGCGTTTTTGCTGTAATAATAAAGAAGATAAAAAGAGCGATGATGACCCCCCAGAAGACTATAATTGATATAGTGCTGAAGTTTGCAAGCACATCAGAGCTTAAACCAGGCCTGATTAAAACTAATAGAAAGATTATCAGGCAGACAATAACAGAAGAGAAAAAGAAATTAACCGATCGGGATTCTCTAAAAGTATATATTACATCATTTTTAGGTAGATCAATGGCAGAAATTATTTTCATAAGAACAGGTTCTTAAAATGTTTTTTGACTTTATCATCATAGCATGTTGATGCTGCCAGATAAACAACAGGTTACATTTGCCTGAAGGATTATTAGCTGTTTTAAAAAGGCCCCGGTTTTTCCGTTGAGTAATCACAACCCCCCTGTTAAAATAATAATCAGTAACCTGAAAAATAATCAATAATTGTATTTACATTAACCCTGGAAAGACCCCGAGATGAAAGCCCTGAGAACTCCTGTAGCTCAAACACGCCGTGACGCCTGGACAGAAGTCAATCTATCATCTGTTGAACACAATTTTAACTGTATAAAAAAATTATTATCTCCTGAAACAGGTATTATGGCCGTAGTTAAGGCTGACTCATACGGACACGGTGCTAACATGATAGCTAAAACGCTTTCTGCAACAGGAGTTACGATGTTTGGTGTGGCTTCTGTTGATGAAGGTATACAGCTCAGGCAGGCTGATATCAAAAAGCCTGTTCTTATACTCGGGCCAACACCAGCCTGGGCTCTGGCATGTGCAGTTGAATATAACCTTGATATTACTATTTTTTCTGATGACCACCTCAATGAATGTATTGAAATTGCCCGAAAACTTGATCAGCAGATTAATGTACATATAAAAATTGATACAGGTATGCACCGTATAGGCATTGACTATTCAAAAGCCCTGCCTCTGATTGAAAAAGCCCGGCAGACAAAAGAAATATTTCTTAAAGGTATCTTTTCACACCTTGCCTGTGCTGAAGATCCTGATATTAGCCAGATACAGATCAACCGATGGAATAGCGTAATTAACAGCCTTGATTTTAAACCACCATACCTGCATTTTACCAATTCAGCAGCTACGTTAGCTTATAAAAACATACACTATAACCTTGTAAGATGTGGTCTTGAGATATATGGATTGCAACCTGACCTACCACCAGAGGTTTATAGGCCATCTATCAAGCAGGTAATGTCGCTAAAAGGCCGTATTACACATTTGCATGCTGCAAAGCCCGGCGAGGGAGTAAGTTATGGTCATAAGTATGCAGTGCCGGATAAAGAGATTATAATTGCTACTCTACCTGTAGGTTATGCTGATGGGGTGTCAAGAAGGCTGTCCGGTCAAATATGCGGTGTGATAAAAGGGCACAAAGTACCACAGATAGGCGTTATTACTATGGATCAGATGATGTTTGATGTAACTGGCATTAATGATATCCAGGCAGGAGATATAATCACGCTTTTAGGTTATGACAGCGATATTTTTCTTTCTATTGATGAATGGGCAAAGATTCTCGGCACAATAAACTATGAAATACCCTGCCTGCTAAAAGTCAGGCTTCCACGTGTATTTACTTCCTGAGAGCTAATAATTATTCATAAATAAGTGGCTTTCTGTTCTGCCTGCAGGGTATAATACGTATGTCGTCAAAGCTTCTATCCTGCAAGTATATACATCTTACACACCCTGTACAAATTCCTGATATCAATCTAATATCGTTTTTATCAGGTTAAAAACCTTGTAAATATTGCTTTACAATCGCTGCTAATTTAAGCAATTTCTTTTTTGTTCTTTCTTAATTAAAAGTAAGAACCCGACATCAGGCAATGAATTTAAAAATCAAAACTAATGGAGGCTACCAATGAGTAATGGCATCGGGCAGGTGCGCTTTGCAGGATTATCAAACCTGAATAATTCACAGAGTGCCGTTAATAATAAAACCATAGCAGGTGATTTAAAACTTAAAAACCTCACACAGGATACAATTAGCTTTAAAGGCAGCAATGGTCCGACAAAATCAGAAATACAGGCGCAAATAGGTGCGTTGAGAGCTGAATTGCGTGATTTGAAACCCCATGAGCGTGGCAGAATTAAATCCATTCAGGGACAAATTGCTGCACTGCAAAAAGCCAAACAGAAAGCTTCTAACTAAATATAATTTACTTTTATAATAGTTCCCGAATATAATACCCTCTCCGAAAGTAATTACACAACCCGACAATTCTCTTTTCGGCAAGCTAATAACCCGGTTATCAACCGGGATTTTTTTATGACTTTCTTTTACCAATCCACGAAAACATGACTATTTCAAAAATCATACTATTTTCCGGGTTTTATATCATACCCGGGTGTGGTGTCTTTTGATCTGAAACCCTTTACACTATTATTAAATAGAAACATAGGAGTTTAAATCAATGAACATAAGCCATCTAGATCATAACAGACAGCAATACACAAATAGTCAGAGGCGGGTTAATATGCAATCTGCTCAGGGATCAAGCAATAACAGGTCTTCATTTCAGAATAATGTAGCTAATCAACAAGCACAGGGCACAAATTGCCGCAATGAACAAGCCTGCGGTAAAAGACTTAACATTATCGCCTAGTATCCTATCTTTCATTTGAATCCGCATAATTGCCTGCGGAAAAGGCCACCGGGTATTTGCAGCACCGGGGCCTTTTTTTGTCAGGTGTAAAATGTATATTTATAACACCACTGGAGATATAACTTGTTGTTAATTAAAATGTTTAATAGCAGGTTATTCGGGCTTTATCGATATCTTATTTGCCTCTTCAGTAGCAGTTTTGAATGACCTGAATAATAAATCACATTTGAGTTAAATTTTATTTCTCTTCCCCTAAAGAGAATTTTTTACTGTACGATACCTTTACAGATAAATAAAAAACCAGGAGAGCTTCGATGAGAATAGAAAAAGGCCAGAATATAATTGAATTTATTATCATCATTGCACTTATTGCTATTGCAGGTATTGTAGTATATATGATACTGGGTCAGAACATTCATTCAATTTTTGAAGGCTCAACAAAAAAAACCAGTGAATACAAACCCTTCAAATGGGAATCATCAGGCTCCTCAAGCTTTAATACACCAATTCCAACAGGGATTACTGAAAATATTAACGGTATAAATGTTAGCTTAAATAAAGATGGGTCAAAAACATTTGAGATAGCCGGCCAAACTGTTAATCTGACAAAAGAACTTGCTGATTTTTCAAAGTCATTTGAAGTTGCAGGCAGCAGTAACGATATTCTTATTACCGAAATTGCCTATATGATTAATAAATATAAAGATGAATACCCTGATTCTGATGTGCCAGTCGAAGTATGGACAGGTAAAAGCTCCCGAACAGACAAAGATATAAAGTATTATGGCTATGCAGATGGTATTGTTGAAACCAATAATGAATACATTGATAATCCTTCTATTGTTATTAAAATAGGTGATCACCTGATGATACTGCAAAATGAGATTAATTGTACTAAGAATGGCAACGTGTGCAAAGACAAAGAAAGCCAAAAACAAGGACAATTTAAAATCGAAGGCGACCTTATATACCAGGAAGGCAAAACGATCTTTAATGCACAGGTGACAAAACTTGATATTGCCGATGATAAGGCAAAACTTGAAGAAAAGCTTTTAAAAATAAAAGAAAAATACGATAAAGAAATCGCTAAAGCCAATGAAAACAATGATACGAAAAAAATAGCAGAGCTTGAAGCCAGATATAATGAAGATGTTCAGAAAGAAAAGGATAAATTTGAAGGTGAAATAATAGCTGGTTTTACGTCAACAGTCGCCATGGAAAATGGTATTAAGTTTTTAGATACTACCCTTGAAGGCAAACTTTTACATACCAAGCTTAATAGAGATAATAAAAAACCAGAAAATAGTGATGAATGGGTTATTACATTTGATGATTCTGATCCCAGATATGAACTTTGAAAGACTGATGCATAATCACAATGACAGATTTTTCTGGTTTTGATTTTCAAAAATTTTAAAAGTGAAGATATGGGTTGAACGAGCCTATTGGCCTGAAATTTCAAAGCACGTATACGAAGTCAGCAAGCCAGTTGTGAAAAGTTTTTGCTTCTTTTTTCAAAAAGAAGAGACCCCATGCCTTCCTTTAGGGTGGGCGGGATCTGGGTTTTGAAGATCGAAATTTTTTTAAGTTAAGCACCGATCTTTTTGGTTGTATATTTTTAAAGCAGAATTCAGTCATTTAATTATACCTTGATAATCTAAGTATAGTTTATCTTGTAATAATACAATTAAATTATAAATTAATTTATATTTACCCGGTAAGATTACTAGTTTTTGTTTAAAAATCGAAAACTTTTTAAGTTATGCACTGATCTATTTAAAAACCTTAAACAATCAGGGCTTTTCAGCCTGCAGGTATAATTTTACTGCTAACTTTTTATCATTATACTGAAGTAATCTCTATTAAGGTTTTAGTGGCTATTTCAGCGTATGAGTGCTTTGTTTCAAGTCATTTAGCATATTTGTATATGATTTCTTTTGAATTCGCTTCTCTTTTGCGTTGAGTAAATTGTAATTGCTTATGAAATTACGTACTTTAGCAATTCTAGATACCGTTTGGGGGTGCCTGTATGAAAATAGAAGTTTTTTGTTTCTACGTTGACCATATTCAGTGAATTCACTTTCTTGTAACTCTTCTATTTTAGCCAGTGTCATAAGGAATCCAAGTAATGCATTTGGATGATAACCCATACTGGCAAGCCAATCAGTAGACAATTCATCTGCTTCATATTCACTTTCAGGCGCATTTTCAATAATTCCACCCACAAATGTGTGAATCTGAGAAGCATTTAGTTCTGAAAACAAGTCTGCTTTTTCGCACAGGTTAAACAGTGTACCCATAATTTCGGTGTTTCCTACTTCCAGTGGTGTGTCAGGGTTATCTAAATCCTGGATAATTGTATCCATAATAAGTTGGCTGGCGTTGCTATCTGCTGAACCTTCATCAATATCGTCATAAGAAACATCATGATGTCCGGTGGCAGTGGTGCTGGAATTATTTGTAGTTGATGTTGATGAAGTGCTACTGGTGTTAGAGCTATTTGAATCTACTGAAATGCCTATGGATCCGGATGAACTGTTTGATGTAAAGTCATTGCTGCTCAATGTATCCATATTAATAACTGTTTCAGAAGTGTTTATACTGTTATTACTGGTATTATCTGACAGGTCTTCCTGTAAAACATTATTAGTTTCTTTAATAATTTCAGGTTTTATAAGTGATTCAGGGTCTGGCTCAGGCTCAGGCTCAGGCTCTACAGGTTCTGGTTTAACAGTTAGAGTTCCGTTGATATAGTTTATAGCATAATTATTGCTTGATAATCCTGAAGGTGTAATTGTATAGTTGCCGGGAGGGCTTGTTTGCTTTGCTGTAGAGGTGATTTGCAGGTTTCCATCAAGAATTTCAGGTGTTTCACCAGATATAAACCCTTTGTAGTTAACACTAAAATTAGGGTTAGGGGTTCCAGTGATTTTAGAGGCGTCATTTGCAGAGATTGTTAACGCTGCGGGGTTAATTTTCAGGGTACCTCTGGCAAAAGATATGCTGTAATTATTGTTTGTTAAGCCATAAGGCATAATTGAATAATTGCCTGCAGGGCTATTTTGCGTTGCGTCGCATGAAAAAGCAAGCGAACCACCAAGCGCTGTAATGCTTTCTCCGAGTACAAATCCGGTAATTGTAGTTGAAAAAGCAGGATTGGCAGACCCATAAATTTTTGAAACATCATTTGCCGTAACTAATAATGGGGCCGGGTTTATAGTTAAAGAGCCTGCTACAAACGTCGGATTGTAGTTGCTGTCGGTAAATGAACTTGTTGCTATACTCGTAGTATATACCCCTGCTGCTGAGTTTAATCCTGCTATTGTATTATAGACCAACGAGTAGTCTGAAGGTGAATCTACAGCCTTTAATGAATTGAATGTAGCTGTAAATACAGGGTTAGCGCTTCCATAAAGTTTGCTGGAGTTGTTTACTGTTATAGTTAGAGGTGCTGGAGTTATTAAGATATCTCCAGGATCGGAGTTGTCTATAGCGAATACGTAGTTGGTGGCGGTTTCAGTTGTGCCGGTGATGTCGATTTCGTCTGTATAGCTGCCTGCATTCCAGGTGGACGTGTCGGCCGGGGCGTCCAGGGTGGGTGAACCTGCGTATCCTGCGATGGTTCCGATGTTTTCGCCGTTTTTGAACCCTGAGTATGAAACGGTGTATGCTGGCGTGTTTTCGCCGTATTCCCTTGTTACGTTGTCAGGAGTGACAGTCAATATGGCCGGATCAATTATTAAATCTCCGTCTATGTAAGAGAATATATAGTTAGAGTTAGATGTTGATAATCCTCCAGTAGCATTGAGGACGCCTGAATATGTGCCCGTATTTGACCCTTCAGCCGGCAGCCCAGAGAGGTCATAGGTGGTGGAGCCTGTTACTATAGCAATGGTATCACTGTTTTTAAAACCCGTTATGATCTCTGACAGGTTTCCTGAAGCCGGGTTGGGTTCACCGTATTCTATGTAGTAGTCGTTAACTGTTACAGAGAGTGTTGCTGGATTAATGGTTATATCTCCAGGATCGGAGTTGTCTATAGCGAATACGTAGTTGGTGGCGGTTTCAGTTGTGCCGGTGATGTCGATTTCGTCTGTGTAGCTGCCTGCATTCCAGGTGGATGTGTCGGCCGGGGCGTCTAAAGTGGGCGCAC
>CAZFBA010000050.1:0-21693 GCA_964517135.1 uncultured Gammaproteobacteria bacterium
AAAGGAAGGCATGGGGTATCACTCCCAGGCTATGCCTGCTCGTTCAACCCATATCTTCACTTTTAAAATTTTTGAAAATCGAAAACAAAAAATCTATTGTTATAGTTATGCATTAGTCTTTTCATGAATATGTTGCTGAATATTTTGAGTATAAGTGTATGTATTACAATTCAAATTGAATATTTGTTACATTTGAGTGAAAAAAATCACGATTGAAATTTAATGTAATAATTTGAGAAATAATTCACTAAATGCACTAAAAGGCTTCAGGAGAGTTGATTAGCAGAGCATTAAACTTAAATTGTTAATTATTTCACAAATACATTAGCTTAGTGTTTTTTAGACAATAATCTAAAAAGTGTAAATTTTACCTTTAAAGGGCTAACAAAATTTTTAAGGTTGGTTTATATTTATATCATCGAACGAAATACAAATCCCCCATAGTGATAAAAATCCCCCACATAAGTTTTATCACTGAGGAGAAAAATCAAAATCCCCCACAGAAAATTTAAGCTTGAGCCTCTACCCCCCAAATAGAGGTTTTTTTTTGCCCGGCTTTTATTATACTGGGCTTTTTTTGTACTAATGGGTGATTATTTAAGAATGATGCATAAATAATACCAGTTTGCTTTCAAGGCAAAGTTTTTGCCGGATTTTTTTAACCCCCTCCCTGTTTTTGCTGGAATCAGTAATATCTTAATTAATCAGAGGTTCCATCTAAATAAAATCTTTTACCTGACACCAGTGACTTCGTATAAGAAGATATATTTATTTATTTTCGATTTTCAAAAAATATAAATTTTAGATAGGGGTCTCCTTTTATTGCAGGGGCATAGCTATTGGTTTAAAGTTATTAATTAGTCTTTATTAACAGGTCAGTAAATGTAGTACAATATAAAAGTTTAAAGAAGAAATACATTTTACTCAACAAATGCATAGACTATTATTATTGTTTATTATCCTTTTTGTTGTATTGCTTACTGCATGTACAACTGAAAAATCTGTAGATTATAACTTTAACGACCTGAAAATTATTGCTAATAAGCTTCGAATGATTTATGGAGATATGACTGCTATTGCAACTGATAGTGATGGCAGAATAAAATGGAATACTTCAAGAGCTAATCTGGTAGAAGAGCTTATTAATCTGGATGTTGAACTAAAAGACCTCCCGCCTGCTGAAAAAGACCCTGATACTGTATATGATAAACAGCGTGCACAGGATTTTAACGAAAGATTAAAAAATGCTAGAGATGTTAAAAACAGGTTGCAAAGCCTTTTAGATCTTCTATATTATGCAAATTATTCTGCTGACTATTCTTATTTTGAGACTGTTGCGTTTGATGATTTAATATTGCTGAGGTTTGAAAATATAATTGAACGGTGTGAACAGAATGGCAAATACATAATACTTGATACTGAAGCATATATATTACCTTTGCCACGGGTAGGCTCCGAAGCAGATATTAAAATTGTAGAAACTGAAATTTAGGCGCTAACAGGCATGCCTGAAAGTCTGATGGCTTTTTCTGCATACCGGGGTTCTTGAAGCCCTGCTTTAAACATATCTACTAGAGCTCTTTTAACGATTTCTGCTTCAAAAGATTTGTTTTTAAGTCTTTTTAATAGCCTGATAGCCTTCAGGTATGGATATCTATATTTAAGCTTTATACCTGACTTTTTGACCATTTCTTCAACGCATTCGGCAAAATATTCAGGGTGTTCCATTGCGGTTGGGGCGATATGGTTGTTGAATATTTCCTGAGAATAAAACCAATTGCCATTAAGGTTTTTTGAATAGCTGAAAAGGTCATACCATATTTCAAAGACGTTTTGTCTTATTTTACAGGGTGATTCGGGTGTTTGATAAAGTTCACTTAATATGCCACTACTCATTAATGTGATTACCTCTTACTCTTAAATAAAATCCATTTTAATGAGTATTCAAATGATTGTTATTATTTTAAATACTAAATGAATATAAATCAATAGCCAGATAAGGATTTTCTGGAAAAGAATCCTTAAAGGTTAAACTTGCTGATTGTTTTGTTATTTTTTCAAGTAAATGTTCAGTTCCTGCCACAGAATAAGCTGAGAAAGTTTATCTGGTGAGTTTTTTAAGCATGAACCTGATCATATCGTCAAATAGCCAGAGATCCCAGTCGACAATTTTGGCAATATTTTCATCACGGTCTTTTTCCATTTTTTGTTGCGTTTCAAGCTCTATTTCTGAGAGTTTGAGTTTAATTTGTTCATCATCAGGCACAGGGCGGGAGGCCATGTTTTTTAGATATTCGTTCATTCCTTTGAGTTCGCCAGCATCAACCCACATGCCGTTACATTGCTCGCAAGAATCAAGAAAGATATCAGACTTCATATCCCAGTTATATTTATAGAGTTCGATATTACAGCGGGGGCAATAACGCTTATCTTCTGCCATTGCCTCTTCTTTAGGTTTTGGTATGAACTGACCGTCCATATCCTGAACTTTTTCTGCTCCGTCGGGTTCCTGACGCACTTTTTTCAGTTCTCCTTCATCGAACCAGATGCCTTTGCAGCCGTTTTCACAGATATCGATTTCTATATCGCCTATCATTTTAGGTGCAAGTTCTTTTTTACAGTTTGGACAATTTAAACCCATTTTATTCTCCTGCTTTTTTAATGCCATTATAAAGAATTTTAATGTATAAATAAAATTAATCAATCATTGGAGTCTATGAATAACATAAAAGGTCTCAGATTCCTCTCTGTTTTTGCGGGAATCACTAATTCGTAAATTAATCAGAGGTTCTCGTTATATATTGACTGGTACGTTGAATTTTTAGAACATAATCTTTTTTTCAGGCCAGGGTGACTTTTGCAGAACAATAACTTATATTGAGTTTTTTTCCATATTTAATATACTGGTTAAGCACTTATATAAGATTAATTTTTTTTGTTTTTTAAAACCCTTACTGTGACGGACACCAGCCCTGATAAAGGCGTTAAACGAACCTGCATGTTCAGCCTGTATACTCATCTTTTAAATTTTTGAATGTGAAAATAAAAAATTCTATTACATTGTAGTTAGTGTTTATCGGGAGTTTGCTTTGAGCCTTGTCATTATGTTAATAAAACTTGTGCTTCTTTTAGGGGCATTTGCACTTTTGGTGTATGTTACTGGCTATTTTTTTCTTAAAATTAAAAGAGAGTCAGAAGAAGGCTATCAATTAAAAGACAAAAACAGTGACAGAATGTATTGCATGGATTGTGATAAAATTTTTTATACTGAACAGTCAATAAAAACGCAGGCAGGCGTTTATCCTTGCCCTTTTTGTGCAGGTAAAAACACTGTGCAAGATACCCTGGCATCAACAAAACAGAAGTTTTTAGGGCAGTCAGAGCAAAATGAAAACTCCTGACATAAGGTTTCTGAACAGGGCGAAGAATCTTATGGCCATTGCTGCAAGCGAACCTTAGTTACAGCCAGTATAAATAAAGCACTCAGAAGACATAGTGATGTATTAAATTTCTATTCGGCCTGTTTCAATTATTTTTTGGGCTGTTTGAATTATCCTGTTGACAGATTCAGGAGGGTAAAACTGCTCAAGTATCTTTTTATTTTTATCTTTAGCTTTTAAAAAATTTGCAATCTGATTTTTTTCAATATCAGTAATTTCTATAGTCTGAAGCTCAGGGAATATTTCACTAACACCTTTTAGCATTGCTCCACCAGCCCCGGTGAGTGCATGGTCTATGCTTTTAACTTTACAATCTTCATCATCCTGATATATAAGCCAGTTACCTATTCCTGTATCGATGTTATTAGCAATATAATTGAACATTATTACCTGTCTCAAGTCTTTCATAGCTCTGTCAGAATTTTTAACTTTTTCTGCTAAAGAAGGATCAGAATTAACCTGCTTGCCATCTTTTATAATCTTTTGTATTGAACCTGTTTGAACCCCATAATCAGGTGTTTTGACCTTAACAAAAATAGTTTCAGGCATTACGTCTTGCATTGACAGCATTTTAGAGAGGTATCTTGCACCTGTTTCTCTAATAATGTGGCCATCCATACAGCAAAATTTAAACATACCTTTAAAGCCTGAAGGTGTCTCGATAATATAATGAGGTTTGTAGGGGCTGAATTCTTTTTCATCGAAAGGCTTAAGAAATACATTAGATTCCGTTAAGTCTACTATATTAAAGATGTTGCTTGAGGCTGTCAATAATTTCAGGTTAGATCCTGTTGATGTCATAGATTCTGAAACAATTTTGCCGTCATCATCAAGGTTTTTGTCTCTGAACTGTTCCATAATTTTTGTTATATCTTCCATTGCCTTAAAAGATATAGCTGTAAGTGGTTTATAATAGATGTTTGCAATTTGCTGCTCTGATTCCTGCTGGTGTGGCTGTTTGGCAAAACTCAATTGAGCTGCATTTTTATTAAATGCCTGAGGAGGTTTTGTTGTTTGAAGAGATATATACAATTATCTGTCCTGATTTCTAAATACTTATGTTTTTTATAACTCTCCTCAAAAGAAAAATTTACTCTTTAATTAGGAAATTTACAATTTTATACTTAAGGGGGTCTTTGAATAACATATAATCAAACTCACAAGTAATCAGATTTCTGAAAATATAGAGCTTAGAATTGTTTAATTTTTTATGTCGTTAAGTATAAAAGTTCTCATATTCAAGAAATTAGTGTCTTTGCTGGAATCAGTAATTCTTTATCTCACCTGGTAAAAAATTAAATGGGTTACTCTTAGCATAATGCTTCAATGAGAGCTGGGTTATAAATTTAAAACAGGCATAAATCCTTCTTAAACAACGAGAATCGATTGTAATGTTCATAGCAGATGTGATAATTTAACACTACAGAAATATTCATACGTTATTCAAGATAAACCTGATTGCACTCTTTGAAATTATTGTGAGTATATATATCCATTGTGCCCTCTTTTGTCAGAGCATAAAGTTTGTCATCAGTAATATTAATAGATTTTATTCTGTTGCTACAGGTTATAGTTGTCAGTATATCAAATGTTTTAATATCTCTTACAATTACAATCACTCCGTGAGGTATGAAAATACTAAAGATGGTATAGCTAATTAGAAAATCAGTCAGGCAATTAATGCCACAAACTGAAGTGCTGTGTCCCTCAAGGGTGATAAGGTGCTTGAAAGTTTTTCTATCAAGCACCATTATTTTATTTAGACTTGAAGACAGATAGAAATGTTTGTCGTTGAAATTAAAGACACCTGAAAGATAGTCACTCACTTTAAGTTTGAAAAGCTTTCTGGCGTTTTCAACTTTAGCATTTAAAAGATAGCCCTGACTTGTTGTTGCGTAAAATCGTTCATTTTCGAGCTTGAGCCCGTTCAGGCTGAAACCTTCACAATGATAACCTTTTAGAGGCTTGCAGGTTTCGTCAACCAGTTTATACCTACTTGTACCGATACAAGCGACATTAGATATGAGCAAATAGTGATCGTTGATATCCATACATCTGGCTTCTTCTCTGGTTGAATAGTGTGTATAAATAATTTGTCCGGTATTGAAGTTCCAAAGGTGGGTTTTGCGTCCTAAGTCTGAGCTGATGACAAGGTTTTTATGAAATTTCAGGTTTAAAATCATATCACTATGATGGAAAAATTCAAGTTCTATAGTCTTATTTCGCATATTATAAATAAAAATTCTATAATTATCAGTGACTATAAAGCAATAAGTGCTGTTATAAAAAGCGAGAAAAGAAATATTATCTATGTTAAACCTGAGTGTTTCAATTATTTTCATTGTTTTACCCCGGAAAAGTCAGGCAGCATTATAGCACAAAGATTAATTAGCACCTGAAACTATATCCTGTAATGTTATAGGTTTATTATCTAACTTCTGTAACCTTAATAAGATGCCAGCCAAACTGCGTTTTAACAGGGTCAGAAACGGAACCGGGTTGAAGTGAGAATGCAGCTGTTTCAAATTCAGGAACCATTATTCCTTTTTTAAAAAAGCCCAGATCTCCGCCATCCTTAGAAGATGGGCAGGTAGAATATTCTTTAGCAGCAGCAGCAAAATCTTTACCATTAATAATTTCTTCTTTTATTTTAATGACTTCATCTTCTGTTTTAACAAGAATATGACTGGCTTTAACTTCAGATATCTCAGCATCATTAACAGGAGAATTTGCAATTGCCTGTTCCTGAACACGTGGCTGATGACAGCCAGCTGCCCCTGCAAGAAGAATCATCATAACCAGAATATTGATTGTTAGTTTTTTCATAAACCTTCCTCCAATAATATATTTTGATAACATTATATGTGTTATGCATTAATAAATAAATGGTGGATAAAATATTAAATACAGACTTTCAGATTTTTATAGTTAACGCATGATTTAATACTTCTCAAGTGAAGTCTTTATAAATAAGAACGTAATTTTTCTAAATGTCTTTCAAATGCGTTTATTATTATTTCTGTAACCTCTTATTAATTAAGTAATTACTGATTACAGCAATAACAGGGAGGGGGTTAATTATTACATCAATTGTATGCCTTTAACAGGTGACCAGGGCTAAACGGTTACGTATCTTCTAGTCTTTAATAGCTTTTAGAGCCTCTTCTTCTGTGGTATATACCGGTATAATCTGATCAAGGTTGACTATTTCTATTACATCCGCCACATCAGGGTTGTCTAAATGACACATTACAAAGTTGCCACCATTATCTATACAGGTTTTATATCCGTATGAAAGAGCCCCAAGACCTTCACTATCAATGGATTCTACACCGTTCATGTTGGCTATAATATAATACTGGTTATCTTTAAATATCTCTTGCAGCGCAGCTTTCAGGTTTTGTGCCATAGTATTTGAAGTGTAAAAATTTGCTGCCAGCAAAATAATTGCGACTTCATCTATTCTCTTAATTTCAACTTTTAAAGGTATTTCGTTCATTTCTTTAAGTCTTAAAGTATCCTATGTTAATTATATTTCATTATCAAAAAACTTGCAAAAACTTATAAAACTACTCTTAAAGCGTTTATAATCTTTAAAGGCCTGCTATAGAGTTATATTATACTTTAGCTGATCGATATTTTGAATCTGCCAATATGGTCAAATTTTGAAACTATATCAATGCCCTTTTATTTAAGTAATTTTAATATTATTAAATGTTAAAATAACCCAAAAGCACTGTGTTTTAAGATTCTTAATACTATTTTTACATCAATCAGGCTACAAAATCATTATTGCTTTATTTTAAATTATTTTTTTCTTATTGTATAATTTAGCCTCAGGCTTATTATACCCTTGCAAATTTATGGTGAGCAAGAAGATATCTTAAGTCAATTATTAAATCTTAAATACAATCGTTTAAACTTTAATGTTCAATGGAGGACAATATGTCTAAGTATCAAATTTCTGATATTAGAAATGTAGGGCTAGTCGGTCATGTTGGTACCGGCAAAACATCTTTAGCAGATGCTATTCTGTTTAACGTAGGGCTTAATACACGTCTTGGTAAAGTTGATAACGAAACATCTTTGCTGGATTATGAGCCTGAAGAGGTAAAAAGAAAAACATCAATAAGTTCTGCTTTTGCAACTTTTGATTACAAAAATAAACGCTTTAATATCATTGATACTCCTGGTGCTGCACACTTCACCGCAGATTCAAAAAACTGTATGCAGGCCATGGATACCTGTTTGTTTATTGTAGATGCCATTGATGGCGTTACTGTCCAGACAATGGATCTCATAAACAAAGCTAATGACCTAAAAAAGCCTACCTGCATCTTTATCAATAAAGTCGATAGAGAATATGCAGACTATAAAAAAGCTGTTTCAACTCTCGATGACTCAGGCTTGGCTAACCCTGTCTTAATTCAACTTCCACTCGGTCAAGAGTCAAGTTTTAAAGGTGTTATAGACCTTGTTTCTATGAAAGCCTATGTGTATGAAAAAGATGAATCTGGCAAGTTTAAAGAAGAAGATATACCGGCAGATTTGAAAGAGGAAGCCCAGTCAGTTAGAGAAGAATCTATAGAGTCTATTATAGAAGCCGATGACGCCCTTTTAGAAAAATATCTTGAAGGCGAAGAACTATCATTAGAAGAGATCGAAAGCGCCCTCAAAAAAGGTATCTCAATGGGCAAAATTACCCCTATAGTCTTTGGAGCCGGCAGCAAAAATATTGCTGTCAAACAACTGCTCGACCTGATAGCTTCAAGTTTTCCATCTCCTGAGGATGTAGCACCTGTTAAAGGCCTGAACGGCAAAGGCGAAGAAGACGAAAGAAAAGCCAGCCATGATCAACCACTATCAGCTCTTGTATTTAAAAATATTGCTGATCCTTATGCAGGCCAGCTAACTGTTATACGTATTTTCTCCGGCAAAATGAGCGATGATGGCTCTATCTATAACGCTACACGCAAAGTTAAAGAACGCTTCGGGCAAATTCTCTGCCTTCAAGGTAAAAAGACTGATACTCTTGAAGAAGCTGGTGCAGGCGATATTATCGCACTGGCAAAACTTAAAGATACAAAAATTGGCGATAGTTTTGCAGATGAAAAAGCTCCGTTTACAATACCGATGATGGAACAGCCTAAGCCGGTTATTTCTTTTGCCATAAAACCAAAAAGTAAAGGTGACGAAGATAAGATACAATCTTCTCTCAAGCGACTTATGGAAGAAGATACAACATTAATCGCTTCCAGAGAAGAGCAAACTAAAGAAATGATACTTTCAGGTATGGGTCAGGTTCACCTTGAAGTTGCCATAGAAAAACTTAAACGCAAATTTGGCGTAGAAGTAGAACTCGCCACACCTAAAATACCTTATAAAGAAACTATTACCGCTAAATCAAGTGCCCAGGGTAAACACAAGAAACAATCCGGGGGCAGGGGTCAGTTTGGTGACTGCTGGATAGAAATGGAACCACTACCCAGAGGTGGCGGGTTTGAGTTTGTAGACAAGATTGTTGGTGGTGCTATACCCAGAAACTACATACCGGCAGTTGAAACAGGCATCAGAGAAGCTATGGAAGATGGCTTTGTTGCAGGTTTTCCTGTTGTAGATATTAGAATTACCCTCTATGACGGCAGTTTTCACCCGGTAGATTCTTCTGAACTGGCGTTTAAAATTGCTGGCTCTCTCGGGCTTAAAAATGCTATGCCAAAAGCTAACCCGGTATTGCTTGAACCAATTTATAATGTTGAAATTACCGTCCCGGAAGAAAACGTTGGAGATATTATGGGTGACCTTAACTCACGAAGAGGTCGTATGAGTGGTGTTGCTGGTAAAGGCAAAGCCCAGATAGTAAAAGCTGCTATTCCTCTGGCAGAGATGCTTCGCTACGCACCTGATCTTGACTCTATGACATCAGGTGCCGGCACCTTCACAATGGAATTTTCTCACTATGAAGAGGTTCCACAGCATTTAGCACAGAAAGTCATCGACGAGGCCAAAGCAGAAAAAGAAGCTGCAAGGGCATAGCCTTAGAGGTTATGCTGGTTTCATTTATAATATTCAGATAAATTTAATATAATTGCCGCAGAACAGTTTTCATCTGCGGCAATTACTATTTATACAGATCCTTGAAAGTAATGTATAGATTCCAGATTATAGAGGCCCAGCATATATTAATTATTTACGTGGAATGGTATATTAAGACTAATGCATAACTATAACAATAGATTTTTCTTTTTAAGTTATGCACTGATCTTACTTATTACTGCATAAAAACTGCCGCAGACTCTATCCTGCGGCAGTTTTCTCCTCTATTGATACTCTCTATCGGGTTTACGGGTTTCGAGTTGGTGGAACTTATATGAACCCTTCAAATGTATCTCTCGAGAGCATCATAGAGTTTGTGTTTCCTTATTTAGTTTTATATAGCCACTCATATTGCTGTTTACAGCAATCATTAAAATAAAATATAACTATCATGTCCCAAGCACTCCTTATTTTACCCCTGATCAAACACGCTCGTTTAGACGTTTAAAAAAATAAAATTACCCCTGTATTTTTATAAAAACAATCAATTTGATTTTTGGAACAGATTATTAAGAAATATACATAATACATTTACAAATTGTTGCAATATGTCTGTATACAGCAGAGATCTCTGAATAACTAAAAAGTTCTCAGATTCAAGAAATTGGTGTTGGAGGTTGGAGATTTATTTTACTGTTGTTTTGCAGAGGTTTTCAACTTCAACGGCAATTTTTATAAGATTTTCAAGCGTTGCAAGCAATATTTCAGGTTCTGTGAGTTTAACGTGATACCTTTTAAGTAATGTAATATCCTTTTTGATGCTCATTTCGGTGTATTTTTCCATTATTTTTTTTATTGCTTCGAGTATATGAGGTTTATCAATAAGACTTTGCCCTATTTTTTTATTATCAACTAGAATCCTGTGAACCATGCTGAAGTCTTCATCAGGTATATCAAGTGGTTCCATTTCGTTTATTCTCGCATCCAGTCTTGATTTAACATACTGCTTGAGACATACCATTCTCATATCACTTTCTGATTCCAGATGAACATGATAATAAACGGCCTTGTTCTTACCAGCCCCTCTGGGTTTCATATAAATAGTAAATTGCCTCCCACAGTAAGCACCTTTCAGTGTGTAGTTGTTGCCGTCTTTTTCAAGCTCACCGTTAGTAGCAAGTGCAACCTGCATTAAATTATCGCCAATTCTACGATTATTGAACCAGTCAATAAGAATAATTGCAGCAAGGACACTGATAACAACCACAGCAAAAGGTATTACGGCCATGTATTGAGACATTAAAAGAATCTCCGGATATTTTTAATCATCATGTGTTCGTATGTAATATTAAAGCACACTCATAAACAGAAATAAAAATAAGTTTATTTTAAACAGTAATTTCTTTAAACTTGAAGACAGTTTGATATAATTCAGTAAGAATTAAAATGTTAATAAATCAGTATATGAGGCAAAAAAATGTTAAAAGATAAAAAAATCGTCGTAATAGGTGCCGGAACAATGGGCAAAGCAATCATAAAAGGACTCTTAAACGCCGGCCAGGTCAATGATATTCAGGCAATTGAAAGATGTCAAAAAACAGCAGATAAAGCCAGATTGCAACTGGATATAACTGTTTGCCCGATTAGCGATGCAGAAAATATTATCAAACAGGCTGATATCATTGTTCTATGCGTCAAACCACAGGATATAGCTAACTGCCTGAATTCTGTAAAAGAATGGCTGAACACATCTACATTAATTATAACTATTGCAGCAGGCATAAGTACAGGTTTTATTGAAAATATATTGCAGACAAAAAATCCTGTCATACGAGCCATGCCTAATACGCCCTGCTTAATTGGTGAAGGAATGACAGTAGTCACACGTGGAAGCCAGGCAATACCGGAACATATTAGCCTGTCTATTCATATGTTTAGTGTTCTTGGCAAATGTATTGAAGTAGAAGAAAAACATATGAACGCTGTTACCGGATTGAGTGGCTCTGGCCCGGCTTTCATTTATCTAATTATTGAAGCTCTGGCCGATGGCGGAGTTATGGAAGGTTTGCCACGAAAGGTCGCTATAGAACTGGTAGCACAAACCCTTCTGGGCTCTGCAAAGATGGTACTGGATACCGGTAAGCACCCGGCAGAATTGAAAGATGAAGTGTCTACCCCTGCTGGATGTACTATAGGGGCCATACTCAGTCTCGAAGATGGACGTATTAGATCAGTGCTGGCAAGAAGCGTTCAGGAAGCTGCTAAAATCGCCGGCAGGCTCGGCAGCTAATAATATTGTTTCACTGACAAAAAATCAGGATTCATATTTTAAGGCTTTTCCTTTATAATAATCTTGTTAACTGACAGGGTAATATAATGAACAGGCAAAACGTCGGAACCCACATATTATTAAATATTTTTGACTGCAATAGAGATTATATTGCCTGTGCAGACAATATTAGAGATATATTAGAATCTGCCATAAATGAGTCAGGGCTTACTAAAGTAGGGGAAAGCTTTCATCAATTTACACCTGAAGGTGCTACTGGTGTTATGCTTCTGTCTGAATCGCATATATGCATTCATACCTGGCCAGAATATCATATGGCTGCCATAGATATATTTTGCTGCTCAAGCGAAGAAAAGGCCAGAAAGGTTTCAGATATACTGGTTAAAAAGTTTGAATCTGGCAGGTTTGATCAGCAGGTTTGTTATCGTTAAAACAAATATATATGTATTAATTTGACTCATAATTTACCCTGATTAGACCTTGTATCATTAAAAAAACTAATGCATAACCTGAATAAAAGATTTTTCTGGTTTTGATTTTCAAAAATTTTAAAAGTAAAGATATGGGTTTTGGCCTCATTGATAAAAACTCTCTCCGGAGCGAACTTAGTTCGCTCCGGTAGTATTGCTTAATATTAGCCTCTTCTCTTTTCTTTAATACTGCTATAATAAACATTTCGGGTAAAATTTCTTTAAACCTGAATCAACTAGCTTCTTCTAGCCAGAATGACAGATTTTTCTGGTTTCGATTTTCAAAAATCTTAAAAGTGAAGATATGGGTTGAACGAGCAGGCGAAAACTTGAGCTGCTAATTTTATCATATTATGTGCAATACTTGCTAAACCCTATTCAATAAAGAGATCTCTGAATAATTTAAAAGTTCACAGATTCAAGAAATTCCCTGTTTTTGCAGGAATCAATAATTTCTTAATTAATCAGAGGTTCCGATACTATTTTTCAGGATACCTGTCGACTTTAAACCTGAATATGTGAACAGGTTCATTCATTGGTATACCGGCTTTACGCTTGGTAATAGATATTTGCTTTTCTATTGTATCTACTCCTTCAAGGTCAGGTAATAATAGAGCCTGTTTTCCTGAATCAGATTTCACAATAATGCCGTATATTTTTGGATCCAGATCATTAATGTTATTAATAGGTTCTGGTTTGTGTAATATATCTACTGTATATTCAAGATCATCGAGTTCATTCTGGCCTACAGGAGAAAATCTCGGGTCTCCTGTAGCAGCAGATATGGAATTGTTGATGATTTCATCTTCTACTGTCTCTTTTGTCGGGAATATTGTCCCTATGCAACCTCTAAGATCCCCGTTTTTTTTCTTTATACAGACAAACGCCCCGGCCTGATCAACTTCTACATCAGTGATTTTATATTCTGTAGGGCTGGTTTTTTCTTTAGATAAAATATATTGTTCTACTGTTTTTCTGGCCAGTGATGCCGGGTGAAGTTTTTCAACCATATATGATCCTTTCTAAAGTGATGCTACAAGATAACCTACCCCAAATGGTGCTTCATAAGAGTATACTTTGTTGCTTTCAGGCCTGTCTGAAAGGGCTCCTAAAGCTACCATTAAAGAATTATATGCGCATTCTCCTGCATTTTGTCTCAGAGAAGGGTTTATATTGATTATCTCTTCATAGTTACCGGTTTCAACAGCTTTAACAATTATCTGATCAAATTTCTCACCGTCAGGGTGAAAGCCTGCAGGGGCAAAAGGAGTAATGCGGTGGCTTAAATCTCCGCTGGCAACCAGTATAATCTTTTGGTCAGCTCTGTTTGAAGCTTTTAAAAGAGATTGACCGAAATCTTTATGACAGGCAATATCTGCCATACTATAATTAATAGCAACAACATTGCCTTTGTAACCAGCATTCGAAAGGTAATATAAAGGAACACCGCAGCCATGATCAAGCAGTGTGCCTGGTTTTATTTGAACAAGATCGGTTTTACCTTTCTCATGCCTGACTTCATTGAGTATCTGTATAAAATCAAGGTCATTTTTATAGGAAAGCTGAACCTGAGGAGCCCCAAACATCACAAAAGATGAAGTTATTTTAGGTTCTACAAATACTGCAAAAGCTGATCTGTGCATATTTGAATGAGGCGTAATGACTATAACAGTTTCTGGCTGAAGTTGCATAATATCTTTTGCCAGCTGTTTCATGCCTCCTGCGGTTTTGTTTACTTCATTGAAGCGTGGGCCTGCAACTTCAGGCAACGCTATCGGCGGGTGTGGCATTATAACTACTTTTTCAATGCTCATAATTTTACCTCTCTTGCTCTTTAATTTATTTTAAAACACTCAAAAATTTATATAAAGTCACTGATGTTCGGTAAAAGTTATTATTTTATACACACGAAAACCGGTCATAATACCTCTTTAGGATTAGAATATTTTACAGGATCTTAAATTTAAGATATGGGCAAAAATTATTTAACAGGTATCAGCAAAAAAATGGGGCGGGTTTGTTTTTTGGGTTTGCTTGCCCAAAAACCAGACCCTCAGAAAAAATTTAACCTGACAGTAATGATATAAAGCCAGAGTTTTCATTGAGTTATATATAATGACAGTTTTAAAAGGTGTTTTTTGTTATAATAGTTCTTCCCAGATGTTCTGGTTGACAGGATTATAGAAAATGAATCACTTATTAACACTAAAACAGGAGGAATGATAAGATGAAAAAGCTTCTGGTATTGTTTTTAATGCTGCTTTTTTTGCCGTTCGGTATTGCTGCAAAGATGTTTTCTGGTGATGAAAATATTCTGAAGCACTATAAAGTTGATTCTCCTGATGAAATTATTAGCAAAACTAGCGTTACTATCGACAAAGTGGAACATACTGACGGTAATGCATCATTAAAAATTGATGCAACAAACCCGATTGTTATAAAGCTTTATGAAACAGGCAATATAAATATTGAAAATGCTAAAATTGTTTATCAGGCAAAATTAAAAACTAATAATTTCAAAGGAATGGCCTATCTGGAAATGTGGTGCCATTTTAAAGATAAAGGAAGCTTCTTCTCTAGAGATCTGGCAACACCTATAACATCTGATACTGACTGGATAACTGAAGAAACTCCGTTTTTCCTTAAAAAAGGTGAAAACCCCGACAATATTTCACTTAACCTGGTCATCAATGGCACCGGAACAGTTTGGATTGACGACGTCAAATTATTGAAAAAACCTTTAAAATAAGCTTCTTATGAAAAAAATCTATTTTGATAATGCTGCTACAACGAAAGTACGTAGAGAAGTTATTGAAACAATGCTTCCCTATTTTGATTGCCACTATGGTAACCCGGCAGGTATACACAGTTATTCAAGAGAGGCAGAGCATGCTATAGAAAAAGCCAGAGAGATAATAGCTAAGGCTATTAATACCAGCCCTGAAGAGATTATATTTACATCAGGCGGAACAGAATCCAATAATCTTGCTATTCAGGGATATCTAAGAAAACGAAACAACAAAAATGACCACCTGCTAGCCTCAAGAGTAGAACATAATTCTGTCAAGAGAATCTGCAACCAGCTAGAACTGGAAGGTCTGGATTATAATATTATTGAAACAGACCCTTCGGGTAGAATTCTTCTTGAAGATCTTGACCTGCTCTTAAAACCAGATACAGCATTAATTAGTATTATGCATGGAAACAATGAAATAGGTACACTGCAACCTCTTGAGGATGTGCTAAAAAGAAAAAAAACATAAATTTTATCTTTCATACTGACGCTGTTCAAACTCTGGGCAAAGTACCTTTCTGTGTTCAAAAAACAGGAGTAGATCTTGCCAGCTTCTCAGCCCACAAGCTCGGTGGCCCCAAGGGTATCGGAGCTCTTTATATCAAAAAAAATACGCCCTTGCTGCCGCTCTTTTTAGGAGGAGGTCAGGAAAAAAATTTCAGGTCAGGTACTCTGAATGTGCCCCTGATAGCTGGCTTTGGCAGGGCAGTAGAACTTGCTATCCCTGAAATGGAAGAGAGAAAAGAATACTTATACAGCCTGCAAGAATTTATACTGGATAATTTATCTGGCATCAAAGAAATAAAACCAGACGGCCCAAAAAATTTTGATGAGAGAATACCAGGTATTCTTCACTTTACAGTAAAAGATATGAACCCTGAAATGCTGTTAACCGAGCTTGACAATCATGGCATTGCAGCCTCAAGTGGTGCTGCTTGTGGAAACTCAAAAAAAGGTATCTCACATGTCTTAAAAGCTATAGGTTACAGTAAAAACGACAATATAGCTCCTTTAAGAATTTCACTCAGCAGAGATAACACAGAACAAGAATGTATTTATTTTTGCAATACAATTAAAAGCATAATTATAAAGAACAAAAACACCCGGCCTCTATAATCTGTAATCTATACATTACTTTCAAGGATCAGTATACCAGGTATTATTAGTTAGCTTTATAATACTTAATAATTTATAATATAAGCTCTGACAGATTATAAAACCCTGATCAGTTAATAAAATCTCTGGCTTTGGTCATAGCTTTGATGGCATGCTTTTTAATTTCAGGGTTATGGTGTCTTGAAGCCCTGTAGAGTGCCGATATGACAGACTTATTGTTTTTATCCTTGCGTGAGAGTTCACCGAGCGCCCAGGTACTAAGGGCAAGTATATCATCGTTATTATTCACATCTTTTACAGCTTTTACCAGTGCCGGTATAGCTTCAGGATTTTTTATTTCCCCTAACTTCCATGCAGCAACACATTTAGCATCTTCTTCTCCTCTTTCCAGCAGGTCAGTAAGATAAGGCACTGCCGGATTACCTATCATGCCAAGAGCATCAGCAGCAGCATAGAATACCTCATTATTAACATCTGACAGGGCATTTATCAGAAAAGGTATAGCCTTTTCGCCTACCATACCAAACGCCTGTACAACATAATTTCTGACAATCGGGCTTTCGTCATCCAGGCAATATTGAAGTTTATCAATAGAGACGTCACCAAGTTTAGCCATGCCCAGTGCAACAGCAGACCTGACTTCTGGTAGTTCTTTTTGATCCTGCAAAACTTCAGTCAGAACAGGCAGAGATTTTTTGTTATAAAACTTTATCAACGCAAGAATAGCGCTGTAACGGTCTTCTGGCAACAGCTCCCTGTTTTTTAACTGGTCGATCAAGCCATTAATCATAGATATCTTAAGAGATTACTGTACCCTACTACTTCAATTGTAGCATTTCTTTGCTCTTTTTTAAAGCCTTAAAATATCTTTTTTATTAACTGCAGTACCCTTTTCAGCCTGCTATCAGGGGAAGATGGCTTAATAAAAAGTATTAACAAATTTTAAAAACCGCTAAATTCTAAGATTTAGAATATCGTATACCCTGACAGCTGCCTCTGCGCTCGAGTTCATAATCAATCTGGTTAAGCAGTTCAAATTTTTTGCTCAGCCAGCGTGGAGCTACAAGAATTTTCTTCAGTCCGTTACCGGCCATCCGGTGTATGGTAATAGAAGGGGATAAATTTTCAAGGAAATCAGCTACAGCAGTTACATATTCTTGCTGGCTTAGTGGTTCAAAGTCGCCGTTTAAGTATATAGGTTCAAGTGAGGTATTTTTTAAGACACACAGAAGGTGAATTTTAACCCCATCTACACCGAGATCTGAAATGTATCTGGCAGTTTCAATCATCTGGCTGGCTGATTCACCAGGCAGGCCAAGTATAACATGAGCACAGATATTGACATCAGGTGCATATTTTTTTGTTATTTCTATTGCATTGTTAAATTGATCCAGTGTATGGCCTCTGTTGATAAGCTTTAGTGAATTTTCATGTATAGTTTGAAGGCCATATTCAAGCCATACGTAATAATTTTTAGAATAAGTCTGTATAAGAGAGAGTTTTTCAGCATCCACGCAGTCAGGCCTGGTTGCTATTGAGAGTCCTGCAACATCTTCAAAGCATAGAGCCTCATCATAGATACTTTTAAGTTTATCTACTGGCCCATAAGTATTGGAATAAGCCTGAAAATAAGATATAAATTTCTTTGCTTTAAATCGATGTCGGAGTTTTTTCATACCCACATCAAGTTGTTTGCTTATTGGCCAGCAACTTTCCTGTGCTTGAGAAAATGACCCACCTTCATCGCAATAAATACACCCCAGCGAAGATAGCTTTCCATCTCTATTAGGACAACTAAAACCAGCATCCAGTGTTACCTTATACACTTTGCAGCCAAAAAGGTTTTTCAGATGCTGGCTATACAGTCTATATCGTTTAACTTCTTGAATTGACATTCACAATCAAAGCTATTCTTTAAGAATGTTTGAATGCCTCCTGCATTCTTTCACCATCAGCAGATTCATAAAAATCTGGTGGCGGATACAGATAGTGCTCACCGCAAGTAGGGCAAACGACTTCCTGACTGATGCCTTTTTGCGTAATTATAGCAACTTCAAAAAGCGACTTGCAGCCAGAGGTCTGACACCTTATAGCCCAGGTTGGTCTGATGATTCTTGCCATTAATCTCTCCTTTAAAAAAGATTTATTGTTCTAGTTTCCAATATTATACATAAATACCCGGTCTTAATTCAAATAATGGTTTAAAAAGTCAGCTATGAAAGCTACAGAAAGAAAGAGATTTTTAACGGCTTATTCAATAAGAAAAAAAATTGTAACGATTAATTCACAAACCAATAAAAACAAGCAAAAATAGTGCTTGAGGATCTTTAAACATTTAAGCATAGATAACCGGGGGAAAAATGGTTCAGTCTATCTACAATAACTACTCTCCACAGTATAACTATAATTATCAGGCGATGCCCGGGCATATTCAGCCACGTTTGCCCTCAGGGTATAATGATATTGCTGCACAATATAACCCACAACCGCCTTTAATGCCGCATCCTGTTATGCAGCAGTTTGTACAGAGAGTTCCCGGGTATATCTATCAAAACTATTATGATCCTCAGACTGCCCCTGTAGTGCAGTCTATATTTGATCGATCTTTGAACAATCAGTTATATTACCCGTCTAACTCCGTGCAGAATGCTGTAAAGCAGGCACCAGCGTATAATACTGTTCAAAATCAGGTGCCATCCACAGTTGATTGTTGCCCCTGGATTCAGGATCAAGAATTAAAGTTTGCACTCAATAAACTGGCAGAAATTACTCACGACCCGGCAGATATTCAGCACCTCAACAGTATGGGTATTTATCCTCCTTTCAACAGTGGCAAAGAAGCCCTTGATTTAATTGTCAACAATCAGGTAAAAGTCAACTTTGCAGACTTCGGAGATTCACTTGCTCACGCACAGTATGATAATGCCAATAATACAATAAGCATAAACCAGAAATACAGAGGTAAAATGACGCTGCCGATGGCACTGGCTATAGCCTGTGCACTCTATCACGAAGCAGGTCACGCAAAAGACAGAGATGATGTTTCATCCATACAGGAAGAACTTAATTGTCTGGCTTTGAATGTTCTGGGTTATCGCTATCAACAAAGATATTACCCGGATATTATCAACAATGCTTCAGGAGATTCGAGACTTATTAACGATGGTGTAGCATTGTATCCGAAGCTTTTCTTTGATTCAGACCCTGCTAAAACAGGTCTAATTAACAGGGTTAGCGAAAAGTATGGCTTTTTACCTTTGACTTCACCCAATCATGAGATGAAGAATAAACCATTACCTCTTATTATTAAAGAAAACCACGTTATGCAAAATAACCATAACTTACAGCAGGCCTGATTAATAAGTTTTTTTAACTTGTACAGTTATATCAGCTGGCTAAAACCCCGCCTGACTAAAAGAATGTTCCATTAAGCACCTTTTACTTGCTATTTGTTCTAATTTATCCTTTCGTATATTTTATAATATCGTAAATTTTGATTACGATTTTACTAAAATATCTTAATTTTTTCAAAAAAATGATCTATAATTATATTAACAGGGCAAAACAAACACAATTATAAAGGGATCACTATTTAATTCAACAAAGGTAAAACAGCTATGACAGACAACCTTGATATAATAACATATTTAGACAAAACAGACTCAACTAATACAGATGTTGCTGAATCTAAAGAGGTAATAGAAGACCTGAAGCCTGCTAGAATACCTTTTGTTTATATACTGACAGGCCTGACAATATTACTCTCGCTGGCTGTATTTAATCAGGCTATGAACTATTCAAAGATGACATCAGAAGTTAATGACCTTAAACAGGAGCTTAAAAGCCTGAAAGCTATTAATAGCAATACTCTGCAAGAACCTGCAACTTTCAGAGTGTCTGAAAATACCCCGGCTAATTATAAAAGCAATACACCTCAGAACGTTGTAACAGAAGATGTTTCAAATGTTCAAAAGCTCTATATGCCTTCAATAACTACATCAAGTTCAATTCTTGATAAAACAGCTAGACCTGAAACGGTTTCTCAATATGCTTATACCGGTTATACTTCAAATAATTCAACTATTGCTGCAAAAAAGCTTGAAGAAAGACTACTGGAAATAATACAGCAAGACATAAGCATAGATAATATTGATAAAACAACTAAATACAAGATTATAGATCTTTTAAACAATATTGATAGTGAGCAGTTAAGTGATAAAGATGCCGAAAACCTTTCCCGGGTACTTACCTTCATACAAAACACCCGACCCCTTAATACCCGAAAATATAAACCCGGGAAAGTTTCTATTAATTATCCTGACCCGTCGTTGCTGGATTCAGATCCGCTGGGCTATACGATGAAGCATCTGGATGAGACAAGAAACATTTATGGAAGCGTGATAGCTAATCTTCAGGCAGTAGAATATCGCTTAAAACAATCACAACAGGTTAATAGCCATTAAAAGACTGATGCATAACAATAATTATAGATTATTTTATATTCAGGTGAATTTTCAGTTTTTCCGCAACATCATTCATTGTTGCTTCATTAAGAATGCCTATTTTATTTCTTAACCTTTGTTGATCAAATGTTGAAATGTCTGGTATTCTCAAAAGACTTTCTTTATCTAAGTTATTATCAGCATCTGGATTAACAATGATCGTAACAGGTAAAGGTTTAACCTGACCTGTGAAAGGTATAACTGTTACCTTTGGCGTTATTCTATTAAAAAGATCATTAGATATTATTAGGGCTGGTCTTTCTTTTTTTATTTCAGTTCCAAGTGCCGGTTCAAAATCTAATAACCAGATTTCTCCTCTTTTAGGGTATGTCATGATTATTATTCCTATAAATCTTTTCCAACATCATGAGCAGCAGCAGCTTCCCATGCTTTCCATTCATCCTTATCATCTTCTTCATATAATTTAGCATATTCTTCATAGGCTTTTTCAAGTTCTTTTAATTCTTTTTGTTGTTTATATTCTTTTAAAATAGTCACAATTGTACCACTCCTATTGTTCCCTAAGGTATCAATAAAGTTTAACACATCCTCTGGTAAAGATACTGATACTTTAGGCATAATATTATAACCTCCTTTATTATACTCTTATATGGTAGCATAAATTAGGGGTAAATTTAATACATCCAATAGAGTATGTAAATGAATATAAACGTTTAAAAATAAACTACTTTTTTCAATAATTTTAAAAGTAAAGATATGGGTTTTGACCTCATTGATAAAGACTTGCTGAGAAAGATCACAAGGAATCACTCAATACCCCGGGGTATAGCCTGCAAAGCAAGCGAAAGGGTTATAATCCTCTGTAAACATGACCCCAAACAGGCTCGAGCAGGCGAACACTTGAGCCTGGGTGATCTTTCTTAATCGTATTTTGATTAGAAAAACCCTCTCTTTAGAGCGTGTAAAGTCTTAAGTGCAATTGTGAAAAGTTTTTGCTTCTTTTTTCAAAAAGGAGGGGGCGCGCCGCCCGCGGGGGGGGGGGGGGGGGGGGGGGGGGGGGGGGGGGGGGGGGGGGGGGGGGGGG
>CAZFBA010000051.1:0-21523 GCA_964517135.1 uncultured Gammaproteobacteria bacterium
ACCCCCTCCCTGTTTTTGCTGGAATCAGTAATTTCTTAATTAATCAGAGGTTCCTCTTTTCTTCTTTCTCAAAACCAGCGATCAACCTTTTACAGGATTTATTCACACAACTTCTGACCTATAATAACGTTAGAAATACTTAAAAAGAACACAAACCCGGAAATTCTTTAAAATAAATGCTTAACAAGGTCCCAATCTTGAATGTATACGTTATAACAACATCAAGGGCAGACTATGGCTTGCTATATCCTGTATTAAAAGAACTTGAAAATGATAATCAATTTCAAACTTACCTCATAGCCTGTGGATCACATCTTTCAAAACATCATGGCAATACCATCAATCATATCTATGAGGATGGCTTTAAAAACGTTATTATGATTGATACTGATATTAGAAGCGATACAGAAAATGACCTTTGTAAATCTATTGCAGCCGGGCTTAACCGGTTTTCTAATCTGTTAACAGAAAAAAACCCTGATTTTATTATAGTCCTCGGAGATCGTTATGAATTATGGGCTTTTTGCATTGCTGCGGTTATCCACAGGGTCCCTGTTGTCCATATACACGGAGGTGAATCAACTTCAGGGGTTATTGATGATCCTGTAAGACATTCAATAAGTAAAATGGCATCAGTTCATTTTCCTGTTATAGATCAGTACTCAAAAAGAATTATTCAAATGGGCGAAAACCCTCGTTATGTTTTTACTGCCGGCGCACCCGGTATTGATAACATAAAAAAAGTAAAGCTTTTAAAAAAAGAAGAGCTTGAAAAACTACTGAATATGAATCTTAATGATCCATTTGCCCTTATGACTTATCACCCGGTAACGCTTGACAATTATATGGATGCTGAAAACCAAATAAATGAAGTCTTTTCAGCTTTAATAGATATAAAAATAAAGACTATAATAACAATGCCTAATGCTGATACGGGAAATAGTCTTATATATAAAGTAATACATAAGTATTGTAACCAAAACCCCAATCAATTTAAATTATTCAAGCATTTAGGCCAGCAAAAATACTTAAGTATTATGAACAATACCACTTTTATGATAGGCAACTCATCAAGTGGAATTATCGAAAGTGCCTCGTTTAAACTACCTGTAGTTAATATAGGAGACAGACAGGGTGGGCGTTTCAAGCCTCCTAATGTTATAGATTGCCCCTGTATAAAAGAATCTATTTTAAATGCAATCAAAAAAGCCCTCTCAAAAGAGTTTATAAACACCATTAGAGATATTAAAAACCCATATGGAGACGGTAAAACAGCTAAAAGAATCGTTCAAACCCTTAAAAAAATTGATTTCTCTAACCCTGAACTGATAAAAAAAGGCTTTCATGACATCCTTGAAACTGAAAAGTCTAGCAAAAAAAGGGAATCGCTATGAAAATTGTTTTTATAGGTACAGTTGACTTTAGTTATCATTGCCTTAATGAGGTTATAAAGAATAATGGTGAAGTATGTGGGATTATTACATATCCTGAATCACCTATTAATAGTGACTATAAAGATATTACACCACTGGCAGCAGAACATAATATACCTGTATATCACACTGTTAACATCAATGATCCAGCATGTATTCAATGGGCCAGAGAAAAAAAACCAGATATTATCTTTTGTTTCGGTATTTCTCAGATCATAAAAACGGAAATGCTACATTTAGCACCAATGGGCATTCTGGGCATACACCCTGCACTATTGCCAAAAAACAGAGGTAGGCACCCTCTTATCTGGGCACTGGCATTAGGGTTAAAAGAAAGCGGTCTGACATTCTTTTTTATGGATAAAGGAGTCGATTCAGGGCCAATATTGTCACAAAAAACTTTTTCTATTGAATATCATGACGATGCTTATTCTCTTTATCAGAAGATTAAAGCTCTTGCAACAATCCAGATAGCTGATTTTATGCCCATTCTAGCAACAGGCAATTATCAGCTAATACCTCAGGATCATTCAAAAGCTAACTACTGGCGAAAAAGAACCTGCAAAGATGGTATGATAGACTGGCGAATGTCTGCTGAAAATATAAGAAATACTGTTCGGGCACTCGTAAAGCCTTATCCTGGGGCTGAATTTATCTATAAAAACAGTTCTTTCACCCTCTGGAAAGTTGAAAATTATTCTGGTATAATACCTAAAAACATTGAACCTGGAAAAGTTATATCTATTATTAACAACAATCCCCTTGTGCGATGCGGCGATGGTGCAGTTATATTAACGGATTATGAGCCAGCAATAAACTTTAAAGAAGGAGATTATCTCTTATGAAAGTACTATTCATAGCAGTACATCCTGATGATGAGACTTTAGGCTGTGGTGGAACAATTCTCAAGCATAAACAAAAAGGAGACTCTCTTTTCTGGCTTATTATTTCAGAGTTACAAAGTAATAATGCTAACTATCATAAAGAAAGAAGAGACATTATAAACTCTGTATCTAAAACATACAAATTCAATCAGGTTTTTGATTCGGGGTTTTCTGCAAAAGAACTGCATAATGTTGATTTTAATGAAATTATTTCTAAAATTTCAGAAGTGATAAATGATGTAAAGCCTGATATAATCTACACACCAAATAGATCTGATGTACATACAGACCATCAGATTGTAGCTAAAGCTGTTGCCAGTTGTACAAAAACTTTTCGTAACCCCTTTATAAAACGTATATTAATGTATGAATGCCTTTCTGAATCAGAAACAAACTTTCCATTACCTGAAAATGCTTTTATACCAAATGTATACTCTGATATTACCCCGTTTATTGACCAGAAAATTGACATAATGAAACTTTATAAAACTGAAATACACTGCCCACCTTTGCCACGCAGCCCTGAAAATATTCGTGCACTGGCACGCTTCAGGGGTAGCATTGCCGGCATTGATTATGCTGAAGCTTTTATGTTGTTAAGAGATATATTTTAATAGATTTCTTCTGCTATGGCATGTGGAAGATGTTTTCTAAAATCCGGATTAGTGTCAGAATATTTTTTAATGGCCTGTTTGACCCCATCAAGCAGGTTAAAGTGGCCAACTTTCAAGAATTTATCCGGGTACTGATCTGCCAGCTGATGCAGTTTCGGGTTATCACCTACAACAATACTCAGCATAGGAAGTTTATCTATATCACATAAATCTGTATAAGTGGCAGGGTCAAGCATTGTCCTGTCATTAGAACCGTTACCTGCAACAATAACAAAGTCATTATCTTTTATGGCTTGAATAATTGCTTTTCTTACATCATAGGTTTTATCAAGAGGTTTGCCGTTAATAAGAGGATTTATTGTTATAGATGGGCCGTTAGAGTTTTCCCAGTCACTATCACGTACAGTCATATCATATTTTATGCTTTTTGAATCAAGCTTTTCCCGAATTGAATCGACAATAGAGTGTTGTATCTTATCAGCAGCGTGGTTTGGTGGAAGTCCAATGTAGAAATTTAGATCTCCATCCTGCCTGACAAGAGCCACCCATGAGTTATCATAACGGCTTTTGACCTGATCCCATATGTTTTTGTATGATTTTGCACCATAATCAGACCCACCGCTGGGGGCATAAACAATTGGGAAATCCCAGTCTTCGAGAGTCTCAAGGATAGAACTTTTGATATAGTTGGCATCCCAGCCTGTTATTTCTTTTATATCATCACGTTTAGAATGATCTATATGCCTTGCTGAGGGCCAATCTGGAACAATTTCTTTTTCAGGTAGTTTAGAACTACTCAAAAAAACGTCACCACCGTTTTTAGTTACCAGCCGGTCAGGTTTAATCCAGATAATGCCGGCTTTTTTTACCATATCTAAATAATGCCTGTATTCCCCTCTGTTTCTGCCAGTAGTAACATTCAGCTCTACATCTTCTTTGTTTCTTGTTATAAAATTGTTAAGAGACTCGAAAGCCTGTTTAACCTTCAGAAAAACAGGGTGTTTTTTGTTTTCAGAACTCAATATACCCTGATCAGAGTGAGGAAAATAAGTATCATCACTGTCAAACCATAACTTAACTTTGCCTGCACCAAAGTTTATGTTAGAATTATCTCTATTGACTGGTTTTAACCCTGGTTTATATGTGCTGTGTGAAACATTCATAATTCTAACCTTTGTTTTGTATTTATATAAATACTTCTCAAGAAATGTAATTGCGCAAAATGCATTTTATATTACATCTTATTTACATTAAAACTGGCAAGTCACCATTAAAAGACTAATGCATAACTATAACAATTGCATCTTAGACTTTACACGCTCGCTCAAGTGTTCGCTCGCTTGAGTTTGCCGTGACCTTATTCAGGTGTCCAACCTAAACCACCGTTTGGGTTTTACAGAAAAGCAAATGAAAACCTCAATGAAACAGTTTACAATTTTATCAACATAAAGCTTAAAAAGAGCTTTTTACTTAACAATAACAAAAACTTCCACCTGACTAACCCGAGTCTATTATACTAAAGTACTATCCTGCTATAAAAAGCTAAAATGACATAGAAAAATGATTATCTAAAAGTACTATAAACCTAATGTTACAAATATAGCAATACTCTTGGAATTTGTATAATTTTTTCTCAAAAAAATAAAATAACCAGATTGCCGAAAACCTTTATTTTTATTGATTAAATGTAATAAAGTTATAAATGTAGTTTTTTTTGAGGATTTTTTATAAAAACAATTTGTATTTTTTAAAGAAATCCAGAAAGATTTTTTATACTCTTTAAGTTAATTGTTTTTACCTGTGCTTTTAAATTACACTACCAGAGAAAGTTTTGGAAAATTTCAAAATTATTATTAATAATGAAAGGAATATACTACCTATAAATACTACAATTTTAATGTTACGAGCATAGTAAAAGCTAGTTTTGACGACAGATTGCAGTTTTCAGGAGTTATGTATGAATATTTACAAGAAAATATTAACGTGCCTAATTTTTCTCTTAATAATGAATCCGGTTTATTCAAAACAAATGACCTCTATGGATGATATTAATAACATTGATAAACCAAAATTAAGCAATAAAACTGAAAAACTTGATAAAGATCACTGGGCTTACAAGAGACTTCTTAATATAACTGAAAAATACGGTCTGCTTGTTGGTGAATCTGGTGATTTTTTTGAAAGTGATAAACCTCTTACAAGAAATGAAGCTGCTTTAATTCTTGTAAGCCTTATAGGCAAAATAAGAGAAGATAATGCAGATTTGTCTTCTGTAGAACAAGAACAGATGCAAATTTTGAAAGAAGAGTTTGAAAAAGAAATTGCTTTTATTTCAGGCAGAATGGATGAACTGGAAGACTCTGTTCGCTCTATTGAAGGCAGGGTAACAAAAATTGAGACTGTTGACTCTAAAAATGTTAAATATTCGTTTGGTGAAAACATGAAATTACAGACTCTTATCAGGGCTAAATATTCAAACCTGATCAAAAGAGCTTCAGAAAAAGAAAAGGGCAATTTTGATGTTCCGTTTGCGAGAATTCGACTGGAAGGCAAAGCAGCAAAACATTTTGGTTATAGAGTTGATATAAGGCCTGATACCACTTTTAATAACACTACAAGAAGAGGTATTCTTAATAATGCCTGGGTTTATACTGATATTATTCCTTATCATAAGCTTTATGCAGGACAAATGAGGATACCTGTAGGGTATGAGGGTGATATGTCACCCGAAGATCTTATTTTAATTGAAAGATCACAGATATCAAGAAATTTTGCTAATAGAAGAGATATAGGTTCAAAATTAGAAGGTTCAACACAATTTTTTGACTATAAAGCCGCTATTTTTAACGGGCAGGGCTATAACGCAGCAGATACTGTAAACACAAGGCTTGATTATGGTTTATGGGGTGTTATAAAACCCCTTGCCTTGAAACCTCAACTGGGTTCTTTGAAGCTGGGTGGTGGATACTATAATGGTAAATATGGCACAGGTAGCAGAGATACAGTATTTGATAACCACTACAGCAATACGGTTAGTTGTTATGGTCAGTATGACTACAAAAAATTTAGTGTCTTTTCTGAATACTCAAAAAAAGATGGCTATGGATCCTCTTTTGATGTGAAAGCTGATGGATGGTACGTCAGTACAGCATATTTTATAACAGATAAACTACAGCTGGTAGGACGATTCGATCAGTTTAGACCGGATTTTTCAGATAAGAGCAACAAAACAAGAGAATATACAGCCGGGTTAAATTATTTTTTCAATAACAAAAACCTTAAAATGCAATTTAATTATGTGTTTGTGGATAATTTCAACTTCCAGAATGGGCATAAACTCGTTTTACTTACCCAGTACCTGTTATAGAGATTACAAGGAGAATTGATAATGAAAAAACTGCTATTAGGACTTTTAATATTATTTATAATTGTAACAGGAGCCGTAATACTAACCAATAAAAAAGATAAATCCCTTGAAACAAAACCTGTTGAAATTCTCAATGTTTCTTATGACCCGACCAGAGAGTTTTATAAAGAATACAATCAAATATTTACAACATACTGGAAACTTAAAACAGGACAGGATGTCATCATAAAACAATCACATGGAGGGGCCGGCAAACAAGCCAGGTCAGTTATTGATGGCCTGCAAGCAGATGTTGTTACACTGGCTCTGGCTTATGATATAGATGCCATTAGTGAAATAACAGGTATATTGCCGGCGAACTGGCAATCAAGACTGCCTAATAACTCATCGCCTTATACTTCTACTATTGTATTTCTTGTTAGAAAAGGCAACCCTAAACAGATAAAAGACTGGGATGACTTAATAAAACCGGATGTTGAAGTTATTACACCTAATCCAAAAACCTCTGGTGGCGCTAGATGGAACTATCTTGCGGCCTGGGGATACGCATTAAAAAGTGAACTTGGTGATCTTGAAAAACTTAATAATCCTGAATTCGCAGGAGAAGTCGAAAAAGCTAATGCTAAAGCAAAAGAATTTGTTACTAAATTGTTTGAAAATGTTTCTGTTCTTGATACCGGCGCAAGAGGATCAACAAATACTTTTGTGCAAAGAGGCATTGGAGATGTTTTTCTATCCTGGGAAAATGAAGCTTTTCTCTCTATAAACGAACTGGGAGCAGATAAATACGAAATTATAATACCCTCTATCAGTATACTGGCCGAACCTCCTGTAACAGTTGTTGATAAAAACGCTAAAGCTCACGGTACTTATGAGGTTTCTACTGAATATCTTAAACACCTGTATACTCCAGAGGCCCAGCGCTTAGCTGCTAAACATTACTATCGTCCGTTTCACCCTGAATATGCTGATGAACAAGACTTAAAGAGATTTAAAGACGTTAAATTGTTCAATCTTGATGAAATCTTTGGAAGCTGGCAGGAAGCACAGAAGATACATTTTTCTGATGGCGGAATATTTGATCAAATATATCTTTCAGGTAAAAATTAGTCTTAAAAGGTATTCTATCAATGAAATTTAACTTTAAACAATATAGCGTTCTTCCCGGATTTGGAATAACACTGGGCTATACAATCTTTTACTTATCTCTTATAGTAATGCTGCCATTAACTGCACTGGTAGCAAAAAGTGCTGCGCTTGGTTTTCAAGGATTCTGGGAAGTTATTATTGATCCCAGAGTCCTTGCATCTTTTAAACTAACCTTTGGTACTGCTTTTATTGCAGCTATAATCAATACTTTATTTGGCTTTATAGTTGCATGGTTCTTGATAAGAGTGTCATTTCCCGGTAAAAGATTGTTTGATTCAATTGTAGATTTACCCTTTGCGCTGCCTACTGCGGTTAGCGGTATAGCCCTGACCGCAGTTTATGCTCCTACCGGCTGGATAGGTAAACCACTAATGGAAGCAGGCATTAAAGTTGCTTTTACACCCATAGGAATAACAATTGCAATGATATTTATTGGCCTGCCTTTCGTTGTTAGAACGGTTCAACCAGCCCTTGAAGAACTTGAAGTTGAACTTGAAGAAGTAGCACTCAGTCTTGGTGCGAGTAAATTTATAACATTTGGTAAAATAATATTTCCAATGATTCTACCATCTTTGATTACAGGTTTTGCCCTTTCTTTTGCCAGAGCTATTGGAGAATATGGATCTGTGGTTTTTATTGCCGGAAACATGCCCATGAAAACAGAAATAGCATCTCTTTTGATTATTACGAAGCTCGAACAGTATGATTATACAGGTGCTACAGCTATTGCTTTAGGTATGTTACTGGTATCTTTTCTGTTATTGTTTGTAATAAATTTACTTCAATCCTGGAGTAGTAAACGCCTTAAAGGAGCATAAAATGTATTCTGTAACACTGAAAAAAGGTTTACAGCCTCCACTTATTATAAATGCTTTGATTTCAATAATTGCAATAGCTTTTCTTGTATTTTTTCTTGTATTACCGCTTGTTATAATATTTGGTGAAGCCTTCAGTCAGGGTATTTCTATGTGGTGGGCCAGTATTGCAGAAAAAGAAGCCCTGTCGGCTTTACGTCTTACATTACTTGTTGCGGCTATTGCAGTTCCTTTAAATCTGTTTTTTGGTGTAGTTGCTTCCTGGGCACTGGCTAAATTTGATTTCTGGGGACGCAGTTTTATTATAACCCTGATTGATTTGCCTTTTGCTGTTTCTCCTGTTATTTCTGGTCTTATCTATGTATTACTTTTTGGTATCAATGGCTGGCTTGGCCCGTGGTTAATTAAGTATAACATTCAAATAATTTTTGCTGTTCCGGGTATTGTTCTTGCAACGCTCTTTGTAACCTTTCCTTTTGTTGCAAGAGAACTTATACCGCTAATGACAGAACAGGGAAGCGAAGAAGAGCAAGCAGCCTTAACTTTAGGGTCCAATGGGTTAAAAACTTTCTGGAAAATTACTTTACCAAATATTAAATGGGGGCTCTTATATGGAGTTATACTCTGTAATGCAAGGGCCATGGGTGAATTCGGAGCTGTATCTGTTGTGTCAGGACATATAAGAGGTGAAACAAATACCCTTCCTCTTCAAGCAGAGATTTTATATAACGAATACAATTTTATGGCAGCTTTTGCTGTAGCTTCACTTTTAGCTTTTCTAGCACTGATAACGCTTGTTTTAAAACTAATTGTCGAATGGAAAAGTAGTAACAACCAGGAGAGAGCATAATAATGAGTATCTTACTTGAAAACATAAACAAATCATTTAATGGGTTTAAAGCCCTTAATAACATTAACTTAACTTTTGAAGATGGAAAGTTAACTGCACTATTAGGGCCTTCTGGCTCTGGTAAAACAACGCTTCTACGTGTTATTGCAGGTCTTGAACTGCCGGATGATAATGTTAATAGTAAAATTTTATTTAATGATATTAATGTTGCTAATAACCCTGTCGGCAAAAGGCAGGTGGGTTTTGTATTCCAGCACTATGCACTGTTTAGGCATTTAAGCGTTTTTGAAAACGTGGCTTTTGGTCTAAAAGTTAAAGATAGAAAAATTCGCCCGACGAAACAAGAAATTAATGATCGTGTTTATAAACTTCTTAGTATGGTTCAACTTGATACAATGGCTAATAGGCTACCCTCACAATTATCAGGAGGACAAAGACAGCGTGTAGCACTTGCAAGGGCTCTGGCAATAGAACCAAAAGTTTTGCTTCTTGATGAACCTTTCGGGGCTCTTGATGCAAAAGTAAGAGCAGAACTGCGTCGCTGGCTCAGAAAACTGCATAATGACCTCCATATTACTACTATTTTTGTTACTCACGATCAGGAAGAAGCCCTTGAAGTCTCTGATTGCATCGTTGTAATGAATCAGGGAAGTATTGAGCAGTTAGGTAGCCCGGATGAGGTATTTCATAAACCTGCAACTGAATTTGTAATGCAGTTTTTAGGTGATGTAAATGTTTTTCATGCCAGAGTTGATAAAGATCAGGCTTTGTTGCCTGCAAATTTTGACTACATTAAAGATACTACAGAAGATGCCAATGCTACTTTGCTTGTAAGACCTCACGATTTTGATGTTTTAGTAAAAAATGATAATCAACCAGGTACATTCTCTGTTAAAGTACACCGCATTTTAACAGCAGGGCCGTTTGTTAAGATTGAATTTATTAATAAGTTTAATTGTTTGGTGATAGTGCATTTATCTCATGATAGCTATAAAAATATCCTGCTAAACCCGGGAGATAAAGTTTATTTGCGCCCAAGACATCATAAATTTTATGTAAATAATAAAGAAAGCCAGTCAAAAACAGAAAAAAAAGTTGTCCCGCATTCTAATCAGGATATTTCCATAAAAAAAATACTTAAATATCTAAACAAAGCCAGGCGTCTAAGATACTTTAAAAGGGCAAGAAGTATACAGCTCTACAGAAAACGCAAAAATTTATCATAAAAATAAACCTTAATAGTAATAATAACTATTATTATTTATCTTATAGACTCTGGGTAAAAACTTTTCGGATCTACTTCAAGACGCTGTTCTAAGGCTTCTGTAATCGTTTTTAATACCTCTATGCGGGCATATTTTTTAGAATTTGATGGTATAATATGCCAGGAAGCATTGTTTTTATTTGTCTTTTGGTACATATCTTCAATGCTTTCCCTGTATTCATCCCATTTATCTCTATTACGCCAGTCTTCATCTGTCAGCTTCCAGGATCTAAAAGGGTCATCTCTTCTGGATTCAAAGCGTTTTAGTTGCTCATCTTTACTTATATCAAGGAAAAACTTAAAAATCATAGCCCCATTATCAGTAAGAGTTCTTTCAAACTCATTAATTTCCTTATATGCTTTCTTCCATTCTTTTGGTGTAGCAAACTCTTCTACTCTTTCAACCATAACTCTACCGTACCAGCTACGATCAAACATTGTAAAAACGCCATTACCCTGAAGTTTATTCCAGAATCGCCATAAGTAATGATGATTTAGTTCATCTTTAGTAGGTGCACCAATAGCGAAAACTTTTACACCCCGTGGATCAAGTTTTTCAGTAACCCGTTTGATTGTACCCCCTTTGCCAGCTGCATCCCATCCTTCAAATACCATTATAACCTCTAAACCCTGTTCTCTTGCACGTTGTTGAAGAAGAACCAACCGGCTTTGAAGCTTTTCGAGTTCTCTATTATATTCTTTTTTCGATATATCAGGAAAACCAATATTTTTTTCCTTGCCAATCTCTATTTCAGGGTTAGATTTATTTTTTTTGGATCCTGTGAAGCAAATCTGATCAGAAGTTAAACCCCTGAATGGTATAACAGTTGCCTTATGAAGATTTTGATATGGTTTTAGTTGCTGCTTTAAAGCACTATTATTGCTTAAAGCCTGAATGGAAAACATTTTAACCCTCTTAAAATTATTCTTTTTGCTTATTCTCTGCGTATTTCAAGTATATATACATTATTTTTAATAAAATCCTGAAACAAAAATCTTGATACAAAAAAGGAGATAGATTAACAAAACTTTATATCTTTCAGAATTTAAATGAGGTATAAGACGTTAAAAAGTATAATATAAAGCTTTTATATTAGTAATTTAAATCATAGCAACAATCTTACTAATATTTAACGTGTTAACTTTTATTATACAAGGAGATACAATAAAAATTTGCTTAAAACATTAAAATAATGATTTTACAACAAAAATAAAATTATTTTGTGACCACCATCACAAAATTTTTGTGATTTTGATCACAGAATAAACCCTGAGAGAATGAGATTATGAAACTATAATCAAGCAAAAAAAAGGATAGAGAGAACTATGAACAATATAAAAAGCCTTATTGGCTGTGCAGAAGAGCATAGCAAACTATTAGATAGCAATAATGATCAGGATAAAGATTTTATCTCTAATCAAAAATCAGAAAAAGCTTTTTATAAAGACTTAAAAACAATATCTTTAGTTAATACCCCTAATCAAAAAGAGGTTGAAGCTATTGATAATATATCAAAACTTATTGTAGACATTTCTTCGATGATATCAAAATACAATTACACAATGTTTTTTGATGAAATGGAAGAAATTAATACCTTTAGCCTTCTCGATAAGCTAAAAACAAGCGAACTGGTAAGAATAAACCAGGGTCTGGCCGGCTGGAAAAATCATGATGATATTCTGGCACCCTGTTATAAACCTTCATACCCTGAAATTAATGCCCTGTATAACTTTATTCATAATAATAAGAATGTAAACGTTAATATTGTTAAGCATATTGCAGAAAATAAGGCAAGGGTTTCAAACTTCCAGAAGTTTATTATATATGGAAAAACAACACCGATTAACGAAGTATCCTTTATTGAAGAGACAAAAACATTTTTAAATGAGCTAAAAGCAGGTATAAAAACTCTGGATAAGATTTTTAAATGTACAGGTCTTTCAAAACAGGAAATAAAGCTATTTCATATGTTCTGTGCCCGTACTTCTTCTGTTTTATTTTATCTTGGTTTTCCTGATTCTATCAATCATTCTGCCCAGGTAGCCAGAAAGAGTATTATTGATGCCTATAGAAGCAAGCTATCAAGAGCAGAAATATTACAAACTGCAATAGTAAGCTGGATTCATGATCCTAAACTTCCTGGTTATTATTCCTGGAGCAACTTATCAACACATCCTGTTATAGCAAGTGCCATAGCTCTTGATATTTTGACCCAGCAAGAATTCTACAGAGAGATTGAACAGTATCTTTGTGATGTACCCTGTAAGAAAATGACTGCCGAAAAATTTGCTAAAGGTATTATAGAAGCAGTTGCTATCAACAATGATTCAAAATTTGTTCTGGATAATGCCATTTTTAATAGGCCATCGTGGGCAACTGGAATACCTGAATCAGGTGGTATTATTGACCAGATATCTTCCATGGATTCTAAACAGCTTCTTCAGAAAGGCATAAAGTTTGATTCTAACACTCTTATACATAATATTACTAATATAGCCCTTGATAGATTTTATGCACCCTCTGTGAAGAAAAAGCCTGCTGCTTTTAATAGCTATTTAATTAGTATATTAAAAACTATTCAGATCGAAACTGGTATTATAGGTATTCATACAAAGCATTTTGAAGATATTATTTCTGGTTTAAGTTGTGAACTAGCATTTCTAAATACCAATAATACTGTTGAAGTCTTTGAAGAAATTATTTCAGGTAACATTGAATCTCCAGAGGTTTTACTAAAAATACATAGCCAGCTTAATAATCTTTTGAAAGAAGAAGATGACGCTATTATAAGTATAAAAGTACCTGCTGATAAACTGTTTTCACATCATGATGAAATGAAATATGCTCCTTATTCAGCTTTTAATCTTGCTATAGCTGATAGGCTTCTACTCAGTCCTCATAAAATACTTGAAGCAGGGATACAAAATACAGCACTTGGCCGTCTTGTTTCTTTTATGGATTCTTTTGAGGATAATATTAACACATTACCAGTGATAGCCCGTCAGGGAGGTAAAATTTTTCAACGTGATCTATATGTTTCAATTTTAAAGACTGCTGATATTCTTACAAATAAAGATAATTATCAAAAATTTAAAACGCTTTCAACTGGTATGATTGAAAAATATCAACCTTATAAAACGGTTGCTTCTTGTGATATAAACTCAAAAGTACTGGATAATCAGCTTGATTATCTCAGGTATTTAATTAAAGAAGAATCTACCTGGGTAAATTATAGTAATAACATTGATTATGGTAATATAGACCCTGCTAATAAAGACGATAGAGAGCATTTTAATATTTTACTTAAGCAGATTCAACTTCAATATGGTAAAGTCATTGAAAAAAGTCCTGAAATGTTTGGTTTTATAAACCTGAACAGATTTTCAATATTTGATAGAGTTCTGAATAAACTATAAATCAAGTATTTTTGATGCAATACCATTCCAGCTTAAGTTCTTTACCCCGAAGCCTGCCCCGGTTTCGGGGTTAAAATATTCATAAAAGCCTTCTTTGTGTAAAATCAAGTGATAGGTTACTGCGATGTAGTTTTTTAGTGCTTTTGCCAGTTTATAATTGTGTTTTTTGTAGATATTAGCCAATCCACAGCAAATAAAATAGTTTACAGGCGGCCATATATTGCCTCTCCAATAGTCTGAAGGTGAATAAGTTTTGTCGCTTCTTGAAACTGTAGGTATGCCGAAGGGAGCCATAAATTCTGATTCTTCTATTAAGAAATTCTCTATAAGGCTTTGATAGTGAATTTCACCTTCCAGTATAAGAGGATAAAACATTGCAGCACTCTTTATATCTGAGGGTATATTATTCTTTCCGACAATATCAGTATACTTTTGGCCATCCCACATTATGTTAAATATTGCATTGGTAGTATCTTTAGAGCGTTTTAATAGTTGATTTTGATTATCATTATCATTTATTACAGAACATAAATCTGCCAGAATAGCCATGTTAAGGGCATATATCACATTAAAATCAACCGGTTCGACGTCAAATTTGCCGCTTTCAAAAATAGCTTCTTCCTGCCAGTTGAGGCTGGCGTTATGGAGAAAAATTTCTTTTTTCTTATCGTCTATATAGCTTCTGTTAACTGGTCCATTATTATATGGTAAATTTAAGGCAACGTCCCATCTCTGGGAGTTATCCCATCCACTTTCCCAGGGGTGGAGTATAGATATAAGATTATCTTTATCGGGGTCTCTTTTTTCATGTAGATAATTATAAAATTTAACGATAGGTGGTATTGTTTTCTTGAGGTATTCAAGATCTTTTGTAGAGTCATAAATTGCTTTCAGTGCTATAGCCAGAATAGGTGGTTGTGTAATATCTGATATCAGGCTATCACGCCAGAATTTCGTTTGTCCTTTTTTGATGGCCCAACCTGGCGGTGTCTGGCCATCTTTGAACCAGTGATGCATGTGGGGTATAAACCCATCTTCACGCTGTGCGACAAGCAGGGCAAGGAATTCTTTTTTTACAAACTCAGGGTTTTTTTCTGCCAGGCTAATAATGTGAAAACATGAATCCCAGAGCCATTGTTTGCCGGCGTAATCCATATGCATATTATCCCCTACAGATTCAGAGGGACTGGTAAAGCTTACTTTAAAGTCTTTTCCATTATAAGAAACTTCTAAATTTACCCTGTTGTTTGAGAATACTTCCATAGCCTGATTCAAAACAGCTTTAGCCAGGGGATGCTGATGTGTTATGCCATTTATAAAGTTTGCTGGAGTTATTAGGTTGTTATAATACATATGTATTTCTTTGCAACTCAAACCACACTACTATCTTTCTAAAACAGTAATTCCGGGTTTTTGAACCCTTAATTTATTCTTATTTTGCTTTTTTTATTTTATAATAGGAAAATTAATTAAACTTTCAGGGTATATAAATAAGTAGAGAGGGGAATTATGGCTTTAATCTGTCCAGATTGCAAAGAAGAAATGGTAGTTTATACAATCAACAATAAACAAATTGATTATTGTGAGAATGGATGCAGGGGTTTATGGTTTGATCAGGGTGAATTAAAAAGCGTATGCAACAATATTAAAACAGAATTTAGTGGTGAATACAGAGAAAAAACCGAAGCAGAAGTAAAAGCAGAAGGTATTAGAAACTGTCCCCGGTGTAAAAAACCTATGGATAAGGTTAATAAACCAGAAGATACGAAAATTTATATTGATATTTGCAAGAAATGTAGAGGTTTCTGGCTTGATCATGGGGAACTTGAAGCCCTATCAGCATATTTTCAGAAAAACAGGGATAAAGCTATACCTGCAACATTTGCAGCAAGTTCAGGTTTTCTGGCAATGGAATTCTGTTTAGATGCAGTTTGCGACCTTGTCGGCGGTGTTTTTGACCTTGTGTAACAGAAAAGCGGTCTGATAGCCGCTTTCTGGTATATCTTATTTAAGTTCTGGCAGAATTATTGCTTATGCTGCCGGTGCCAGGATACTATTATTGGGCCTCGGACTAAAAGGAATATAAAATTTTGCATGCTGCGGATCTTCTGCCGGGTTAAATATTGTTCTATGCATTGGATCTACGATTAATGTCTCACCATTAGTCATTTTAATTTCTGTCCATGCGTGTTTACCGAGATTACCAAAATTACCTCGAACCAGTGAAACATCTAACCCGATTTGATCACCAAGAACTTTTGTTAATAAAGCACGATGACGACACACACCTGCACCACTATCAATTATATTACCAAGATAGACACCTTCTCCCTTTGGTAAAGCGTATGTTCTAGACTCTAATTGAGGATCGGTACCGTTAGAAAGTAAATCATCAACATAATCATGAAGTAGTTGAATCTTTTCTTTTTCCGTCAACTGAGGATTAGCCTCAATTTTTTTCTGGAAGTTATCAATAGTTTGATTTAAAACAGGATCATTGGCTTTATCAACAATAATAACTTCTCTTGAAGGATTTGTTTGTGGTGAACCATCAGCATTCCAGGTTTTTGTTCTGGAGCCACCATCTCTATATCCATCAAGGATAGGTTCATCTATTCTATGATTACGAGCCCAGTCGTTACTCTGGTTAATAGCCTGACGACTTGCACCAGGTAAATTGTCTCCAGGTATAGTTCTGGGTGGTATAAAACTTCCATCACCAGCCTGTTTCCAAGCAGCAAAGTTAACATCATTAGCAGTTATTTGTGGTGCTTGAGCAGTTACAGCTTTTAAATTACTGCCATTAGCCAGGTAAATAGGTCTCAGAGTTAAATCATCGGTTACAACAAATGCAGGTGAATTGGGTGATTTTCCAAACTTGACATTATCACCCGGATTAAGGTATTGGCCGGGTACTTTAGCATAATCAGCATTATTACCCCTTCTAACCCAAACACCATTTGTAGAACCTTTATCCTGAATGAATAATGAACTACCAGTATTGGTTACTTCTGCATGGGTTCTGCTAATTGAATTATCACCAGCAATAACAAAATCGCTGTTAGTGCTTCTTCCAATTGAATAAGTATTACCCTTTTGTGTGGTAAATCCATCAACAGTTGATTTTGCAGGAAGCGCAGATGTAGTACCTATCATTGTAACATCTTTATTACCGTTAATATACTGATTTGTTGCATCTACAACATCCTGTTTCACTATTGGTTGATCAGTTTCAATGGGTCTTACAGCTCTGGTATTGTCATTAACAGGTACATCCGGGCCCACAGGTCTTGTAGCAATATCACCAATAATATTTCCAGCAATTGCACCCCCAGCATTAACAGCAATATTTGTCGGATTAGTTGCAGCATTAATTGCTGAATTAATATCACCTGTTTGATAATATGCCTCACTACCTGCAAGAACAGAGCCCTGGGTCACATCAGAAACAACTTCAGTACCATAGCGAACTACCCATGAGCTACCTCTTGTAGCAGTACTGGTTACAACGCCAGCACCGGCACCAACAGCACTTCCAACACCATTAACAACGGCTTCTTCAACAACTCTGCCGGTGTCAAATTCGTCCTGGGCAGTGGCTTCATCAATAGCTGTAATGCCACCAGCTGTTACACCAGAAGCAATACCGGCTACCAGACCTGTTGCAACAGCGGTACCACCTGTTGTGAGGCCAGCTGCGGCAAACACCGGGCTAGCAGCCACAACGACCGGTATAGCAACTACAGCCGCTGGCAAGCTAATTGCAACAGATGTTGCGGTTTGAGCCTGACCGATATAGCTGTTAACATCGTTACCGGCTTTAGCTAGAAAGCCTTCACCGGCTTCCTGTGAACCATATTTGGTACCGGTAAGCTTTTCATAGGCCTGATCAAACTCAGTATCACCGGGTCTATAACCATTGTTATAAGCATCGACAAGTTGTGTTGTCGTTTTATTCATATCTATCATTGACTTGCTGGGATCCCCTACAAGACCAACGCCCTGGCCAATAGTGCGAGCACCCGTTCCATAAATACCTTCTGAACGACAGTAATCACCGTAAGTCTGATTAACTGCTGAAGCAACCGTTGCAAGGCCCATAACAGTATCCCTTACTATGGCTTCCTCCTGGGTGGGTGCCACATAGTCAGGATTATTTGCTAAAACACCATGAGTTGGTGAATATGTCAGTTTGTTTCCATTTAAAGTATCATAAGCAATACCATTTCTTTCAATCATTTTTTGAAATTCTGGCTGTGACAGAACGTCTTTCATCACTTCAGGTGTTGCACCAGCATTTAAAAGCTCAGCCCCTGTTGCACCAAACTTAATAGCATTCTGAACAGCTTCAAGATTGTTTTTATCTGTTGTGATTGTTTGCAATGCACCCTGTCTATCGTACTGATGCAGGTTTCTAATTCTGTTAGCAGTAGCCTGATCCATTTGTTGCTCGCCTACTGGTGTTGGGGTAAGTCCTTTTTCCTGTGATGGTTGTACTACATCAGCTATCGGGTTACTCACTGTTGTGTTACCGATAACGTTTGTAGATGTTATCGTAGAATCAGGATTGCTTAACATTCTGTTCGTTGCTGCATCAGGGTTATTTTCAAGAAAATTGCTATTTGGATCTTTTGAACCTGTTGTTGTCGTTATTTCAAGACCATAAAAGTCTTTCTGAACATTAAACTCTTCTGATGCATAATTTTCAAGACTGGTATAAGATTGAGAAATACTACTATTTGGATCCTCACTTCTCCTGTGATCCGGTCTGTTATTGTTGTTAAATGGATTGGATGTACCATTATTAGACTGATTAACTTTTGTGCTATTATGATCAGTTCCGCCACTTACGCCATTACTGCTGTTTGAGCTATCGTTATTACCTGAATCAGGTTTATCTTCAGACTTTGGCTTAGGTTTTGACTTAGGCTTTTCATCATGTTTCTTTTCGCTAACTGATGTCATAAATACGCCCCTTATCGCTCCTCAAAGACGCCATGAAAACACAACACCCGATAAAAATACCCCCCAAATTTTAAAGCGCCCCTGATTAATTGTATCCTCTATTTTTATAAAAACAAATTATTATTAATAATTGTCTATAATTATGCTAACTATTATAAAAATTAATAATACATATATAGTATTTTTTTCAAACGATCTATTCTTGTTGTATTATAAAATCTGAAAAGAATTAAAAGGGATATTTTATGAAAAAACTTGTTACTCTTGCAATATATTGTTTGTTATCAATGGTTTTCATCAACAGTTCACAGGCACAGTTGCTACCAATGGATGATACCCGTACATTGCAACTCATGTATATTGATTGCAAATTTGCTAAAGGCAAGGTTCTAGGTGAAAAAATCAAAATAGAAGCCCTGATTGACGGGTATGAGATACCTATGAATGAGACACAAAAATTAAAAACAGGTAATACCTGGGGGTTAAACATTAATTTTGACTTTCTTGACTATGCCATTATTCGTATATATAAGGATAATGTCTTTAGTGACAAACTTATTGGTGAAATTAGAGTTGACTCTAGCATGATGGATCGTATGGATACTGTCAATATGGGCATGGATAAAGTAGAGCTTGACGTAACTTACAAAGTAACCCCCGGACCAGGTTATAAAGAAATGATCATGAGGTTAAGGCAGGCATTGACTGTTGCAAGCAGAGAAATTATTGAACTTCAGAAAGTCAACAAAAGACTTGATAGTGAAGTAGGTCGCCTGAGAAGCGATAACAATACTCTGAGAGATAGAATAAGAAGGCTTGAAAAAGATAAAAAATAACTATTGAATACTTATTCTTTAAGAATACAGGTATACTCTTGCTTCAAAGGGTTTTAAAATCATTCTTTCCGGTATATTTTCAGTATCAACAGTATAATTAGATATTAAAAGCTTGCTTTTTAGCGGTTGAATCTTTAAAGGTGATGCAAATTCTACGTTTTTATCTTTAAAATTAAGGATGAATAAGGCCTTTTCATCTTCCAGTATTCTTTTATAACTGTATACATCCTCATTGAACTGATCTAATAACCTGTATTCTCCATATATAAGCACAGGGGTTTCTTTTCTCAATTTAATCATCTTCTTATAATAGTAAAAGATAGAATCTTTATTATTAAGGGTATCAGCAACATTAATTTCTTTATAGTTAGGGTTAACTCTAATCCAGGGTTTTTTTTCAGAGAAACCCGCATTTTTAGAGTTATCCCACTGTATAGGGGTACGGCTATTGTCTCTGCTTCTAAAATGTATATTTTTCATTATCTCCTGTTCGTTTATATTTCTGGCTTTTGCTTCTTTATAATAGTTTAGTGTCTCTATATCTTTATAATCTTCTATCGAGTTAAAGGCAACATTTGTCATACCTATTTCTTCTCCCTGGTAGATAAAGGGGGTTCCTTCAAGGGATAAAAGAAAGGTAGCAAGCATTTTAGCTGCTGGTTCTCTAAATTCAGGTTTATCATCAGCATATCTCGACAGTGATCTTGATTGGTCGTGATTCATAAGATAAATACAGTTCCAGCCTTTGTTATGGAGTTTATTTTGCCAGCGTGTAAAAATATCTTTAAATTGTGTAAGACTCCATTCGCCTACACTAAAGCGACCTTGAGGGCCATAATCAATTTCTACATGTTCAAATTGAATGACCATATTCAATTCAGATCTATCTTGATCAACATAATCAAGGGCCTGTTCAAGTGAAGTACCCGGGGTTTCTCCAACAGTCATAACATCATATCTGGAAACAGTTTCACGACACATTTCCTGAATAAATTCATGAACTCTCGGGCCATTTGTAATGGCTGAAAGATTGGCTGTATAACCATCAAGTGAAGCATCTGGAAGATCCATAAGGTTTTGCGGTTTTGAAATCATGTTAATTACATCCATTCTGAAGCCATCAATACCCTTATCGAGCCACCAGTTCATCATTTTATAGATTTCTTTTCTGAGTTCGGGGTTTTCCCAGTTGAGGTCTGGTTGTTTTCTGGTGAAGAGGTGCAGATAATATTCACCTGTTCTTTCGTCGTATTCCCAGGCTGAACCGCCGAACACAGACTTCCAGTTATTAGGCGGGCCACCATTTTTACCAGGACGCCATATATAGTAATCTCTGTATGGGTTATTTTTTGACTTTCTTGATTCTTCAAACCACCTGTGTTCATCAGATGTATGATTAACTACAAGATCCATTATCATTTTTATATCGTTCTGATGGAGCTTATCAAGTAGTTCCTGCCAGTCATTCATTGTACCGAATTCATCCATAATATCCTGATAATCACTGATATCATAGCCATTATCATCATTGGGAGACTTATAAACAGGATTTAGCCAGAGAATTGATACTCCTAAATCTTTTAAATAATCAATTTTTTCTATGATTCCTCTTATATCACCTATGCCATCATTGTTGCTATCCTTGAAGCTTCTGGGGTATATCTGATATACAACTCCTTCTTTCCACCATTTTTTAAGCATGTTCTCTCCTTAAAAATCTACCATTCTGGTTATGCATTAGTCTCTTAATGGTAATTGGAGAGAATGCTTTTTTCAAGGGGTTATCGGGTTTTACTTTATTATGGAGCCTCTGATTAATTAAGAAAATAGTAATTTCTTGAATCTGAGAACATACAAATTATTCAGAGACCTCTTATCACTGGTGTCCGGTAAAAGATTTTATTTAGATGTATAAAACCTGTCATAATA
>CAZFBA010000052.1:0-20795 GCA_964517135.1 uncultured Gammaproteobacteria bacterium
CGGTAAAATTCTCAAACTAAAAATCCGTTTTTTCGGTAAAAACCGGCATTTTTCTCAAACTAAAATTTTAGGCTATTCTCTTACGCACATAAGGATTTAAACCTAAATTCACTTTTCTCAAAATACCTACAAAGGGATAGTATCATTTAAAACGAGAGAAAATCCGTTTTTGGTAAAGCATTTTTATAAAAACAATTAAATACATACTACATCCTTAATATTTGTTTCACTTCAGCGAGAAATTTTTCTTTTGATTCTTTTTTGTATTTTTCGAAAAGTTTCTGTTCAGTTTCATTCAGTTGTCTTTTACTCCAGCCTTTTCTTCCGTTATCGAAGAATGGATCAAAGATGTCTCTCGTCCCTTTGAGTGTGGTCGGCTTTAAACCAAGAATTTCAGCGACCTTTTGAATAGCCTGGGTTTGGTTTAAGTCTTTATAAAGATCTTCGTGACCAAAACGGCTTAAATAGCAGGACACAATATAGACATCGTCTTTGTTTTCAATTTTTGATCTTGTGCCGGAAGGTTTGTAGTTTTTCTCCAGTTCTTCTCTTGCCATAACAAGGTTGGCCATCGCTTTTTGAAGATCTCTTTTTTGCTCACCAGAAGCAGAAAAGTAGAGCTTTTCTACTATTTCGAGTGTTTCTTCCGTATAGGTGAGCAATGATTTAATATCCATAATTATGTCCGTAATGTTAATAGCATAATTATAGTTAATCAGATTATTATATTAATGTCAATAGTATAAAAACATAGCATTAACGATAATTGAATTAAAGTATTTGTATTGGAATGTAAAAAGTTTCTCTATGAAAGCTTTTTAGGGTGTTTTTGACTATAGAATGTGTTTGTTAAATTGTTAACTATACGGAGGAATTAAATGCTGGCTAAAAAATATAAAGATCGAAATTCCTTGTGCAGGTGGATAAAAAGGAATCGTGGATTGCTCCAGGAAGAGACCGGGATTAACTTTATGCATATGGTTATCGTTGATGATATTCTTATTGCTCATCCTAAGTGCCATCCGTACTTCAAAATTATTATTAAACCTGAGTTTATTTTTACCAAAGAAAGCCTGAAGCACATCGAGCAAACCTTACAGATGGAATTCAAGAAAGCAAAATTTATTGGCGTGATTATCCTTGCAGAAAGGTTTTCCATAAACCCCTGGGAATATTACAAGGCTCTCAGAGAGCATGTTGGGCTGGTTTTACCGTTTTACTTAAAGGCTGATCAGGATAAAAAGAAGCCGGTCTTTATTTGTACAGACCCTTTAGACTAAATATTAATTCCTTTTGTGTACCAGGCCCCACGGGTTTTGCCATGTTTGATTAAATACCCTTTATCGACAAGATCTGCTAAATGTTTTTTAATTGTGTTTTGATTGGCTTCTAATTTTTCTATCAATTCAGAAATCGTCGTACGTTCCTTGTTTTCGAGTATCTCCATAATCTTTGCTGAAAGCTCAGGCAACTCAAGCATATATCGAACATCTGTTCCTATTTTATTTTCCAGCCGTATTTTATGCTTTTGAAGCGTCCTTAAAAAGAACATCAGCCAGGGCTCATAGTCTGGATCTGCTTTCAATGTAGATTGTGTTTCTCTCAATGCCCTGTAATAGCCTTCTTTATTGTCTTCCACAATGGATTCTATCGAACAATAAGGCGTATAAAGATAGCCAGCTTTTAAGAGAAGCAAAGCGGTCAGGGCACGAGAAATTCTGCCGTTGCCATCCTGAAAGGGGTGAATCGCAAGAAAAGTAACCACAAAAATGCCTATGATAATTAAAGGGTGCAGGGCTTTGTCATTTAAAATAGATTGTGTCCAGTCAACGAGCTCTCGCATCATTTGCGGTGTTTCAAACGGCGTAGCGGTTTCAAAAACGATACCAAGCTGGTTGCCCTGTGCGTCATAGGCTGCCACACTATTGGAGAGTTTTTTGTATTCTCCCCGGTGCTTTTCATCTTTGGTTGAATATTGCAAAAGTATTTTGTGGAGCTGTTTTATATAGTTTTCATTAAAAGGGATCACTTCCCAGTTCTCAAAAATCGTTTCCATAAGCCGGGCATAGCCGGCCACTTCTTCTTCATCTCTTGAGGCAAAAGATTGTCTGTCTATTTGAGATAAAAGGGCTTCAACTTCTTTATCAGAAAGTTTATTGCCTTCAATTCTGTTTGAAGAGCCTATACTTTCAATAGTTGCGACTTTTTTGAGGGCTTTTAATCTTTCAGGAGAGAGCTTATCAAGGGCTTTCCAGGAGCCTTTGAACTCATCAATTTCGCTAATGATGAGCAGCATTTCCTGTGTGATTTGTATTGCGTCTGGTTTAATCAAAAGGCCTCAATCATATTTAATTATATCTAATAATATTTAATTATACCTGATTGTAGTTAATAATGCTATTCTAGAGATTTAGCTACGTTTAGGTTACAAAAATTTTGCTTTTATTGTTACAACTTTTTAAAATAACCTTTTTTTAAAGCAATTGTTCTTATTGAGAGGAATTTCTTAAAGTACAATGTACCAACGCTCCCTCTAGGAAAGTTTCATATGAAGATTAACCAGTTATCCCCTTTGAGTTTTACATCAAAGATTAAATTTGTTTCTGATGAAGAATTTAAAAACCGTACAGCCGGTGAATCACGAGATTGGTCAAACAGACTTTATATAGGAGACCCTTGGGACGATGTTGTTGTAGGCTCGCACGCATTAACAGAAGATATTTACGGATGCAATGCAGGCGGTCTATCAAATACGATTTCTAAAGACGTTGTCATGTTTCATTTTAAACCGGCTGCAGTGAAATATTCACAAGATAGGTTTCAGGATAAAATTCGTAACGCCCTGAGCCAGATGGGGCAATATACAGACAAGCTTGGTGGCCTCATTATTGGGGGCAAGATAGCAGCCTCTGGTGACTTTAATTATGAGAACAGCAAAACTCTTTCTCAAAAACTCGAAGAACTTTTCGGCTCTGTGAAAGCTTCTGTGACAAAATTTTGGGGGCAAACAAGATCGGATGCCTATACCAATATATTCTATTCAGGCGAAGAAGATGTCTGGTATGTAAACCACAAAAATGGTCCGATACATTCAGCAGATGATATTAAAAACGCCTATTTCACTATAGAGGTTGCTGATCAAGACGAAGTTTACATTGGTGAACAGAAAATTGATAAATTCGATCTCAAACGGGGCTATCGGAGAATATCCGGTGGTTATGAACTTGATTTGCAGCCACCAAATGAATATTATCAGTCGCAATATGATTATACGGATCCATCTTTAAAAGAAAGAACAAAAGTAAAACTTTTCCTTGGTGATTTTGGCCAAGATCCGTTAACGCTTTGGGTTGAACCTAAAACAGAAAGCCAAATGGTAATGGTTTTAGAACGAATGGATGAAATTAAACAAGCACCCCTTTTCAGAAATGTTCAACAAATTCAATATGATGGCCAAATGCCTGTTGAAGGGTTTGAAGAAATTGCTGAAGGCTCAAATGGAAAAAAGGTTTTTGAACATAAGCTTTAAAAATACCTCTTGAGCGAATTTTAAGCTTTTTTAAAATGTAACTTAAGGAAAGTTATCTCTTAACGTGTCTGTTATTTTGGCATTTCTCGTCTATGTGTGCTCGATAGTCCGTAATCAAAAGCATATTCAATACATTTAACCAAGAACATACCCTACAAATCCCTCATAAAAACTTTAATATCGATTTTTTTCCAGCCATACTCATCTTCTTTAAATGTAATTCTGCCAAAAAGCATTTTGCCGGCATCTAAAAGCCTTGAGACAACTTCATTCTGTGCCCGGGGAATATACCCTAGCTTCTGATTTGATTCCGTTAATACCAGTATAGCAAGGCCATCGTGTTCATTTGAAGCCTCTCGCCTTAAAAGGAGCTTTTGTCCTATCTGCAACCCGGGAAAAAGTGCGTCCATATCATCAACATAGGATGTGCCGGCTATGTGACAATCCATCAGGAAGATTTCATTGGAATAGGGTAAAGGCATTTCGCCTTCTCTTTTAATCAGCTCTATTTTTTTAGGATCATAAGGAACTAAGTTATTATCCATAGCTGTTTACACACAAAATTCTGCTAAAATACTTTCCAGTGCTTCCTTTTCTATTGAAAGCTTTTGTATTTCTTCATCCATCTGATGAACCTGTAAGCTTACCCAGACTTCATCCTGAAGCTTTGCTGCAATATCACAGGGAAAAGAATTGTTTCTTGTTTGAATTTTATTAATAATGGCGACTATTTTCCCCTTTAAGACAGCACACCGATCTTCCAGATACTCTATCGATGATTTTTGGGTTATTTCTGCGGGTTGATCACCTTCAATAATCATTGCTAGCGTTCTTAATGTAGCCAGGTCAGCATTTTTATAGGCTTCAAGAACTTGAAACCATAGTTGCTTTTCCTTTTCTGTCACATTAGGATTGACATCTGGATGTAATAGAAAAACCAGCCTTTTATAAATATCTTTGAGTTCTTTGCTTTCTTCCTTGCTGAGGGATTCTGCTTCTATGCGTATTTGTGCTTCTAGCAATTGCTGAAAAAGAGCATCCATTTGCTTTTTCCATTCCTGAAATTCTTCATCAAGCTGCTTTTCGATATTTTCCAGCGTGACAGGTTTATTATTGTTAATTAAAGCCTGAATAAGCTGAATCTTTCTTCTCATTCGACGAATAGCACATTCCAGGCTGAACTTTTCATATCCTTTAAACCCTATTTTAAGCTGATATTCAGCTTCCAGGTTTGGGATGGTATGGTTTATCAGCTGGTCATATTCCTCTATTTTGGAGGAGAGTTCATTTTTAAGAAAAGATACTTTTTCTGTCAGTTCGATAACCCTGGGGTGTACTTGAATTTCTGCCATTTTCTTACCCCATAAACCTGCCGTACCAGACAACTTTTCCAATTATTGCGACTTCCTGATCTGATTTAAAATCAATAATATAGGGCTTATAGACCGTATTGTCACTTAAGACTTCCATTTTGTAATTGGGGAGGCATTGCGTTCTCTTAACAACAAGTGATTCCCCTAACCTGATGACATAAAGTCCATCTTGCGGGGTGTTTTTAGAATGATCAACCAGGATCAATTCACCATTTCTAATGGTTGGTTCCATTGAATCCCCTTCAGCCGTAATAGCAGATAAATGGCCAGGTAAAGAAGAAATATGCTGGTTCATCCATTGTCTGTTAAAAGCGACAAGACTAAAGACTTTTTCTTCCTGGACATTGATTCCATTGCCGGCAGCGGCTTTTAAGTCTAAATAAGGGATATGAACAAGGTTATCGCTACTTTCTTTGGAGATTAAATCATTTCTATGATCAGCTTTAACAATGCCTTTTTTCTCAGTGGTAAAAAGGTCCCCTTCGTCTTTAAATATCCAATCAGAATTCACGTTATAGTCATTGATGAGTTGACTGAGGAGGTCATAGTTAACATTAAAGCGATTTTTTTCATAATCCCGGAGGCTTCTCTCCGAGATATTAAGTTTTTTTGCAAACTCAATCTGGCTCAAATTGAGAGCTTTTCGTATTGATTTTAGTTTCTCTCCGATATTAATTGCCATAAATTACCTAACTATTTTTGCCTATTTTTATTATTTCAAGATTGACAATCGGCAAATAATAACCTATTATAAAATTATTCAATCCGGTTAACTTTTTAACAAAGATAGCATAAATGCAGAACAATTGCACTTATTCAGAAACAATTTTAAACATACGGAAAAAACTGTTGGAACAGAATATTCCGCAACGAAGAATCGCCAAAGACCTGAATGTCTCTGATGCTTTTATCAGTATGCTTTTGCGAGGAAAAAGGCGGTCGTGCCGATTTAATATCTGGGTCAAAGAAAATCTGGGAGTTACCGTAACAAAATGAAAAATTTTGCCGACAAAAAGAAGACTTCTTTGATTTGGCTAAGTTCTAACCAGGCTTGCAAACTGCTTAATATTAAACGGGAAACACTCCTTAAAAATTGCCGTTTGGGTAAATATGAATCAAAAAAGGTAAAACTCAATGGTAAAAGAGATATTCAGGTATTACTACAATCTTTGCCTGTTAGAAGTCAAAATAAATATTTTTCAGAGAAATATTGCCTATTAGAAATGACTGAAATCGACAAAGAAATACGGCAAGATTTTGCTTATGATGTTGATTTAAATCTTGACCTGTTTCGTAGTGCCCCGGAGTGGTCAAAAAAGCAGGCAGAGAAGTATTTAACGTTATTGAATCAAACAAAAAACTTAAAAGGTGAAGTTCTCAAAGATTTTATCTTTCACTGGAACAAACAAAATCCTGATCTTAAAACATCCTATTCCCGGTTATTAAAAGCCAGAAAAGACTTTGAAGAAAGTGGACTTGTGTCACTTTTATCTAAACACGGTTCACGAATAGGTAAAACCAGCCTGAAACCAGAATGGTTTAAGCATTTCAAAAAGCTTTATCTGGTAGAAGGAGCCCCGTCTGTCAATAGTTGCTGGTTGATGACACTCGGTCACTTCAAACAAGTTGAAGATATTGATCTCAATAATTTTCCATCAGCTCAAACCTTTTACAGGAGGCTTCTTAAGGAAGTACCGAAACAATCAATTTACCTTGCCCGATTTGGTAAATCTGCCTGGAATAGGAAATACGGTAATTATGTTGATAGAAATTATTCTCAAATTGCTGCCGGGTCTTGCTGGGTGTCGGATCATGCCCAGGTTGATGTGGCCGTGCTGGATAAATCCGGCAAAGTTGTGTTTCCCTGGATTACTGCCTGGAGAGATTTTAAAACCTCTAAATGGCTGGGCTGGCTGCTTCACTGTGAGGCTCCTAATTCAGATCATATCTTCCAGAGTTTTTATTACGCTGCCAATGAATATGGCCTTCCGGAAGATGTGTATATTGATAACGGCAAAGACTATAGATCAAAAGACTTTGCCGGTGGCCGGAAGGTTGAGACTGTTCTCATTGACGAGAAAAAATCAACGGCCATGCTTATGTTGTTAGGCATTAAGCCACATTTTGCCCTGCCGTATAACGCCCAGACCAAGCCAATAGAAAGAGATTTTCTCAAGAATAAAGAATTTCTTAGTAAACATTTTGTTGGCTATCGGGGCGGCAATATCACGGAAAGACCAGAAAAATTAAAAACAGAAATTAAAAACGGTAAGATAATAGCTTTTGCAGATTTTAAAAAGGTCTTTGATGATTTCGTTATCAATGTTTTAAACAAAATGCCCTCTAAAGGCAAGGTTCTTAAAGGTAAAAGCCCGGATCAACTTTTTGCTGAAGAATTTACCGTCAAGAAAACAGTCTCTCAGGATGCTTTAATGCTTTTCTGTATGAGAACCTCAAGGGCTGTAACGGTCGGTCGCAATGGCGTTCGGGATTCAGCCCTGCAAGTCACCTACTGGGCTGAGTGGATGAGCCCGCTCAAGGGTGAAAAAGTTTATCTCAGGCGGGATATTAACGCCTATCAGGAAGCATGGGTATTTAAGGCAAAAGATGATAGCTATTTAGGCAAAGCACAGATGGCGGAGCTTGTCCCGGCATTAGCAAGAACAGATATTGAAAAAGCTAAACTAAAAGAAGCCCTGGCTGCAAAGAACAGAGACAAGAAGATCGCTCAGGCCTATCTGGAATCCAGAAATGCTATCGATCCACTGGAAAAAATGAATATGTTGAAAGCCGGTGTGGCAGCGTTAAACCCCGATAAGAGCCAGCCAGACCCCAAAATTATGAAAATGCCGAACACGTTTATGGATAAAGTGATCAAACAGGAAGAGGAAAACGAAAAAGTGGGTACATATGACCTTTCTGCGTTCGTGCGGGAAAAAGAGGCGGAAGAGCCCATTTACCTGTTTGAAACCGACAAGTATTATGCCGAGTTGGCCAAAAAGAAGGAGAGTTTATGAATCGCTTAATTTATAGACTGAAAAACCTCATGGAAGAACGCACCCTGAGCCAGGCCTATATTTGCAGGGCCACAGGGTTATCCAATACCGTTTTAAGCCGGTGGCTCAGCAACACCTATGAAGGTGATGTGCAAAAAGTTTGCAGCATCATTGAAAGCTTTCTGCAGAGAGAGTCTGAAAAATACAGCACCAGAAAGCTTGATTTTGTGATGACCTCCGTCGCCAGAAAAGTCTTTGAAGTGGCTCGCATTGCCCATATTGATTGCGAGATCGGTGTTTGTTACGGTCAGGCAGGTTTAGGTAAAACACAGGCAGCCAAAGAATATGCCTCTCTGAATCCTGATGTCATTTTAATCGAGGCGGATTTAGGCTATACCACCCGGGTCTTGTTTTCTGAAATCCATAAAAAGCTTGGCCTCGATGGTGGCGGGATGATCCATAGCCTGCTTGAAGATATCATTGCCAAGCTGAAAAACTCCGGAAGACTTATTATTGTTGATGAGGCGGAACACCTCCCTTATCGTGCCTTAGAGCTTATCCGCAGGATTCACGATAAATACAACTTAATGAAAACACTGTATAGTATTCGTTCAAGTATAGTACATACAGGAGAAGTCAAAAAAAACAAGGATATTAACCATTATTTTAAATTGTTAGCCGATATAGCGAGACAATCAATATTATTATATATTGAGGATAAGGAAATCTTCTCTGAAAAGAAAATGCTGGAGCTATCATTGTGTGACAAAGACTGTTAAGTTATGAGATTAATAGACTTCATCTGGTTACAATATTTGATACAAGCCTTATTATTATATTAAGAAGCCAATTTCTTTCAGTTTTTTCCATTGTTATTGGTTTTTGATTAAGAAGCTCTAGTTTATTGTTTAAAACTTCAATTTCTTTTTTTAAGCTTTGCTGGTTAGTATCAATTTCAAAGGTATATCTAAGTGTTCGAATACTTAATGGAAAAAGCTTTTTATTCAACTTTTTAATATAGAAAAATTCATCACTTTTCGGGTCAAGTTCCTTTAAAGCTTTATCAAGATGGTATATATATGTCATAGCAACAGAATAAAATCCAGAAAGTGATAAATTAATCAAATGTATGTCTAAATTACCTTTTAAGGTTTCCTTTGCAATAATTTCTAGAACATTTAGAATATTAACGATACTTTTACCTTCATACATTAATACTCCTTCAGAGAAAATATCAGCTATTTCAATTGGTATTACGGGATTTTCATATGTTAAATAGTCTACTTCTGTTGTGATTAGGTGTGGGTTCCATTCAAAGAATTCTGGATATTCTTCTTTTTGTAAGATGATATAGTCACCAAACTCTAATTCAGCACAAGACACTCTTTGTAGGTAACTAATAATTTTATTCCAATTTAGTTTATCTTTTTCTGATATCCACTGATTACCATCAAAATTTTGTAAATACTTAAATGTATTATCAATTACCTTTTGTCTTGTATCTTTTCGAAATTGATTAAGTGCAATTATTGCACTAATAAGTAAGGTAATTAAAATTAAATACTGTATGAACGTATCTATATTCATCTTATTAATATATCTAAAACGAAAATTATTTTGCAATATTTAAATAAGCATTCTTTAATAATATAGATTTCAGTCAGTATTATATCTTGCAATAATTCTTTCTGCTTGTTTATCATAAGTATTAGCCACTTCTCTCAAAGTAGTTGCTAATCTATAGTAACCAGCGTTTTCAGTTTCTTCAGCTTTTTGTCTGTATTTTAATGCAAGATCTTTTTCGGGTTTACCTGTTGGATCAACTTTATGAACGCCACGTGAACGACGAATAGCGATATAGAATCCAGCCCTCATCGGTTCAGAATCTTTTTGATTGAGAGCATTTGCAACAGTTTTATTTATCCAGAAACCATCTGGATCACGAGGGCAGTAAAACAAAACTTTTCCAACATTAATAAGAGCCACTTCAAAGCGACCGGAATCTAAACTGGATTTCTTAACTCCTTCTAGCCAGTGGTTAAATTTTTCATCATCAAAACTTCCATCATCAAGGAAACCTGGCGGAGTATGATTAAAAGCAAGGAGGCCTGCCTTGCGGCCCTGAAGGCTCTCAAGATGACTGATTATATCAGGATCAAAGAAGAGCCGGACAAAGAAGCGATGGTTGACCTCGATCAGGTAACGCTGGCAAAAGTTGGAGCCTCTGTCAAAGTGGAGGACAAATTGAGGATTGAGCCAAATCTGGAAACGCTAAAAGAGCTGGTCTGAAAGCAAAGTGGGTGAAAGCCCACTTTTTTGTTAACTATTTAACCGCCCAGGGGGATTTATGACAGCAGAAGACCTTTTCGAGATACTCACCCGCAATATTTCCATTGATGACCTGCCGGAGGATTTAAAGTTTATCGCAACCTTTTGCGGGATGGATGTGGCGTTATCCCTGATTAAACATGCCTCCGGGATGAATTTTACAATACCCAAAAATGCTCTCAATGACTTGAAGAAAAGCTATATCGTTAAACACTATGACGGCAGACGAGCCCGGACGCTAGAAATATGCAGAACCTGTGATGTGACAGAGAGGTATGTTCGTAAAGTAATCAAAGCCCACCGGGATAATAAAAAGACTAAAAACTAAAATTCTATCAAGCTTTTTCTTGAATTATCTTGAAAGTACTTTTAAAAAGCATTATAATAAAATGATGGAGGTATTTTTTGATGTCAACCCCACTCAAGAAATTTTCAACCCAGGCAGACCCGGACCTTATTCAAGAACTTAAACTGATTGCTAAAAAGGAAGGCAAACAGTTTCAATCTCTTGTTGATGAAGCTTTTAGAGATCTTATTGAGAAAAAGAAAAACGCAAAACCAAGAAAACACGTGATGGATCAGTTTCATCAAAGCCTTGATAAGTTTGATACACTCTATGAAAAATTGGCACAATGACAGATTATCCTACATTTACAGAAGTATTGGTTATTCATAAAGAATTAATTGATAAATACGGAGGCTCTCACGGATTAAGAGACCCTGGTGCCTTAGAATCTGCTCTTTACAGGCCTCAGAGTGGTTATTATGAAGATCTTTTACAGGAAGCCGCTGCCCTGTGGGAAAGTTTATCTCAAAATCATCCTTTTATTGATGGCAATAAAAGAGTTGCTTTTGCCGTTATGTACACATTCCTGGCGATCAATAATTTTTATTTAAAGGCGAATCCAGAGGAAACTTACCTGTTTATCAATGGTTTATATGAGTCTCAGACGTTTGAATATTCAAAACTCTATCAATGGCTACAAGAAAATACTTAAAAAATAGCGGCATTTTTACCGGCATTTTTACCGGCATTATTAGCGGCATTTTTTTTGACACAAAAACATAATTGCCTTGATATTACTTGATTAGATCTATTATTATTACCGGCATTTTTTGCGGCAATATGGTATAATAATCAATGTATAAACAAACGATAGGATTTTGTATGTCAACATATGAAATGGAACCATTGATGCCTGAAGAAGGTAATAAAGACCTGGAAGATTTAGCAATAGATATAACAGTTAAAGCAACAAACTTGAATCAACAGCTAAAACCACAGGTTATAGAAGCTATTGGAAATCTGGTATGTTCTATGAATTGTTACTATAGCAATCTTATAGAAGATCATTACACCCACCCAATCGACATTGAAAAGGCATTGAAAGAAGATTATTCAACGATACCAGAAAAAAGAGAACTGCAACTAGAAGCTAAGGCCCATATTGAGGTACAAAAACTTATTGAGTTAAATATTAAAGAGTCTGATTTTCTCAGCCCCGATTATATTAAATGGATTCATCATGAGTTTTATACAAGGTTGCCAGCAGAAATAAGGCAAGTAGAAAATCCTAAAAGCGGTGAAACAAAAGAAGTCATACCGGGTGAATTCAGAAAAACCCATGTACAAATAGGAAGGCATATTCCACCTGATGCTGAACAGATAGAGTCTTTCCTGAAAAGATTTCAAACAGTCTATAATCCAGAAAATCATTCTAAAGTAAGGCAAATTATTGCAATACCAGCCTCTCACCAACGATTTAGCTGGATTCACCCATTCTATGATGGAAACGGACGTGTCGTGCGATTATTATCTCATGCCTATTTCTTAAAAATAGGTCTAGGAAGCTCTATGTGGTCTGTTTCAAGAGGATTAGCAAGAACCGTCAATGAATACAAAAGTTTGCTGGCCCTTGCAGATCAGTCAAGAAAAAATGATTTTGATGGTCGTGGAAATCTTTCAGCAAGTGCTCTTTTGGAATTTTGCCAGTATTTTTTAACAACCTGTATTGACCAGATTGATTTTATGTCTTCATTATTAAAGCCTGAAAGCCTTCTAGACCGTATTGAAAAATACACCTATGAAGAAATAGAAAAGAAAAACCTTCATCCAGGGTCTTTTAACCTGCTTCGAGAAGCTTATTATACCGGAGAAATAGAGCGAGGCAAAGTTTCACAAATTACCGGTTATGCAGAAAGACAGGCTAGAAAGGTTTTAACAAAGCTTCTTGATAATCAACTTCTTGCATCTGATACGCTAAGAGGGCCTGTCAAGTTAAATTTTCCTGTGAGTATTCTTGATAGCTGGTTTCCGAATTTATTTCCTGAAAAATAATTGTCCAATACAAGATTTTTCATTCAGACGTACATCTTTTGGCGACAGGATTGTAATTTATTGCGACAAGTATTAAAATAGAGAGAGAAAACAAGGAGTTTTAAAATGACAACAGACCGTATAAATGCAAGATTACCAGCCTCTTTAGCAGAACACGTCGATAAGATGATAGGGGCTTTTTATGAGACGCCCAGTGAATATATCCGTGATCTTATCCGCAGGGATATGGAAAAGCTTGAATTATATCAGGCTAAAGAACAGTTATTAGAAGGTTATCAGGATGCCGCACAGGGGAAAGTCTTTAAATCAAGCGGTGATTTTAAATCTGACCTTAAAATCTTTAAAAATAAAGAGAAAAACGACTGGCAATGAGACATTTTTACCTTACTCGAAGAGCTTTTTTAGATATACAAAAGATTTATGACTATACCACAGAGCATTGGGGAGATGCTAAAGCAGAATCGTATGTGAGCAAGCTTTATGAAGATTTTCAAATAATTGCAAATAATATTGAGTTGGGCAAACACAGGCAGGAAAGGTCAGATCCTTTTCTGATGTATCCATCTGGCAAGCACTTTATCGTCTATGAACCATATAAAGACGGCATTATTATCATAACAATACTTCACCAGATGAGAAACATTGAAACGATTGTCCAGGAATTTGGTTCCACATTTTATAACGAAATAGAGGCATTGAAAAAGCAGATTATTCAGGATGATGTCGATTAGTTATCTCTCCTACAAGTACTCAAGCGGATTTTGTACCTTTCCGTCTTTAATGACTTCAAAGTGCAGGTGTGGCCCCGTCGAATGTCCGGTTGAGCCAACAATTGCTATTTGCTTGCCTTGTTTAACCTGATCCCCTGGTTTAACCTGCAAGACCGAGCAATGTGCGTAGAGAGTTTTTAACCCATCTCCGTGCTCAATAATAATCTTATTGCCATAGCCATCATTGGCATTTCCGGCATAAATAACTTTTCCGTCACTGGCTGCAAGGATGGGTGTTTTATTGGCCGGGTTATCAGCTATGTCTATACCGGTATGGTAATAAACCTGGCCTTTTGAATTCGTCCGTTTTTCTCCGAACGGGGCTGAAATGCGTCCAACCATCGGCCAGCGTAATTTTGCCGATGAAGCTATACCGGCTTTTAAGACAAGTTGATTAATCGCATAAGCCAGGTTATTCCAGTTATCGGAAAGGCCTTTCAAGCCATCACATTCAAGCTTTTCTTTTAACCTGTTAACTTCTTTGATTGTGGGCATAAGTGTTTCAAGTGGTTGCGTCATAGTTCCTCCTTAAACGGTATTTCCTGCAGCATCCTTCCAGTTGGATCCGTTCCACCAGATAGGCATACTGAGGGTAGTATCAAAATATTCCTGTCCAATCGTGGGTGATGCAGGCCTGTTGACTGTTGTACTGGCTTTATGAACATATGAACCGTCTGCCTTAATGCGAACGGTTCCGCTCAATTCAAGGTTGCCGGTTGATATATTGACATTTGTGGCTGGTGTAAGGACAATTTTCTGGCTATTTTTGCTTTCCAGTGTTACCTGCCCGCTATGACTTACTTGAACTCTTGCCCCGTAGGTCTGTTCACAAAGCCGTATAAAATAATCCCAATCAATACCTATAAACCCGGCTGCCGGCGTTCCATCGGTATTGACAAATTGTATTTTTCTTTCACCGCCGCCTGTGTTAAAAGATCTGAAAAAGTAGTTTTTGTTGGTTCCTGATTCAAGTAAAAGCTCGTCGGTAAGGCTTTTGATGATATTGTCCTTAAAAGAGATCTTGTCCACAGATAAATCCGAAAAATGGCTTACCGGTTCAATTTCTGTTCCGGCTGAAAGCCCTTCTATAACGGTTGTTGTGCTGGCACATTTGAAGGAATCCGCTAACAGCCTGTAGAAAATGGTTGAATAATCGTTTACACAATAGGCATAAATTTTAACAACGGTGGCGATTGCATCGTTTTGTGCAATGAGTGCTTTTAAGTTTGCATTATTGGTATGTTTGGCCAATTTGAGGCTGGTGACAGGGCTTTGTCCCAGTGGATCGTCCTGTTTAACCTTCAACTCAAACTCAAGGGAATCTATTACTGAAGCCCCTGTTGCGATGTACCCCCGAACAGAACAGCCTTCATACTGGTTATTGAGGGTTATGGTGGCAACTTCAAACCACTTGTTGCCGGATGTATCTCCCAGGTATGCGTTCAAGGCATAATTCACGCAATTGCCAAGCTCTAAAATATTGGTTTTCATACTTCCTTCAGTGCGAAGGGTGTTGCTGCCCAGCGAGATTATGCCTGTATCGCTTGTGATTTCGTTGCTGTCAATGTTTATGTTATCGATGGTGGCTTTTGTCAGAAAAGCTTCCCGGTTTCTGTTTATGACGATTGTGCTTGCACATTTATATCCATCTGTTCCGTAACAGTCATAGTCTTTAAAGGACGCAAAGCCGTTAAATCCAATGCAGGCGACCTCGACATCGTTACAATGAATAGGGATATAGCTGCCTGTTCCGATATTTAGAAAAATGTTGCTACCGGATTTTATTTCTATTGCTCCTGAGCCTGCCTCACGGGTATCTATAAGCAAGGTGCCATTTTCAGAAGAGGCCTTGATTTGATTGCCGTCGATGGTAATATTGTCGATGATGGCTTTTGTAAAGCTTGTAATACCTGAAAGTATGTTGTTGATGAGACTAAAAACGGAAGCCATAACAGAAATACCGCCTGATGTTTCCCCATCGCCGACATAGAGTTGTTTGGTATCAGTGGTATAAACAAGTTCGCCGCTATCGAAGGTTTTGGCTTGTCTTTGGGTATCGGTGCCTCTTCTGACCTGTATTTTCTGGCTCATGAGATTGTGCCTCCGGCAATAATAAAAGTAATTTCGTTGTATTGATCTGCTATATTCCCTCCATCAATGGCAATATAGACACCCGAATAACTATCCGAGATGTTGCCGCCATCAATACCGTTAAAACCAATACCAACAGGGTTGTTATTGTAGTAAAGAACGCCGTTTAAGCTGGTCAAGTTATCCAGCAGTAGTTTGTTTGAATGATTATGGATGCTGCCACCTGTGATAAGCTGATTGATCCAGTCTATAACCTCATTAATCTTTTTTCGGACAGGGTTATGCAACACCAGAAAAGAGTTCGGTGTTTTCAAAGGATTTCCTTGTTGATCTCTCAAGAAATCAAGGAGAAGGGCGTTAGCGTTAAATCCTGTACCTGTAAACTTTTCGACCATAATTATTTAATACTTGCCTTTAATTCTAAAAAGAGTATTTTGCCTGAGTCTTTTCGGATGGCGGTTTTGACCCGGTTAATGAGCTCTCCTGATTCAGTGATCCAGCAGAGAGATCCCCATTGGCCGCCGAGGTCAGAGCCGAGGTTAAGCCTTGTGTGTTTGTTGTCTGGCAAGGTTAAAAACGGGTATCTTATCTCATTATCTTAGATCCTGAGGCGAGTTCAGGCTGACGAAAAATTGTCAAATGGTCGCAAACTATTATAATATAGTATTAACTCCGAATTAAGACACGGGTTTTCTATTCTGCTCTGGATTGAGGACATTTTGTCTTTGCTTCGGTGATGAATACACCACACATCATTATAAAGATACCTGCTACCTGAATTATACTGGCCTTTTCCATAAGAAATATCATTGCAAGAAACAAAATGACAGCCGGTTTCGTAATGTAAATCGTTGATGTGTATACTGCACCTATTTCTTTAATAGCCTTAACAAAGAAAAGGTTTGCAAACATAGCACATAAACTAATAACAATTAATATAATCCACCCGGAGGGTGAGATGGCCATTACTACATCAATATTAAATAACATCAAGAAAAAACAAACAACACCGCCAACCAGCAGAACATAATTAGAAACAATGCTTGATGATATTTTCACTGTCAGTTTTTGTAAAAGGATCCTGTAAATGTCAGAACATAAAACAGCTGCAAAAGCAAAGAAAACACCGGTAAGATTCATAAACAATTGCTCTACTCCTGAAAACCTTATAACAAGAAGTACTCCCGTAAATGCAATGAAAAAACCTATTACAAAACGAACCGAAATAGTCTTTTTATCTATAAACGATTGATGTAATCCTATAATTAGAGGGGTAGTAGCAATAATAGCTGCAACCATTATCACCGAGCTATATTTTATTGCTATAATTGTAAAAAACCCATTCAATAATAACAAAACACCTGCCAGGATAACTTCTAAATCAATATGTTTTTTTTGAAAATCAGGTTTTTTTAACAAAATTACGATCAATGCTGTTAAAATCGCAACAATAACAGTTAAAGAAAAAACTGAAAGGCTTTTATTTAGAAGCCCCATTTGTATCAAAACAGGTTTTAATGACCCGGTCATCAGTGAAAGAATGACAAATAGATACCCGACATAAGGTGTAATATCAACCGGTAAATAATATTTTTTATTTAACAAGGGCTTCACACTTATTAATTCCTAATTTTGATAAAGTTCTGCCTTTAAGATAAAAATCATAATCGCAAATAAACATCGTCAGATCAATGATTGATTTCATAACAGGTACGTTAACACCTGCCTGAAGAGCTAATTCATACATCGGTAATAGAGATTCAGAAACATCCTCAATTAAATATCTGTGATCTAGCGAAACAGGTGCAACACTCTCCTGATAAGGTATTGTATTATGAATAACCTCATATAGATTATCACCCTCTGACCCATAATACTCAAAAATAATCTGTCTTAAGGTCGGAACAGTAACATTATATGATTTAGCTATGCTTATGCGTTCATGATCAAGTATTTCAATTAAATCAACAACTTTTTGAGTTGCACCATTTAAATAAAATTTGAATTCAGTTCCAGTCTCAATTTTTGTAAGATTAAGAAGAGAAATAGCAGGATGCAACATTGACCCTATATCACAAAAACTTCTCTCAAGAAAACAATTTACTGGCGCTAAAGAAGGGAACATATCTGTTAAAATTTCTTCTGAAGCTTTCGTTTGTTCGTAAGAAACACTGGCATAACGTACCAAGTTTTTTATACCCCTTATTCGAACATGATGATAATTTAGTTTTCTAGCTGAAAAAACTGAGGTAGCTTCTATTACTGAACCAAAATATTTCGGTTTTTTTTCTTTTATAATGCTCTCTATCAAAATACTGCCTGCAAATTTACCGGAAAATAAAACAATTAAAGAGTTATTCTCTAAATAATTACTAATAGAAATTGCTATTGACTCATGATAAAGAGCAGGAGTTGTTATAATAACTACTTCAGTATCTTTAAGTGCGGCCTCTTTATCGTCAGTAACATTTTTAATCATTGTTTCAAAACTCATTAAGCCTGAAACAGTTACACTATTGTCATTTTCAAAACTATTAATCACCTCTTTGTTTGAAGTTAACAATGTTACATCATATTTTTTATTTGATAAATAAGATGCAACAGCCATACCAATATTGCCAGCACCTATAATAGTAACCTTTTTCATTTTTTAATACTCCTTTTATAAATTATATCTATCTTCCTGGTAAGTAGAATGGATTTCACAACAGCTTTCTGATACAGGCTTTTCACGCAGAATGCCAAAATATCTTATATCATCTATTTTTAAAACCCATTGAATACCAGTATTAGAGTCATTGATCTGTAAAAGTGTAAAAAAATTATCTTCAATGTCAGTAATTTTTCCACAGTATCTTGAATTACAGCAATAATCCATCTGGATAATAATATCGTAGCCACAATTAAGCGCCAGCTGAAGATAATTTTTCATCATACTTTGAGATTCTTTTTTTACAGACATTTTCTACCTATCCTTTCTTTGTATTTTAAGTCTTATTTATTTTGCTTGCGGTCAACATACCTGTGACACTGAAGAAGCCTGTCATAACCAAGCATAATGCCAAGAATAAAGTCTTCTTCAGCTGTTAGTTTATTTAAATGCCTGTTAAAAGCCCGAACAACATCAATACAAGCTTTGTGGCCAAAATAAACATTTATTTTCACAGTTGTAATCTCATGTATTAAATAATCGATTTCGTGCTTCTGAAGTTTGTCTAGAATGACAGACTGATATTTTTTTTCTGGGTTACCAGCACGAGATTTCGCAATCCTTTTTTAAACTCATAAATATGGTGATGAAAAACCCGTAAATCTTTTGATTCAATTTGTTTAATGGATTGCTCACTCAGGGTTAAGAATTTATGACTTAAATCGTTGTTCTGCTCGTATAAAAGTTTGTTGTTTGAACACATTATTAGCTTCCTTATGTCTGTGGTTACCGTGTTTTATGAATTCTTCAAAGGGCTTATAAACACTATAATCAGGTGGATTATTAGCCCAATGTGGTTTAAAAAAGCTTTCTTTAGGCCCGGCTACCATTTTAATAGCCGGTGCAGGTGAAGCATTGTTATTTTTATGTCTATGTTGATACTGTTTTTTATGTTCTGGACCGTTTCTATAACCAATACCGGCTCTGTATCCTGAGATTGAATACATAATGGGTAAGGCAGGTTCTATCCATCTTAAGCCTGACATAACAGCTACAGTAGCTATATCATCAAGGTGTAAACCTATGTCTAGTGCTTCTGGCTTTCTTTCTGAATAAATATCCTTAAGCCTGCCAGAATGATGATGATTTTTGCCATCAAATATGGGGTTGAGAAACTTTTTAGCCATATAATTCGCAATAAAACTACCGCCAATAACACCTGTAACCATTATACCGCCAATCATGCCAGCTGCTCTGTATGTTTTAGACTGAATACCCATCTTTTCCATAATAGCTAAAGCGCTGGCAGCACCAATATTGCAAAGAAATATATTTGCAAAATACTGATAAAACCCTTCTTTTATTTTGTTTGGAACATCAGCAAGCTTTTTTCCCCAGGTTTTTTCTGTTAACACATCTCCGGTAATGCCACCCAAAATACCACCAACAACAGGTATAATGCCAAGTAAAGATAACCTGCGTATTTCTACAAAAATATCTGCTGCTTTAACGTTTTGTGGGTCAGGTATCAGCTTTCTTAATAACTCTATTCCTTTTTTATTACTGCCTACTTTACTATACAATTGCCGTATTTCTTTTAAGGTTAAAATTTTTGATTTAGCTTTTTCTAATATTTTTCCTGCCTCCGGGTGAACCTGGTTTTTTCTTAAAAATTCTTCAATCAATTTATGCTGAGATTTTTTTACAACCTCAACACCTGGAACATTTATAAGGCCATTAACACCTTTAAAAATCTTTTTCCCGAAAATAGTCAGGGGTTTAATTCCTCTTGTGGCAATTAAAGCAGATCCTATAGTAAAACCAAGTATACACAGGTTTTTAATGAAAACTTTCTTATTATCTTCTGCAGGGGCTTTATAAACATTATAAAGACCCAGCGCAGCACCACCAGAAAGAAGCAAAGCAGGAACTGCCTTTGAAAATTTAGACACCAGAATAGGTTGATCAAGAAATTTCCCTATAGATAAAGCATAATTCATTTTTCACCTGTTAAAGATTCAATTAAATAACTAATTACTAGAGGTATTTTTTTACAATACGAGAATTAACCTGATCTGACGTTACGCCTATCTCTTCAAGAGCACTGACTAATTTGTTTTGCTTTTCTTTTTGAGATAATAAAGGTTGTAACTTTAATGTTTCTCTAATAAATTCATACGGATCTTCGGCTTTTTTAATGCCAACTGTAAGTTCCTTTTTGGTTAGTTTTGTTTCTCCGGTTGTTTCAATTGTAAATGGATTTCCAACCCTGTAATTTGAATGTATACCCCAGAAAGCAAAAACATTTCCGATAACTTCACCCAATGTAAGCCCTCTTTTAGAGCATGTGCCTGAGCAACCCCCGAATGGTTTGCCGAGCAATTCTGCAATATTTAAAACCTTTTCACGAGTACTTTCTGGAAGCGCTTTAAGTTTTGGTGCAATAGATTCTTTTATATCAGGGCCTATAAGTGGTATTTTTATTGTGTGATCAGTTTCTTTTTGTATTTCCTGCATGCTGGCTAAAAGTTTTTTTACATGCACCATCACATGCGGACATGTATGAGCGCCATTATCAATAGCTGTTTTAACTTCATATGTATTTGCTTGAAAAGCTACCTGATTTCTATTTAAAGATTGTTGCCTTCTCATATTTCCTGGTACTGTTGTGTTAAGTGCAGTATTTATCATAGTGTCTCTCCCTTTTGTAATTGAATGTG
>CAZFBA010000053.1:0-20496 GCA_964517135.1 uncultured Gammaproteobacteria bacterium
ATGTTATTGGATTTACCAAGTTAAAAACTGGAACCTAAATGGGGGCAGGTCAAAATAATATTACATAAATGAGCTTTTCAATTTTAACTTATTTTGAAGAATATATTAAATGACATAAAAAATTAAACAATTCTAATAATTTTCAGGATGTTTAAAACCAGTCCTGTATCTTGTGGGATCTGAGTACTTATGATGTTTATATGAAATAATTCTATTTTTCTTCTATTTTGAAAAATCTTTCTTCACAAAAAAAGGGCCGGACTTTTGCCGGCCTCTGGGTAATACTCACTACTCTATACTATCCTACTAAATTGTTTTAATCCTTTAAATGCAATCTTTTCTGGCTTTGCTGGTGCAGCATTGCCCTCTCTGTAAAGTATTGCACCCTGTGCTATATCTATACCCTTTGAGGAGTCACTTTCTTTTACGAGCTGACCACTGTCACTCACGATATATCTTTCTTTTGTGGCAGCATCAACGAACACAGCTTTTTTGTCAATACCACTTGCTGTTAAATCCAGCTTGTAGTTTTTTGCTACAGGTTCTGTCACAACAAGATTGCCTTCAGGCTTATCTTTTTTATAGCTATCAGCATTAGAACCCGGATCAACTTTGCCGTTATTGAGAATTACAATAGCCTGTTGTCTGTCGTTATAACGTAAGAATGCCAGTATGCCCTTTTCGTCATCTTTAACGCCAAGATCTTTCACAAAACCATCGTTTAGAACCTGTAAAACCGGATTCTGGCGCATGCTGAATATCTGCTTAACTTTATCATTAAAGGCTTTGACCTCAGGTTTTGCATCTTTACCTTCAAGCCATACCCATGGCATAGGGTTTCTGTTCTGGATGTATTTATTATTAACCAGGTTGCTCTCTCCGCCAGTCATACCAAGATCAGTACCGTTATAGATCTCTGGTGCGCCGGGCACACCAACCTGAAGATAGAGCATTCTTAAGTATTTATCAGTAATTCTGTCAAAAAGAACTTTAGACATTTTTGACAGCCCTTCAGAAATCTTTGCCGGTGATACTTTTGATTGTGTTTCAGCTTTCTGCTGAACAGCCCCGGCAATTCTATGTACTGGCCAGAAACCAAAAGGTTCGCCTGCTTCTTTTGCTGTTGCGTCAATAGCTTTTTCCAGTGCTTTCACGGTAGAAGCATCAAGCTGTTTTTCAACTTCTTTTAAAGCTTCTCTCATAACGGCATGCATGGTATATGCAGGGCCTTTATCCTCTTTATAGTTGACAAAGTCACCCGGATGCATTAACAAGTTATGCAGTACAAGGGCTTTATCGTGGTTATCAACCATATTATGAGAGGTATTAACAGCAGAAATCGGTAAAGCTTTCAGGAACTGCTCCATGTCATCATAGAAACCTTCAGGGCCATAGTTCCAGCCATATTGTGGCTCAGGATGGGCGTGTACAAACCTGTAGGGTTGACCCCACATATATCGATAGTTTGATAATGTACTGAATATAGGTTGTCCGTCTTGCTCAATGAAGTTTTTCAGCTCTTCATCGCCAACATCTGTTACTTCGCCAATGATATAAGAGTTCGGATTAATATCTCTGACACGTGTGCTGAATTCTTTCCAGAAATCACTGACAAATTTCATTGCTTTTTCTTTATCAAGTCTATTGTTTTTGACTGCATCAAGATCAGCAACATCTTTAGCTGCGTCAATACGCCAGTCAAGGCCTGCTTCCATTTTGTTAGCAAGTGCTTTTGCAACTCTTACAGAAGGTACATTAAGATCTTTTGTGCTATCGCTGATTTTTTGAGCTATATCATCTGTATTAACCTGTTTCAGGCCTTCTTTAAGATGTTCCACCATAAGGTCAACAGCAATATCAGCGTTAGAGTTAAAAATGGCTGTCGGCAATGCTTTGAGTGTAGCATCAGCAATAGTTTCCCGCCAGGGGTTTGATTCGACTTCATCTTTTGCTGGCCAGTGATCAACACCGCTAATAGCTTTTACCATAACGGCTTTAGCTACATCCTGACTTATAAGCCTTACTACTTCAGGATCATTTAATTTCTGGCTAGCAGACTCACTGAGTTTATTTGATTTAAGAATATTTTCAACCAGTTGTGATAATTCTTTGCGGGCTTTTTTATCAATAGCTTCCTTAAATTTCGGATTTGATAGAATACCGGTTACTTCTGTGGGAAGCTCAACTGCTTCAATTGGATAGTTATCAATGGCTTCAAACAGGGTTGTTTGTCCCTGTATTTTAGCTATTTTTGAGTCTTGAATAGCTTTAGTAATTTCTGCAACTGACATTTCTGATGATCCCTGTGGCAATTTGCCTTCTTTTTCAAGCTGTTTAATTGCTGTATGTATTTTTTCAGGTGTCAGATTACCATCATCAGATGCTTCAAAAGCCTTTGTATCGTTAAGTTTTTGATTAATTGTTTTTGCTACGTAATCAAGTATGGCGTTATCAGCTCTCATTGTCCAGAAGTCGCCGGCTTTAAAAATATATTCACGTACATCGGGGTTTTGCATATTCATTTTCAACACATCACGATTGCCATTCCAGAGCAGTTTCTGGGTATCAAACAATGATGTATCCAGACTGAAGTTTGACCAGCGGTCAAGAAGCATTTCTTTATCAGGTTTGCCCCACATTTCAAAGACTTCTTCGACTTCCTGAGGGTTTACAGGAAATTTATACTGCTGTATAGATTCTGTACTTATATGAACGCCGTCTTTCTGCCTTTCTTGATGGGTTCTCGGGTCTGAAACCACAAGATAGGTGGGCTTAGTATTGTCATATTGCTGTGGTTCGCCATCCCTGTTATAGGGAGCATTTTCAAAATCAATCTCAAATGCTTTAAAGTCTATATTTTCATTTTCGTCATTAGGCAAAACACCCATAACAAAGTCTGTTCCTGGTTCACCGTAAAATGTAAACCAGTCTTTAAAAGGTGAATTATTATCTCCGTTAGCTGCTCTTCTTAATACATCCTGAAACTGTACGCCTTTAATACCCTGATTAACAAAAGCACCGTCAGCAATCCAGGCCATACCTCTTTTAAAGAGTTCAACGTTTAATTCATCAAACTTCCGGGTATTTCCCATTCTGGAAGCAATCTGGTAAGGGTTTTCTGTCCAGTAGCCGTGGTTTGAAATAGTATCTTTGCCGAATACAGGTGTACCCATTACACGGCCAGCGCCAAGAGATTTGATATAGTCTAATTTTTCTATAATACCATCTATGTTGCCACCATAAAGGTCAAAGTGGTTTCTCCAGGTGAAATTACCGGTTTTATCCATCGTTTTGCTATCAGAAGCATTAAAACTATCAGGCAGCAGGTGATAGATGTTATGAGGCTTTTTATATACTGGTATAACCGGGTTTCTTGTTAACGCAAAGTCTTCATTGCCAATCTTTTTCTGTTCTGTAAGATCTACCTGTGTTTTTCCATCAACTGTAAAGTTATAAGCCACTCTTTCAGAGGGTGACTTCATATCCATTTCTGCAACCAGATAGCCATTTCTGTATTGCAGCTTTGCACTATCTTTTGAACCATCTTCTCTAACGACATTAACCTGGCCGGCAGAAGACTGTTTTGCTGGCACGAAAAATTTAAACTTACCGTTTTCTACTTCATGCCCTTTAAAGCTGATAGGAGGGTTATTTGGCTTATTGAACGTGAGGTGTTCTGAAGACCTTAACTTGCTTATATCCATTTTTGATTACCCAGTAAATCTAACTAAACATAATTTCTTTGCGTACTTCTACAAGGGGCGTGAAGGAAATAAATTGCCTAAAAGATTCTAAAGATTTGCAAATATTTACACTTTTAACAAAAACCGGTGTAGCAACAAAACAGGGCAGATAAAAAATACAATTTGCACAATATGCCTTATAGAAAAGGATACACAAATTGTATCGTCCCCAAAAAACTTTTTAATCGGGCTTAATGGATTTTACAAAAAATAAAATAATTTAAAAAAAGTTTAGTTGTTCAGCTTTTATTATGACCATATATTTCGTTATAGGCCTTGCAGGCCGGGCAGTCTTCTTCTGCTTCACGCAGCTTTTTGGCAAAGTTTGAATCAGGGTGTTTGCGTGCGTATGCACAAAACGGGCAGATTTTGCATATAAAGGCCAAAAATTTCTTCATACTTACTTATATCCTTCTATTTTATATTTTATTAATTCTAATATAAAATCAGAATACTTCAAAGATACTTATACTGACTGCCTATATTATTATAATAAACGTCAACGGTGTCCTGTAAAAAATTTAACCAGACAGTAATGTAAACTTCTTAAATTAATCAGATTTCAAAAGGCACAGGTAAACTATTCTTCTGCTTTTTTAAACCTTTTTAGTATCTTCAGAAAATAAAAAGGTGTTAAAATACCTATAATATAAGCACATATTGCTTCTATAATACCTGAAAACAAACTGAATAGTATAATCATCAGCCCCAGCAAAAAGAAGGGTTCAGTTAAATATTCCCTGCGCAGGATAACATTTCCCAGAAATACGAAAAGCAACAATAATGCTTTAACGCCAAAAAGGCTAAGGGTTACTACCAGACCCTGAAAAGGTTTTAAAAGGTGATAAGTAAATAAAGCATATAAAAAATTGAAGCCAATTACAAGAAAAAGCACATTTAAAAGCAGCAGCGGAAACATACCCGGGTTATCTATAAATATATATGAATACACCATTATAGCTGCTGTTATGACAACTGCAATAACAAGCATTGTTAAATATTTTTTATCTTTCAGGTGATTTATATCAGGGTTTTTGATTATGTTTTTTATCATAAACAACCATTTATAATGAATATTACCCTACCATAGCACAGTTTTCTAACACAAGTTTTCACTAAATATTTTCACTGGTGTCCGGTAAAAGATTTTATTTAGGTGTATAAAACCTGTCATAATATCTGTTTTATATTAGAAAATTTTAGCAAGAAGTAAATTAAAGAAACTGGCAAAAATTATTAAACAGGGTTCAGCGAAAAGGTAGGTCGGGTTTGGTTTTTGGGCCTGCGGGCCCAAAAACCAAACTCTCAGAAAAAATTTAACCAGACAGTAATGAAATATTTTATTTAAGTTATTATTAACCTTATGAACTATGATTTAGAAATAGTCGAAAGAACATCCAGTCAGGTTATACTGAAATCTATAGATAAATTCAGCCGTTACAAATTTATAAGGGCATTTGTCTTTGCTTTTATAACGTTTCTGGCTTTTATTACATCTGTATATTCAATGATGAACGAAGATTTCCTTTTTCAATATTCCTGTATACCATTTTTTGCCATTGTTGTTTTTCTTCTTATTACTGTCCATCACTTTCTTGAAAATGTAGAATACACCTGGATTTTTGACAGGCATTCAGAAACCTTAACAATACAAAAAAATTATTCTTTCAAGCCGTCAACCAGAAAAATTCACTTTAAAGATATCGAAAAGGTTGAAGTCAAAGAAAAATTATTGGATCACCCACAAAAAAAATCTGATGAAACAAACCCTGAAAAATACAATGTAATTATTGTCATTAAAGGTCATAAAAGCACGTTAACAGGCAATTATAATTATTATAAAAGCAGCAAAATTGTAGAATATTTATATGAGATAATGAGCAACAAAGAGTCTGAAACTAATGACCTTCAGCAGGCATGATCTTCAGAACGTCTGTCTGAAGTGCATTAAAGAATAATTACTGTTTTATTCTGTAAAAACCTCTCTTCTTTTTATATAATTTTTTAGAATGAAATTTTTTAAAATTATAATCATTCGAGTAAAAGTCAACAATAGAAAGAAAAGATATGAAAGCACTATTTTTAACACGAGAGTTTCCACCGCATGTTTATGGCGGTGCAGGTGTTCATGTTGAATACCTTTCAAAAGAGCTGTCACACCTGATGGAGGTAGAAGTCAGGTGTTTTGGAGACCAGAACTGCAAACTTGATAACCTTAGCTGTACCGGATATCCTTTTGAAGATCCTATGTTTGCTGACTCACCGGATAAGCTCAAACAGGCACTTATGACACTAAGAACCTGTATTCAGATGAATGCTGATAATGTGGATGCTAATATTGTTCACTGCCACACGTGGTATTCTCATTTTGCAGGCATTCTTGCCAAGCTATGTTATGGCATTCCGCTTGTTATCACAACGCATTCTCTTGAGCCTCTGCGCCCCTGGAAGCGTGAGCAACTTGGCACCGGGTATGATTTATCATCCTGGGTAGAAAAAACTGCTCTGGAGATGGCTGATGCAGTTATCGCTGTTTCACAGGAAACAAAAGCAGACGTATTGAAATTCTTTGATATTGATCCTGAAAAGATTGTGATGATCTATAATGGCATTGATATTGATGAATACAGGCCAACATCTGATACAACAGCCATCAAGAAGTATGGCGTCAATCCTGATATACCCTATGTTCTGTTTGTAGGTCGTATTACAAGACAAAAAGGTATCATACATCTTGTAAATGCTATTAAATACATTAATAAAGATGTTCAAGTTGTTCTCTGTGCCGGTGCTCCTGACACAAAAGAGATAGCTAAAGAGATGGAAGATGCTGTCAGTGAAGTGAAAAAAGAACACAACAATGTTATATGGATACAGGAAATGCTCGATAAGCCATCGGTAATTCAAATGTATTCTAATGCTGCTGTCTTCTGCTGCCCGTCAATTTATGAACCCTTCGGTATTATTAACCTTGAAGCAATGGCTACCAGAACTGCTGTTGTAGCTAGCGCAGTTGGCGGTATCAAAGAAGTTGTTGTCCACGGAGAGACAGGATATCTTGTACCACTTGAGCAACAGGATGTCGCACCGTTTGAACCGGTTAATCCAGATAAATTCTCAAGAGATCTCGCCATAGCTGTCAATAAAGTGTTTGATGATGAGAAGCTCAGAGACTCAATGGCACAGAAAGGGCTTGAAAGAGCAAGAGAGCTTTTCAGCTGGAAGGCTATTGCCCGCCAGACAAAAGAACTTTACGAGTCATTAGCATAGGGGAAACACATGGTTCCAATAAAATTTGACAAAATAATCATTGAAAACATCAAACCCTGTATAGATGGGGGCAGGTATCCAATCAAAAAAATCGTAGGAGAACCGGTAAAAGTAACCGCAGACATCTTTAAAGACGGTCATGATATTCTGGCAGCAGAAATTAAATACCGGGTAAAAGGTAAAACTTGCTGGCAAAAGGTACCTATGAAACATATATGTAACGATGAATGGAAAGGCCAGTTTAAAGTCACCTGCAATACCCGTTATGAATATACAATTGAAGCCTATACAGAAAGGTTCTTATCCTGGAGAGATGAGCTTGAAAAGAAAAGCGGTTCTATTGAAGACCTGAAAAGTGAACTACTTGAAGGCACTGCTATTATTCAGGTATCTGCTGACCTGGCATCAGAAGAGGATAAAACATATTTATATGACTTTATCAATAAAGTAAAAAGCCTTAAAGAGATAGAAGAACAAAAACTTCTTATAACAAAGGCTTTAAGCGATGAGATGAAAGCTGTAATGCTAAAATATCCTGATAAATCGCTAAATACAGAATATTCTAATTATCTTGATATAATAGTTGACAGGCTTGAAGCCCGCTATGCTGCGTGGTATGAAATGTTTCCACGGTCAGCCGGTACTGTCGAAGGTCAGTATGGTACCTTTAAAGATGTTGAAAATCGCCTGCCTGAAATTCATCGCATGGGTTTCAATGTACTTTATTTTCCACCAATTCACCCTATAGGCAGGACAAATCGCAAAGGTCCCAATAACTCTCTGATATCAGGCCCCAATGATCCCGGTTGCCCTTATGCTATAGGAAATGAAACCGGTGGGCATATGGCTATAGATCCGGGTCTGGGCACCTTTGAAGACTTCGAACACCTCAGGCAAAAAGCTGCTGAATATGGCATCGAAATTGCACTGGATTTTGCTATCAACTGCTCTCCTGACCACCCTTATGTTAAAGAGCATCCTGACTGGTTCTATAAAAGACCGGATGGAACCATTAAATATGCTGAAAATCCACCTAAAAAGTATGAAGATGTCTACCCGCTGAACTTCTACTGCGAAGACCGGGAAAACCTCTGGAGAGAAATGAGAGATATAATACTGTTCTGGGCAGAAAAAGGCGTCAGAATCATCAGAGTCGATAATCCTCATACCAAGCCTGTTGCCTTCTGGGAATGGATGATAAAAGAAGTTCAGAATCAATACCCTGATGTGATCTTCCTATCTGAGGCCTTTACAAGACCTAAAATGATGAAAGTGCTTGCAAAAGCAGGTTTTACTCAGTCTTATACCTATTTTACCTGGCGAAACTTTAAAGATGAGATTATAGAATACTTTACAGAGCTTACTCAAAGTGAAATGAAAGACTATTTCACCGGTAACCTCTTTACCAATACACCCGATATATTGCCGACTATTTTGCAAGAAGGCGGCAGACCTGCTTTTAAGTTCCGAGTAGTAATGGCAGCTACTCTATCATCTGTCTATGGAATCTATAGCGGATTTGAGCTCTGCGAAAATACACCCGTGCCAGGCAAAGAAGAATATCTGAATTCTGAAAAATATGACTTCAAAGTCTGGGACTGGGATCGGCCCGGAAATATAAAAGACTATATAGCCCGTATCAACACTATCCGCAGAGATAACCCGGCACTGCATTACTATGATAACCTGAATTTTTATGAGTCTGAAAACCATTATATTCTTTTTTATGGGAAGAAAACAGAAGATCTTTCAAATATAATACTGGTAGCACTGAATCTTGACCCCTATCAAAAACATGAAAGTTTTATATATGTGCCCATTGAAGAACTTCAAATACACCCTGAAGAAACATATCAGGTTCATGATGTTTTAAACAATGAAAGATACCTCTGGAAAGGCTCTAAAAACTTTGTCAGTCTTGATCCACATGTTAAACCGGCCCATATCTTCAAAATAAGACGATGGCGCAAGCGTGAAAATGATTTTGACTACTTTATTTAAATATTTATATCCATTAAAGGCCCGGTAATACGGGTCTTTTAATTAATTGGTTTGAACTTTCAAAGTACATATATAAAGTCAGCAAGCCAGTTGTGAAAAGTTTTTGCTTTTTTTTTCAAAAAGAAGTGAACCCATGCCTTCTTTCAGGGTGGGGAAGATTCGGGTTATTTATTGAAACTCAGGCTATCAGACCTTTGTTAATACCTACTAGAACGGCCTGCGTTCTGTTAGCGACATTAAGCTTCTTAAATATAGCTCTCAGATGTGCTTTAACGGTTGTTTCACTGAGAAAGAGCTTTGTTGCCATTTGTTTATTAGAATATCCCTGGCTCATCAGCTGCAAAATTTCTATCTGTCTCTTTGTAAGTGCTTCATAGCCACCTTTGTCTTTTACTGAAAAATTAAATACAGGTTTTTTATTCCATGAAACCCTTCTAAGCAAGGATTCAATGCGGGCAATAAGATTGAGAATTTCAAATGGCTTCCTGATATAATCATCTGCACCAATATTAAGGCAGGATACCTGATTTTCCTGTGAATGAAATGCAGTAACCATTATAATAGGAACAGTTTTAGTGTTATCATTTTCTCTGATCTTTTGAATAATTTTTGCCCCTGAAACACCCGGTATCATCAAATCTACCAGTAAAAGGTCAAAGGCTTTATTCTGGTTAAACAAAACATCAAAAGCACTATCAGAATTACTGGCTACAGTTGTACTATAACCAAAAGAGTTTAGTATCAAGTCAAGGCCTTCAGGCTGGTCGTCAATGATTAATAATTGCTTCTTTTTTGTGCTGCTGCTCATTGTGTCTACTTTTTTGTTTGAAATAATAAACAATGCTCTAATTTAATTATCAATCAAATTTAGATTATTTGTATACTCCAAAAGTATTATTTAGAGTAAACATCAGTAATGATGGCCCATTTTAATTGAAGAAATATGAAGCTATTGGCACATTATCAGTAATAGTAATCATTTTGTTTAGTGCTGCAAAATTGAAAATGAAATTTACTCTTACAATGGTAACCACCATATATTTATAGTATATTGTATAAAGTACAATATGTATATTCCTCAAAAGTTTTATTTAATAAAAATTATTAATTTTTTCACTGGTGTCCGGTAAAAGATTTTATTTAGATGTATAAAAGCTGTCATAATATCTGTTTTGAATTATAAAATTTTAAGAAAGTTAAACTAAAGAAACTGGCAAAAATTATTAAACAGGGTTCAGCGAAGAGGTAGGTCGGGTTTGGTTTTTGGGCTTGCGAGCCCAAAAACCAAACCCTCAGAAAAAATTTAACCGGACAGTAATGTAATTTTTTAATTATTAGTGCTCTCCGGTAGAAATGGTAGATTCAAGGAAATATACTGTATCTTTATAAATCTGATTACTAATAACATTTATTATCACCCAGAAAGAAAGAGTTGCATAAGCTCTACGATTTACTTAAAATTATTCAAGCATGAGACACAAAAAAATTATGATTTACATTAATTATTATGTTACACTCTGAAAATACTTTAAGTCTTTCTATAGTTACCATCCCGGAGCATACGATTTTCTCCCCCTAGAAAGTGCTTTATAAAGTAACAATATCATTTGCTAATACCCCCGCTTCAAAGACAATTGAGGATGACAAAAATTAGATAAAATGTCGATAAAGAGAATTGTCAAATTTAAGGAGTAAATCTAAAACAATGTTTATAGCCGTTTCATCACCGGTATAATAAAGGATCATGGGCTATTTAGCTAATATTTAAAAAAAGTAATTTTGCTATATTTCTGTATACATCAAACAAGAAAGGAAGAGGAGAGGTTGAAATGAGCTGGCAAAATTTATATGATAGTAAAAAAAGATCACTCGAAGATGCAATTAAAACAATCCAGTCAGGTGATAGGGTCATAATGGGTCAGGCAGCAGGGGAAGCTTTTCCTCTATTAGAAGAGCTTTGTCGCCAGAAAGAACGTTTGCAGGATGTTGAAATAATCCACAACTGTGCCTTTGGAAGATCAGAATATTGCTTTGCTGGCATGGAAAAAGCTTTTAAATATAAAACATTCTTTGTTGGCCCTGGCTCTAGAAAAGCTATTAAAGAACAAAGAGCTGATTTTATTCCTTTATTTTTCTGGGAATTTCCCCGTATTTTTAACGAAAAGATTATTCCTGTGGATGTTGCACTTGTCCATCTTTCACCTCCTGATGAAGATGGCTATTGTAGTTATGGTGTAAGCGTTGATTACATAAAAGCTGGTGTAGCAAATGCAAAAGTCATTATTGCTGAAGTCAACAAGCAAATGCCTTATACATATGGTTCATTGATCCATATTTCAGAGATTGACTATCTTGTTGAGACAGACAGACCACTGTATGTGCTTGAACCCCCTGTAATAACAGATGTTGAAAAAAAGATCGGAGAAAATATTGCTGCCTTAATTCCTGATGGGTCAAACTTACAGCTAGGTATTGGCGCTATTCCGGATGCTATTCTTCATTTTTTAACAGATAAAAAGGACCTTGGTATTCATACAGAAATGTTTTCAGACGGTGTCGTTGATTTATATAACAAAGGAGTTATTACAAACAAATATAATAACCTGAACCCCGGTAAATTTACTGCGACTTTCTTAATGGGCACCAAAAAACTCTACGATTTTGTTCACAAAAACGAGAATATCAGAATGTACCCTGTAGATTATACAAACAATGTTATGGTTGCAGGCAGGGTTAATAAGCTTATGTCAATCAATGCAGCATTAGAAGTTGACCTTTTCGGTCAGGTCTGTTCAGATACCATTGGCTACAGGCAATATTCTGGTGTTGGAGGGCAGGTTGATTTTGTCAGAGCCGCAGGCCTTTCTAAAGGTGGAAAGACAATCATTGCTATGCCATCAACAGCTAAAAATAATACTATTTCAAAGATTGTTTTAAAGCTTACTGAAGGCGCCTGCGTAACAACATCAAGACACGATGTTGAATATATTGTCACAGAATATGGTGTTGCCTATCTAAAAGGAAAAAGTGTTGATGAAAGGGCAAAACTGCTCATTAATATTGCTCACCCTGATTTCAGAGATTCACTTGCCAAACAAGCCTGTGAGGCAAATTTAATTACAAACTGTGAATGTTGTATAGCTACAAACTAGTAATTACTAATGAAAGGAAGAGTTAGAAAATGCAAAAAGCTTATATCGTCTCTGCAAAGAGAACAGCAGTAGGATCATTTATGGGATCCCTGGCTAAATCGTCAGCTGTTGACCTCGGTGTGGCTGCATCAAAAGCCGTTCTGGAAGAGTCAGGCGTTAAACCAGAACAAATCGACGAAGTTATTATGGGAAACATTCTTTCAGCAGGTCTGGGGCAAAATATTACCAGGCAGATCGCTATTAAATGCGGTATCCCTGAAAGTGTGCCTTCCTATACAATCAATAAATTATGTGGTTCTGGCATGAAGTCACTGCATCTGGCTTATCAGAGCATTCTGCTGGGCGAAGCTGATGCTATTATCGCCGGTGGCACAGAAAATATGACACAGTCACCATTTCTTGTCAAAAACGCCAGACTGGGGTTTAAGTTTGGAAACCAGACTTTAATTGATTCTATGATCAACGATGGGTTATGGTGTACAATGAATGACTATCATATGGGTATCACCGCAGAAAATATTGCCGAAAAATATAATATTTCAAGAGAAGAACAGGATGCATTCGCCGCTGCCAGTCAGCAAAAAGCTAGTAAAGCTTCTCAAGACGGTGAGTTTGTAGAAGAAATCGTTCCTGTACAGATTAAAAAAGGCAAAGCAGTTGAAGAATTCAAAACAGATGAATATATCAAAGCTGATACAACAGCAGAAAAATTAGCAAAACTAAGACCAGCCTTCAAAACAGACGGCACAGGCACTGTTACCGCTGGTAATGCGTCCGGTCTGAATGATGCTGCGGCTGCATTGCTTATTGCAAGTGAGAAGTTTGTTAAAGAAAACAACCTTAGACCACTCGCAGAAATTACTGGCTTTGCTTATGCCGGTGTAGATCCTAAAATTATGGGCATCGGGCCGGTAGATGCTGTCAAAAAACTGCTTAACAAAACCGGTCAGAAAATTAGTGATATAGAACTTTTTGAATTAAACGAAGCGTTTGCTGTTCAGTCTCTAGCGGTTCTCAAAGATCTGGGCATTAATCCTGATCTGGTTAACGTCAACGGCGGTGCAATTGCTATCGGCCACCCGATCGGTGCATCCGGTGCCAGGATCGTTGTCACCCTTCTACATGCTATGAAAAAGAGAAACATGAAAACAGGCCTTGCTTCTCTTTGTATTGGTGGTGGTATGGGTATCGCTATTACTGTAAAAATGGTTTAATAAATCAAATAACGTTTAAAAGTACTATATGAAAGAGTCTTTAGGAGGAAGTTAAGATGGAAATAAAAACAGTATCAGTTATCGGCGCCGGCACAATGGGTTCTGGCATAGCTACAGTGTCTCTTTTGTCTGGTTATGAAGTCAACCTGCTTGATATTAAACAAGAATTTTTAGATGGTGCAAAATCTAAAATAGAAAAAAACCTTCAAAGAAGTGTAGATAAAGGAGTTATAACCGATGAAGCCCGTACCAGCGCTATGAATAATCTGCATTTATCGTCAGATTTTAGCACTGTTAAAAATTCTCAGCTTATCATAGAAGCTATCGTAGAAAATATGGATATCAAGAAAAAACTTTTCACACAGCTTACAGAATATGCTTTAGATGATGCAATCATTGCTTCTAATACATCGGCTTTAAAGATTACTGACCTTGCTAATTTCCATAAAAAACCTGAAAATGTCATCGGTATGCACTTTTTCAACCCTCCTGTTGTGATGAAGCTTGTTGAACTGATCAGAACAGAACTGACAGCACAGAAAGTTTTCGATCTTTCTAAAGAGTTTATTCTTGAGCTAAATAAAGAGCCAGTAGAAGTTAAAGAATCACCGGGTTTTGTTGTTAATAGAGTTCTGGTTCCGATGATAAATGAAGCAGCCATGATCTATGAAGAAGGTGTAGCCTCAGCAGAAGATATCGATAAAGCGATGAAGCTTGGTGCAAACCACCCGATTGGGCCACTTGCATTAGCTGATATGATCGGTATTGATGTTTGTCTGGCTATTATGGAAACACTTCAAAGAGACTTTAACTCTGATAAATATAAGCCGGCCAGAATTCTTGAGCAGATGGTTAAAGAAGGAAACCTCGGTAAAAAATCCGGTAAAGGGTTTTTTGACTACGCAAAACAATACGCAAGACAATAGGAGGTGTAATTAATGACTGAAGTCGTGAAAAAAATGCCTGAACTTGTGAAAAAAATGACCTTTACTGCTGACGAATTTACCTTTGTTAGTGGCAGGAAAATCAAAGATGTCAAGATGGGCTATGAGACCTGGGGCACGCTTAATGCCGAGGGAACCAATGCTATCTATATCTGCGCATTCCACTCTGGCACTGGCCATGCTGCAGGCAAATACCGTGAAACAGATAAAAAGGCTGGTTACTGGGATGCCATTATCGGCCCCGGCAAGCCTCTCGATACAAACAAGTATTTCTTCGTCAGCGCTGACAATCTCTGTAATTTGAGGGCTTACGACCCGGACGTCGTAACCACCGGCCCGGCGTCGATTAATCCGGAAACGGGGAAGCACTACGCCCTTGATTTTCCTGTGATAACGCCGAGAGATATGACGAATATTCAATATCAGCTCTTGCGGTCATTAAATGTCAATAAATTGCATGCGGTCATTGGTGCTTCTTTAGGCGGTGTGAATGCTTACGATTGGGCGGTCGCCTATCCTGATTTTGTGGAGCGGGCCATTGGTCTCGGTGCTGCACCTATATTACCAGCCTGGACTATCGAATTTGAATCGGTCTGGAGTCAGCCTATCAAACTGGATCCTCGCTGGAACAATGGCAACTACTACGACAAAGAGTTGCCTATCGACGGCTTTGCTTTGACAATGAGAATGTTATCCATCATCACATATTCGCCCGACTGGGCACGCAATACGTATGACCGGAAATGGGGTGACCCGGAAAAGGATCCTGCGCTTGCCCTCACCAATACCTTCCTGATTGAAAAAGATATTGGCGAAAAAGGGTATATCAGAACCAGGATGTCTGACCCCAATCATATGATATATCTGAACAAGATGGTGCAGATGGCTGATATCAGCAGGGGATTCCCGACCTATGAGGACGCCATCAAGACTATCAAGGCGAAGATACTCTTCTATGCTACGAACAACGATCAACTGTTCGCACTGCATCATGTTCGGGAGCATTACGAAAAATTCCTCGAAAATGGTGTAACAGCTGAATTCCACGTTCATGAAAGCCCGATAGGACACATGGCGATCGTTCTGGATACAGAGAAAGTTGCTCCAGTTTTGGAGAAGTTCTTGAATAGCTAATACGAAGTACTATCAATAGTCATCCCCAATATATATTGGGATCTATAACAAATGTCATAAGAAATCAGATTACAGAAAAGATTTCTATCGATTATTAATAAATCATTCAAAACCGGAACTCTAATTTTCCGGTTTTGTCTGTATTTCCTGATTTTATCAGGTATTTTTACATTCTGTCAGGCTCTTGTTCTGCTGTGGCCTTTTGCAATGAGCAATACTACAAGCGTATCTTCTGGTCATAAGTAAGCAGAAGATACAGGGCAACTATATTACTCATGTCTCAGTGCGTCGATAGGGTTGAGTTTTGATGCTTTATAGGCCGGGTAGAATCCAAAAAATATGCCCACCATACTTGCAAAAAGAAACGATAGCAAAATTGACTCTATTGAAATCTTTACAGGAAAGTCTATAAACCTGGCCACTGTATGAGAAGCAAAAAAGCCAAGCATAATGCCAATAAGACCGCCAATAACAGAAAGAATAACTGACTCAACCAGAAACTGAAGTCTTATATCCCACATTTTAGCACCAACTGCAAGCCTTATTCCAATCTCACGTGTTCTTTCAGTGACTGAAACCAGCATAATATTCATAATACCTATACCACCAACAAGAAGAGAGACCGAAGCTATACAGCCAAGTAAAATACTCATTACCTGTGTTGACTTTTGTGCAGTTTCAAGGAATTGTGAAATATTTCTTACCGAAAAATCGTCGTCATCTCCTTTTTTGATGCTATGAAGTTTTCGCAGAAGCTTTGTAATATCTTCTTCTGCTGTATTAAGAGCTTCTTCATCTACTGTCTGTACCATAATCATGCTAACCATGCCAGGAAACATTGTTCCGAAGAGTTTTTTTTGTGCAGTTGTTATGGGTACAAGAACAACATCATCCTGATCGAAGCCTCTCAGGTCCTGGCCTTTTTTATCAAGGACACCAAGAATTTTAAAAGGGGTTCCCTTGATTCTGACTGTCCTTCCTACCGGGTTAAGGTCACCAAAAAGGTTAATTGTAACAGTATTACCAACAAGACATACCTTGGCAGCAGATTTAACGTGGCGTTCAGTAAAGGGTTCGCCCAGAATAATCTTCCAGTTGTTAACGTTGAAATAAGACGGTGTTGATCCCTGAATTGATGTGAGGGTATTTTGATTTTGATAAACGACCTGTGCACCTTCAGAAAAGATAGGTGCCACATCTTTAACAGCTGGGATATTGATTTTTATTTGCCTGGCGTCTTCAAGTTTTAATGTTGGTATTGATCCTGAACCCATGCTGATACCCCCACGAATTGAAGAACCCGGTCTGATAATCATAATGTTACTTCCCATACTGGAAATCTGGTCAGCTATTCTGGTTTTTGCGCCATGCCCTATTGCAAGCATAACAATAACAGAACCTACGCCAATGATAATACCCAGAGATGTCAAAAATGACCTCAGTTTATTACTTCTCAGGGCTCTAAGTGATATTTTAACTGTAGAAAAGATATCTATCACGGGTTATTGTCTTCTTTTAACTGACTATTTTTCCATCACTGAATCTTATGATTTTCTTACCGAAGAGGGCTATATCTTCTTCGTGAGTAACTATAATGATTGTTTTGCCTGAATTTTCGTTTAAGTCTTTAAAGATTTTCATAATGTCTATGCTTGTTTTAGAATCCAGATTGCCGGTAGGTTCGTCAGCAATAATGACAGGAGCATCATTAACCAGGGCTCTTGCTATAGCAACTCTTTGTTGTTGTCCTCCTGAAAGCTGAGAAGGAAGGTGATGTTTTCGATCTGCCAACCCAACTATATTAAGTGCTTCTGTAGCTTTTTGTTTACGCTCTCTAGAATGGAAGCCAGCATAAACCATGGGCAATTCAACGTTTTCTATGGCGGAAGTTTTTGATAGCAGGTTAAAGCCCTGAAAGACAAAACCTATGTATTTATTGCGTATTTCAGCCTTTTTGTTTCTATTTAAGTGGCTGACATTAATATTGTTGAGCAGGTATGTTCCTGAAGTAGGAGAGTCAAGACAGCCAAGTATGTTTAGAAGGGTTGATTTTCCTGATCCTGATGGGCCCATGATAGATACAAAATCACCTTTTTCAATCATCAAAGTAATATCATCAAGGGCATTAAATGATGATTCTCCCATAATATAAGTTTTAATGATATTTTTGATTTCTATCATAGTCATATTAGAACATTCTCGTTCTTCTGAAATTTCTACGGGATATTTCAGATTTATCTCCGGTTGCTATAATGACCTTCTGGCCTTCTTTCAGGTTATCAGAGATAATTTCAGTATAGTTATCATCACTGAGGCCGGTTTCAATTTCTATTCTTACAGGTTTATCGTCTTTTAAAATCCAGACACCCTGACGGTTATACCTTACAGTTTTATCGTTGCTTTCTGGTATAAACTTTAAACTGGCACCGGGAACCAGCAAAATATTTTCTTTTTTTGTTGTTACGATAGTTACATCTGCTGTCATGCCTGGCATCAGCTTTAAGTCATCATTATTAACGTCAATAATGACAAAATAAGTAACGACATTTTGAATGGTTTCAGGTGAATTTCTTATCTGTACTACTTTGCCTGAAAACATATCTCCGGGATAGCTATCCACAGTGAATTCAACGACCTGCCCGACCTTTACCTTGCTTATATCAGCTTCTGAAACGTTAGTTTCTATCTGCATCTTGGTTAAATCTTCAGCTATAGTAAAAAGTGTGGGAGTTTGAAAACTTGCAGCGACAGTTTGACCTACTTCAATATCTTTAGAAATAACTATACCGCTTGTAGGAGAGATTATTCTGGTATATTTCAGGTTGGTCAGTGCATTATTTAAGACAGCTTTTGCCTGTTCAATTTTTGCTTTAGCAGATTCAAGTTCAGCTTTAGTAGAAAGGTATTCAGTTTCAGCGTTTTCAAACTCTATTCGGGCTATCAGATCAGTTTCATAGAGTTCTTTATTTCTGTTCATAATTCTTTCATTATTTTTCAGTATAGCGATCAGTTTATCATACCCGGCCTGAGCAGCCAGAACACTGGCTTTAGCTTCAGCAACTTTAGCTTCAAACAGGGCCGGATCAATAATAGCAAGAAGCTGACCATTGATAACTTTTGTGTTGTAGTCTACATAAACTTCTTTGATGGGGCCAGAAACCTGAGAACCTATGATAGTTGTCTTAAGGGGTATAATGGTTCCTGATGCTGTTATGTATTCAGCTATTTCACCACGTATTACAGGTTCTGTTTGGTAGTATATTACGTCATTATCTCCCTTAAAGATATAAAAACCACTTACAACAAGCATTAACAGAATTATTATTGCTATGATAGCATTTTTCATTAGTTATACTCCGTTAGAATGTGGCTGTTAACTCAGGAATATCAGTACCTGTAGCTTTTTCAATATTAAAAATAGCCATGTTATACTCATAAAGATTTTCGAGATAATTTAATTTAGCGTTTACAAGGCCTATTTCAGCATCTTTAACTTCAATGATGTTACCTGCGCCCAGCTCATAACGCCCTGATGCCAGGCGTAATCTTTCTTCTGCCTGTTTTACAATCAGCTCTGTCAGAGGTATTCTTTGCCGGGTCTCTTCAAGCTTCAAGAAAAACTCTTTAATTTCAAGATATATAAACTGTTTTAGGTCTTTAATATCTGCTTCTCTTTTTAATACTGTAGCTTTAGCCTCTTTGATTTTATTATGCGTCAGTAACCCATTAAAAACCGGCACGCTCATCACTGCTCCTACTGACCAGGAAGGATCCATGGATCTATCGCCCCGTGCTCCAAAGGCTGATTTGGCACTTATGACAGGATAATATTCTTTTCTAGCATATCTTTGAGTCTGTTCTGCCGAGTCTTTAGAGAGATAAACAGATTTGAGGTCAGGCCTGAGTTCATAGGCCTGATCGATCAGGCTGTCGAAATCGGGTGTATAGTCTGCATATTTGAGTTCTCCTATCAGTGAATAACCGTTAAAACCAGGCAGCCCCATAACATTGTTGAGATACTCAATAGTGGCGTAGAGATCATTGGTAGCAGTAATAAAATCAAGCCGGGCATTATTCAGGTTGACTTCAGCTGTAATAACATCTATTTTAGCTTTAAACCCGGCATTATAGAGCCTTTCTGCCTGCTCAAGCTGTTTTTCATAAAGCTCTATAGACTCTTTATATACATCGCAAGTTTGCATCTTCAATAAAACCAGATGATAATATCTTTTGACATCAAAAACGACTTCTCTTACACGGTTTCTCAGGTCTTCTGTAGAAGCATCATAATTAATTTTATTGATCTTTATGCTGGTTGGCGTTCTGCCAAAGTCATATAAAAGCTGATTGAGACTAACGCCCGTAAAGAAATTGTTGTGGTTATTATCTAAAGCATCGTTGCTAATAGAAGAATTGTATCTATCATAGCTTGCTTCAACATTTATCTGCGGAAAATAGTATGATTTAGCCTGGCCTATTCTGCTTTTAAATATATCTGTGTTTAAAAAATAAGACTGTATAGAAGGGTTGTTTTGCATTGCTATATCTATGCATTCATCTAGAGAGAGTTCTGAATTTAATTTTACAGGCTGTTCTGAAATTAATTCTTCTGCTAAAGCCCTGCCTGTATACATAAACATAGTTAATATAAATATTAAAAATATCTTTTTAAACACTGACTGCTGACCTATCATTTCTTTCTTTAAACATGTTATACGATGAAAATAGAAAAATGTTCATTAGAAAGAAGAATTATTTTGTTGTGCTTAATAGTACAGGTTATTACTTATGGGTATAGTAAAATGCGCCAGTTTGTCCAGACAATTTTTTTCATAGACCTTTTCCTTCTGGATGTAAATTTATAAAAAGCGAAAAAGCAGGTAGAAAATTGGAACCTAAATGGGTGGGAATTAAGAGAACCTGCCTGGTGCAGAAAAGCACTGATACAAAGATCAGTGCATATCTTAAAATCTTAAAAAATTTTTGTTTATACCATTCCACGTAAATAATTAATATATGCTGATAGAATTCAGTAGGG
>CAZFBA010000054.1:0-19455 GCA_964517135.1 uncultured Gammaproteobacteria bacterium
TCCGATAGTAAAGAATGCAGGAGTATTAGTATTCAAATCATTTTTATATTCATTAGTTGATTTTCTATCACTCTGCAAATTGCTCTCTCCCGGAGGATGGTAAATGTCTCTAACAGAATGGGTTATTATAACATTGAAGAGAAAAATAAATATAATAAAAACAACCATAGAATAGCTGCCTGACCTTTCAAGAATAAAAACCAGCATTTCTTCAAACAGGTTTCTTTTGCTAGCTGGCCTGTATGGCTGATAGTCTTCTCCAGAATATGGCCTGAAATAGTCTTCTTGATATCCGGTCTCACCGGGTTCTTTTTCTGAGGCCTTTTCAGTTTTTTTATCTGCCCGAAAGTTTTCCAGACCATAGCTGTTATGATAATTTTTCAGTGTTTCAAAGGCTCTGTTGAGATCTTTAATCCTTGAGGTGGCTTCTTCCTGAATATCAGGATACTGGCTATATCTATCAGGATGCCATTTCTTGCATAACTTTCTGTAAGCAGCTTTAACATCATCATATGAAGCCCCTGGTCTTACCCCCAGCATATGAAAACTATTAATCAGCTCTTTCATTTAGCCCTCATTTGTTATACTTTCATTATATTAGCGGAATTCACCCAAAAAATCGATCCGCCGGCAGGATAATGATAAATGTATACAGTTAAAGCTTTTAAAAATTATGCAGAGGTAGAACCCTCTTTAAATAAGCTAATAGACCGGCTTTATGCCGGGGATCCTTTTTATAAGTATGAAAAAATTACCATGTTGGATGATTATAAGCCAGTGTTCTTTGTTGTGTATAAAGATATGGTCCCTGCTTCAGCTGCCTGCGCACTGCTTAACATGGCTTTAGCCTATAAAAACGCAATACCGGGCCTGTTTGGTTGTTTTGAAAGTATAAACGATTTTCAAAGCTTCAGTCTTTTAATGAATGAAATTAAAAAACATTTTCAAAATCAGGGTATAAACTATCTCATTGGGCCTCTAAACGCCTCAACATGGCTTAAATATCGAATTACTATGCCTGATAATAACCCGCCATTCTTTATGGATAACTATCATAAGCCATGGTATTCTTCCCTGTTTGAGCAATACGGTATGGATGTTATAGCAAGCTATATCTCTACAAGCTATAAAAGAAATAAATTCTCTTTTTCTAGACTGGAAAAAGCAAAACAGATATTAGAACAAAAAGGCATTCATATAAGAAATATTACATCAGACCAGATAAAATACCAGCTGACAGATTTTTACACAGTATCAATTGACAGCTTTAGCTCTAATTTTCTCTATTCTCCGGTTAGCTATGAGATTTTTTTAAACCTTTATAAAGATATTGAAAAACTTGAAGATAAGGTTACTATTCTGCTGGCAGAAAAAAGCGATCATACACCCTGCGGGTTTGCACTGGCCGTGGATAACATTTATGATAACTCTCAGAAAGGCTTGATTATAAAGACAGTTGCAACTATTAATGATTCTGATTGCAAAGGCCTGGGAGCCTGTATGGTTGAAGAACTGCACAAAAAAGCCTATCAAAAAAGATATGATGAAATTATTCATGCACTGATGCACAGCAACAACCTTTCAATGAACATTCTGAAGTCTAAAGGAGAAGCCTTTAGAACCTATTGCCTTTACGGAGGAACCTGTGAGTAATAACATAGTAAACCTGTTTCTGGATAATGCCATAAAATATCCTGATAAAATTGCAATCGCAAGTATAAACAATGCTTTAACCTATGCTGATCTTGCAGATAAGGTCAGAAATTTTGCAGGGTTATTACTGGCTAAAAATATTAAAAAAGGCGACCGTATTTTGGTTATGACAGGTGCATCAACAGATTTGTATGTCATATTGCTGGCTATTTTTTATATCGGGGCAACCTGTATATTTGTTGACCCTCTAAGATTGAGAAAACATATGGATCAAATACTCAATAATGCTGATTGCAAAGCTCTTATAACTAATCACCTGTATTATATACCAGTTATGCTGTATAAAAGCATCAGAAATATACCTGTTAAGCTATTTGCAAATTGCATCAGCCAGATAACAAATGCTGATATAGATCCAGAAATAGCTGAAGTAAAAGATACTGATACTGCCCTTGTGGTCTATACCTCAGGAACTACCGGGCAGCCAAAAGCGGCAGACAGAACACACCGGTTTTTAAGAGAACAGCATAAAGCATTAGATCTTTATATAAAAATACACCCTGATGAAGTAGATATGAATATCTATCCGGTTTATATGCTGCATAATCTTGCCTCTGGCGCATCAACAATTATGACCGGGTTTAAACCGGCTTCGGCCAAACTTTTTAATCCTGACAGGGTTTTTAGTCAGATAGAAAAATATCAGGTCAGCAGAATAACAGCCTCACCGGCATTCTGTCATAAGCTGGCCCTTTACAGCAAACAAAGAGGAGTGCCAGAAAGTCTTAAAAAACTTGTTATAGGTGGAGCACCTCTTTACAAAAGCCAGACTATGGCTATTCAGAAGGTTTTTGGCAATCAGGATATATTAATTGCTTATGGTTCCACTGAGGTTGAGCCTGTCAGTGTTATCTCTTTTGATTATTATCAGAGCTTTTTGAACAATACTGATGTTACTGCAATACCGGCAGGCAGGCCGGTAGAAACATTAGATATAAGAATTATTGATACAGAGAAGTTTTTTCTAGATGCTGAAACTGTTTCAGATTTTGATTACAGTGCCTCTGGCGAAGGACAGGCAGGTGAAATAGTTGTCAGCGGGCCTCACGTACTGGAAAATTATTATAATATGCCTTACAGTCAGGGATATTCCATGTTTAAAGTTCAGGGTAAAAACTGGCTGAGAACAGGAGACCGGGGTTATTTCGATCAGGATGGAAATTTGTTTCTTACTGGCAGGGTATCAAATTGTTTTGTCTGTAAGGGCAGGCTAATGGATGTCTATCAGGTAGAAAGAGTTCTTGAAGAGGTTGAAGGTGTCAATGCTGGAACAGTTATTGAGATTGATGGATCTTTGATTCTTGTCATTGAAAAAGATAGCGAAGGCAGAATGAATATTGATGCTCTCAAAGAAAAGCTTTCAGAAATAGATTTGCATTATGATTATCTTTTGTTTGAAAAAGTGCTGCCAAAAGACCTCAGGCACGCCTCAAGGATAGATTATGAGAGGTTAATAAACAAATATAAAACGAAGTTGCCATCAAAAGGCAACTGATTCTAAAGCTCCAGAAAAAATTTAACCGGACAGTACTGTGCAGAAATAATTAATTAGCTTTTATTTCATCGAGTATTTCAATTTTTTCAAAGTAATCCATTATCCGGGTAGAGGCTTCTTTTGTGGTGAATACAATAAGCCTGTCGCTTGGTTGAATTACTGAGTTTCCTCTGGGGACTATGACCTTTTTGCTTCTGATTACAGCACCTATAATGGCTTTATGTGGCATGTTTAAATCTTTAATGCAGGTGTCTTCAAAGTTTTCTGAGACAATAACTTCTAAGACCTCTCCTCTGCCGCTATCAACGATAGCAAGAAGATCTATATCACTTACTGTAACGATATTAATAAGCTCATTAATTGAAGAGCTTTTAGGAGAGAGGGCAACATCTATACCGACTTTTTCAAACACTTTCAGGTTAGCTGTTTTATCAACACGGGTCAATACTTTGCTTACTCCCAGCTGTTTGCCAAGAAGCGAACAGAGCAGGTTCTTTTCATCGTTGTCTGTAACAGATACCAGTACTTCTGCCTGACCTATTTGTTCTGATTGCAGAAGCTCAATGTCTGTTCCGTCACCTTTCAGTATAAGAGTTTTTCGTAGTTTGTTAGCCAGAAACTCGCATCTTTCTTCATCCTGTTCAATCATCCAGGTATCCATGTTCATTTTTTCGAGCTTTGTTGCCAGCATATATCCTACAGTGCCGCCCCCAATAATGGTAACAGTTTTTTTATGCTTCTTTTTCTCAAAATACTTTTCAGAAAGAGCCTTGAGAGCGTCATCAGTACCCATAAATATTGCTTTATCTCCTGGTTTAAGGATGGTATTGCCGTCAGGTATATGTAATTCATCATCCCGGGTCACGCCAACAATGATGCAGTTATCAGGAAAGTTACACTCTTTAAGTGGTTTATCGGCAATCGGTGTAGAGTTTTTTATCAGGTATTCAAATAGTTTGACTTTTCCCTGAACGAAAACTTCAACGTCTATTGCTGCCGGTACAGAAACAATTTTTTCAAGAGCGTCAGCAAGTGACTTTTTAGGCCAGATAGTATAATCCAGGCCGAAGTTGCTAAGCAATTTGTTTCTTGATTGAAGTGATTCAATATATTCAATTCTTTTTACAAAACAGATTGTCTCTACAGAGCCCAGTTGTTTGACAGTCCAGCAAGAAATGATGTTAATTTCATCAGAGCTGGTGCAGGCTACAAAATAATCTGCCTGATCAATGCCGGCACTGGTTAATATTTGAGAGGCAGTGCAGTTGCCTGCAATAAAATTTATGCCAGCCTGGTGATATTTTTCTTCAAGTTTTTCGTTTTTATCTATGACGGTTATGTCGAATTTTTTGTTTAATTCTTTTGCCAGCTCAAAGCCAAATTCGCCACCGCCTGCTATTATTATACTCATTGAAGTTGTCTCATTAAGATTTCATTAGGGTTTGTAGAAAAATCATTGATTGTAAAAAGTTATAAAGCTACTTTTGAGTATTTACATTGATCGAAGTATACCATAAAGAAATATCTCTGCAATTATTATATTATCAAAAATACAGAATATCATCACAGGAATCTGGTAAAAGATTTTATTTATACTGATCCTTGAAAGTAATGTATAGATTCCAGATTATTACTGAATTCTATCAGCATATATTAATTATTTACGTGGAATGGTATAGATGTATAAAACCTGTCATAATCTTTTTTTGGAAAAAAAGTTTTGCTGGCTGGGTTAAGTCAGGCCTATTCATTTTGAGGATATTGATAGAGGGTTTTATTATTTGTGCCGGTTCGACATGGCTTTAAAAGAGTAGCGGCCTACGGCCGCTCAGTGCCCGCCCGCCCACCCTCAAGGGTCGGGTTATGGTTCGGTTCGCTGCGCTCACCTCACCAAACCCTCCTTTAGCTAGATAACAGGGATTATACACTCTGCAAACATAACCCCAGGTAAGCTCATCAGAAAAAATTTAACCATACATTAATGAAATATCAGCTAATCTTATTCAACTGTATACCCTCTAACAAAAACCATTTCGTTACCTGTTTGATCAGGGTCGATACGAAGTATCAAACCTTTAAACCAGATAATTTTATTGTGGTAAATTTGAAAATATTCAAAGGGGTCTTTGATTTTTGTAACCAGTATAGTGTCAGGAATGCCTGCCGGGCCGTCTTTAACTTTCAGGTAAAGTTTAACCTGATTTTTTGGGGCCACTTTATAACGTATCAGGGTACCATACCAGAATACAGGGGTGTTTATATATCTGTAGACAGGGTGCTCTTTGCCCTGATAAGTGTTTTTTAAGGCAAGAGATATTTGTTCTCTGCTGACAGTGCCTTTAGGTGCCTCTTTAGAAAAATAAAGGCCAGCTGTAAAAGCTGCAATAGCAATAATAATGACAAGTATAATGCTGTTTCTCATACAATATCCTATAAAAATAGTAGTATTAAATCATGCTCTCACAATAGTTTAGAGTTTTACTTATCAGGGAAAATTATATTCCAAAAATTGAACAGGTAAAATAAATTTTTCTCTGGGGTATAATGGTAAAAGCATCGAATATTTGAGTCGGAGGATAACATGGACTGGAAACAAATTATCCTGATGGCAAAAGGCAAGGCTGATAATCCGGATCTGGTGAGTAATCAGGAACACCTTATGTGGCGTGCACGCATACTTCTTGAAAACACCATCAAGCCTGCTGTCAGAGAAGTGCTGGAATTTTTAGAAGATAATGACATTCCATATGATCGCAAGCAGCCACACTATTTAGATGACCCTGAAAATGCTATTGGGGCACAGCTAATAATTGGCAATGAAGCCTGTCAAGTGGATATATTTATAGGCCTCACAAGAGAAACCATTATCGGTCATCTGTCAGAATTCAGGTATGTTCATATTGATAGAACAAACTTTATGGAGCTACCCCTTAATGAGACCAAAATAACCTCCGAAGAGGTGAAAAGGCTTCTGGCTGAAGATGTTAGAATGTATTATGAAAGGGTACAGGAAGTTAATAATTCCTGATTTTTAAAGAATAAACAATTCTTAAATTTGCCCTGTATATCCTGAAGTCTGATTACTTAAGACGTGTATTATAGCAGTATTAAAGAAGACAGAAGTGACTAATATTAAGCAACACCTCAGGAGTGCACTTAGTGCACTCCTGAGAGAGTTTTATTTCACACTAATTCAGGCCCTCAATAAACCATTGTCATTGCAAGAAGGGCTTTTGGCCCGACGTGGCAATCCAGAATAAACATTTGATAGATCCTTTGCATCTCACAGGGTGACATAAAAGTTATACCTGAAGTCATTGCTTTCTGGTTAAATTTTTTCTGAAGGTTTGGTTTTTAGGCAAACAGACACATAAATAATATTAATACTGACAAAAAATAACAAATACATAATGTTCAGGTTGTTTTTCTATAGCAGATAATTTTATAATAAATAATTAAAATTATTTTTATAGCAAAATAATGGGGGCTATTTATGAAACATGTTCCAGCAGTAATGTTATCACTATGTTTTTTGTTGATACTTGGGTTGTGTATATTTTATGGTTTTAATCTTTTTGTTGCATCCAATACTCAACTTGTTTTTGGCCCACAAGAAGAGCCAGAAAAGATACAAAATTCAGAAGACGCCACCGAAGAAGATAAAATCATTATACTGCCTGGAGAAAAAATCTGGGAAGAGATGATTTTAATAGAAAATACACCGGAAATAAAAAATATCAACGTCATAATTCAAAATTATAAGGCACGTCTGGCTGCAAACCCGAAGGATACTGAAACTGCATATGCTCTTGGTTATCTCAATATCATAAAAAATAATGCTGTCATAGCCAGACGCTATTTTGATGATGTGCTAAAAGTTGACCCGGGCCATAAATCAGCACAACTTGGTAAAGCTTATATCTATATGTATACAAATAACGATGATTATACACGTAATATTCTAGACAGGCTTGAACAGGATCACCCTGAAGATATTGATATTCTTCTCACACAGGCCAGATATTATCAACACAGGCAAGAGGCAAAGCTGGCAGCAGATTATTACGCCAGGGCACTAAAGCTTGATCCTGCTAATATGCAGATTAAAGAGGCAATCAAAGATTTCAACCTGAGCAACCCCGGCAAAAGTTAATAGTATTATACTGATCCTTGAAAGTAATGTATAGATTCCAGATTATAGAGGCCGGGTGTTTTTGCCCGCTGTGCGGTTTTTTTAACCCCCTCCCTGCTTTTGCTGGAATCAGTAATATCTTAATTAATCAGAGGTTCCTATTATATACCCTGCCAGCAGCTAGTTTTAATTTCTAAATGACATCTGCAAAGGTTCTTTCAGTTTTCCTGAAATACCAGAGACCAGATAAAAATACAATTAACACCAGTAAAGCAGAAAGGATAAACCCCGGCAGGTATAAATCAAAATCTTTACCCAGAAGAGCCCATCTAAAACCATCTATCACACTTACCATAGGGTTAATAGAATATAATAACCGCCACTTTTCAGGAATAACAGAACTATTAAACCCTACCGGTGAAATATAAAGGCCCAGCTGAACTATAAATGGCACTATATACTTAATATCTCTGTATTTTACATTAAGTGCTGCAAACCAGAAGCTTGCTCCCAGCGCAGCAATGATTGCCAGCAATAAGAACAGCGGCAATACCATTATTTTAAGAGTAGGAAAGTACTGATAATAAAACATCAATACTATAAGTATTGAAAAGGCAATTAAAAAATCAAACAGATTAACAATGATAGCACTTGCAGGCAATATTAACCTGGGAAAATATATTTTTGAGATCATCCCGGCATTGCCAATAAGAGACATGCTACCACTGGTAAGAGAAGTAGAAAAGAACTGCCACGGTAACATAGCAGCATAAACAAGAATAGGGTATGGGATACCATTAGAAGGCAGCTTTGCAATATTTCCAAAGATTATAGTAAAAACAATCATTATCAATACCGGGCGAATAATTGCCCATATAATGCCTATGACAGTTTGCTTGTACCTAACCAGCACATCCCGCCATGATAAAAATAAGAACAGTTCTCTGTATCTATAAAGATCTTTCCAGTAGTTTTTCTCTGATTTACCAGCTTCTATGATGGTTTCAGGTATTTCGCTGACTGCTATGCTTTGTTGATCAATGTTATTCGTCATCAGTTAGACCCTGTTAAGATAATTACGCCCGTAGTATGTATTTTTATCCTGAAACATCAATGATACTTTGATCTTTTATAGTTTTAAATAAACATAATTATAAAGCAACGATAATTGCAGGGTTAGCAAGAAGCAATATATATATTATTTCTCAAATAAATCATTTTCATTGATGTTAAGATCTCTGGCCCGGGCCAAAACTTCTGATATAGATGAATCATACTGCAATAATGGTATATTATACTTGCAGATTAGATCATCCAGATACTCAGCACCCGGCAAATCGCAAATAACAGGCTTGCATCCCAGGGCAATAGATTCATATATAGCTGTTGAAAAGACCCCTATAATATAAAAAGCTGTTGATGCAAGATTATAAAGGTCTTTAGAGGTTTCCAGTTTAATGTTATTAAATTTTTCAAGCTTTTTAAATATTTCTTGATTCCTGTGTGCCTCATATTCACCGGGGTGCAGCTTGTATATCAGTTTATAACGGTTTAAATCATTTATATGATGTATTATCAGGTTTGCCAGCTTCTTGCTAATTGCTCCCTGAGAGATGATCAAAATCTGATCGGTTCTTTTATGACTGTTCTGAAAGTGTATTTTAGTATTATTAAAGTGTTTGAATCCGTAAACAAGCCTATTTTCAGGTGGTACTGGCAGAAATTTTTGTTCTGACCAGTATTTACCCCAGGTATAAAGAACATCAGGAAAATACTCATGTTCTTTTGATTGCATCGGGTAACTGTATCCCAGGTGGTAGCGGCTGAATACCCCATGTTGTATTTCAACAGTCTTGATGTTTAATTCTTTAGCAGCTTTTATTAAGCATGGCAACCTGTAATTACATACCAGATAAATCTTTTCAGGCCTGAGATACTGCAAAAACATTTTGAATACTTTATATTTAATATATAAATTTTTTGTTATCGTTCTGATATCTCTGTTAAATTTTATATCGACACCAGTAAGATTAATAAATTCAGCATTGATTACGTCTGCTTTTTCTGTTTCAGCTTTTGAAAGTGGCCTGAAACTAAACATTCTTATTATAAATTCAAGAACCAAAAGGCAATCTGCATATTTTTTTTCTTTATAGTTAGCTGGTAAATGCTTTTTCATAAATGGAAATTCCAGAACAGCAAATTTTACATCGTTTTCTCGAAATGAATCTATCAGGTATTTTGTATAGATGTCATAATACTCATTTTTAATGCAGTTTACTCTAGGGTGAGGTATGATAAGGGCTTCAGGAAATTTTTTAAGATAAAAAGCATTTTGCAAGAGAGCATTTTTAAGCAGGTTCAAACAGTATAAAAAACTATTAAACCAATTTTTAGAAGCAATATCAGGATGAGGATGTTCAAGAAGACCTGTTGCAACAGCAATTTTATAGTAGTATTCCATTCTTAACGCTTGCCATGGCTTTATACCAGATACCTCCCAGTTGAGAAGATCAAACTGTTCTTCAATTTGCCAGATTATTTCACATAAATTTTTTATATTCTTAATGGTTTTCATTGTTTAAATCCTGAGGGGTTCCAGGGTAAAGGCAAAATTTTGTTTGCGTAAAACCAGCTTATTGCAAAGCTTATCGCAAATGTAATCAATGTTGACTGTGCAGCTCCTACCGGGCCATTAAATTTAATCAGAATATAATTCAGTATCATATTGATAATAGCTGCAATAACAGCTATAAGTGCAAGTATATTTGTTTTTCCGGTATGTATAAAACATGGAAAGATCATTCTGTACATACCATTAAAAGTATAACCAATAGCTACCCAGGCTATAAAATCTTTTGCAGGGTAATAATTCTCTGTTACCATCAAGGGGAGAAGTATATAAGAAATACAGATTACAATAGTGCTTACCAAAAGTAGAATAAGCACATATTTATATGAAATTTTTACAATGTTATGTAAATTTTCTTGTTTATTATTCTGAATTAGCTTATAGAACCAGGGGTTCCAGCTTTTGCTGAAAGAGTCGGTGTATAACAGGATTATAGCCCCAAATGTATATCCGACTGTGTAGAGGCCTACAGCTTCTTTGTTTACCATTATATCAATAAAAAGCCTGTCACTGAGGTTTATTATAACATTAGCCAGAGAATAAACAATTAAAGGAGAAGAAACCAGCATTATTTCTTTTAAAACTGATCTGTCAATATTGATTTTAAGATATCCAGAAATGTGAATATGAATAATACCAAGTATTCCAAAAATCATGGAAGCTATTAGATACCCATATGCCCGGCCATGCCAGCCCAGTAAAAAGACAGCAACCAGTAATATTGATATAAACAGATTGATGACAGTATATGAAACCTGATAACTTCCGTATATAAACGGTTTTTCTTTATTTCTCAGCAGTGTTAAATGGAGTTCAAATAGCATATTTAACAGTACTATAAAGGGTATAAGAAGTATCATATTCTTTGATATGCCGAATAACTGGTCAGTAAAAAGTAAATAAAGCCACATTATAAAGGTTATAAGGAAAAATAAAGCTAACAATACTATTATGATATTTGAAATAATACTTGCTATTTCTTCTTTATCTTTTTTAAAGAAGTTTCTGGAGATAATGTTCTGCATATTCATACCTATAAGAGGCGTCAGAAAAGTTACAAAGAGTGTAAACAGTGCCCAGTTGCCATACTCACCTGGTGATAAATATCTTGTCAGCACAGGCAAGAGCAAAAAAGGTATGGCTTTATTTAAAACATTACTTATCAGGTAAATAATTATATTTAAATAACTTAAAGTCTTATTTTCAGAAGGTTCTGCCATATGTAAATTAAATACTTCTTAATATAGCCAGATCTTATCTATCAAATCTCTCTATATCGTCGTCTTCCAGATAATTACCAGTCTGAATTTCAATAAATTTAAGATCTATTTTACCCGGGTTCTCGATCTGGTGTTTGGTTGTAGCTTTTATATCAAGGCTATCACCGGGGTTTAAGAAGAATTCAGTATCATTCAGGGTTACTTTTCCAGTTCCTTCGACGATAGTCCAGTGTTTATTTTTGTGATAATGCATATGATAGCTTGATTGGCATTCAGGCTTTATACAAACACTCCTTATTTTAAAGTATTGCTCTTCTTTCAGGGTTGTCATATAGCCCCATGGCCTGAGCTGTGTTTTATGAATTTTGTAAGTAGCGTCTTTTTTTTGTTTGAGTTCCTGAACGATATGTTTAACTTCCTGGGTTTTGCCTGCATCGCAAATTAGCGTAGCATCTTCAGTACTAACAATATACAAATTATTAAGACCAATAGCAGCAATAAGGTTGTCAGACCCATATATAAGATTGTTAGCACATTCTTTAGACAATACATTACCTGATATAAAGTTACCGCAGGGGTCTTTAATAGATTTTTCGTATACTGATTTCCAGCTGCCAAGGTCACTCCAGCCAACATCAGCAGGTATTACAGCTATCTTTTCAGACTTTTCCATTACTGCATTATCGATAGATATATCAGGCAGCTCTGCATACTGTTCGTATTCAAATTTCATATCCTGACAGGTTAAGTTATCAAGCTGCTTATAGATATCAGGAGAATGTTTTTTTAGCTCTTCAAGCAAAATTGAGGCTTTAAATACATACAGGCCGCTATTCCAGTAGTAATTACCGGCATCCATATACTCTCTGGCTTTTATTGCATCTGGTTTTTCAATAAACCTATCAGCAGCAAATACTGTCTCGTTGATCAGGTTGCCTCCTGTTTTAATATAGCCATATCCTGTTTCTGCAACCTCTGGTTTAATGCCAATGGTTACAATATAATCTTTTCGGGCAATTTCGATGGCTTTTTCCAGTATATGAATAAACTTCTCTTTGTCTGAAATATAGTGATCAGCCGGAGTTGCTATAATAATAGCTTCATGATCAATAACATTATAGTTTTTCAAGATATAACAAAGAGATACTGCAATAGCAGGAGCTGTGTTTCTTGCTACAGGTTCAATAAGAATATTTGGGTCAGCTTTATGCCTTGTTTTAGAGTAAATATCTTTATACTGTAAAGATAAATCTGTTTCATATTTATTATTGGTAATGACAAGAAGGTTTTCTGCCGGTATTAGCCTATTAAGAAGTTTAACAGCTTGCTGAAAAAGAGTTTCGTCAACGTTTTCATAAAGTTTTAACAGTTGTTTAGGAAACATTTCACGGCTCAGAGGCCATAAGCGACTTCCGCTTCCACCTGCTAAAATTAGACCAAATACTTTTTCATTCATTGAACCTACCTGTCTGTATGATTTTTAATTATTATAACTTGGTTAAGATAAATACTGTCTGAGCTGCGCTTGCGCCAATCTGGGCAACATCTTTAATAATACCTCTTATGTTAAGTGGAATTTTAACTTTTCTTGGTACTATTACAGAATCGCCAGGTTCAAGCGCCATCTTATCAAGGCTTTTAGGCTTAATGACAGATCCATTAACCTTCATAATATATATTTCTTTCTTTTTAGCTCTTTTGGTAAGACCGCCTACTTTATCAATATAGAATTGAGCACTTCTCTCAGGATAATAAGCAATCGCTGTCTGGTTGTAAACCTCACCCATAACCATTATATAATTGGGCATAGGAGGAATATAAATTTCATCACCATCTAAAAGCTCCATATCATCAAATTCACCCAGATCTGCAATGCTGTCACCTTCAATATCAAGTACAACCCTGCCATACTTATACTTGGCTTTTTCTTGCATAATGCGTAAAAGATCCTGTTGTGTGACAATAAAATCACCTACACTCTTGGCTTCAAGATCTCCTGCATATTTTTGCAAATTCACAACTACAGATGAAATTTCTTCTTGCAGTTCAAGAATAGTTCTCTGGAGTGTTTCCTGCTGTTTTTCTCCCACAGAGGGGCGCAGGAAAATTAAGCCTTTAAGATAGCCTTTATGGTTGACTCCACCGGCTCTTTTAATTAGATCTGTAAGTTTCATGCCTGGTTCAACTCTAAATACACCAGGATTATTAACGTAACCAATAACACTAACTGTTCTAATGGCTTCTTCTTTTCTTACTTTACGTATAAGCAATTTATCATATGGTAAAAGCTTTTGATTGAGTGTTTCTTTATCTTTTGTTAGCAGATCATATAGATAAACAGAAGTTACTTTAGATTCAAGATAAGTCTTTTGACTTTCTGAGTCATATTCCAGCGTTAGATTTTCAGGCAAAACACTCGTTTTATCTATTTCTCTGAACATTAACTGTTCCTGATTAAATGTATCTTTAACTTTTTCATAAATATTATTGGATATTTCAAGAACAAGATCATTGGCATTCATGCTTAGTTCTACATTACCCAGAATGTCTTTAATAGTCATATCAGACTTATAAGGTATTAACCCAGGGTTTATTACTTCGCCAGCTATTTCTATGGTAGGCATTTCAGTAGAAGAATAAATTCTAATTACATCCTGTGCTTGAATAGCAGGGTCAACACGTCCTGCAAAGAAGTCATTTAAAGATACAGGTATAACAATAACATCTTTATCTGTTCCTATTACTCTTTCTATAATAGCCTGATCAGTAAAAGTCTTTTTAAGAAGGTCATCTTTTGACTTAATGACATCTGATAACTTCATACCTGAAACGTATTGAAATTCACCCGGATGTTTTACATGCCCTTCAAGGACAACTTTATTTTCTGCATCATCAAAAAGCCCTTTAAAAGAGAGCAAATCTCCATCAACAGGCTTTATATGCTTGAGTTCAGAATAGTTTAACTCTTCAACCTCTTTTTCTTTTAGTTTCTGATTGTATCTGGCAACAATTAAGTTATCCATATTTGTTGATGGCATTAGCCCGCCAGCATAACTGACTATATCCTGAAGTGTTTCTCCTTCAACATACTCGTATATGGCCGGTCTTTTGACGCCATCTGAAATGGCTGCAACTTTTCCGATAGGTTTAACAAGAAGTACATCACCTGATTTGAGATTTATTCTGGGGAATTTGCCGTGAACAAGTAAATCATAGAGATCAATTTTAGTAGTAGCACCACTGGAAGTATTTATGTAAACAACATCTCTTAAAGAACCGCTTTTATCAACACCTCCGGCATAGTTTAAAGCATCCAGGATAGATGAAGAAGCACTAATATAGATAGTACCCGGGTTTTTAACATTACCCATAACGTGAATAGGATAGTCTCTTGGTTGACTAACTGTTACTTTAACCTGAAAATTTGTATATTTTAGGGCAAGTTTTGAATATAAAACTTTTTGAATCTCTTCAATAGATTTTCCTTCAGCTGGTATAGCACCTGCCCCCGGTACAAACACATTACCTTCTCTGTCAACTACAGTATCTACAACTGGTTGAAGTGATTCACCACCAACAAAACCCATATAGTCAACGGCATCACCCCACATATAGATCTTTAACCTGTCACCAATGTTTAAAGTATATTTTGAAGTCAGTGAAATGGAGGTAGCATAAAAATTGGCCCTGCTAAACATATCATAGCCAAATTGCCTTAAATCGCCTTTATACATTTTTTCAATAAGACTTTCAGGAAGATCAATTACTGGTTGTTCTGTTATGGCAGCAGCCTCAGAAGTTGATTGTTGACGAAATGGGCTTATAGACCTGGTCTTAATTTTGTCTAGGGCCGGTTTTTCACTTTTTAGAAGAGAATCCATTAGAAGGTTTCTTTGATTCTCAACACTTAAAACATCTTTTACTGGAGCAGCTTGAGGTGATGATTCAGTTGACCCCATATTTATCTGTGCTGTTGCCTGTGCTGTAAAGCCAATACTGATAAATATCATTATAAATAGACAATATAACAGGTTTTTCATAGCTCTTGTCTTACCTTTCTTCATCCAACTCATCTTTAAAATAATAAACAAGGGGTTAAATAATTAATAATATTGCTACAGGTATTGTTATAAAGAGAGAAACAACAATTAAATAACTTAACCAGTATTTTTTCAGGGTTAACCAGGAAATATAGCTGTCAAACAGCAATGATTGCTTCTCTTCATACAGGTTGTTTAATTTGCATCGATTTTCATAGCTGATTTTTTCCCGGCCGTAAAATATGGCTAACCCAAGTATCCCAGGGCGCACGCCGGGTACAAGGTCATGAAGAACCTTCTCGGGAAAACCATTGAGGCTCTTGACATTATTGTATTCTTCTTCTGATATGGGTCTTGGGCCTATGAAACTCATGTCTCCCTTGATTATATTAATAAGCTGCGGTAATTCATCAAGAGAGATAGGCCTCATAAATTTGCCTGCTCTGGTAATTCGGGGATCATTTTCTGTTGTTGTAAAGCTGGAAAAGTCTGTATCAACATGCATGGTTCTGAATTTGTAAACATCAAAAACTTTACCATCTTTACCAATTCTTTTTTGCTTGAATATTACCGGTCCTCTTGAATCCAGCTTTATAAAAATGGACAGTGCAAGCAGTAAAGGTGATATAAAAATGAATATTGGTATAGCTGCAGATAAATCCCAGATGCGTTTACCGCAACCTTTATAGTGATTGACATTCCAGTAGTTAAAGGCACCCTTTATATAATCTATCAGTGTTTTTCTTTCTGAGTCTTCTTTTGTCTCAGTACTCAAATACATTCTTCCTCCGTCATTTCAGATTTTAATAAGTTATCTGAATATATTATTCTGGGTTCTTGTCGAATATTTTCATCTAATTTGATTTTAAAGTATCCAAAATATACCATGAAGATTCCTTAATTAAGCTATAATTTGATTTTCTCTTAAAAATTTGTAATGGTAGGTATTCAGGCTTTAAAAAGCAGTATATGTAAATACTTTCAAGATTTTCAGGTTTGTTATTACTCCTCTCTTAAATGTAAAGTTTGTTTACCTGATTACTCATATACAATTACTTTAATAATCAAGTAATTTAGTAATTACAGATGTTTAATTTATAGATAAATCAGCAATTGATCAGTTTTTACAGGGGATATAACTAATACCTAATTTTTATCAGTCATCTCATTTTAGTCAATATTTATATTTGATAAATCATCTCTTTAGTGTAATTGCTTTAGAATTATACAGTGTTTATGGTAGTTTTAAAACAAATGAAACTGTTAAAATGTTATAAAGAAATAATCGATTGAATAGTCATTGAAACAGGATGCTTTAATGAACATAATACCGGAGAAATTGAAGCCCTCAATATTAAGTGGTAAAGCGCTTTTTGACAAGAGGCTTGAATTAATTGATCCTGATATTCCTGGCTGGGAAGAGATAAAAGATGACCTTCAGGATTTCTACAGTTCAACAATACTGACAAAAGGGCCACTATTAAAACAATTTGAGCAAAATCTAAAAGAATATATTGGGGCTAAAAATGTAGTATGTCTATCAAATTGTACTTCTGGCCTTATGCTTACCTTTAAACTTCTTGGTATAGAAGGTGAAGTAATTCTGCCCAGTTTCACTTTTATTTCTACAGGTACAGCTTTACTGTGGCAAAACAATATAAAACCTGTATTTGTTGATATTGAGCCTGATACGTTTAATATTGATCCTGATAGAATTATTGATGCTATAACTCCTGAAACTTCTGCAATTGTTGCTGTTAATATATTTGGCAACCCCTGTAATATTGATAGATTAACTGATATAGCCAGCAAATATAACCTTAAACTTATATTTGATTCAGCACATGCAATGGGATCAAAATATAAAGGCATTCCTGCCGGTAACTCTGGAGATGCTGAGTGCTTCAGTTGCAGCCCTACTAAAATATTGATAACCGGTGAAGGTGGGTTTGTATCAACTAATAATGATCAGCTGGCATATAATTTAAATATTGGACGTGAATATGGCAATCCTGGAAACTATGACAGTATACTTCCTGGTATTAATGCCAGAATGTCAGAGTTTCATGCGCTTTTAGGCTTGCATGGTCTAAAAAACCTGGATAGCATAGTTGCAAAACGTAATCATAATGCAGCATACATCATATCAAGATTGTCTGAATTGCCTGGTTTATGCTTTCAAAAAGTCGATAAAGAAAATATCAGTACCTATAAAGACCTTTCATTTACTATTGAAAAAGACTTTGAATTAAACAGAGATCAACTGGCAACAGTATTAAACAATGATAATATTGCTACAAGGTTTTATTTTTACCCCCCTTTGCACTGTCAGACTAACTTTAAAAACTATAAAAACGAGTATGATAACCTTTTGCCTGTAACAAATAAGGTTGCAGAGTCGATTATTACGATACCATTATCATCAAAATTTATACCAGAAACTCTGGATAAACTGTGTTTTGCCATTGAAAATGCCTATAAATTCAGAGGAGATATAATAGATAAGCTTGAAAGATACTGAAAATAAATTAAAAGTTATTTTCATGGGCAGAAAACCCTTTGCCATCAAAGCTCTTGAGTACCTGCATTCTAAGGGTACAGATGTTATTGCAGTTATTACCGCTGATCAGCCTTCAGGTATCTTTTCGACTGCACTGGCAGAAACTGCCAAAAACCTTAACATGCCAGTAATACAGGAAAAGACGCTCTATAAGGCGATTGAAAATGATAATTATTGTCATAATTCAATTGAACTGAACAATGTGGATCTTGTCATCTCATACCTCTATAGCAGAAAAATAAAACCAGATTTGATTAATCTGCCATCTAAAGGTTGTATAAACTTTCACCCGGCACCATTACCAGAACTCAGAGGGCTTGGTGGTTATAACGTTGCTATTCTTGAAGGTATGCCAGCTTACGGGGTTTCAGCACACTTTGTAGATGAGACTTTTGATACTGGTGATATCATTCAAGTAAAGAGGTTTCAGATTGACCCATTAAGAGAAACTGCTTTCAGCCTTGAGCAAAAATCCCAGGTGATAATGTTTGAGCTGTTTAAAGAGGTAATTGATACCCTTCAATCAGGAAAAGAGCTCAACAGAATCAGACAGGGTAGTGGTAGATACATAAATAGAAAAGAATTTGAAACACTCAGGCAGGTTAATAAAGACGATACACCTGAAGTTATTAATAGAAAAATCAGGGCATTCTGGTATCCACCTTATGGTGGTGCCTGCATAACTATTGATGGCAAAGAATATACTCTTATTAATGATGATCTTTTAGCTGAAATTAAGTGTTATTATCATTATAAACAATAAAAAAAGGTTGCTTCCGGGCAGTGGAAACAAACCTGTAATGGAGCACAATCTTAAAGGCAGGACTATTTCACCTTTAATAAATAATATGACAGTTACGATTTATATGTTTATACCCTGTAAATACTGTAGTAGTTTTAATTTAGCCACTTCTCGTAAATGAGTTTTCTCTATCTACCACTATAAAAAATTTTTTGAGGTTTGAAATGTTAGAAATTTTTTTTCAAAGAGATGAAAGAAATATACCAGAAAAACTCAAAAGACTTGCTATCACTACTTGTTATAAAAATAGTAGAATTTTTCTATTTTTTTAAAAGAAAAATTCTATCATTAGTATATCAATAATTGTTTTTAAATACATAAGGAAGCTATTGATTATCTTGAGAAGCAATAATGAAATAAACCTATATTATAAATACAGACGGTTCAATAATAATTTTTTGCAGTTATTATAGCTTTTCTCAGTATTATTAAACGGTAAGTAGTTATCATTACATAAATTAACAGGATATTCAGGGGTAAAGAATTAATGTAAAAGAATTAACCAGAAACAAATTATACTAAACAATGCTCGACAAGTTGTCCCCGCTTTATGTCTCCTCTATTGAGAGGTTTATTAACCGTTGTCCCGGTAATAAACCTTTTTTTTTGTTGCTATATAACAACATACATTATTATGGTCTCTAAAAAAACTAATTGAAATAAATACAAACCTTTTAGTAGAAATTTACTATATATACCAAACTTTTCTTCTACTAATCGCCCGTCAAAAAAACCGTTTTATAAGTAAGGGGTGAAATTCTTTAAGTAATATCAAATAACAGGGGGAAGTATTTATGGTAGCAATATCAGGCGCACCGGATAGACCAACAACACCAAGCAGGCCGTCAAACGAGAATAATG
>CAZFBA010000055.1:0-19172 GCA_964517135.1 uncultured Gammaproteobacteria bacterium
GTTGGTGCATAACTTAAAAATTTTTCGATTTTCAAAACCCAGATCCCGCCCACCCAAAAGGAAGGCATGGGGTCTCACTCCCAGGCTACGCCTGCTCGTTCAACCCATATCTTCACTTTTAAAATTTTTGAAAATCGAAAACAGAAAATTGATTGTTATAGTTATGTATTAGTCTTTCTATTGTAGTTGTGTATCCTGACAATATTTTGATTGACGTTTTAAGGTATAATAACATCGAATAAAATTTTACGGGGTATATGTTGAAAGAAAAACTGGTTCTCAGTCAAAAAATCAATAATGATAATGATATTGTTCTTATCAGACAACGCTCAAAACGTATTGCACAACTTTTGGGCTTTGGTAAAACTGATATAGCACGAATTGCTACAGCAGTTTCTGAAATAACACGTAATGCTTATTTATATGCTAAGGATGCAAAAATTGATTTTTTTGTTAACCCAAAAACCTATCCATTTTATTTATTGATTGTGGTTAAAGATTCAGGAAAAGTAGATATCAAACTTGATGACATATTTCAAAAAGATACAAAGGTATCTAATAATGCTGATTCTGCCATTAAAGGCCCCTATTCTTTTATGGATGAGTTTTTTCTTGAATCTGAACCCGGCAAAGGTACAGAAATCAGAATGATAAAATATTTACCCAAAGAAATTACCGGTTTTTCTTCTGATATAATTGAATCTATCATTAATGAAACAATTGAAATCAAACAATATAAAATATATGATGAATTTAAAAGTCAAAATGATGATATAATGCTTGCTTTAAACGAATTGCAAGACCAGAAAAACAAGCTCGAAAAACTAAATCAAGAACTTTTTGAACAAAAAAACTGGCTCTCAATAGTTTTATCAAGTATAGGAGATGCTATTATTGCCACAGACAAAGAAGGCAAAATTACTTATATTAATGCTCAGGCTGAAAAGCTTACAGGTTATAGCATTAAAGAAATAGAAGGCCAGAAAATTAATGAGGCATTCTATTTTTATACTTTAGATGGATGTGAAACTCCTTTGCCAGATATAAAAAGTTTTGTTCAGCCTGCTTTAGTTACTGTTAAGCACGAAGAAGCCAGGATGTTTGTCAGAGAAGATAAAAACATATTTATTAGTTATATAGTTACCCCAATAAAAGATGAAAACGAAAACCTTTTCGGATTAGTAATGATATTTAAAGATATCAGTAATGAAATAGAAACAAAAAATACCCTGAAACGACAGGCTCTAATATTTAAAACAATCAGTGATGCCATCATTGTAGCCGATAATAAAGGTAATATAATTGATTGGAACCCTGGAGCAGAAAAATTGTTTGGTTTTGAAACCAGTGAAGCTACTGGAAAAAGTCCAGATATGCTGCACAGAAAAAATCTTAATGTTTTGTATATACAAAAGATCATTGAAAAAGTTCAAAAAGAAGGCAAATGGGAAGGTGATCTCAGTTATACAAGAAAAGACGGATCTTCTGGCATTACAAGAACTCTGGTATTACCATTAAAAGACAATTATTCAATGCAAACTGGCATAATAAGCGTGAGTTATGATATTACAGAATTGTTGAAAGCTAAAGAAGAGCTTATTAAAGCAAAAAATGATGCTGAAAAAGCAAGCGAGGCCAAAAGTACCTTTCTGGCCAATATGAGCCACGAACTAAGAACACCACTAAACGCTATCATGGGTATTTCACAAATGATGATGAAATACAGTGCTCAAAACCTTACTGAGAAACAAATTGAAAGCCTTGAGATGATCTATCAAAGTGGAAATCGTTTATTAGAGCTTATTAACGATATTCTTGACCTATCAAAAATTGAAACTGGCAAAATAGATCTGCATTATTCAACCATTTCTATAAATATAATTATTTCAGACAAGAAAAAAATTGTTGAAAACCTTATTTCAAATAAAAATATAGCTTTTAAAGTTGAAAAATTGAATGATGTACCAGATCTTATTATTTCAGATGAAAAAAAATTACGACAAATATTAGTTAATTTGCTAAGTAACGCTTCAAAGTTCACTGAAGAAGGAGAAATTGTTTTAAGGATATACACAAAAAATGATAAACTCTACTTTGAAGTTGAAGATACAGGCATAGGCATACAGGAAGATAGCCTGTTAAACATTTTTGACGAATTTAGACAGATAGATAGCTCCATTTCAAAGAAATATAAAGGAACAGGGCTTGGTCTTGCCCTGTGTAAAAAGCTTGTTCACCTCCTGGGAGGTGAAATAACGGTTAGCAGTACATATAATAAAGGTACTACTGTTAAATTTTTTATACCCCTGAAAACAATCAAAAAAGAAAAAACATCCGTTGAAACTCAAAATAATATAAATTCAATTTATACTAAAAATAACAACTATAATATACTTGTCATCAAGGATAAAGACCAGTTTATTTATATGTATGAAAAGTATCTTAAACAATCACATTATAATGTTTATTCTTTAAGCTCTGTTGACGAGGGTATTCAATATATATCAACAAAACAGCCTGATATAGTTGTTATTAATAAGTATCCACCAGAGATTGAACCGCATTATATTTTGAGTTGTTTTACAAATAATGAACTTTATAGCAATCTTAAATTTATAATTATTACTAATACAGAAGATACTGCTGACTATTCTATTTATAATAATTGTATCAAGCTTATTAAACCTATTTCAGGTGAAGAGATCACAAATACTATAAATAAATTGTTGCTTCCTGAAACATTATCAGCTTCTGAAAACAGGCTAGAAGTTGATATAACACATCCTGAGAAAAAAAAGACCCTTCTTATTGCAGACGATGATGAATTCAGTATAAATAAGTTTAAAATGATACTTGAGAATTATTTTGATCTTATCTTTGCTGAAGATGGAATTAATGCACTGGAAAAATATTTTTCTCAAAAGCCAGACCTGGTTCTTATGGATATAATGATACCTAAAATGAGTGGTTTTGAAGCTTTTGATATTATTATGAAAAGTAAGTTGTCAAAAAAGATACCCATTATTGCTGTAACAGCAAGAGCTATGGTTGAAGAAAAAGAAAATATTCTTAATTATGGTTTTGATGGTTATATAGCCAAACCAATCAATGAAGAAGATCTTCTAAAAGTGATTAATAATATTCTATCAACATAAACAAAGGCAGGTATAATGTATAAACCAGAAAACTCAAAAATTTTAGTTGTTGATGACGAACCAGTAAACATTTTTCTTCTGGAATCCATTTTGACAGAAGAAGAATACCAGGTTATAACAGCTTCTAACGGTTATGAGGCTTTATCAATAATAAACGAAACCTCTATTGATGCTATTTTACTTGATATAATGATGCCTGAAATAAGCGGCATTGAGGTACTGGAAAAGATTAAGAAGAATGAAAGAATTAAAGATATACCTGTTATAATTATATCAGCAAAAACAGAGGCTCTTGATGTCAAAGTAGCCCTTGAAAAGGGAGCTATCGACTATATTAAAAAGCCTATTGATTCAATGGAAATGCTAGCACGCCTTCAAACGGCTTTAAACCTTAAGCATAAAGAAGATTCTCTTAAACAGTTGCTGGCTTTTAAAGACCAGGTTATTTCTTTTGTATCTCACAACCTTAGATCACCTATTAACAATATTATTGGCTATTCAACTCTTTTATATAATCTTGAAGAAACTGACGAACAAAAAAGGCGTTTTATTTCTCAGATACTTGAAAATTCAGAAAGAATGTATGAATTTGTCAACAAATTACTTAATAAAGCATATCTTGAATCCGGTAAAATAACTTTAAAAACAAAAGAAATACCTGTTAAAAGGTTGATTGACAGGTCAGTTATGCCTTATTGTAGAAAACTTGAGGAAAAAAACCTTGAAATAAAAATAAATATCAGTGATGACATTTATATTATCGCAGATGAAACTCTACTATTAGAGGTATTTAATAATCTTATAGAAAATTCTATCAAATATACACCTGAGACAGGATCAATAAAAATCTCTGTATATAAGGAAATTAATCGTGTCATAGTTGAAATATCCGATACTGGTATAGGTATCAACAAAGAAAATATCCCGGGGTTGTTTCAAGCTTTTAATAATCATTTCACACAGGGAACTTTAGGTGAGAAAGGTACAGGGTTTGGCCTGAGTATTTGTAAAAAAATTGTTGACCTGCACGGGTTTGATATAGATGTTGACTCTGAAAAAGATAAAGGAACTGTCTTTAAAGTTATAATACCTCAAAAGTAAATAGATAGAAAATCTTTCTCAAATGAAGTTGCTATCAAAAGGCAACTGGTTACAGAGACAGTAGGTCATACGGTGAAAAGTTGAGCCTTGAAATCAAACATGAAAGAGTAAGTTATTTTTTATGTATTAAGAAAATGGGAATATTTTACATTTGTGTAACTCATTATAAAGGCTTTTTTTCTGGTCTTTTGTGACTATTTTTAACGGTGGTTTAGGTTGGACACCTGATGCAGGTTCCGGTAAATCCAAGCGAGCGAACACTTGAGCAAGCGTGTAAAGTCTACAAACCAGTTGAGATAGTTTTTTTGCCTTCTTTTTTTGTTGTAAAAAAAGAAGGTCAATGTCTTTTGACAGGTATCAGTATATACTCTGGGTGTTTTGGGGCGGCGAAGCCGCCCCAAAACACCCTAATTTTCTGGTAACTGGAATCTAATAACGGAGGTTAAGATGTGTCACCTGATGCAGGCTCCTGTAAATCCAAGCGAGCGAACACTTGAGCGAGTAGTAGTTTCTTTTGCCTACATTCTTTGTAGTAAAATAACAGGGTTTTTCCCTCCAGAGAATAGTTTAGTATTGTACAGTGTACATGTATATGATACAATTTTACTATGATCAAAACAATAAAACATAAAGGCCTGAAAAAGTTCTTCTTAAAAGATGATTCAACTGGCCTGAATCATGATCAATTGCAGAAAATAAGAAGAATACTGACTGCCCTAAACGCTGCTAATAATCTGGAAGCCATAAAACTTCATAAAGGTTATAAACTTCACGAATTAAAAGGAGATTTACAGGGTTATTGGTCTGTTACAGTTACAGCTAACTACAGAATTGTTTTCAAATATATAGATGGAGACATTTACGACGTTGATTACATTGATTATCATTAAGGAGATGTTTATATGATGATGTATAACCCCTGTCACCCTGGAGAAATTTTAAGAGAAGATTTTGTAAAAGAATATGGCCTAACCATTACAGAAACAGCAAAAAAGCTTAAAGTTACCAGGCACCATTTATCAAATATTTTAAATGAAAAAGCTGGTATTAGCCCCGAAATGGCTTACAGATTGTCTAAAGCTTTCGGGCCAGATCCAGAATATTGGATGAACTTACAGGTAAATTATGACCTGGCACAAGCCCGGCAAAGGGTTAACCTTAATGATGTTGAGGTTATTCATAAAAGTGCATAGGGTTTTTATATACTATAAACTACTTTCAGTATTATAAGAATCGTAAACTGGTTGAACTACAAATTCACCTGTCTTATTTATATATCCCCATTTGCCATTAAACTTAACTGCTGCAATCTCATTTTCATTGAATGGATAAGCCTTCTCAAACTTTAATTCAATTACTATTTCAGCTGATTTGTTAATATAACCATACTTATTATTTACCTGAACACATAAAAGGCCTTCAGAATAATTGTAAATTTTATCATAGATACCGAAATCAACAATAAAATCCCCTTTTTTATCTATAATAGCGTCTTTTTTATCTCTGGAGACAATAGCAATATCATTTTTAAAATCAGAAATAAAATCATATTCAGCATTTATTACCATCTCGCCCTTTTTGTTGATGTAGCCATATTTGTTATCAACTTTTACCCTGGCAAGTTCCTGATCAAAGAGTTTTACTTCCTGGAAAGCAGGTTCAATAATAAATTGACCTGTTTTATCTATAAAGCCCCACTGATTATTTATTTTAACTGCTGCAAGCTCTTCTTTAAAAGGCAAAACATCATCAAAAACTGGATTAATGACTATTTCACCTGAAAAGTCAGAAAAACCATATTTAGGATAAGAATAAACTATTCCATAGCCTGCTATAAAAGACTTTGCATTACTATAAGCAGGTGTAATTACAAAATTGCCAGTATCATCAATAAATCCCCACATATTTTTTACTTCTACAGCAGCAAAACCGTCTTTTGAATAAAATGAATCTGCTTTGACAAAGCGTGGCTCAATAACCATTTCTCCTTTTTTGTTAATATATGCATATTTACCATTTATATCAACGGCAGCAGGACATTTATCACAATAAAAAGGGCTTGCATTATTGTAAAACGATTTAATTACCATATTTCCATTCATATTAATAAAAGTAAAATTCCTGTTAAGAGAGACTAGCGCTAAATCAATAGACGGCATAAATGAGTGAGCAAAGCCATATGACGGCTTAATAATGTATTTACCTTTACTATCAATGAATCCCCATAAACCATCATTCTGAATAGCAGCTGGCATATCTTTATTATAAAAAGGATAAGCTTTTTCGTATTGTGGTTCTAGAACAATATCACCTTTCATGTCTATATAGCCATATTTATCACCTATTTTAACCGATGTAAAAGTATCATTCGCCTTAAAAGAATACGCATCTTCATATTGTGGTTCTATAATAACCTCACCGCTGGAATTTATATAACCATATTTACCATTTAGTTTTATCAGGGCAGGAGTTTCAGAATCATAGAAACTTTCTGCATACTCATATTGTGGGATAATAACCATTTCACCATTTGTATTGACGAAACCCCACTTTTCACCCTGTTTAACTGAAGCAAGAAGGTTATTACTTCTGAAGTGAGAGCAATCATCATAAACTGGTTCAATAGAAAGACTTCCATCTGAACTGATATATCCACATTTAACTGGAACAATGCTTATTTTTAAGTCTTCTTCTATTACAGGGGGTTCTTTAATTACTGGTTTATCAATAAAATCTCCCTGTTTATTAATGTATTTTGCCGTACCACCAGAAATTACTTCTGCAACACCTTCTTTAAAATTAGCTGCTCCTTGAAACTGGGGTTTTATGACAACTTCTCCATCAGTATTAAGAAAACCATAAAGATCATCAATTTTTACCCTGATCAGCCCATCAGTGGTGTCTGATATTTCCTGATATGCAATTTGGCTGACTTGCTGGGTTTCTTGAGGTAAAATTTTATTTTCAACATCCTCACGATAAGCCTTATGACGAACTAATAAAAATACTGTCACCAGTAATATAAAGCAGACCAGACTTAATGATATCAGTCTGTTTTTGTCTTCCATGCTGCATACTCCAAAATATTGTTAACCTTTAGAAACCATTGTATTTGCAGCCTTTGCATTTATCAAGGTTTTCTTTTTTTTAACAAATAAAATTTCTATTAAAAAAGCCCTTCTCTGGTATAAACCCGGCAAAATATAATCAAAACAACCCTTTTAAAGTAATATTTATATATTATTACACTGGTGTCCGGTAAAAGATTTTATTTATTATAAAATTTTACAGGAATTTAGTTAAAGAAACTGGCAAAAAATTATTAAACAGGGTTCAGCAAAGAGATAGGGAGGGTGTTTTTCGTTGCTGCGAAACGAAAAACACCCTGGAGACTTATTAGAATTGTTTAATCTTTTATGTCGTTTAGTATATTAAGTATCTTCGATTTATGTCCGGACAAAATTACAATGACCGACTTTCTTTCTATTTATAGCAATCCACGAAAATAAACTATATATGCTTTAAATTTACTACAGTTGGCAGTATATCAAAGAATATAAACTAACAATTGTAATTTCTATATTTTTTAATATTTTAAATACTATACTTTAGTATGACAACAATACCTCAATCAAATAATACTTTTGTTCTAAAAAAACTCCTATAATAGAAATGTAAGCTGATAAAAGTACCTTTGTGAATTTAGTAACGTAACGCTTGTGAATTGTTTTTCTTACAAACGAGCTCTCTATCCAAAAGTATTAAGAAACACAGGTTATAGGCAAAAGATTCTCTTGTTAAGCTGAAAGCAGCTTATTAATGCTGTATTGAGGGTTTAAAAAATGAAAGGCGGGATAATAAGTGCTTAAGATCGTATTAATCGAACCTGTTCATAACCATAAAAAAGTTTATGTCAATATATTGAAGAAGAACTCTTTTCAGGTTCTTGATTTTAAAAGTGATGCAATAGCAAAAATTTTTTTAAAAAACAATAAACCTGATCTTATTATCGCAGGATGCTGTCTTTCAGCTGAAGATACCAGAAATCTTATTGATGAGATCAAGGCTTCTAATGACAATCAGAATATAAAATTTTTGAAAATTTGTCCAAACAAAAAATCTCAATGCTGTCAGAATCTAATCAAACACGGGCTTGATGATTATATTATGCTAACTGAATTTTCAGTTGATACATTTCTTAGAAAAATATATAACCTGTTTGATATATCACCGGTTGTAGAAATTAAGAAATATATGAACAATAAAGACACTGACCTTAATCATATTGATCATCCTGTTAAACAGAAAAGCAACAATAATCATTCCAGCATAGAAAAAGAGATTTTAGATAAACTAATTACGCAGGAAGAGCTGGAAAAAAGACTTAAGAAGGCATTTTCTGCCAGGGCCATTCCCCATATTGTCTCTGAACTACTGGATTTAACCTCAACACTTAATTCAGATATCAATCAGCTGATACATTGTATTGAACTTGACCCCGCTCTAACAGCAAGAGTATTAAAATGTTCAAACTCTGCATATTATAGAGGCAATAAGGGCAAGATTTATAACCTTAAAGATTCTATTAAAACAATGGGGTTTAACGGGCTTAAAGATCTTGTTATGGGTATCGGGATACTTGATTCCTTTAGCAATGGTAATAGTGAATCCTCTTTTAGCAGGCTTAAATTCTGGTATCATTCAATTTCAACAGGTGTTATTGCAAGAGAAATAGCCAATTCTACCAACCATGAAAGACCTGATACATTATTTTTACTTGGTATTCTTCATGATATAGGTACTGCTTTATTTGATGAATATTTTCATAAAGAGTTTGATATGGTTTTACAATATGCAGAAAAACATAATGTATCTCTAATTAAAGCTGAAAAGAAGCTTATCGGTATGGATCATTATGAACTTGCAGGCCTTGTATTAAAGTCATGGGGGTTTCCTGAACATATTTTATTACCCATGATGAACATCTCTAAATCATTCGAAGATATTACAAAGTCTGTTCATAAACTTAAAGAAGAAACAGAAATTCTAAAGCTGTCTGACTACCTTGCTAATTTTGTCGGCTCGATACTCATTGAAACAGAAGAACTCTCTTTGCCAAAACAAAACCTTCTTTCAAAGCTTAATATTAAGTCTGAACGATTAAATGAAATACTTATTAACGCCAGAGAACATACAAAAGAACTAATCCAAATAATGTTACTTCATATGAATCCTGGTGAACTAGCTGATTGTGACACAATAAATAAATATGCAAGCTTAAAACAAAAAGAAATTATGCTGTTTGATTCTGACAATCAAAATTTCATACCTCTTGGTGTTCTTTTGAAAATCTTAAACCACAATATTACCAGTCGCAATAATATGTTTATGCTACCAGATACCTCTAAAATAGATGCCATAATCATTAATTGTAGTGATAATGCCAATATAGCCGAAGTTATTGCACTTCTAAAAAAACTGGACAAATTGTCAGACAACAATATGAACACCTGTATCATAGCAAATGAGTTTAATATTCAGAAGTTCAAGTCTATAAATGATCTTCCTGATTATATTAATTATATTAATAAGCCATTTTCTATGAACAATATTTTTGAAACAATAAATAAGCTATTAAAAACAACCGAAAAATCACTTGTTTCAACAAACTAAACCATTCTGGAGGTAAAATAACGATGCTAGAAAAGGATAAAAGAATACTTATTGTAGATGATGATGATACTTCTCTTGATTTACTCTTAAATACCCTGGGGTATGAAGTAGAGACCGAAACAGATGGTCAAAAAGCCCTAAGCAAAATCTTTAATAACAAAAATTATGACCTCATTATACTTGATATACTGATGCCAGAAATCGATGGATGGCAGGTCTTAAAAACAATAAGAAATAATCCTGACACCGAAAGTATACCAGTAATCATATTAAGCTGTTTAAACAACATTAATTATGAAATATCAGCACTCAAAAAGGGTGCTGATGATTATATTGCTAAACCATTTAAGAATCAAGAACTTTTCGCCAGAATTGAATCTCTTTTAAGAAGATCTAATAACTATAACACGATTTTAATAAACCTCCCTTTTGATTATAAATTTAATAATGACCTTACAAGCAGGCAAAAAGAAATATTAGGCATAATTTCAAAAGGGTTATCCAACAAAGAAATAGCCAGGACATTAAATATCAGTGAAAAAACTATTAAAGCACATATAAAAAGTATTTTTGAAAAACTTAACGTCGCAAATCGTACACAGGCTGTTTTGGTCGGTATAAAAGAAGGTATACTTGAAAATACAACTTCTTAACAAGCAAATATTTAGGCATGACTTAAGGAGAGTATAAATGTATTATAAAGATAAAAACCATAATACTAATCTTATGACTAAAACACCAAAAATCCTTCCTTTCCCGGGCAGTGGACAGGAAAAATATCTGAACTATCTTGATATACTTGAAAAACTTAATATTGATCTGGTTAACGCTAATACTAAAGAAGAAAAAGGGAAAACTAACTTCCAGATAGGTTTAATTTACTATTTAATGGGTAAGTATATTATGACAAAAGACTACCTGGAAAACGGCATTAAGTATAAACCACGTTTTGCATACTATATTCTCGGTCTTTCGCACTTTAAAAAAGGGCAATTAATTGAAAAGTCAGGCAATTTTTATGCTGCAAAATTTAACTATGACAGATCAATTTTTTATTTTAAAAAGGCCCTTTGTCAGCACTCTCAAGAAATTTCAGATTTTGAAATAAAACTTGCTCTGGGAAAAGTATTTAATGAGCTTAATGACTATTATCAGTTATCCTCTTTACTTCAAGAAATGGTTTATAATGACTGTGAACAGGTTGCACATCAAATTTATAAAGATTTTGAAGCTGATAAAACATTATTGAAAAAAGAACTTTCGGATATCATCTAAACATACACAACTCACATTGCCTTTATACCTGATCAATTACTGGAATTATGGGTTAATAGTCGATAATATCGGCTATTTTTTTTATGATAAGCTATATTGCCATCTTCCAGCATTTTTTCAAATAAAGAGCCTCCTCAATATTGCCTTTTTCATACAACTGAGCTAAAATTTCTTCCTTTGATGGTCTATAAACATTTTTAGAATGTCTTTGTATTTGAAAATCATTTTTAATAGAAGGTTTAAACTTGCTTATATTGTCTGAAAATTCCTCATCAAAAAAATAAACCTCTTTACGCTCATTATTATAATGAAACAATAAATGATTACCCTGATCTGGTAACGCTTGAAAGATTTTTTTTGTTGGAATATGTTCCCAATAAGTGTGTTTTAGTAGTTTATCAAGTATAATATTTCCAGAGGAAACATTTTGTGCTTTTTGTTTCTCTAAAAAAGGTTGTGAAGTTTTTAAAAGTGTCCTTAAATATGCTCCTGGGTTTTCAGGAGATTGTTTTTTTGTAAAGTCAATCAATCTCTTTAATTCTGTAATTGATCTGTCTTTAAAAACCTTTTCAGGATTACAAAAACTCCATTTTTTTAACTGTAACGAAATAGCATCTTTTAATTTTTCTTCTGAACTATTATAATTAAGCTCATCATTATTGAAATAATTAATTTCTTTTTGTTTTAATTTCTTTGATGTTTTTTTAATCTGTTTTATATTCTTTATGTTTTTATCATGGGCAGTATTACATGAAATACTCGCTTCTGGTATTGTTTGAATACTGGATTTAGTATTAATGATTTGATTTGTAAAATAATAATTATTTCGATTATTAAAAGATTTAACTACAACCAGCAAACCAGAATTAACAAGGGATTTTAATGTTTTAATAATAGTTTGTTTTCCCATACAGCAATGTTTGGCAAGATAATCAGTTGTAGGGAAAGCTTTCAAGTGTTTTTTATTCCACAAACCAATTAAAATTGCCATTACCCGGTATTCTGTATGAGTTAACCTTAGTTCAGATGCGACTATGTTCAGGTTTTGTAACATTACACCCTGTATGTGTTGATAACTGCTATGCTCAACACACTCAATTTTGCCATAAGTAACCATGTCAATATCTCCTGTCTAAAATACGATCTTGACACTCTTACCGGGACAGTTTATCATATAAATACCAAAATAAACGAAGACTTCTGCCTCCACGGTAGGAGTCTATTTATTTGTTTACTACGTAACAAATTTACTACTTGCAATTGTTGCCGTCAAGTGATAGGATATGACCGGAAGGGGTCAGGTGTATGACCGGATGGTGTCAGGATTTAATGGACAAAGGATTAAAAGCCTTGCAAAAAGTAAGTGTTAGAGAATATTCAGAAAGAACAGGAATTAATGAGCGGACAGTCAGGAGGTATATTAAGTCCGGACGTCTGCCGTCTACAAAACAGGTTGTCAATAATAGAGAAATAACAATGGTTCTGGTTGATGATGATTTTGATTATAATCCTTCCGGGAGTCCGGATACTTCTGGTCAGCCTGACTCTAATATGGCCATATCGCCGGACAGTGATAATTCAATTGCAGATGCTGAACTAATAGAAAATACTGTTACCCATAACCTGGTTACAATGGATAATACTGTCTTTGAACAGTTAATAAATAATATTAAAGCACTTGCAGATGATAGAGCTTATTCAGATGCTGAAGCCTATAAAAAATTGGAAAGAGAATACTTTGAAATTAAAACAAAACTGTCCGGACTAGAGCAGACACTTCAACAACTCAAAGAAGAAATTATGCAGGAAAAAATTAAAGCAGCACAGTTTGAATCAGAAACCAGAATCAAGGAAATGAAAATATCTGAATTATCTAAAGAAAATGAAGAACTTAAGTCAATAATAGAAAATAAAAACAGTTTCTGGGCAAAAGTGAATAAAAAACTTTAAGAAAATATTAAAATCTATACAAATGAAAGTAATTTGTGGGAATATGTTATTAAGAATTATTCCTGTATAATTTTATTAAAAAAGACTTTTAAAAGCATTCTGAGGTAATATAATGGGAAAATGTACTTGTGGTAAATCTTGTAATATGCCCAAATGTGATGGAGCCTGCAAAAAAAAGAAGAAAAAGCAGAAAAAGAAAAAAAAATGATTTAACTGATAATAACCTGATTAAAAAATAATTAAAGTCATATTAAATTAATTTTTAAAGCCAGAACAGTTGCTTGAATTCTATTGTTGACATTTAATTTTTTAAAAATATTTTTAAGATGTGTTTTAACAGTAACTTCTTGTATAGAAAGTTGTTGAGCAATGCTTTGATTGCTTTCGCCTTTTGCAACAAGAGTTAAGATTTCTTTTTCTCTATCAGAAAGCTTATATTCAGTATCACTTCCATTTTGCTGTATAATAATACTTGAGGCAAAGCTTTCTCTGGTTCTGGTATTTCTTCTAAGTACTGCTTCAATATGTGCCAGCAGGATAGGAAGCTTAAAGGGTTTATTAATGTAATCATCAGCCCCTATTTTGAGGCTGGTTACTTCTTTATCGTCACCTTCTATTCCTGTAAGCATAATTACTGGAATATATTTTATATCTTTGTTGTTGCGAAGATTTTTTAATACCTGCCATCCATCCATATTAGGCATACAAACATCCAGTATAATAAGATCAAAAGCGTTTTTTTGCTGGTAAATCTTATTAAGAGCCTGAATGCCATCTTGAGCAACCTCTACTTTATAGCCATACAGAGGTAAAGCATCTTTTAAATAGTTTGGTTCATCGTCAACCAAAAGGATGTTTGCTAAAGAAGTATGCATATTTTGTCTTTGTCGACCCTCTAGCCAGTGAATTAAACTAAGGATTTAAGAAATAATAGAAATTAATCTTATTAATATATTATTCCCTTATTTTATGAGAAAATCTTCTTCATATTTTCGGTTTTTTCAAAAATTAACATAATAACTATTACTATTAACAATGAAAACAATTATTATATAAACATTATGGATAATATTTTAAGGATAAAATAAATTTTTTTTCAAATTTTTGTTATATTGATTTTGATATAGAATTTTTTCTTAACCAGAAATCAGTAGATACTTCTTCTGGATACAGGAATCTTATAACAAATATTCTAAACGACATAAAAGATTAAACAATTCTAAAAGTCTCCCTATATTTTCTTAAATCTGATTACTTATGACATTGATTATTGTTAGTGTATTTGAATGTGATTTTAAATAGAAATAAAATACATATATATTTGAAACTATAACTACAAATTATCTAAATAATACTAAAAGGTTGGTGCATAACTTAAAAATTTTTCGATTTTCAAAACCCAGATCCCGCCCACCCTAAAGGAAGGCATAAGGTCTCACTTCCAGGCTGCGCCTGTTCGTTCAACCATATCTTCACTTTTAAAATTTTTGAAAATCGAAAACAGAAAATTGATTGTTATAGTTATGTATTAGTCTTTCTATTGTAGTTGTGTATCCTGACAATATTTTGATTGACGTTTTAAGGTATAATAACATCGAATAAAATTTTACGGGGTATATGTTGAAAGAAAAACTGGTTCTCAGTCAAAAAATCAATAATGATAATGATATTGTTCTTATCAGACAACGCTCAAAACGTATTGCACAACTTTTGGGCTTTGGTAAAACTGATATAGCACGAATTGCTACAGCAGTTTCTGAAATAACACGTAATGCTTATTTATATGCTAAGGATGCAAAAATTGATTTTTTTGTTAACCCAAAAACCTATCCATTTTATTTATTGATTGTGGTTAAAGATTCAGGAAAAGTAGATATCAAACTTGATGACATATTTCAAAAAGATACAAAGGTATCTAATAATGCTGATTCTGCCATTAAAGGCCCCTATTCTTTTATGGATGAGTTTTTTCTTGAATCTGAACCCGGCAAAGGTACAGAAATCAGAATGATAAAATATTTACCCAAAGAAATTACCGGTTTTTCTTCTGATATAATTGAATCTATCATTAATGAAACAATTGAAATCAAACAATATAAAATATATGATGAATTTAAAAGTCAAAATGATGATATAATGCTTGCTTTAAACGAATTGCAAGACCAGAAAAACAAGCTCGAAAAACTAAATCAAGAACTTTTTGAACAAAAAAACTGGCTCTCAATAGTTTTATCAAGTATAGGAGATGCTATTATTGCCACAGACAAAGAAGGCAAAATTACTTATATTAATGCTCAGGCTGAAAAGCTTACAGGTTATAGCATTAAAGAAATAGAAGGCCAGAAAATTAATGAGGCATTCTATTTTTATACTTTAGATGGATGTGAAACTCCTTTGCCAGATATAAAAAGTTTTGTTCAGCCTGCTTTAGTTACTGTTAAGCACGAAGAAGCCAGGATGTTTGTCAGAGAAGATAAAAACATATTTATTAGTTATATAGTTACCCCAATAAAAGATGAAAACGAAAACCTTTTCGGATTAGTAATGATATTTAAAGATATCAGTAATGAAATAGAAACAAAAAATACCCTGAAACGACAGGCTCTAATATTTAAAACAATCAGTGATGCCATCATTGTAGCCGATAATAAAGGTAATATAATTGATTGGAACCCTGGAGCAGAAAAATTGTTTGGTTTTGAAACCAGTGAAGCTACTGGAAAAAGTCCAGATATGCTGCACAGAAAAAATCTTAATGTTTTGTATATACAAAAGATCATTGAAAAAGTTCAAAAAGAAGGCAAATGGGAAGGTGATCTCAGTTATACAAGAAAAGACGGATCTTCTGGCATTACAAGAACTCTGGTATTACCATTAAAAGACAATTATTCAATGCAAACTGGCATAATAAGCGTGAGTTATGATATTACAGAATTGTTGAAAGCTAAAGAAGAGCTTATTAAAGCAAAAAATGATGCTGAAAAAGCAAGCGAGGCCAAAAGTACCTTTCTGGCCAATATGAGCCACGAACTAAGAACACCACTAAACGCTATCATGGGTATTTCACAAATGATGATGAAATACAGTGCTCAAAACCTTACTGAGAAACAAATTGAAAGCCTTGAGATGATCTATCAAAGTGGAAATCGTTTATTAGAGCTTATTAACGATATTCTTGACCTATCAAAAATTGAAACTGGCAAAATAGATCTGCATTATTCAACCATTTCTATAAATATAATTATTTCAGACAAGAAAAAAATTGTTGAAAACCTTATTTCAAATAAAAATATAGCTTTTAAAGTTGAAAAATTGAATGATGTACCAGATCTTATTATTTCAGATGAAAAAAAATTACGACAAATATTAGTTAATTTGCTAAGTAACGCTTCAAAGTTCACTGAAGAAGGAGAAATTGTTTTAAGGATATACACAAAAAATGATAAACTCTACTTTGAAGTTGAAGATACAGGCATAGGCATACAGGAAGATAGCCTGTTAAACATTTTTGACGAATTTAGACAGATAGATAGCTCCATTTCAAAGAAATATAAAGGAACAGGGCTTGGTCTTGCCCTGTGTAAAAAGCTTGTTCACCTCCTGGGAGGTGAAATAACGGTTAGCAGTACATATAATAAAGGTACTACTGTTAAATTTTTTATACCCCTGAAAACAATCAAAAAAGAAAAAACATCCGTTGAAACTCAAAATAATATAAATTCAATTTATACTAAAAATAACAACTATAATATACTTGTCATCAAGGATAAAGACCAGTTTATTTATATGTATGAAAAGTATCTTAAACAATCACATTATAATGTTTATTCTTTAAGCTCTGTTGACGAGGGTATTCAATATATATCAACAAAACAGCCTGATATAGTTGTTATTAATAAGTATCCACCAGAGATTGAACCGCATTATATTTTGAGTTGTTTTACAAATAATGAACTTTATAGCAATCTTAAATTTATAATTATTACTAATACAGAAGATACTGCTGACTATTCTATTTATAATAATTGTATCAAGCTTATTAAACCTATTTCAGGTGAAGAGATCACAAATACTATAAATAAATTGTTGCTTCCTGAAACATTATCAGCTTCTGAAAACAGGCTAGAAGTTGATATAACACATCCTGAGAAAAAAAAGACCCTTCTTATTGCAGACGATGATGAATTCAGTATAAATAAGTTTAAAATGATACTTGAGAATTATTTTGATCTTATCTTTGCTGAAGATGGAATTAATGCACTGGAAAAATATTTTTCTCAAAAGCCAGACCTGGTTCTTATGGATATAATGATACCTAAAATGAGTGGTTTTGAAGCTTTTGATATTATTATGAAAAGTAAGTTGTCAAAAAAGATACCCATTATTGCTGTAACAGCAAGAGCTATGGTTGAAGAAAAAGAAAATATTCTTAATTATGGTTTTGATGGTTATATAGCCAAACCAATCAATGAAGAAGATCTTCTAAAAGTGATTAATAATATTCTATCAACATAAACAAAGGCAGGTATAATGTATAAACCAGAAAACTCAAAAATTTTAGTTGTTGATGACGAACCAGTAAACATTTTTCTTCTGGAATCCATTTTGACAGAAGAAGAATACCAGGTTATAACAGCTTCTAACGGTTATGAGGCTTTATCAATAATAAACGAAACCTCTATTGATGCTATTTTACTTGATATAATGATGCCTGAAATAAGCGGCATTGAGGTACTGGAAAAGATTAAGAAGAATGAAAGAATTAAAGATATACCTGTTATAATTATATCAGCAAAAACAGAGGCTCTTGATGTCAAAGTAGCCCTTGAAAAGGGAGCTATCGACTATATTAAAAAGCCTATTGATTCAATGGAAATGCTAGCACGCCTTCAAACGGCTTTAAACCTTAAGCATAAAGAAGATTCTCTTAAACAGTTGCTGGCTTTTAAAGACCAGGTTATTTCTTTTGTATCTCACAACCTTAGATCACCTATTAACAATATTATTGGCTATTCAACTCTTTTATATAATCTTGAAGAAACTGACGAACAAAAAAGGCGTTTTATTTCTCAGATACTTGAAAATTCAGAAAGAATGTATGAATTTGTCAACAAATTACTTAATAAAGCATATCTTGAATCCGGTAAAATAACTTTAAAAACAAAAGAAATACCTGTTAAAAGGTTGATTGACAGGTCAGTTATGCCTTATTGTAGAAAACTTGAGGAAAAAAACCTTGAAATAAAAATAAATATCAGTGATGACATTTATATTATCGCAGATGAAACTCTACTATTAGAGGTATTTAATAATCTTATAGAAAATTCTATCAAATATACACCTGAGACAGGATCAATAAAAATCTCTGTATATAAGGAAATTAATCGTGTCATAGTTGAAATATCCGATACTGGTATAGGTATCAACAAAGAAAATATCCCGGGGTTGTTTCAAGCTTTTAATAATCATTTCACACAGGGAACTTTAGGTGAGAAAGGTACAGGGTTTGGCCTGAGTATTTGTAAAAAAATTGTTGACCTGCACGGGTTTGATATAGATGTTGACTCTGAAAAAGATAAAGGAACTGTCTTTAAAGTTATAATACCTCAAAAGTAAATAGATAGAAAATCTTTCTCAAATGAAGTTGCTATCAAAAGGCAACTGGTTACAGAGACAGTAGGTCATACGGTGAAAAGTTGAGCCTTGAAATCAAACATGAAAGAGTAAGTTATTTTTTATGTATTAAGAAAATGGGAATATTTTACATTTGTGTAACTCATTATAAAGGCTTTTTTTCTGGTCTTTTGTGACTATTTTTAACGGTGGTTTAGGTTGGACACCTGATGCAGGTTCCGGTAAATCCAAGCGAGCGAACACTTGAGCAAGCGTGTAAAGTCTACAAACCAGTTGAGATAGTTTTTTTGCCTTCTTTTTTTGTTGTAAAAAAAGAAGGTCAATGTCTTTTGACAGGTATCAGTATATACTCTGGGTGTTTTGGGGCGGCGAAGCCGCCCCAAA
>CAZFBA010000056.1:0-18855 GCA_964517135.1 uncultured Gammaproteobacteria bacterium
TTAATTAAGAAATTACTGATTCCAGCAAAAACAGGGAGGGGGTTAAAAAAAACGCACAGCGGTTTTTTTAACCCCCGACACTAATTTCTTGAATCTGTGAACTTTTAAATTATTCAGAGATCTCTGTTATCATTTGCATTACTATACTGATCCTTGATAGTAATGTATAGATTCCAGATTATAGAGGCCAATTCCATCAGCATATATTAATTATTTACGTGGAATGGTATAAAAGACAGGCCCAGTATCTTTTGAAATCCAGATTACTGATGACGTTTATTATAGAAGAGGCTCACATCTTATACTCATTATAATTGAGTATTTATACCTATAGCTTATTGTAGGTGTTTACTCAGGTTTTTATCCCTCAATATCGTTATAATGATAATACAAAATAATATAGTAAGACGGAGAGACACATCATTTAACAGATTGGAGCCTTATAATGAGTATTATAACACTTTGCGTATTGTTTATTATTTTATTAAAAGTTCAGAATAATGCAGGTCATCAGCTTGCACATTGTTTTTTACATATCAATAACCAGTAACCACAGGAGGTGAGGCTACATAACATTTTCTAGCAGATAAAACAACTTTTTATTGTGGGTCAAGTAGAACAACTGAATTATTATTATATTTCTATGCAATAAGAAGAATGCTAACCGTGAGAAATAGCAAAATCTAACCCTGGCCTTCTTAACAGAGAATTAATTATTTAAGATCTTATTTTGAAGCTATTTTGTTGATTATTAAGCATCAAAATACTTAATTCAAAAGAGGAGAGAGAGGACAAATGATAAGTTTTATCGTGGGATTAAACTATGGGAATATTTTCAATAACTATCCGCAATGTAACATTAACAACCTTATAGCTGGGCCGATAAACCCTGTTATTGGTGGATATAACTCTAATGCCGGTTTTGATTCAATGGCAGGCATCATGAATGCTGTTAATACACTTGATAATAATACTCTTAACAATTCACTGGGACTTAATTTAAGCAATACACAGGGACAATTTGCCCAGCAACCTGAATTTAATCAGCCTAACAATATGTTCTTTGACTTTATGAACATGATGCTTTCATTTATGATGAGCATGATAATGACCCTGATGCAAAGTATTATGGGTGGGCAAAACCCTGCAATGCAGGGCAACGACCCCTTTGCTGCCAATAATACAAACCTTGCCGGCAACAATTATGCAGGAAATAACTATGGCAACATGGCTGGTAACGACTATGGCAATGCAGCTCCTGTTGCCAATAATGCTCCTCCGCTTGATTTAGCAAATACACAGGGAAGTGCACTGGGGCAACAAATAGCTCAATCTGCATATCAAACAGCTAATGAACTGGGAACTACTGGCTGGTGTGCAAAAGGTGTCAGAATGGCCCTTGAGCGAATAGGCATAAATGGAATTGGTGCAGCATCAGCTTATATGGTAGCAGATAAACTGGCTGGAGATCAGCGTTTTAGAGAAGTGCAGTGTACACGAGATCAATTAAAAAGTCTTCCACCGGGTGCTATTGTCGTCTGGGGTAGAACAGATGCACATCCTCACGGGCATATTTCAATAGCTCTGGGTGATGGCAGAGAAGCCAGCGATCACGTTCAAGGTCAAATTACAGGCATGGCAGGTAGTACTCTCCGGGTATTTATACCTGTAGGATAAAGATATAAGTTTTGTCCCGATAAAAGCTCTCTTTAAATCCAGCAAACCTCTTCTTTAACCGATAATCTTCTTTATCCGGGTTTTACCCGGGTTTTTCTTTTGAAAAATACCCTACTGAATTCTATCAGGAACCTCTGATTAATTAAGAAATTACTGATTCCAGCAAAAACAGGGAATTTCTTGAATCTGTGAAATTTTAAATTATTCAGAGATCTCATCAGCATATATTAATTATTTACGTGGAATGGTATAAAACAACAGGATAGCAATTACCAGATCATCAGAAAAAATTTAACTGAACAGCAAAGATTTGATTATTAAAAATATTTACTTTAAATCATTTAAACGTTAGAATTTTGGGGTACTAAAAATGTTCTGATGACTATTGAGGGTTGAAAAATAGCTAAAAACATCATTCTATCAAATCAGGTCTACGGTATAGAAGATATAACTATACGATGTCTGGGAGCTACTGAGCTTTTAAATATTGCTAACAGGTTAAACCGTTTTGAAAACCCGATAAAACGAAACCTGACTGTTTCAAAGAATGTGCTTTCAAAAACATCTATAAACCCCAAAATTTCAAAACGCAGTCTGGCATCACTTTTGCCTGCGACGATTGATTCTCTTGTCTGTTCTATCTGGAATGAATCTGTTAGAAAACTTGGCTATGAGCAGAATGGAAATTTATTGCTAAATTATTATCTGGCATATGAAGAGACAATAAGCTTTTCACCTTCAGAATGCTTGAAAGAGCTTTTATTTTCTGGTAATTCTATTAATCTTGAACATCCTGTGTCTGTAAATAGGTTTTCAAACCTGAAGAACCCCGGTGATATAATTATAGAAGAAATGAAGTCTCTTCTTAAAGATAATGCTTATGATCTTAATATATTATGTAATGACTATCTAAAAGAGTTTGATATAGTTACCAGGCTTTATATTGCGTATCGTTTGTCATTTCCATTAAATATAAAAGGTTTTATAGAATACATAAAAGATAATTATGACTCTTATGAATCTTTGCCGGCAGGTGTTATACGATATATTGAGATGGATAAACTGCTCTCTCACTTTAACAGCATTACTCCACCAGAAAAATTGTTAAATAAAATCTATAATTTAAGCTCATCTCTAAGAAAAAAGCTAGATATACCTTTGCCGCCCAGAGCGCTGTTGCTTGTAGAAGGTATAACAGAAGAAATATTATTGCCATCATTTGCCAGATTGCTTTCATATGACCTTAATACTGATGGCATTCTCCTTATATCATCCGGTGGAAAGAATAAGGTCGGCAAGCTTTATAACAAATTTAAACGCCAGCTTAATATACCGATTGCAGTATTGCTTGATGCTGACGCTACGGAGATTATAGACGAACTAAGGCCAATAATGAGGCCTACTGATAATCTTATAAGTCTGCAATGCGGAGAGTTTGAAGATTTATTGCCAAAAGACCTTATTTGCAAAGCTATCAACAAAGCTTATATGCTGTCACCTGCACTTAAACTGAATGAAATCGATCAAGACAGCTCTATAGCCAGGCAGCTCAATGTTATCTGGAAAGAATTAGGGCTTGGAGATTTTAACAAGTCTCAGTTTGCCCAGCTTATTCAGGAGCATCTTGATGATCCCGGGTATGTTACAGAAGAAATGAATACTGTTATAGAGGAAATATATAAAATATTATGAAATCCAAGCTTACAAGAAAAAGTAAAGTCTATCTTTCAGGGCATTTGATATCTTTTGATCAAATTATATCACCACTTTCACTGTATGCTTATGGTGCTTTCACTACCATTAAATATACTCCGGAAGGGCTGTTATTTCTTGATAAGCACTTTGAAAGGCTAAAATATAATTGCAGAGAGCTGAATATAAAGTATCCTTCTGATGAAAAGATTATTGAAGGTATAATATCTGCACTTAATGCCAATCATTGCCGGAATAAAGATGCTATAGTCCGGGTGACGCTTTTTCCTGAATCAATCAACTGGAATAACCCGCAGTTTATAAAGGATACCCCCTGTGCAATACTGGTAACAACACGTGAAATGTATTATCTGCCTCAAAACTTCAAACTTAAAACAGTTAACCTGACACGCAACATGCCGCATCTGAAAACTATTAATTACACTGTCAATATGCTTGCCAAAGCACAGGCCAGAGAAGCAGGATATCATGATGGGTTGTTTTTAAACCAGAAAGGCAATATTACAGAGGGCACAGCCTGGAATATTTTCTTTATCAAGAATAATAAAATCTATACTCCGCCGCTTGATAGTGGCATTCTAGAAGGTATAACAAGAGGGGCGGTTATAGATATCTGTCAGAAGCTTGATATAGAGCTTATTACTGAAGATATTTCTTTAAAGTCTATAAATAACTATGAAGCAGCTTTTATTACCAACGCTTCACAGGGGCCACACGCTGTTTTGCAGATAGACGAAACAGATTATGACATTGAGAATGAAACATTTCTTCGTGCCCGTGAAGAATATAGCAGGATACCGCTTCTCAGGCTGCCTGAAGAGTAAATAACCGTAGTATTTTTGAGTTTCTGTCGTGGAGCATTTAAAAAAAATATCTGTCAGGCCAGCATTTTTTTAAAACAGGCACACTTAAATACTCTTTGATAGGGGTAGTTTTGGGCGACAGAAAAATTGTTTGAAAATTCCCCTTAATATTTCTTCATATACTGTTCCAAAACCAGAAAAGGTTGTTTTTATATATATAGAAAAAGTAACCAATATAGCTTATAACATTCCTCTAAATAAATTCCGTACTCTCTCTATTACTCTCTCATAAAAGGTTTCATTCCCGGAAAAGGGAATTTTTTTTTGGAAGTGGGCGGGGCGGCGTGGTCGCCGCTGAACCCCATAAAGGGGGCGAAGCCCCCTTTCGCCTGCAAAGCAGGCTATCCCCTGACTGCCACACGACGCTTTAATTACATCTGGTTGCAATCTTTGTCTGTCTGGGGTCATGTTTGCTGCAATTACCTCTGTTACCTCACTAAAGGAGGGTTTGTTTGCTTATCCACAGCAAGTTCCCGCCCGCTGCCGCCCTTCAATTCGGGTTATGCTCGGCTCACTTCGTTCGCCTCGCAAACCCTCTTAAATCAGTATCCAGCCGGTAGAGTGGCGCTCACACCACAGCCCACCCTGAAGGAAGTCGGGATTCTGCAAAATGATTAAACATAAATCAAACCGAATAACACTGATATTATAGTTTTAATACCATTTTTTCATTAATTTGTTCTTCCAAAAGGGTATCCTCGAATTTCTTTGAGTTTGTTATTTGACAATTTTCCACAAATGAATGCTTGTCCAGGTCCAAAATGAAATGCTTTATTTAAATCCTTTTTACTGTCTTCGTTAATAGGTAATAATTCATTCAAATATTGAATAGTTGTTGGAGGTGATTTCATAAATTTAGTGACTTTTTCAACTTTTACAAAAATTCATGAATTATGTGGGTTATTGTATAAAACAATCAGCGCTTACATTAAATCTTTCAGAAAGCTTTTTTATGTGCTCTATAGTGAAATTTCTATTTCCGCTTAGGATTTCAGAAAGTATTGATTTGGTTTTAAATATATCAACAAGGTCTTTTTGTTTGAGTTCGTGTTGTTTCATTAAAAATTTTAGTAAATCAACGCCAGATGATTGGGGTATTGGATATGCAATATCTTCAAACTTTTCAATAAACATAGATAATGCTTCAAGATAATCTCCAATATATTCAAAAGAAGGATTTTCTATATATACATCCGAAAGTTTTTCATAAACACCTAAAAAATAATCGTTTTCCTCCTTCGATTTAATTGGTTTTAATGGATATTTACTAATTAACTCTTCATAACTTTTAGGCATTGTTTTGTCCTTTTCTTTTATTTGAGTCATTATGGTTTCCTTTTTAAATGTCAAACACGGTTTTGCCAGATTTATTGTTACAGAGTGTAGTGTATTCATCGTGTGTTAAAACAGCTCTAATATATGCAGTTTGGTGTTGGAATTGGATTATACAGACTATGCGGGCATGATTTCCTTTTATATTAAAGATAAAGCGCTGTTTTCCAATACCTTCAACGTCAGAAAAAGTTTTTTGCAGATCTGTAAAGTTACTAGCTTTTGAATTTTTCAGGGTATTGTACCAATGATTCAGTGAACTTTGTGTTTGGGGATGTTTTTCCCAGAATTCAATCAGTATAGGTTTAGAAATAACTCGCATTAAGAATACATCCTTTATAAACAGCTGTATTATAATTTTCGCATATTGCGAACTTTTATACATGTATGAAAAGAGGTATTTTTTATTATCCTCACTGATTTGTTGACTGACAAACGCCTGAAAACCTTATTATAAAAAATATTTCAGAATTTTAATTCTTAAAAAGGTTCATCAGTTTTTACGGACACTTTTGCATAGACCTCATACGCTCACAATTTTCCCCTGTGCGGAGTGCGTGATTTCTGGTTCCTGTTTAAGAAGGCTTTCACGGCCGCTGGTTGCTGAAAAACAACGTCGTCAAAGCTCAAAACGTCCTCGTAATGTAAGAAATTGTAACAATTTTACCAAAAATGCCCTGAAAATGCGACTTTTTACACCCAAATCGGGTATAAATAGGGTAGAGGACTTAGCAAAGAAGGTGCGTGACCGCACGGGACTACAATTGCTCTGCAGACTTTACACGCTCACTCAAGTTTTCGTTCGCTTGAGCCTGTTTGGGGTCATGTTTGCAGAGGATTATAACCCCTGTTCCCTCGCTAAAAGAGGGTTTGTTTGCTTATCCACAGCAAGCTCCCAACCCGCCCGCCCGTTGTGTCGGGTGTTATGCGGCGCCTGCGGCGCCGCATAACACCCTCATAAATCAGTATCCAGGGTGCAGATAGTATATCCTCTCTGTTTCCTGCTAAAGGAGGGTTTCAGTGCGCCGGGCGCAGCCCGGCGCACTGAAACCCTACCCCTGAGGGTGGGTGGGCGGGCCCTGAGCGGCCGAAGGCCGCTGAACCTCTCCAGTGGTGCTCACAACAAACGTAACAAAAACTATCCTTTTCTAAAAACATAAAAGAAATTAGTATTATAATATTCATTTTTATGCGAAACTGGTAACTGTATTGACGTTTGGGTTACCCACAAAGGAAAAGGTAGCCAGAACCCTTTCATAAACCCTTCAAGATACTTAAAACCCTGTGATTCAATGTATTCCCTGAATTCTGCAAAAGTCCAGTTGTTAATATGATCCTGATGAGGTCCTTTTTTCTTGTATTTATAACAATAATTGTTGGGTATGCTGCAAATAAGAATGCTTCCAGGTTTTGATATGCGCTTTATTTCTTCTATAGCTTTATTTATCTCTGGTATGTGTTCAAAACATTCTGTTGATAATATCATCGTTACAGAATTATCTTCTAAAGGTATATTTGTTGCAGAAGCCAGACAAATATTAAGTGCAGAAGTATCTTTCTTTTTCATTATTTTAGATAAATGAAAATCCATTAACTTTATATCGATAGCGTTATAGACTAATTGCCTGGGTATATACTTACTTAAAGACATATCTCCACAACCAATGTCAATAATAACTGAGTTCTGTTGGGCATATTTCTTAATCCATTTACTGACTTCAACTTCTATAAAACCATCAACAAGAAAAAAATTCCTAAGCTCAATATATTTAAGTATTATGGCTCTTCCTATTTCTTTATAAAGTGGCCTGGATTTATAAAAAGCTTCTTGTTTTTCATATTGATCGGACAATTCATCCACACACGGTATCGCATAACCGGCAATAGATGCTCTTTTATTAACTTTCCAGTTAAGCATTTTATAAATCCTTTATGGGTATGCAGCAAATATACTAACCCAGAGCTACATCAAGCGTCATCATAACTGAAAAACCTACAATAAAGAAAAATGTAGCCAGGTCAGTATTACCTGACCGCTGCGACTCAGGCACCAGCTCTTCTATAACAACAAATATCATCGCTCCGGCTGCAAAAGCCAGCGCATAAGGCAATATTGGCTGGGCTATTATAACCGCTAAAGCCCCTATAACAGCTGCTGCAGGCTCTACAGCACCTGAAAGCTGACCCATATTAAAAGCCTTTGAAGGCGATACCCCTTCTCTCCTCAGTGGAACAGATACAGCCGTCCCCTCCGGGAAATTCTGAATGCCAATACCAATCGCAAGTGCAACAGCTCCTGCCAGGCTGGCTTCAGGATAATGAACAGCTGCTGCCCCAAAAGCTACACCCACAGCAAGCCCCTCAGGTATGTTATGAATAGTCATAGCAAGCATCAGTAATACACTTCTTCTTAAGTTAGTCGGCGGCCCCTCTGCTTCACTTCTCGGAAACCCTATATGAACGTGAGGCAAAACCTTATCTACTAAAATTAAAAACCCACAACCCAGCAGAAAACCTGTAAGAGCAGGTACCCATGACGGCAACGCTTTTCCTTCAGACATTTCTATGGCCGGGGCCAGCAAAGACCAGTAACTGGCAGCAATCATAACCCCGCCTGCAAAGCCAAGCATTCCGTCAAGCACTTTCTGGTTAACTTCTTTAAAGAAAAACACTAGGCCAGCACCGGCGGCAGTCATACCCCAGGTAAACATACCTGCTATTAAAGCCTGCCAGACAGGGTTTAAATTCAAAAACCACTCAAACATAATTTAAACTCTTATCAATTATTATTCTTATTAATTTAAATAAATTATATTAAAAACTCTCTGACAAGTAAATCATAAAGAATAATTAACCGGCAGGTTATTAAACAAAAGGCTTCAGGGATTTTATACCCACGCATGCAGCATCACCGGGCAGCCAGCTATTTTAGCTATACCTTTTGTTTTAATATTATAATCAGGGGCTATTTGCTTCAGGTATTCAGTTATTTTCGGAGCATGATCTGCTTCATGATAGGTGGTAATAGCTATTCTGGGCAAGTTTGCGGCTATTGTTTCCCGGCAGCCATCAAGCATCTTAAGTTCAAAGCCCTCAAGGTCAGCCTTAATAAAGGTCAAAGGAAGGTTTCTATCATAAAATAAACTGTCAATAGTTTTCAGTTCAACTTTTTTCAGATCAGTATTGTCTATATCTGCTTGCCCTGTGGAAAGCTCATTATTTTTTATGGCTGCTATGCCCTCAGAATCAGAGGCTGCTGCCTGTATGATTTCAACATGATCACTGCCGGCAAAGGTTTTCTGCATTGATTTTATAAAAACCGGCAGAGGCTCAAGAGCATAAGCCTTTTTACACCTGTTCATGATTACGTATGTAAATATACCTTCAGCGGCCCCGCAGTCAAGCACTATATCATCAGTATTAACAGTAGTTTCAGGTATTTCATAATAGTGCCAGTTATTCTTATCAAATATTTCACCGCTAAAACCATACAAACACCTTAAAGACACTTCTTTTGGCCAGTATAAAGGTTCTTTAAAGCCTTTATAATATACAAGGTAATATTCTTCTTCTTCAATAATGTTATGTATACTTTGTTTTCCTGTTTTGTGATGGCCTGGTTTGAATACCTGATAGAGTATCTCCGCAGCCGAAACATTATTTTTAGGCCCTTTTAACCAGTGAGAGAATATCTGCAATCTTTTATTCATCTTTATCGCTCCGGTGAGGGATTATTAATCTGAAAAACACTAAAAATCTCTTTAGAAAGGCTGACCCGGTCAAGTAAATTATTCAAAGGAGTATTAATCATGAGTGTTTTAAAGCCTTGTTTCTGCATTAGATCAGCAAGATTGTTATGATTATAATAAAAATAATGTTGATACCCGCCTTGAGCGGCAGAAAAAAACTTTTTATAGTTACCTTTAAGCAGACGAGCTTTGTAATATTTACCGTTAGGGACATTTATAACCAGCAAGCCGCCAGGCTTTAAGAGTTTCTTAAACTCATTAACCTTATCAACTGGATCAGGAAAATGCTCAAAAACATGCTTTAAAGCAACAACCTGATAGGTCTCTCCGGTTTCAATAAGCTCTGAAAGGTCTTTGCAGTAAGCCTCATAACCCTGCTCGTTACATCTATTAACTGCATACTCGCTGATGTCAGTCCCAACAGGATGCCAGCCCTTTAACCCGGCCGCTTCCAGGAAATACCCCACAGAACAGCCTATTTCCAGAAGGTTTTCTTTTCTGTCAATAAATTTTTCTATATAAGACAACTGCTCCAGAGATTTATTGATCCTGCGTCTGCGTTTTTTCTCATAACCTCCCTCAAAATAAGAGCTGTCATCATAGTTTGTGGGGTCCTGCTCTGGAAAAATCCTCCATATTAGCGAGCACTCCGGGCAACGAACAAACCTGACTTCGCCATTACTTACAAAATCAATACCTTCAGGGTGATTATCGCAAATAATACAGTTTTCAGAAAGTTTTACCATTTATCAACCTGATGCCTGCTACAAATTGAGTCACTTAATGCTACTATTAAGCTGCACTAATCCATAAATTATAATATAACCTGACTCTATTACCAAAAACATTGAAGACAAACTTAACAATAGATAGAATGCACAAATTTAATTTAGTTGCCGTCAAAAGTCAACTGATTCCAGAGATAGAGGGTAGGGTTAATGAATCAGGTGAATGTTATGCCCTGAAAACAAACTAATATTTAAGATCAGTTATGAAAAACTTAAATTATATATTTGAATCCTGAAGGTGTTTGATATAAATTCTTAAAAGAAATGATGATAAAGGAGTACTGCCTTGACTACTGTGGAAACTTCAAGAATTAAAGAAGCTAGAATCAACAAAATAAAAGAACTTCGAGAAAAAAATATTGACCCTTATCCATATTTTTTCGATAAAAACATAAGCGCAGCAAGCCTTCAAGAAAAATATAAGGATCTTGCAGCAGGTGAAGAAACAGAAGACACCTACAATGTAGCCGGGCGCATTATGGCAATGAGAAATTCAGGTATGTTCATGGATGTCATGGACGATACAGGAAAGGTTCAGCTATTTTGCCATAAACAGAATCTGGGCGACGAGCGCTTTAAAGAGCTAAAACTCTTTGATACAGGAGATATTATCGGCGCAACAGGAACAATAAGACGTACACCCCGTGGAGAACTCAGCATTAAAGTCACTGACTATACAATGCTTTCTAAAAGTATTCAGCCCCTGCCAGAAAAATTTCACGGATTGACCGATAAAGAACTCCGATACAGACAGCGCTATCTGGATATGATTATGAACCCTGACGTAAGGGCTACACTGAAGCTTAGAAGCGAAATAATACAACATATCAGAACTTTCCTTATTCAAAAAGGATTTCTTGAAGTTGAAACACCTATGCTTCAGATTATCGCCGGAGGAGCCGCTGCAAGACCCTTTATAACCCACCATAATACACTTGATATAGATATGTACTTGAGAATAGCTCCTGAACTCTATCTAAAACGCTTGATAGTAGGTGGACTCTCAGAAAAAATCTTTGAAATTAACCGCAACTTTAGAAACGAAGGCATATCATACAAGCATAACCCTGAATTCACAATGATGGAACTTTATCAGGCGTATGTTGACTATAACGAAATGATGACAATTACTGAAGAAATCGTAGTATATGCTGCAGAAAAAACCCTGGGAACCCTCAAAATTAAATATGGTGACAATGAAATAAACCTCTCACCACCCTGGAAAAGAATTAAAATGCTGGATATACTTAAAGAATATACTAACATTGACTTCAACGATTTAAATACCCCTGAACTTGCTCAAAAAGCCGCTAAAGAACTTGGCATCGAAGTTACTGAAAACGACTCCTGGGGCAAAGTCATCGATAAAGTCTTTGAAGAAAAAGTCGAACCCCACCTTATTCAACCCGTTCATATCATAGACTATCCACTTGAAATCTCACCACTGTCTAAAAAACACCGCCACGACAGCAGACTCGTTGAACGATTTGAAACAAGAATTAATGGCTGGGAAATAGCTAACGCATTCTCTGAACTCACTGACCCGCTTGACCAGAGAGAAAGATTCGAACAACAACTCGCTGAAAGACAAAGTGGCGATGAAGAAGCCCACCAGCTTGACGAAGACTATATTAATGCACTGGAATACGGCATGCCGCCATCCGGAGGCCTGGGAATAGGCATCGATAGACTGATAATGATACTGACAAACTCTCCGAGCATCAGAGATGTCATAGCCTTCCCTACTTTGCGTCCAAAAGAATAATTAGAGGTATTTATGGGATTAGATGTATGTATTAGCCCGATAAAAGCAACAATAGGCTCAATAGAAGATTATGAATCAGAAAACCAGTACCAGCAGGAACTGATAATAATAGAAAACCTTATTGCACTTATTCAGGCAAAAATTAAAGAACAAACAGGCAAAACCATAACCTGGAACGAAGAAGAAATAGAACCCGACAAAGAAGAAAATATAGAACTTTTTTGCGAACGTCTCGGCAACTACAGCGTTTTGCACCACTTAAGACGATATGCAGCCTTTATTGACAAAACAAATGCACCACCTGAAACACCCTGTGAGCTCGAAGAAGCAGCCAATGATGAAATACTTCTTGAGGTCTATGACGGAGAAACCAGGACACAATTCCCTCATCTTATTGATCATTCTGATTGTGACGGTTATTACATACCCTGCAGCTTCGAAAAACCCCTCTGGATAAAACCTTCAGAAATTGGCATGGATCAGGATGATGACGAAATGTTAATATCTGCCGGATCATCAAAAAAATTGCTCGAAGAATTAACAATACTGAATAATTACCTGCAAATAGATACTGATGAAATCAGTAACCTCGAAGAATTTGCCACAAGAATAGCCAGCGATAAATGGGAATTTGTCAAATGGAGCTGGGCAGTTCTCTATTATATGTGCGTTAACAGCATTAAATTCAGGCAACCAATGATATTTTGCTAACCTTCAAAAATTTTAAATCTGAAGATATGGGCTGAACGAGCAGTCAAACACCTGCGGAGAAAGATCACAAGAAATCACTCAATACCCCGGAGATAGCCTGCTTTGCAGGCAAAAGAGGCTTTACCCCTTTATATAGTCAAGTGCCAGTCATGGCAAGGGTTTTAAAAATCGAAAATCTTTTAACCTCTGTAATGATCTTTAAATTAATAAGTTAATGGAATCTCTGATTAATTACGGAAATACTTATTCCAGCAAGACACCAATTTCTTGAATCTGAGAACTTTTAAGTTATTCAGAAAGCTCTTATACCATTCCACGTAAATAATTAAAATCTGCTAATAGAATTCAGTAGGGTGTTTTTGCCCGCTGTGCGGGCAAAAACACCCGGCCTCTATAATCTGGAATCTATACATTACTTTCAAGGATCAGTATAATAACTAAATACACCGAAAGATAATGTAATTATTCTTGAATTTTTAGGAACAGTATCCTTAGAAAGTGCTTTAAGTATGATAAAATTCAAAAATGAAATTAAATCAGGGTTCACAAATAGAAATGAATAATATGAAAAAAATTGAAGATGCTTTTCAGAAAATATCAGAAAAGCTTTTACGTTCAAGAAATGTTGCTATTGTTACACATATATCTCCTGACGGAGACGCTATAGGCTCAGTTCTTGGCTTAAAAGAAATTTTAGAAAAATATAACACTAATTTAAAAGTAGATGCATTTGTCGTTGGCTCTATACCCCGCATGTATAAGTTTTTACCGGATGAAAAAACTTTAATAAGTATCGATAAGAATTATGACCTGACCGGATACCGTCCCGATATGGCTATCGTTTTAGATTGCGGAGCTAAAGACAGGCTAGCAGCAGCAGAAAACATATTTGGAAGGGCTGAAATAACTATTAATATTGATCATCACGGCTCTAACCCCGGATATGGCGACATTAACATAATAGACCCTGAAGCCGCTGCAACAGGAGAAATTATTTATCAGTTTATGCAATTCATAAACATTTTGCCGGATGCAAATATTGCAACAAACCTCTATACTGCAATATTAACTGATACCGGTGGGTTTAAATACGGAAATACTACCGGCAAAGCCATGGGTATATGCGCAACCCTCATTGAAGCAGGAGCAAACCCCCAGTATATATATCAACAATGCTATGAAAACAAACCACCGGAACTGTTTCAGCTCCATGCACAATGCCTTAACCTGACAAAATTATCCCCTGACGGCAAAATAGCATGGACTATTGCCTCAAGAGACCTGATAGAAAGACTTAATGCAAGAGATGAATATCTGGAAGGCCTGGTAGAAGTGCTAAGACAAATTAATACTGTTGATATAGCTATGCTGTTTAAAGAAACAAAAGACGGAAATATTAAAGTAAGCTTCAGAAGCAAAAAAATTGAAATAACCCCTCTAGCAGAATTTTTTGACGGCGGCGGCCATAAGTTTGCCGCAGGATGCACCATGAAAGGTTATAACCTTGCTATAGCTGTAGAAACAATGGTCAAAAAAGCAGAAATACTCGTGAAAGACTTTTATTGCTAGGTTTTTAGTAGTTCATCTTTTTCTATAATTATAAAATATCTGATATAATAACCCGGAAGTATAGTTAAAGAGAATAATTATAATGAAAATAAGAATATTAACAGCAGGAGAATCTCACGGCAAAGCCTTATGCTCTATACTTGAAGGCATACCTGCCGGCCTTGAAATTTCTAAAACCTACATAGATAACCAGCTTCAACGCAGAAAAAAAGGCTATGGCCGTGGTGGCCGAATGCAAATCGAAGCAGATCAGGTTGAAATTATCGCAGGCATAAGACACGGAGTTACAATAGGGTCACCTGTAGCCTTAAATATCGAAAACAAAGACTGGCAAAACTGGAAAACTGTTATGGAGCCTGCTCAGGTTGATATGAATGACCATGAAAACCTGCAAAAAATGCAGGAAAAGAAAATTGAATACGTCAGGCCTGGCCACGCAGACCTTTCAGGAATGCTCAAATATAACCATCTAGACGTAAGGAACGTTCTTGAAAGATCTAGCGCAAGAGAAACTGCATCCAGAGTCGCTGCTGCCTCTCTGTGCCGTAAATTGCTTGAAGAATTTAATATACACATCTTTAGCCACATCATACGTATCGGAAACGCAGGCTTTGAAAATTTTTTATACCCCGAAAATCTTGAATCAGCCAGAAAAATAGCTGAAGAATCAGAAGTAAGATGCATAGATACTGATATCGAAGCACTTATCAAAAAAGAAATTGACAATGCAAAAGAAACCGGAGATACCCTGGGAGGCACTATACAAATAATAGCTACGGGGTTGCCCGTGGGGCTTGGCTCATATGTCAACTGGGATAAGCGACTGGATGGCCTTATTGCTCAGGCTATTATGAGTGTACCTGCTATAAAATCAGTAGAAATTGGCCTGGGAGCCAGAGTTTCAGGTATACCCGGCTCAAAAGTTCATGATGAAATTTTTCCTAAAAATACAGATGGAGAATATACCAGATATACAAACAATGCGGGTGGCATAGAAGGTGGAATGACCAATGGCATGCCTCTTATCGTTACAGCTGCTATGAAACCTATTCCAACATTAAAAAAACCATTACGCTCGGTGAATGTGTTTTCAGGCATTGAGCATGTTGCACACTATGAAAGATCTGACGTGTGTGCTGTTCCATCTGCGGGTATTGTTTGTGAATCTATGCTGGCATATATTCTGGCTAATGTCTTTTTAGATAAATTTGGTGGTGACTCTCTTGAAGAAATTAAAAGTAATTTTAATACTTACAAGACAAGTTATCAGAAGAGGTAAAAATGACATATAATAAGAATATAGCACTTATAGGCTTAATGGGTGCAGGCAAAACCTCTGTTGGAAAGCTATTAGCTAAAAACCTGGGCTATAATTTTATTGATATTGATGACCTGATTGAGCTGAAAGAAAAAATGAAAATTTCAGAAATCTTCAAAATCAGAGGTGAGAACTATTTCAGGCAAATTGAAACACAGACAATCAAAGACTTTTCCAAGAATAGCAATCAGGTAATATCAACAGGAGGCGGTGCTCCGCAGAACCCTGACAACCTTAAGACCCTCAAATCAAGCTGCTTTGTGGTATATCTCTATGCGCCAGTCACTGTATTGTATGAAAGATTATTAAATGAAATAGACAATCGTCCTATGTTACATACAGAAAACCCGAAACAAAAGCTTCATGAGCTTCTAGAAAAAAGAGAACCTTATTATCTTAAAGCAGATATAAAAGTAGACACTGCAAATAAAACACCAGGTGAAGTAGTTAGTGATATTATAGCTTGCTTTAGTGGAGGCAATGTATGAATAATGCTGAATTGACAGAGTTAAAAATTAATCTGAAAGCCAGAGATAGCCTATCGTATCCAATTTATATTGGCACAAATATCTTAAAAAATGCAGGAAATCTTGTTAAAAACCATATATCATCTTCTAAAATACTTCTGGTATCTAATGATACGGTGTTTCCTATCTATGGTAAAACAGTCATAGAGGCTCTAAAAAAAGAAGGGTTTGATATAAAAACCACTGTAATTCCTGATGGAGAAGATTATAAGAATTTTGGATGGTTTAAGGTTATACTTGACAAGGCTATAGATTTTAACCTTGAAAGATCAGATGCTATTGCTGCCCTCGGGGGTGGTGTCATCGGTGATATGGCAGGTTATGCAGCTTCCAGCTATTTAAGAGGCATAAACCTGGTTCAAATTGCCACAACACTACTTGCACAAGTAGACTCTTCCATTGGTGGAAAGACAGGTATAAATCATCCACGTGGAAAAAACCTTATAGGAGCCTTTTATCAACCTAAAAGCGTCATCATTGATGTATCTACTCTAAATACACTCGATAAAAGAAACCTTAAAAATGGTCTGGCTGAAGTACTTAAGTATGCATTTATACAGGAAAGCTGCAATTACAAAGAAAAATCACTTAACTTCTTTGATTTTCTATATGATAACAAAGATTTAATCTATAAACTGGATTCAAAAGTTATCAGAGAAATGATTTCATATTGCTGCGAACTCAAAGCAGCCGTTGTAGAGCAAGATGAGAAAGAAGCAGGGCTAAGAGCTATTCTTAATCTAGGGCATACAACAGGGCACGCTCTTGAAGTCTGCGGAGATTATAATCTATTGTCTCACGGTGAAGCTGTTTCTATTGGTATGATTGCAGCAATTAGACTTTCAAAAAATAAAAGTCTTATTGATTATAACCTTGCAGAAAAAGCTGAAAATCTTATAAAACATTTTGATTTACCAGTATATATACCTGAAGAAATATCTATTGATAGGATTATTGCAGCAATGAAACTGGATAAAAAAGTTCAAAAAAAGAAAGTTCGGTTTATACTGCCTGTAAAATCAATGGGTAAAGTAGAAATATACAACGACATCTCTGATGAAGAAATTATCAAAGTGCTTGAGGGTATGTATAACTAAAACATTCTTCGATGTCGGTGATGTCTGTGTCGTCCTCTTCTGAAATCTTCCCGGGGTTCAGGCGGCACAATATGATCACCGGAAGTTATAGTAAGTACCTTGCTATTTATAATGAAATCTACAAGCTTTTTTCTTCCTGAATAAAGCAATCTTTGTAAAGTACCTCTTGAAACACCTATAAGTTCGGCTGCATAAGATTGATCGTGATCTAAAAAATCACATAAATAAATAGCTTCAAGTTCATCAAGTTCCAGATTAACCTGTTCAAGTGCCCCCATTTCTATTCCACGGGGTTTAAATATTGTTTCTTCAAGCTTTAGACCGCATATACGGTCTTTTTTTTGTCTGGGCATTATATATTCTTTTCTTTTTTAGTCTTCTTTTTCATTATAATTTTCATTTGATTATTAAGCAAGGTTAATCATAATGAAAAAAATTTGAGAAAATTTCTTTTCGGTATTCTTACATAATTCAATAAAATGGACTATATTCAAGAAATTGAAACCGGAAAGCACTTAAAAAAGATTTTAACATAGATTCAATCAGTCAAATCTGCCTAAATACAGGTGTTTTACATAAAAATATATTTCTCTGACCAGGGGCAATTTTTTTTATGGATCATCTTTTATACTTTAAAGAAGTAAAAGGAATGTTTTAATGATTAACCCTCTATACCAGCAAATGGTTGTAAATGTAGTTAATCAGAGGCTTATGCCACTGACAAAAGATAATAAGTTAACATATCATGATTTACAGGTACTTTCTGATCAAGCAGCTTCTATGGCAGAACCTGAAGCTTCAACTATTAACTTCTTATTGAATGTATATAATAAAATCGCAACTCTTGGTGATAACGATGTCAGCAGCATTTCCGCTCAGGATATGCAGGCCTTTGCCTCTAAAGGAATAGATTTAATAGCATAAAAAACTGGCCTCTATGAGACCAGCTGAAAAAATCATAATAATAATTATTGAGAATTTTCTGAACAGTTTATGGCAATTGTCTTTTTAAGTGCTGTTGAAGCTTTGGGTATTGTTATGTTTAGAATACCCTGATTGTAACTTGCAGTTATATTCTCAGAATCTACATTTTGACCTACTTTAACAGACCGTTTAAACTTACCATAGCAGAAATCAGACATATGAATTTTTTCATTTTCTTCAAGTTCTTTTCTGGTTAGCTCACAGGCAATTGTTAAGATGCCGTTTTCATATTCAAGAGTGATATCTTCAGGGTTCATGCCTGCAGCAATACTTCTTATTTGAAAGTTTGAATCATCTTCAATAATTTCAACAGGCAAATACCAATTACCACTTGAATAGCAGACATCTTCAGACTCATAGGTTTTTAAAAGCTGATCTCTAAAAGTATCTAGTGTTTCAAATGGCGTAAATCTCACTAATGACACTTGAATCATCTCCTTTCATCTTGATAAATTGTTTAATCTTAATATTACTAATTTTAACTATGATGGGTTACTGATAATCTAAAAAATTTATGCTATTTAATTTAAGCTTTAATTTAATTATAAGTTCACTCTTTACACATTGATTAAAAGATAATTATTTTTTAATTAACATAAAAAAAACATTAAAATTTAACTATCTATACTGAAGCCAATCAGATTATTTAACCTGACCCACTATCTCTAAAATCAGTTGTCTTTTGATGAAAACTTCGTATTACATTTTAAAGATCAGTGCATAACTTAAAAATTTTTCGATTTTCAAAACCCAAATCCCGCC
>CAZFBA010000057.1:0-18365 GCA_964517135.1 uncultured Gammaproteobacteria bacterium
CCAGTGATATATACCATTCCATGTAAATAATTAATATATGCTGATGGAATTCAGTAGGGTGTTTTTGCCCCCACAGCGGGCAAAAACACCCGGCCTCTATAATCTGGAATCTATACATTACTTTCAAGGATCAGTATAATAACTGTTGAAATAATTTTTAGAGGGTAAATATTTTGATGAAATGGATCAAGTTTTTATTAGTAATTATAACTATTCTTGCCTTTGGCAGTACTGTAAATTTTCCTGTATTAGCACAGGATAACCTTAATACAGATAATATTGATTCTTATACCCGCTGGTTTTCTGAATATGTAAAGAATCTTAAAGTTGGTTATACTTATGAAACAAGAAAAAGAGGCAGTTTAAATGGACAGCCTGCTATAATAACAACAAGAGAAGCCAGAGTATCTTTTAAAAGGGCTGGCTCTACAATGAATATCGTTGAAAAAATAACTTATTTTGAATCTCCTAATAGAAAACCTCTGAAGTTTGAATCGATAAGTAAAGGCGCAGCAGCCAATGATTCAAAGATTGAAGGTATATTCAATGAAGATTCAATAGAAATAACCTCCACTAATTATGGAAATGTAACAAAAACAACTATACCCCTGGAAGGCAGCCTACTTTTACCTTATGGGATTGACTATACATTTAGATCAAAAGCCAGAAAATCTTTTGCATACCGTACAATCATACCTTCTCTCGGCGCAAAAGTAGTCTATGTAGATGTTGACTATGTCGATACCCTGCCCACAGATGTAATGGGTAATAGCTTCACATTAAACAAGTATAAGGTCAATATAGATGCATTTCCATCTGCAACAAACTATGAATGGCGTGACGATAACGGTATCAGCTATAAGACATCATCCAGTATACTTAATTCATCTACCTATCTGACAGATGAAGATAGGGCGAAAAAAGAAGAAACAGGCAAAAAGATTGATCTTATCGAAGATTATGCAATTATTATTGATAAAGCAATACCTGATCCTCGAGAAATGCGTCAGGTATTGTACAAAGTAGCCCTCAAAGAAGGATCCATATCAGGCATTTTCCCTCAGGACGAAAGGCAAAAAGTCATAAGAGACTCTGGCAACGAGCTTTTACTGAGAGTTGAAGCTTATCTGCCAGATTACTTGCTTTATACGATACCTTTCACAGATGATAAGTTTATACCTTATCTGAAAGGCAATAACTATATACAACCAGGGCATCCTGAGATAGCAATCAAAGCGAAACAAATAATAGGAAGGCAAAAGAATGCTTATCTGGCTGCTAAAGAGCTTGAAAAGTGGGTTAGCAGTAATATAAAAGATAAGACATTCGATGTGGGGCTGGCAACCGCCAGTGAAGTCATAGAAGATATGAGAGGAGATTGTACTGAACATGCAATATTGCTGGCTTCTCTTTGCAGAGCTGTAGGAATACCTTCTCAAATTGTGGTCGGATTGGTGTATGTTCCAGTGGCCGGCAGCGATAAAGGTATGTTTATGTATCATATGTGGAATGAAGTCTATGTCGGCAAGTGGATCCAGCTTGACTCTGCCCTTCCCGGCAAAAATGTAGCCGATGCAACACATATTACTATTACTAAAACCACATTAAATAACCCTGAAGAAGAAGCAAAAATCTCTACTGCTGCCTTAAGCCTCATTGGAAACCTTGAACTGGATATTATTACTTTTGTATCAGATACTTCCGGTTTTTATGACATTGAAAGCGACGCTAATTTAGGAAAAACGCAAAAATATGACCTCTCAGAAATTATCTCACAGGATATTGATAGCGCAAATATTCCACTGAAAAGCGTCAACCTAGATAAATTTAAGGGGGATAACAAATATATTGACAGTTTTAATCTCAGCGGCCTGCCCAATGTATCTCCTGTTTTAGAAACTTATGAAGGTAATTTTACCAAGGGAATGGCCAATTATGCCAGAGGAGATATTGATAAATCTATCCAATACTTTAAAAACGCTTCAAAGTTAATTCCACCTGCAGATGCCAAGAAGTTTTATGATCTGGGCATTCGTCTGGCAGGTATAATGATGTTTGATTTAGCTGAACAACAATTTGAAAAGTCAATACAGATAGGAGATGAGCTATGGTCACGTAAAGCAAAAGCTTACCTGTCAGAAAAATTCCCTTCCGGAAATTATAATGAAGTGGCTGAAAAATATAATGTAACAGGGTTTAGCTTTGCAAACTTTGCTTCTAACTATCCTGCTGCTATATTGATGTTTGAAAAAGCTATAGATGCCGCTCCTAAATTTGATAGTGCCCTTTATAATATGGCTGTTGTTAATGAAAAACAGAGAAAATACAATGATGCACTGGGCTATTACAAAAGAGCTCTAAATGTTAATCCTAGAAATGTTCAATATAATGCAGGCATAGCTGGTATATACGAAAAATTGGGCCAAAAAGATAATGCTATTGATGCATACCAGAAAATAATTAACTATGGAAGCACTGATAAAAGCTTTCTTGATAATATAAAATTTAATCTAGCAAGAGTGAAAGCCGAAAAGCTGATTGAACAGAACAAAAATAATACATCTGCATACATAATGCTGGGTGAAGCCGCTCTTGAAAATGATCAGTTTGAACAGGCGAAAGAAGCTTTTATAAAAGCTTTAAGCATAAATAAAAATATAGCAAGCGCTCATACAGGGCTGGGTAAAGCATATTTTTTTCTGGGCAATACTAGAGATGCAGAAGATGAACTGAAAAAAGCTATCAGATCAAGCTCAGCGCAGAAAGAAGCACTTTTATACCTAGGCATTATCAGCAAAAGAAGACTGGATTATAAAGAAGCTATTAACTATATTTCAAGAGCTATATCCTTAGACAGAAATAATAACCAGTACCATATTGAACTTGGCAAAGTATATATGGATTTAGAAGACTACAAAAAAGCAATTAATACCTTTTCAAAAGCAACAAATGCTGAAGGTTCTTATATGCTGGGGCTAGCATATTTTTATGATGGCCAGCAGGCTGAAGCTATACCTCACTTTAAAAAAGCAATATCCCTCGACCCCTATGATGCCAGAGCCTACAAAGAACTGGGTAAAATATACCTTGATCAGGCTAATTATATTGATGCACGCAATTACATTGAAAGAGCTGTCGATCTGGATACCAACTATGCCGATGCCTACTATGTGCTGGGACTTCTCAATGAATATGAAGGTGATAAGGTAACAGCAGCTTTTAATTTTGTAGTCTCATACTCTATAAATCAATCTAGTGTTGATGCTTATAAGAAGGCATATGAAATATATAAGGAACTCGACGAACTTGATAAGTTCAATCTTCCAAGACCTAGATATATACCAACAAAAGAAGATAGAGAATATCTTATAAGGCTGCTATACCTTGAAAGTATACATATACAGGATAATATGGATTTCGTTGAAAAAGTACTGAACTTCAGCCCTAACGGATTTGTAATCGTTAGTAATGATGTTGTAGGTAAAACTATACTGAAAAAAGCAGAATCTGAATATCTTGCAAAGCTTAGAGCTTTGTATAACAATGCTCTTGAAACGCTAAAACCACCTCCAAAATTCAGTAGTGTCAATCAACTGTTTCTTAATAGACTGTGGACAGAAGCTAACTTTCATCATAAGCAGTTACATTTTATTGATGTAGGTATTTTTGGAGATAAAGGAGAAGGAGTTATCATGAATGACGAGCTTATACAGGGTCAAAATGATATACTTTCCTTAAACGAAAAGTTTTATTCTTTTGTAGACCAGATGTATTCTAAATGGGACTCGATTTCAGTTGATGAAATAACTCGAGGTGCAGGTTTCAGGCCATCAGAAGTTGATCTGTTGACTCAAAAGGTGCTTGCACTTCAAGCTAGAACAGATGAAGCTATGCAAAGACTTGCAGGAGAAACAAGCAGATAATTATAAATTCCATATAAAAGGAGAATTAACATGGCAGGACATTCAAAATGGGCAAATATTAAACATAAAAAGGCAAAAACAGATGCACAAAAAGGTGCTGCTTTTACAAAGTATTCAAGAGCAATTATGGTTGCCGTAAAACAAGGCGGGCCTGACCCTGAGGCCAACTTTAAATTAAAAACTGCTATTACAGCTGCAAAATCTGCCGGCCTGCCAAACGATAATATCAAAAGGGCCATTGAAAAAGCTTCAGGTTCAGGCGATAGTGATTCTCTTGAAAGAATTGACTATGAAGGCTACGGTCCGGGGGGTATTGCAATTATTATCGAAACTCTTACAGACAATAGAAACCGCACTGTAGGCGATATTAGAAGCTATTTCAATAAAAATAATGGTAACCTTGGCGAAACGGGTTGTGTTTCATGGATGTTTGATACGAAAGGCATCATAATTGTTGATAAAGAGAAAGCACAGGAAGAAGAATTGTTTGAATTATCACTGAATGCCGGTGCAGAAGATTTTGAATATGACGAAGATTCAGTAAATTTCAAAATTACAACTTCTCCCGATAACATTCAAGCTGTTTCAGAAGCTATTGAAGATAAAAATATTGAAATTCAATCTTCAAACATTGAACGTATTCCGCAAAACAACATCGAAGTAACAGATTTTGACACTGCTAAATATCTTCTAAGACTGCTGGACGCTATAGAAAGTCATGATGATGTTCAAAATGTTTATGCTAATTTTGATATGAGCGATGAACTTTATGAAAAAGCTTCAGGCTAAAGTAAATTAGAACCGTTATCTTTTTATTAACATAACAAAAAATTAATTTGACATAAGCAGTCCCGGCGTTATATAAATAAAAATATAACGCTTCCTGGAGACATAATTAATGAAAAAATTATTGCTATTTGTTGTCTTGTTCGGGCTTTTGTGCCCACAAATGACTTCTTTTGCTGAAGAGAATGAGCCTACTATTGAAGAATTACAACAGGTTGAAAATTCATCAGCCACAACTATTCAAACAGGCAAAGTGGATATAATACAAAGAATACCTAAAAATATTGAAAATACAGAAATAATTGAAAGTGAGAAGTTTGATAAGTTCCAGAATAAAAACCTTACTGATGTTATAAGAGATAATACTTCCATAAACCCGACTTACGGAAGCAGAGGAGAATCTGTATTTAAGATGAGAGGCTTTAGCCAGAGGCAAATACCGGTTTTGCTTGATGGAGTTCCTATTTATATACCCTTTGATGGAGTTATCAGCCTTGATAGAATACCTGCCGGTAATATAAGTGAAATACAGATAATAAAAAGCGCACCTTCAGTGCAATATGGGCCTAATTCAATGGGTGGTGTTATAAATATTATCCAGAAAAAACCTGAAAAACCTTTTGAATTAAAAGCCCGATTTAACAATAACTACGTGAATACTCTGGGTGAAGACCTTTATCTTGGCCTGAGCAAAAATAACTTTTATTTTACACTGAATCATTCCTTCTCTAAAAGTCACGGTTTTAATATGGCACACGGCTTTAAGCCAGACCCTAATGAAAATGGAGGTATAAGAGATAATAGTGCATTTCATACACTTGGCCTGGGAGGAATGGCAGGTTATAGCACCAGCAAAGATCAAGACTTCAGAATTAATTATTCATACTTAAACGCCCCCTGGAACGTTCCGCCTGAAGTTGGAATACAAAGACCCCGTAACTGGCGCTTCACTAAATGGAGAAAAAATACACTTGCCGTTTCTTTAAAACAACCTGTAATTAATAACAACTTCTCTGTTAACGGAAACTTTTATTATGACAAATATTTCAATGTGCTAGATTCCTATGATGACAATAGCTTTACAACTCAGCTTATGAGGTATGCTTTTCATAGCACCTACGACGATCATAGCATAGGTTTTAACCTGATACCAGAGGTTAATATAGGTCGATATGTTAAATTTAAGCCCATATATCTTTATAAAAGAGATGTACACAAAGAGATACCTGATAGAGATCAAATAAAACAGATATATAAAGCATCAACCACTTCGTTAGGTGGTGTTATAGAGTTATATCCTACTGAAAAGCTTACATTTCAAGCCAGTGTAGCAGCTGATAGACATAAACCCATTTATAATGATGGCAATATCCTTAGAGATAAAATATGGTCAGTTAGCGCTCAGGGGGGAATATCTTATATGATTACTGATAGCAACAAAATATATTTTAATATTGGCAGAAAAACCAGATTTCCCACTTTGAAAGAGCTATATTCTGGTTTCATTGGCCGAAACATACCAAACCCAGATCTTGAGCAGGAAATTGCATTAAGTTATGAAGCTGGCTATACTAACAAATTTAGAGATATTTCAGAGTTTAATGTAAGCATATTCAGGAGCAATTTAAAGAACTTGATTGTTGATGTTCCTGTTAGACCAAGAGTTTTTCAGATGCAAAACGTCTCAAAAGCAACTCAACAGGGCATTGATGTTAGTCTTGATACACACATTTTAAAAAATAAGCTTGATTTTTACGCTGCCTATTCATTTTTGCATGCTGCAAATCGCTCAAATGGCCGTCTGAATAACTATCTGGAGTATATACCAAAGCACAAGTTTTTCACAGGGTTACGTGCATATCTTCCTGCTGATATCACAGCAGATCTGAATTTTAGTTATGTCAGTACAGTTTTATACCAGGATCAACAGGATCTTAGCTGGAACAAACTTGGTGGTTATCCTCTGATAAATTTCAGCTTGAATAAAAAAATTAAAGAACATTATAATGTTTTTGTTAGTATAGTAAATATGCTAGATAAAAACTACCAGACAGAGGCTAATTTTCCGATGCCGGGTATCAGTGTTATAATGGGGCTAAAGATGGTGATCTAAATGCAAGAATACAGCTTAAAACCAGTCGGGTATATCTCAAATAATATTGAAAATAGAAAAGAGATGGTTGCGCTGGGTGTTGAATCATCTATCATAATTAATGATGAATATATACAGTGCCTAGAACACCTTGATGAAAATTCCCATTTAATAATTATGTGTTTTTTCCACAGGGCTAAAAGAGATGTCTTAAAAGTATATCCAAGGAAATTTGGCCTGTCAGGCTCTTATGAAAAAGGTGTGATGGCAACAAGATCTCCTGATCGGCCCAACCCTGTTTCTATAACGGTTGCAAAATTGCTTAAAATACAGGAAAATATAGTTTATGTAAATAAGCTTGATGCTGTAAATGGTACTCCTGTTATAGATATCAAGCCATATTCCTATGGAACTGACTGTGTTTATAATACATTTAGCCTTAATAAAAAGATAGACTTCTCTAAAGCCAGCGATGAAAGACTTTATGAATATTTTGCAGGCGGACTGAAAAACTTTGTTTTTAATATTGATGATAGCTTCGATACAGGTATTAACTACCTTATACAGTTTGTAAGAAAGACAGGCTATCTGCCTGATAGAGAAAATGTGCAATCTATAGAAACAAATCTCACTGGCAATGCTCTTGATGCACTATATTACTATGGCAAGTTTACACCTGGTGATGAAAAAATTAGTCAGGTAAATACTCATACCTGTGATACCTTCATAAAAATTATATTACTGTCAGGAGAAACTTTTGAATTAAGCCTGAAACAGAATATAAATGTTTAGAATGATAATTTTAAAGGACTAAACGTATAAGTGAAGTTTGAAAAGCTTACAATAAAAGAAAAAGCCTATATTGCTACATTTGGTGCCCTCTGGGGAGGGTCTGAAATTACACTGGGCATGCTTCTTCATAATTTTAGAATACCTTTTACAGGTTTTATACTAACATTTATTGGAGCAATTATTGCCTTAACCTGTTTGAGACTTACTGGAAAGAAGAGAACTATAATTTATGTAGCCTTAATAGCTGCAACTTTAAAGATGTTATCTTTTACAACAATTAAGCTGGGCCCAATAATGGGTATAGTAGGTTCTGCTCTTCTTGCACAGAGTGTAATAGTAATCTTAAATATTAATTTTGTCAGTTATGCTCTTGCAGCAGGTGCTATGTGTAGCTGGCCATTCTTGCAGTTTCTGTTAAATCAGGTTATTATCTATACTCATAAAATATTTAATATTTATCAGGAATTTCTTATTAATATTGGCTTAAAAGACCTTAAAGTCTATGTCCTGTTTGTTTTTATCCTTATAATGCACTTTGTACTGGGTACTATGTCTGGCATGATTGCCTGGAAACTATCAAGCTGCTTGATTCAAAGAGGTAAAATTAATGAAAAACCTGCTTAAGCATAAAAAAACACTGCTTTTTTTATTTATAATATCCCTGTTTTTTATAAATAACATTACAGGAACCTTAATGGCTCTTGCTGTAATAAGCTTTATACTTATTACTAACAGGAAATTTGCAAGGCTGGTGCTTAATTGGGGTTTTCTTGTTTTTCTAGCTATAGTTCTTTCAGTACCTGTGATGTTTGATTTTACTATAAATAACCTTTTTAACAATACCTTGCTGGTGTCACGAGGTGTATTAATAATATTTTTAATAGTTTTCATATTACAGGATATGCCAAGCAATAAATATTACCTGAAAATTGAAAGATATTTACCTGAAGAGCTGGTAAATACTATTAAAATAGCTGTTACAATATTGCCGGAAATTTGTAATAAATTAACAAAAGAATATAAAAATATAGGCAATAATCTTCAAAATCCTTTTAAAACACTGGTAAATATTTTTGAAACCTTTGTTAATATTGCTGAAGAGCTTGCTGTTAAACTTGAAAAACAAATCCGGCCAAAGGTTTACATTATTACCGGAGATGTGCATTCAGGAAAAACGACTTATGCATTTAAGATTGCACGAAAGATCAAAAAGAAAGGTATAAAAATAGCAGGTATTCTAGCTCCTGGTTATATGAAAGAAGGAAAACGTATAGCATTTGATGTTTTAGATTTAGCTACTGTTGAAAAGACAAGGTTAGCAACATCCAAAAATATAGAAGACCTGAAAGAGGTTTTCGGAGAATATTTTGGTCCGTATTATTTTTATAGAAGCGGTATGAATTTTGCTCGAAATGCTTTAAAACTAGAAACTGTAAAAAACAGTTATGTTGTGTTTATTGACGAAGTCGGCAGGATGGAAATTCAAGAATCAGGATATTATCAGGCATTAATAGATTTACTTGAATCTGATATAAATACAATAATTCTTGTCGTAAGAGAGAAATTCATTGAAGATATTAAAAAGAAGTTTAACATAAACCCCGCTGGAATCTTAAGAGTTGAAAAGCAGATTTATAAATCATCTGAGTTGTTGAATGAAAATGTTATTTGTTCTATTAGTTCTTGAAATTCCTGTTGTAATGAGATAAATTTTTCTATTAATTTCTGTCCTTCAGGTGTAAGGGTACTTCCCCCTCCTCCTTTGCCTCCTGAAATTTTTACAACGAGATCTTCAGGGGTAAGGAGGTTCATTTTATCCAGCAAATTCCAGGCATGATGGTATGATATACCCATTTTTTCTGCTGCGCTTAGAATAGAACCTTCTTTGACAATCAGCTTTAGTAATTCCACTCTCCCTGATGCCAGAAATGTTTTTCCATCTTTTTCAAGCCAGAAGCGGGCTTTCAGAGTCACGTTATTACCAAGATCCTTTTCAGCATCAGGTCTGGCATGAGCACTTTTTAAAGGGTTTTTATGATTGATTTTTCTGGTCATTATTTTGTTATTCTATTATTGTTAGAATCTCTTCAAGTGTTTTCTTTTGTGCCTGTTTATGAATAATTGTTGTATCAGGTTTGCCAAAAGGCAAAAGGGCTACCAGGCTATATTCCGGGTCAAAATCAATAATTTTTTCCATTTCTTCATATGCGACGATAGGTGCAGTACACCAGCAAGCGCCGTATCCTTTATCTGTAGCAGCAAGTAATAGATTTTCTATTGCAGCACCGAGACTTTGAAAATCTGGCCCGGGACGGTATCTCATAATTAGTTCCCGGGAGGTGTTTCTTGTTTCAAGAATTTGCTGTACAGTATTAGATGTAGGTTTCATAAATACAGCTATTACAACGGGTGCTTGATTGAAGAAGGTAGAAAATTTCTTGCTAAATTCCAGTTTCTTTGACAAATCAGCAGCTTCTGGAAGTTTTTTAAACTCTTCATATTTATTTTCAACAGCTTTACAGAGTTTATCAATTATATTTTTGTTGTAAATTGCTACAAAATGCCACATTTGCTTATTGTGTGAACTTGGTGCCATTCTCGCACAATCAATTACATGTTTGATATCTTCAACAGGCGGAATATAGTTGCTATATTTCCTGATTGATTGTCTATTTGTTACTGTTTCTAAAAAGTCCATAAATCACCTCTTATATTTTTTTTAATTATAATTTAAACAAAATTAAGGTTAAATTCAAATTTTTTGAAAAGCTTTTATTTAAGCTGGTTAAATAGTTTTAATACGAAAATGTTTTGCTGTATCAAAGAATATAAATTTTTTAAGAATTAAAAGTTACTCATATAGTAATTTTAGGCTGAATTGTAGAAATGACACTTAATTTGACCTCTACACAAAATGTTATTTGTGTGATATATTGTGAAATGAAATTTGGGGGAAATAATAATAGTATTTAAAAAAGGGGAATCTGAATTAACTCCTCAATTAAGGTTAGAGTCTTTTTAAGGTTATCATTAGTTATTTATCTTTTAGTAATTCAGTTTTCAGTAATTTAATGTTTATTTAACCTCTTTTTGAATACTCCGGGGGGAAGAATGAGACTAAATAGTATCTCTATTTCAACATTTTGTGGGGATCAGAATAGCAAAACGCAACAGAGAAAACATTCAAACATACAGCTAAAGGTAGTACCGCAAGCTGACAGTTTTAATGGTAAAACATTAAAAGCTGAAAGTAATGATCTGCTTTCAAAGATACTTGACTTTACCGGCAAAAAAAAGAATCGCAGGAGACCACCCCGTATAACACTGCCTGAGGGGCCTTATGGACTTGCACCTGGTGAATACCGAAATATGTTTGATGCACAATTAAAAGCCACTCCTGCACCTGACCTGGCTAAAAAGCTTTCTATAGACAATACTATATATGATGTTGAAAAAGCAACTTTAAGGTTAACTTCATTATCTAGATATTTAAAAGAAGAAATGGTTGGTTTTATAACGCCTTCAGGGCATCACTGGTTTCCTAATGCTCTTGAAAATATAATTAATGGTGCTAAATCGAAAAAAGTACCTGAAAGTCAGATGAAAGATGCGGCAAAAGAATTCTGGGGGTTAATTGCTCTTGCTGATCCTTACTGGATATCTGACGACTATGTAAAATATCTCAGTGATATGAAGAAAACGCCTGCAAGAGATGCAACAATCCAGGCTATAAAAGAATTACAGCTAGAACAGAAACTACAAGCCTCTACAATTAGTTTCACTGGATACAAATCAGAGCTGAAAGATATCCCAGAATTGCTTGAATCTGGTTGTGCTTATGACGGTACACCTATGAAAAGAACCAGTAAAAACAGAGCGTTACAGGTCTCTAGTGAACATATTTTTCCACGTTCAAAAGGTGGCGCAAATAATGACTTTAATTATTTTCTGACCAATGTTAAAACCAACGGTGAAAGAAGTAATATGCCTCTTATTGACTATTTGAAAGGTCGTTAAGTATTTACTGTTTTTTTTAGCCTCTCTCTATCCTCAGTAATATACCCCGACTGGGGATTTTTTTAGTTTATAATTATTAAGTTAATAAAAATTGATGAGGTTATTATGCTTAAACGATCTATTATTAGTGCATTTGTATTGTTATTATTAGCCTGTCCTTTATATGCAGAAGATAATAATGATAAAATATATCAGGTATCTACTATTGATGCTTTGATGGAAGGATTATATGAAGGTAATATTACTTTTGGCAAATTAAAAGAACATGGTGATTTTGGCCTGGGCACCTTTAATAATGTTGATGGAGAAATGCTTGGCCTGGATGGTCAATTTTTCCAAATAAAAACAGATGGAAAAGCTTATCTAGTGCCTGATGATTTAAAAACACCATTTGCCGTTGTAAAGTTTTTTAATACTGACAGTGAATTTCAAATTAAGAAAACCTGCAAACTCTCTGAAATAAAAGAAATACTGGATAATAATTTGCCGACAAAAAATATATTCTATGCATTTCGAATTGATGGAAAGTTTGAATACCTTAAAACAAGAAGTGTTCCTACACAGCAAAAACCTTATCCTCCTCTTTTAGAAGTGGTTAAAGAACAAACAATATTTGAATTATATGATGTTAAAGGAACTATTGTCGGGTTCTGGTTTCCTGAATATGCTAAAGATATAAATGTTTCAGATTATCATTTTCATTTTATAACTGATGATAGAAAAGCAGGAGGCCATGTTCTTGATTGTATTTCTACTGATATTAAAGTAAAAGTCGATTATGTTCATGACCTGACCATAAAATTGCTGGATAGTAAAGATTTTTATAACCTCAATCTCTCTGATAAAGAAGAAAATCAGCTACAGGGAGTTGAACATTAACCTGCAAGAAGACTCTTTATATTTTATCATTACTGTCCGGTTAAATTTTTTCTGAGAACCCTGTTTAATAATTTTTGCCAGTTTCTTTAATTTAACTTCCTGTAAAATTTTCTAATCCAAAACAGATATCATGACAGGTTTTATACATCTGAAAAAATCTAGAAAAATTATTATTGCATATAAAGTCAAGAGCATTATTATACCTAGTTTTTTAAGTATATTTTCATGAAAAAAAATGAAAAAGTGTTGATAGTAAAAATAATCTGCTTAAAATTCCTGCGATGCTCAAAAAAAACCGGAAAAGATCCGGTTTCTAGTGTCTTACAAAATAAAAAACCCCCTCATGGGGCATGACTGGCTTGTGGAGAATATTAATTGGGGGGAAATTTTAATTATGATGTCTCTTGTGTGTGAATATTCTTATAATAACCTATAAAACAAAGAAAAACATCGCCTTAGAGTGTGAAATTTATTTATCACCCCTGTCTAGCCTGTTTGGGTGATTAAATTAATACATATGTATAAATGACAATCCATTTACCTGTTTTTTTGTATATTGATAAACCAGTAAGCCCAGAATTTATGGGGGAGAAAATTAATACAAATATCTTCAAATTTATCCAGAATATGGCAAATAAACTTTATAGAAGACAGATAAGGCATACCCATATTATAGTGAAGTAATAATCTAAAGGTGTTACAGCATTCAAGAGGAGTAATTGTACCGTTATATTTATGAATTAGTTGTGTTAATTTTTCATATGTAGAATCTTTCATGCCTTTTTCCTGGGGAAAGATTGTTGCAAAGATGTAGTTTGTTGGTTTTTGTCCATTGCCTTCAAGTATAATAACTCGGCCAGAGGCTTTAGTTACCCTGAGCATTTCGTTAATTACTTCTTCTCTGTTTTCATTAACATGGTGAAGAAGGTCTCTGGCAAAGGTTATATCAAAGGTATTATCCTCAAAAGGCAGGTTTCTAGCATCTGCCTGAACAAAGTTCGTATTAGAAATATTCAGGCTATTGCAAAATTTGATTTTAGTTTCAGAAAAATCAATAGCAGTAATATAGTTAACAATACCCGATGCCCTTAAATTTATTATATTAGCAGCTTCACCGCATCCGGCTTCTAAAATGCTGTCTTCAGGGTTAATGAACTGAACCAGCTTTTCAAGAAGCTTAATTTCTTTTTTCTTGATATAAACATTTTCTGTTTGCCATTGAAATCTTTTAATTTCAGCGGTTTTATAATATTTTTTTTGTATGTCATCAAAGCTTTCTGGCATTTTTAATTATCAAATTTGCGTACTGTTTTACTGGCGAGAACTTCAATATGTTTATCGTATCCTGTAATAATTATTGCAGTATTTCCATCTGGTATAATGGTTACAACACCTGCCCCCGGATGAGTAGCAAATGGCATAATACCACTGTCAAAAGGGCTTTTAGCTGTTTTATCATTCAAAGAATACTTAGTGTTTAATTCTTCAATAGTTTTTAAAGATGCTTCTTTTGCAGGCAAGTCCTTTACCACAAGATAGGTAAGAGAAGTTGAGGCAGCAGCAGATACATTTTCTTTTACAATTTCTTCTTTTGCTTTATCTGTTGCGTTCAATAATGACGGAATAGCTATACTGGCAAGAATACCTATCAGAAAAAAAGACACAACTGCTAAAAACCCTATAGCTACTGACACTATTGCACATCCAATGAGATATTTCATTGTATTATCAGGTTTTTTATTCTCATTCATAATCTTACCTTAAATCTTTTAACCGCAACATTATAAATGAAAATGGCAAATAATGGTATTAAATTCTGCGGTCTATCAGGTATTTAGCAATTTTATCATCTGTAAGAAGCTCGATAAAAGCTGCTGTTAGTTGATCTTCCCAGATAGAGCCGCTGCCATCCTGAAATGTTTTTATAATCTCTCCGGTATCGTCAATTGCTTTTCTGTATGGACGATCAGAAATCAATGCATGATAAGTGTCTGCAATAGATATAATACGGGCACCTATATGTATTTGCCTGCCGCTTTTTTTCTGCGGATACCCTGTTCCATTCCAGCGTTCGTGGTGATCCATAATGACAGGCAGAATTTTTTCAAATGATTGTATTGGTTTTAATATCTTTTCAGCGGCTATAATTGGATGTTGCCTGATTATTTCAAATTCTTCAGTTGTCAGTGTACCTTTTTTGTGCAGTATATTGCCGGGTATATCAAGATAGCCTACGTCATGAAGTAAAGCCGCAAGAGTAATTTCATTAATGTGTCGTTCTTTTATACCTACATTTTCTGCAAGAGCAGCAGCAATTTTTGAAACCTGCAATGAGTGCTGCTCTAAATAAGCATCTTTTGTCGCAAAAGTTGATAATAGAGACTTTATCGTTGATTCAATAATAGAATTTAGTTTCTTTTTCGTTGTATTGAGAACATCTTTAGTTTCTTTCTTCCAGCTGAGGCCCTTTCTTATTGATGATATTGTTGTTATAGCGTTTTTGCCCTTCTGACGGGATTGAAACATAGCATATTTAGCTGCCTGAATAAGTTCTTCAGAATTATCACTATCACCCGGATAATTGGATATGCCTGATGATATAGTTACTTCCACCTCTTCAGAACTTAGAAAAGAAAGCTTATCAAGTATCCTCTTAATGACCATTATTGCAATATCTTCTGTAGACTCAGTTAAAAGGATTAAAAAATCGCCTCTTTCATCTTTAGAAGCAATATCGATGTTACGTATTGTTTTAGCAATTGCTTTTGAAATATGAGGCGTTAAAATATCTTTAGGATAAGCTATTGACTTTATTTTAGGTGTAGTGACATTTAAAACAGCCAGACAGAAAGAAGATCTCAGCCGGTCTGCTCTTTGCATTTCAGTAACAAGCCTGTATTTAAAAAATTCAGGCTTTGTAAGTAAATCATCAGCTGCATTGTGTTCTGTGTTATGTATTTGCAAATCTCAACCTGTCGTTTTTCACGTTTATGTTTAAATTATAGCCTATTATATTGACAATATTAAGCTGAGATAAAAATGCATTCAATAGAGCAAGTCTGGATTCATTATTATCAAACATTATCGCCAGAACAACATAGCTGAATATACTTTCAGATTATTTGATATCCAGTATTATAGAGTAAAAATTGCCTTAAATCACCTTAAATAGCGATACTGATTTCTTTATAATATTTTTTTTGATGTTACAATTTGTTTATAAATTATATGAGGATTCAAAAATGTCTAACATAAATATACTGAAAATAGCCCTTATAATAACTATTTTCTTAATTTCTGGCAGTTCAGGTTTCGCTAGACACCAAACTTTTATATCTATTGAACCTCATATGGGTTATGCAGGCTCAAACATTATTTATTTTGGTGGCAAAGTATACAATTATGACGGTATTAAATGGACTCGAAAACCTTATTATAGCTCACCTGCTCTTATAGCAGAATTTAATAATAAAAAGATTGACTTTAATCCTGATTCTGAAGGTTATTTTTGGGTTCAAATACCTATTGAATATGATACAAAGCTTAACTATGGATCTGATAACCTTAATTATATTTCAGTTTCTCTGGATAAAAAACAAAATAATGAAAACAAAAACCTGATTCTTGTAACTGATTTTGGCCTGAATACAGATAAAATAGTTATACCATTTCTGGCCCTGCACCCTGATTCAAAGTTTTGTGTCGTATCAGATTTTGATAATACTATTACCCATAAGCGAGGACTGGGTATTATAGGCCAATTAACCAATAACCCTGAATATTTTAGAATTCGTAATCAACTAAAAGATACTTATATAGCACTTCATAACGATTTAAACCCTTTCTTTTACCTTTCTGCAAGGCCTAACGGCACCTATAAGGTTGTTAAGGAATTTATCGAAAATAACGAACTTCCAACAGGGCCTATTCTACTAAGAAACCTGGGGTTCTGGTTTGTGGATAAAGGCATTACCCCCAGAGCACACAAACTGAGTTCTCTATCACAGCTTATGAATACATTCAGTGGAAAAAGGTTTATCTTAATTGGTGATGATTCTCACATAGATAAAAAAGTTTATTCTGAAATTCAAGAAAAGTATCCCAAACGTGTAATTAAAATTTTTATTATCTCTAAGAATCCTTCAAAAAAGAAAGATACAGAGATAATAAACTATGTAAGCTCACCTCATGAGATATTAGAGGATATTAAAGAAACAGGTTTGCTTGATTAGTAAGTTCTTTAGAGGAAAAAACATGAGAGAATTAAATTATAATAAGAATATAGAAATTTTAAAAAAAGAATTTTCAGAAACGAACCTTTTGAAATTTGATAAATTTATCCCTGACTATTTTGTTGAAAAGCTTTATCTGCCTGCTTCTAATCTGAATTTTGATGAAGCTATTAAAAATATTGAGCAAAAGGTTGAAAGAGACTGGAAATATCACACGAGTTTTATGAAAATTGTTGATATAGTTGCTGAACTAGGTACATGTGAACGCCGCAAGGTGGGCGCCGTACTGGTTAAAGACAGGCGTATTCTTGCAACCGGCTTTAATGGAACCCCGCCAGGTTCACCGCATTGTAATGATGAAATTTGTCCGGGCAGAAATGCCGAATCGGGGTCAAGCCTTTCTCTTTGTGCAGCAGTTCATGCAGAAGAAAATTGTCTTTTATACTGTGCTAAATATGGTGTTACAGTATCTGATTCGATGCTTTATTGTAGCTGTGAACCCTGCGACGATTGCATGAAGCTTGTAGAAACGGTTGGTATTAAAATGGTTGTATTTAAACATCCATATCCAACTAAAATGTCAGCTTTAAGAAAATATTTTAAAGCTATAACCATATCTTTTGCTGATCTTGCCAAAGAATATGAGACATTTTGCATGGGTAGGTTAACTTTTGACCCTGAAATAAAATTTGCTGAGCAGAGTGGTTGTCTCAGTTAGATAGATATTTTGTCAGGTCATCAAGCTTTGAATCCAGGTCTTTTTCGTCATCAATAGTATCTTTTTCATTATTAGTCGGAACCTCTTCTCCTGCCAGGTTTGTTAATTTAAGTTCTATTGAAGACTCTTCATTGGTTTCATATTCTTCATAAGGGTTTATGCCTGCCAGTTCAAAATATTTTTGTGCTTCATTTTCAAGGCCCATATCTTCAAGTGCAAGCCCTTTTTGATAGAGTGCATCACGATTATATGGGTCCTGTGAAAGTATAAAATCAAAGCATTTAAGCGATTCTTCGGGTTTTTTGAGTATAACAAGAACGACTCCTTTATCGTTCCAGGCTGATTTATAGAAGGGGTCTATTTCTATAACCTTATCAAAGCATTCGATGGCTTTTTCATACTTTTCAATAACAACATTATTAAGCCCTTTGAAATACCAGGCATCAATGTAAAAATCGCTGATTTTGATTGCGTTATCAAAGTGTAAGGATGCTTCTCTGTGTTTGCCCATTCTATATTTGTTATAACCAATTTTGAAGTGAGCTTCTTTCATATCAGGATTAATTTTCAGGCATTTATCATAAAACTTTATTGCTTCATCGTGTTTACCCATTATTTCAAGTATATTTCCGGTGCTAAAAATCGCATAAGGATTATCAGGGTTATTTTTGAGATCAATCTCATTCTTTTTTATCAGATAGTTAACCAGGGTTTTGATGCGCATAAAAAATATTTACCCTTCTTCAAATTTAATTTTAAGACAACCAATTATTCATATTTTACACGCAATACAAAAACTTTTTAAGAGCAATAATTAAAATTCAGGTAATAATAGTGAAAAAGCTACTAATAATTACTATTAAGAACAATAAAATTCGTAAGATCAGTGCATAACTTAAAAATTTTTCGATTTTCAAAACCCAGAT
>CAZFBA010000058.1:0-17699 GCA_964517135.1 uncultured Gammaproteobacteria bacterium
TCCCTTCATCTTTAACACCGAGGCGGAGTTGGAGTTTTAAATCTTTATGAGTCATTTTAAATTTCTATATTGCAACCAGTTACGTAATGCGTTATAATTTAGCTATTATGATCAAGAGTTTTAAGCACAAAGGGTTGAAGAACTTTTTCCTGTACGGTGATGCAAGTGGTATCAACCCTAATCATGCTAAAAAGTTAAAAACTGTTCTTGCTAGAATCAATGCTGATGATGACATCAAGGATCTGGAATATCCAGGTTACAGGTTACACTCATACAAAGGCAAAACTGATTTTTGGTCTATAGATGTCAGCGGCAATTACAGGATTTTATTCGAGTTCAGAAACGGCGACGCTTATATCCTTGATTACATTTATCCTCATTAAGATAGGAGATAATTAAATGTTCATCATGCACGATCCTCCTCATCCCGGGGAAATAATAAAAGAAGATTACCTTGAGCCTCTTGGTTTATCGATTACAGAGGCCAGCGAAAAGCTGTGTATCACAAGAAAGACTCTTTCTTTGCTTGTTAATGGAAAGCAAGGAATCAGTGTAGAAATGGCATGGAAGTTATCTAAAGCATTCAATACGACACCTCAGTTCTGGTTAAACCTTCAGAATCAGTATGATTTATTCCACAGCAAAGCAAAAGCACACCTTGATGATGTGCAAATTCTTTTTAGCTAGAAATTATTTTATAATTTAAGTAATAATTTATTTGGAAAGTAAATAATGGATGAATTAGAACATAAAAAGATAATCATAAGAAAAGATTTAGAAACTCTAGCATCAAAGCTAGGAAGAGCTCCTACTCAAAAAGAATGCAAAAGAGAAAAAGGTTTAACTTATTCATTCAACCAAATAATGAAAATTTATGGTACCTATAATGCAGCAATAAAGGATGCTGGTTTAGAACCAAATATTCCATATGTAAGTGGGGGTGGACATAATAAGATTAGTGACGGTGATTTAATTCAAGAACTTATAAGAGTTAGTAACAAAATTGGTAAAATTCCAAGTATGAATGTTTTTCTAGCTAATTCAAAAATATCAAAAAAACCTTATCAAAGAGAGTTTGGTAGTTGGGCAAATGCCGTTGAATTTATAACTTCAAAGTATGCAAAGTCAGGCATATGTTTATGTTGATATGGTTGTGATAAATGGTAAATATTATAACTGACAATACATATATATTTGTTTAAGAATAAGTGTTAAAGTCAGATATATGGCCGAAAGTACCATCTCTAACGTTAGCAATCGTAGTATCAGTAAGAATAAACTCGCTAAGTTCCTGAAAATTAAAATCGTCAGTGGCGCTGCTGGCTCTCTTTTATATGAACGCTTTGTTATACTGATAAAAACCCAGTCCCCAGCCACAATGATTGTTAACATGCCTGAAATCTATTACAGATTGTTTTTCAAGTGAATTTGTTGCATTAACCAGGTAAAATGAAAGCGAGGTTTGTTTTAAGCCTCTGAATCCAAATAATCGACACATATTGTAGACCCTTTTTCTTTGTTGATAGACTTATTAACGTTTTAATAGTTTATTGATGCTGTAACAGGTTGATTGAAACGTCTAGGAAAAAGTATTCATCTCTGAAAGATGTGTCACCAAGCTTCAGTTCAACCGGATTTTTAAATAAAGGCCCGTCATATACGATCGTATGATATTCACCGTTTTCGCCACAGGGGTCAATACCGGTTGTTTTTATCTCTTCTAGTAGTGATAGATCAATATCACGGCCAATAAACTTTGAAGACATCATATTTGTATTAATGACAACGATTTTAGCCTTGAAACCTGCATTAATAAAGTTGTTTAAGATTTCCAGCCGGTTCTTTTGCCATAGCGGATGGATCTGTGTCATTGAAGCAACCTGACAGACTTTCTCGCACCACAGTCTGTGGTCTTCGATATCAATATCACCAAAAACTCCATAGTCAATATTGTTCGTGTTTTTAATATGTTTGAGTCCTTTGATAAACTCTTCTTCATAGGTATTCCAGGTAGCCTGTCTTGTGTAGATTGGCAGTCTTAGTGCTTCAGATTGTGCTTTGATAAGATCCTTAATGAGCCAGTGGGATTTGCTTCTTTCACCATTTTCTTCAAAAATGGTAAATAGTAATACAGGGTTACCACCCTGTTGAATGGCGTAATAAAGAGCCATACAGGAATCTTTACCCCCGCTCCACGAGCAAAAAAAATCTTTCTTGTTTATGTCCATGTCTGAACTCCTTTTAAAGACAACTTCGTAACTCATTGAAAAATTAAAAATAGAACAGAAAAGTTCAATAATCATCTATTTACATCATACAATGAATTTATATGGGGCTAGACCAAGAGAACAAACTGTTAAAGGATATAAAAATGTTCTCCAATGCGAAGTTAAGCCCATAAAAATAAAAAAAATAATTGAGTGTTTTTGACCTGCCCCCATTTAGGTTCCAGTTTTTAACTTGGTAAATCCAATAACATCTGCATATTCCTGTGGTGTCAAATTTCCCAGTGAACTATGGGGTCTTCGAGCATTATAATCTATTCTCCAATTTTCTTCCCCTTCCAAGATACCTTTATTTACTATGCTTGCAGTAATATGTAAAAACAATAGAAAAATATTTTACATAAAAAATATTAAAATGTCGTGGCCATATTTTCGGTTTTTCTATTTTTATAAAAATAATATTCTGCCTGTTCTGCTCCTAAATAAATAATTGTCAGTAAAAATATTTACCAGAATTTTTAGAGTTCAAAAATAAAATCGATTTTCTCTTTTCAACGTGTGGAATATTTGACGATTACATTCAATTTAACTTAGATCCTCATTCAACAGAATTCTCAAAGTGAGTGACTATTTCTTATAAGATCTATAAACATAACAAGACCGAGAACAATAATAAACGATGTAGCTGTTAACTCAATAAAACTAATTGTTTTAGAATTATTACAGTCCTTGTTTCTTTTCTGTATAAATTGTTTACAATAAAATGTAATGATACCTACAATTGTTATTGTAACACCGATACCTATGCCAATAAAAAGTACTAAAATAACACCAGCAAAAAAGATTTTATTGGCCATTGTGAATAATAAGATTAAAAGTGAGCCGATACAGGGTACTAAACCTGCTGATATAGCTAATATCATAGATTTGTTTTTACGGACATTCAAATCGTTTTTATGCTCACAGGGTTGTTTTAAGTTTTTAAACTTGATTATCATTAACACCAGGCCAATAACAATAATTAAAAGATAACTAACAAATTTAAACCAGTAAAGCTGGCTATCAGGATCCTGAATGACATTCCTTAAAGAAATATCCGCTAATAAAACCAATAATATTGGTGTTATAACATGTGTCATAGATATCTGAAATGCCATAATTGGCACTTTACTTAGTTTTTCTTCGTTAGCAATGAAATATGAAGCAATAATACTTTTTGAATGCCCCGGCCCCAGTGCATGAAGAACACCGTAAGCAAAGCATAGTAGAGCACCCCATAATAATGCAGTATAATCTTTACCTGTTTTAACCTTTTTTATAACCTGTGTTATCTTTGCATTGAGAAGTTGTTGATATTTAGATATTTCTTTTAATACTTTATTTTTAATATTCTGGTTATTAATAGTTGCATATATTCCATTATCAAAAGAAATATCATTAAAAGCTAACACATTAGTATTAAGCATAATAAATATAGAGCAAATAATAATAAGAATTGATTTCATTTTATGGCCCTTTGCAAGATATCAAAACAGAAATTGGGTTAACTGAATTATAATAAAAGGTATAATCAGTGTCTTCACCTGCTGAGTAACGACAATCTGATGGCACGGTGCCAGTGACAGATATTGGTGTTATTTCACTAAAATATAGGTCATTATAGTATTCTTCATCATAAAAATTGATACCAATTTTTGAAGTTGTTGGGTCCAGAGGCTGCTGTAGAAGCAGCGAAAATGAAATAGAGAGTTTCTGATCTTCATATATTGCTTTAATATTTTTTGGTGAATTAAGCGCAAATATTTTACCGTTAACCTTAAAACGGGTAAAATAATAATTGTTTTTTAGATTTTCAATAAAAAACCTGTCTACAGCCTTTTTGTATACGGGAATTTCATTAGAGTCAATAATACCATTGCCATTAGAGTCAGCTTCATCAAGAATAAACATAGAATTCATTTCATCAAATGTAAACGTATTCCTGATAGAAATAAGTTTTTTATTCTCAAAATTTAATATTGTTTTAACTTCTACCCAGCTGTGTGGATGAGACCAAGTTTTTATGCTAAATATAGTTGTTAAACACATAGAAATTAATAATGCCAGAATAATTTTTTTCATTTGAGCCTCCAGCAATAAATTTTATATATAAAATAATATATTTTGTTATTCATATTTTTTCAAAATTAATAACTTTTTTAATTAATACTGCTCTTATTTAACTAATTTAATAACTGTGACTGAAAGATTTACCTTTAGTTCCAGCTGAAATTCACTTAACAATTTTATTGGTACTGTTCTGCCCCGTTCAGGTTCAAATTTTGGGCCTGACATATCCAATAACATCTGCATATTCCTGTGGTGTCAAATTACCCAACTATGGGGTCAATTGCCAGCCATGTTAGCCTGAATACTGTTTTGTGAGGGTGTATTGCGGCGCCGCAGGCGCCGAAATACACCCGACGCAATGGGCGGGCGGGTTGGGAACTTGCTGTGGATTAGCAAACAAATCCTCTTTTAGCGAGGGCCAGGAGTTATAAGCCCCTGCAAACTTGACCACAGGCAGGCTCAAGCGAACGAAAACTTGAGTGAGCGTGTAAAGTCTGCAGGGCAATTGTAGTCCAGTGCGACTACGCCGCCACACCAGTTACCATAACTTAAAAAATCTTTAACAAACTAGCATTATTTATTTTCAGAAGGTTTTAAATAAAAAAGATGTCAGAGAGTGTAAAATGCGTATAAACAGTCAATCAGTACAACAATATAGCTTTAAAGGTAATAAAAACGACCCTGCAATAACCTATATCAATAAAGATAGAATGGTGGATACGTTTATAAGGCTGGTAAAAGTAGACACAATGTCACATCCAGGCGCTACTGATTTCCCCAGCAGTGAAGGCCAGAAGGTACTTGCAAAAATGCTGGCTGATGAGCTAAGAACTATTGGGCTGGAAGATGTTCATATTGACAGACACCATGTTGTTACTGCGACGCTGCCTGATAACCTTGGCAATATACCAGATAAGCCAATAATTGGTTTATCTGCACACCTGGATACTTCAAAAGATTCACCATCAGATAATGTGAACCCTGTTATACATAAAAATTATCAGGGTGGAGATATAAAACTCAAAGACGGTATTTTTATACCAGCAAGTGATCTGATAGATCATATAGGTGAAGATATTATCACATCTGATGGAACAACATTGCTAGGAGCAGATGACAAGGCAGGTATTGCTGAAATATTAGAAGTGTTGCGTGTATACAAAGAACAGCCACATATCAAGCATCCTAAACTTCGTATAGCTTTTACTCCAGACGAAGAAACCGGAGAGTATATAAAAAATTTCAACATAAAAGCCTTTGGAGCAGATGCCGCCTATACGCTTGATGGTAAAGATGGTAACTGCCTTGATACAGCTACCTTTAATGCTTATAATGTCACACTGAAAGTGAAAGGACGAAACGTTCATACCGGAGAGGCTAAAGACAAACTTGTTAACGCCAATAAGATCATACTTGATATTATGAACGGCCTGCCAGAATCTGAGTCACCAGAAAAAACTTCCGGTGAGCAAGGGTTTTATCATATAGAAGAAATGTCAGGAAGCCCTTCTGAAGGTAAGCTTAAAATATTGATCAGAGATTTTGATTTTGATCGGGCAAAAGAACGGGTAGCATATCTCGAACAACTCGCCCGGGATGCTATATCAAAATATCCAGCCGGCCGGGCAGGTGTAGAAATAGAACCAGTATTGCTATATCGTAACCAGAAAGACTTCTTAACCGGATTACCTGAAGTTGTCAACAATGCTCTAGAAGGCATACAGCGTACATTTAACAGCCTCGGCTATAATAAAAATCCGAAAGAAAGCAGCATAAGAGGAGGTACGGATGGATCGACGATGTCAGAAAAAGGCCTGCCTGTTGCCAACCTAGAAGCCGGATGGCACAATGCACACGCCCGTAACGAGTTTGTGACAGTAGAAAAAATGGTCGAATGCGCTGCTAACATTATTAATACTCTTTCAGTCTGGGCTGAAAAAGCTATCAATAAAAACCAAAAGGAATAATAATATAATGAATTCTATTCAAGCAATTTCAAATAATACAAAACCTTTAAATTCTTTTAAATACAAAGTTCCACCACCAATGAGTGAAGCCTCTCCTGGCGATCAGCTTCAAGAACGGCTCATGCAACTCAGACAGGATCACGAACTTTTTGCTTTTACAAGAAAAAGAATCATCAAAAAAATGGCAGAACTTGATATAACAATTCAGCAAGCTGCAGTTGCCGCCGCAGATATAATCTATGAACATCCTGTCAGAACCTGTGATGACTCTGAAAAAATAAAAGCTTTAATTAAAGAAAAATTCTCGCCTGCAGAAATAGATCTCCTGGCCTGGGAACATCTCAGTATCAAGGATGAAGAAATTGATAGAGCCAGAATAAAAGCTTCCAGAAAAACTGAATTTGACTATCTGACCAAACAACAGCAAGATATGTTCAGGAGCGTTAAAAACAAAGTCAAAAAATACCTGCAAATTAATAATGTTCATAAAGATATTGACAAATTAAATCACCTCAATGATGTTTTTAAAGCAGTTTCAATGCTTAAATATGATTATATAGCTGAGAAGAAGTCAGATTCAGCTCTAAAACAAGCCCAGGTGTTTGTTGACAGAGTGGGCCTGACAACAGAAGAAGTTGATTTCTTTGCCTCGTCACTTTTTCCGTTTCAGAAACTGCAAAATGCTATATCGCCACCAAAACCAGCCCACTGGATAATTAATTAGCCTAATTATATTAAACGACATAAAAAATGGGTCTAGATAAGAAAAGTCTAAAACTCTTTAACGATCGTAAGCATTATATCATAAATATTACTATTCCTGTGATTCCACCTAAATTCACATTCTTTTATGTGTAAATAAAAATCTTGTGCTCTAATACCATTAAACCTAGATAACCTCCTTTTACAATAACTCCAAAAGCTTTATATTCTAAAAGCGCAATTGCATCATACTTTAGCCCTGAATATGTTCTAAATAATATCCTGTCAACAGCACATTCTTTTAATGTTGGCGGCAATTTATATTTATCTGGACACAGTATTTACTTTGATGGTAATGTTCAGGGTGATGCTGGTTTTTGTAATGGCGGTCAATTTAAAAGAATAGAAATCTCTGGTGGCAACGTTGGTAACGATGTTGAGCTATACAGTATTGTTTCCATACCTAATTTAACACCCACAATAATAAATATTGGTAAAATTTATGACTTTAATGTTGGTGGTGACCTTGAAGTAACCATTGTTGATAACGGCCCCATTAATTATTATGGTGGCACAGTTCAGGGTAATGCCAAATTTATTTCTGGTTATTTATCTCTTACTGAAAAAATGCTTAACCTGGGAATCAACAGACCTGTAAATATCTTAGGTAATCTGGATATTAAGTATAGCTTAGATACAACTTATAATAATGGCTATGTAGGTGGCATTATAAATGCTAACGTTAATAGAGACATAACAATAGCTGAAACAACAGGAAATATTGATATTGGAACTATGACATCAAAAACCGGCAATATAAACCTGACTGCAAACGATGGAGCTGTAAATATTAATACGATTTCAACTCCCGGTGATATTAATATTATTGCACGAGATAGCATTTTTATTAATACAATTGACCCGGCTAACATTAATCTAACTGTTCAAAAAGAAAACGGTTCAATAATTATTGACAAAGCACAAGCATCTAATAGTGTGAATCTCAAAGCTGATATAATAAAAGCAGCATTTGAGAATCTAAATAGCTTACAGCCACTTATATTTACGCTTTCTGGTAATGATGGATATATGGCAAATTCTGTAAATATTGATATAACATCTAAAACAGGTGCTGTCTTTAACTCTCTAAAATCTATTAATGCAGAAATTCATAATCTAACACCGCTTACTGCTATTGAACTTAACAACACAACAGTAACCGAAAATCTGACTATTTTATCGGATATCGTTACACCCAACAGCAGTATTAATGTTAATAACTTTATAATCAATAAAATATCTGGTAACTCAATCAATGCTGACACATCAAATACTCCGTTATCAACGATCTTGATTTCAAACCTGCCAGATAGCAGAGAAATCAACTCAACCATCGGCAGTGACACCAATCATGTTATTAATAATACTGATAATACAGAATTCACCGCCGAAGGAAATCAGGGATCAGACGCCAATAGTTCTTCAGGTGATGACGAAAGCTTTGTCGAACTCATTGACCCTGACCTCTACCTTAGTGATGAATACAGCAGCATCACATTTTACCTGCTCGACAGGGCAACAAAAATCTTCAACGAAGAACTCAGCAGCAATCAATCAAATGAAGAAGCTCTGAAAAAAGCTGTAGCCATTTTAAAGCAGGCTCATATTAATAGCGACATAGCTCAGAAGCTGCTTCAGAAAGAGCCGATTGCCTCTAACCAGAGTTATTCAATGATTCTGAATGCCCTGATCAACACGAACCTTGCGACAACGTTGAATCACTAATCGATCATAAATTTTAGATAAATAATCGTTTTTGACATCTTCCCTTTGAGTTGTCTCTGGTTTATAATGCAGTGAGCATGCAATAATCAGGGGAAAATTATGGAAGTTAACAGCATTCAGCTTAAGCATATTATGTTACACACGAACCAGAAGGCCGTTTTTCAGGGATCACTACCAAAACCACTTAAACAAGATGAACTTAACCTGTCTTCAAAAGTAAAGCCAGAGAGCAAGGTCGCTTTTGGCGGTCTGTGGGAAAAACTTTTCCCGGCGAAGGTCAACAAAAAGGTGCTTGACGAGTATATGTCACTGGTCAGAAATGACGCCGAACTTCAGAAACAAAACACCGTAGCATTTCTGATGCCTGACAAATTTCAGATCGTAAAGATTTTGCCACAGGGCAAAGAGCTTTCATTTGAGCTGGGATTCATAAACCACAACAACAAGTTTTTTAAAAAGGCTGAGGCCAAGGTTGATGTCGAGACGGCGAAGCTCAGCTATAAATCAACCGACGGGCTTGAGTATAAAGCGTGGGAAATCGAAAGCACCCTGAACTATGCCCTTAAGGATGCTATTAATAGGTATAAAGGATATTAAAACCTTTTGTCCCTTCATCTTTAACACCGAGGCGGAGTTGGAGTTTTAAATCTTTATTGGACATATTGGTTTTTGTCTATTGAACCCTGTGTCGTTACGTGTTACACTATAAGAATGATCAAAAGTTTCAAACATAAAGGCCTTGAAAATTTTTTTCTGAAAGGGTCTAAAAAAGGTATAAGCCCTTCTCATGAAGCCCGACTTCGAAGAATTCTCTTTAAACTGGATACTGCTCGAACGCTGGAAGATTTAAATATCCCTGGTTTTAGGCTTCATCAGTACTCAAACAGTAAAACTTTATCTATTGATGTATCAGGTAATTACAGAATTTTGTTTGAATTTGAGAATGGTCACGTTTTTATTGTTGATTACTTAGATCCTCATTAACAAAGGAGAAACGATATGTCTAGAATGTTTAACCCTCCTCATCCCGGGGAAATATTAAGAGAAGAATACATTAAACCACTGGGGCTCTCTGTTACTGAGGCAGCTATTAAACTTGGAGTGACAAGAAAGACGCTTTCTTCTATATTAAATGAACGTTCAGGCATCAGTACAGAAATGGCTTTAAGGCTTGCAAAAGCTTTTAACAACACACCGGAATCCTGGCTTGATATGCAGAGTCAATATGATTTATTCCAGAGCAAAGGAAAAACCAATCTTGATAATGTGCAAATTCTTTTTGGTTAAAGGTTTTTCTATCCATAGTATTCTTTCTCCTTTTGTGCAGCGGTGCCTTTAGGTAAAAATCCTACTTCTTCAAGTTGTTTGATTTCATCGAGTTCAGCGTCTAAAGTATCTTTAAGAGATTTCAACTTATAATCAGTGTCATTTTTAGAATGAAAGAACCTGTGTAACAATTTCTATTGTTTATTGTTCACATATTGATAAGACAGACAAATTTGACTACCATATTTAAAATGCTTCATTATTATCAACTCAAACGAAAGTTATTAGTCCCAAAAGTAATAATAATATTTATAGCTTATAATATCGCCAAACAAACACTTTAACCCTAATAAACGATAAGGAAAAAGAAATGAACATTCCTAGATGCAAAATAAGTTATACCGAAACATCTCATAACTCATCAGATAAAGGATGTGGAGCTTTTATAGGTTCTTTTTTCTGCTCTGGATTAGGATTTATTATATTGCTATTTGCATTTTTAACCTTATTCAGTAATGAAGCAAGAGTCGACTTATCTAAAATAGCTGTGGATGCCCCAACAATAGATATAACAAAACCTGCATCACCTGAACTTCAAAATAAACTTATCCATGCTTATGGCAAAATTACAACAGACAAACCAGTAGGAGATAACAAATTTCTTAAACCCGGAAATTTTGTTGCTCTTAAAAGAATTACCAGTATGTATGCCTGGGATGAAAGCAAATCAACAACTTCAAGCGGAGATAGAAAACGTACAACCTACAGCTACAGTAAAAGATGGACTACTAAACCAAAAGATTCTAGTAGCTTCAGGCATTCAAATGAGCATAAGAATCCACCCAAAAGTATTGATAATCTCTTTATAACACCTGAAAAGGCAACGATTGGTAACTTCAACATTATTAACCTTAAAAACATTGAAACTCTTGATTTAGAACCCCTAAAATTAACTACTGAGAACCTTATACTCTCTATACCACCTGAAATATTTACGTCAGAATTTGTTTTCAAAGGCAATGGCACTCCAGATAACCCTGTTATAGGCGATATAAAGATATTTTATAAAGTTTTAAAAGCCAATAACTCTTATTCAGTGTTCGGCCTGCTCAGCCAGGACAATATTATGGCATACGAAGTGAAAAAGAAGAATATTAAACTCTTTCATATCATTGAGGGCAATAAAAATGATGCTCTTCAAGCACTAAAAGAATATTATACAAAAGAACTATGGAAAGGAAGACTGGCAGGTACAGCAATGATGGTTATCGGAAGTGTATTACTTCTGGGGCCTGTCTTTTTCTTCTTAAATTTAATACCTGTTATTGGTGATGAACTGGGATGCCTTCTCTTTATTGCCCTTATTATCGTTTCAATTGTCCTATCTGGTGGAATTATCGCCATCGCTATGATTGCTTATAACCTTGTATCATTCCTTCTTGCTTTTATAGGGACCCTTCTATTACTTGCTCTAACTATAATTTTACCAGCAATACTAATACACAAAAAGAACAAATAAGCATAAATACAACCTCTTCAGGAGAAATTCACCTGTTTATTTTGTTTCTTATGCTACTTATCATCGCCTGACAGCGTCACTTTATGCTCTGTGGAGAATTTATCAGCATTCTGGACAAGATCGGCACACTGCTTTTCGTGCTTCAGTCTTAAGCCTTCTGTGACCACGTTGGTTGCGTGGAGCTGTAGTTTAACCTTTTTAGATTCTTCCTCTTCCCTGTAATCGATTGGGTAGGCCAGATCGTGTTCTGTTAATGTAGTGGTCTTTTTGGTGAATCATTTGGGGCTAACAACGTTTGAATTGGCCCGGATGGCTCGTTCGGTGTTATAGACAGAGAAAGCTTCTTTATTGAATTCAAAGATATCGACCTTTTCAAGCTCTGATTCTATTTCGGGGAAAAGAGCATCGGCAATAAATGCATTATTTTTATATCCCCGGGCAACTTCCGAGAGATAGGCGTTAATCCGTAGGTCTTCAAGTCGTCCCATTATTTACTCCTATTGGTGACATATAAATGTTATTGTATGGGGTAGCCTACGAAGTAGGCGAAGGGGCTTGCCCCTTATGTGGTCAGTGGCACTGCCACCTCCTGTTAATCTTGAGTAGGGCATCTCGAAACGAGATGTTTTCTGTTTCACTGAGGGTTTTGGCTTCTTTGTAGAGAGCCAGGCTTTCTTCACCAGCCCTGTCAATCTAAAATTGACGACAAAAAATGTTTGATGTGTTTTATACTTTTTATTAAGAAGAATCTGGAGGTTAATAATGGAAAAAGCAACGTTTGCCGCCGGCTGTTTTTGGGGAGTTGAAATGATATTTAGAAAAATTGACGGGGTTCTCTCAACAATGGTTGGCTATACCGGAGGCCATACCCAAAACCCAACCTATGATCAGGTTTGTAGCGGTACAACTGGCCATGCTGAATCTGTTGAAATTGTGTTTGACCCTGATAAAGTTTCTTATGAAAAGCTTTTAAACATCTTCTGGGATAACCATAACCCAACTACTCTGAATAGACAGGGCCCTGATGTTGGCTCTCAATATCGTTCAGCTGTTTTTTATCATAATGACCGGCAAAAAGAATTAGCTCTCAGCATAAAAGAAAAGCTTCAGAAATCGGGTCAATTTAAGAGCGAGATTGTCACAGAGATCGTAATAGCAAACACATTCTATAAAGCTGAAGAATATCACCAGCAATATCTTGAAAAACGAGAGATTGGTGGCTGCAAAATATAATCTGTTTATATTTCTATCTTTCAATTTGCCCGTTGTGATAAACCCTGAAGAGAGTGTTCAAGTCTTTTAAAGAGATTTGTAACGTAGATTTCTTACCCGCCCTGAACCCTGTCGGGACAATAATCGGTATATAACCTATATTGGTAATCATAAAGTTTGATATACCGCCTTTATGGCCACAATCTATGGGGTACATGATGTCTTTTTTATCCTGGCTGTGCCCTAACCCCAGCGCATGGCCTATTTCATGCATTGCGACACTTTCAAGTTGAGATTTCCTGTATTTTTTATCTGCTTTCATATAAATAATACAGGTCTTTTTGTTGTTTTCAGTTGTGTGTAAAGCTAACCCCAGGGCCTTTTTATGCCCGAGGTCTTTAAAGATATCTGTATCCACACCATTAGGATACTCTAGTAAGCTTCCCCTGCTCTGCTCGGATCGTGCCCCTGGCAGGACAGGCGAAAGCCATAGTTAGAAACCGCTGCAAAAGCGGTAGAAAGAAGGAGAAATAGTATTGATGCCAAAAAAACGAAATGGGGTGGCCGTCGCCCCGGCGCTGGCAGACCAACTGGCTCAACATCAGAGAAAACGGAAAACATCCACATACGAGTGAGCCCCGACACCCGCAGAAAATATAACGAGATTGGGGGAGCCGAAACGGTCATTAACTTGATCGAGGACGCCCACAAAAACATTTCAAGCAACGTGTAAATCAATAACTACTACAATTGATAATGCGGCCATTCACGAAACAGTTGGTAGTGATTGGCTGTTTCTTTATGTGCTGACTTTGTATTGCAGCACTATAGCCCATTAAAGCAGCACCTACTCTAGCACGATGTTCTTTTTTAAGCCGTTCTCTCTCTTCTGCTGTCTGCCGATCAACTACAAACTTAACGTCTTTATCACGCTGTATGTCAAAATATACGGTTTTATTTACAATACCCTTCCAAATACAGGCTATGTTTCCAGCATCATCTGTCTTGATTTTACAATGAACACACTGCCTGCCGTCTTCGAAATAAACGTCAGCACGATACTTTTCGGCGTAAACGGGCTGAACTAACACAAATACTAATAAAATTATCAAATATCTCATTCTTCCTGAAGCCTCCTTATTTTTTCGGTTTTAAAAGTTTCAATACTTTTCAACTGGGTGTCAATCACTTTACGGAATTTTCTATCAGAAAGCTGGACATCAAAGAGTCTATCAATCTCTTCATCATCCATATTGAAGCGCATTTTAAGCCATTCCCGGCAATCTTTTTCTGTCACGTCTTCTTCTTTTCCCCCTACGTAAATATTGCCAGAACCCGTTAAAAGCCAGTCTATATTTACATTAAATATGCTGGCTATCATATTTAAAATTTTTTCGGAAGGTTGTTTCTTTCCTGTTTCAATCTCGCTCACATAACCGCTTGATGAGTTTAACCTGCCAGCAAATTCTGCCTGTGACAGATAATTATCTTTTCTTATTTTTTTTACGCACTGAACGAGTATAGTTTAGTTTAGTTTAGGTATTAAAAAAATGTACCCTAACGATGATATTAATCAAATACAGAAAAAGTTTCGGGACAAAAAGCTCCTTCAGTGCGAGCTTGCAAAAAAGGCAGGCTGCACTGAGCAAGCCGTCAGTAGATGGTTCAAAGGGCTGCTGAATTCTGAAAATATCAGACTTCATTGCCAAAAAATGATCGATGAAGTTACTTAAGTATAAATGCTTATTAACCTTTTTGTAATAAGTTATATGTGTAGTAAAAGTTTTTTATTATGGCTGTTAATCGTAAAATAGAATTGACCCAGATCGAATTATTAAAAAAGATGAGTGGTACCTGCTGGGTAAAGTTGTCAGAGTTATAACGGACTATTAGATGGAATTTTAGCCTTAATATTTATTTTTTTGAAATTTGGCATAAGGTTAAATTTAATAAAACAGGGCAGTTAAGTTCTAACTGATTTTTAAAATAGGTTGCAATAAATAAATGAAGCCTCTATTCTAGAGTTGTCTAAAACCCAAAATAGAGGCCAGTATTATGTTACTAGCAACATACCTTTTTTATCAAGAAAATCCTGACTTTCGGTAAATTTCAATCTTCAGAAATCCCCAAAAGAGTTTACAACGAATTACTGAAAGAATTTACAAACATCAAGAACAAAGACGTGATTGTAATTCCTGAATTCATATGCAAATTCTGCAAAAAAGACTGGAATATAAATGGTTTCAGTTTATATTATAATGTATAAATAAAAATCAGTTTTGAAAACCCAGAAATTCTCTGAAATCTTCGCCTATGGTAGCCCTGAGATATTCTTCATCAAAGGGATTAAGTTCAATTTCTTCTTCCGGGCTTATTAAATGTTGGTGGACTGTTTCGTATTTATCCACATAAAGAGGGTCTCCCCAGTCTTTATCAACTTTGCTGCCTGCAATTAATTCTTTAACATAAGGCCCACCTTTATTATGGGCATTAGCTAGTAGTCCATGGTCGTCATAACCAAGATTATAACCTTCATGATAGGTTTTACCTTTGTAGGTATAGGTTCCTCTGCCTGCCAGTATATTATGATACTTTATCACAGCCTGGTTTTGTATTTCCGGGTCTGTAACATCCTTTTTGCCTGTGTACATACCGGCAATATATTTTGTTACACCATAAAGGTCTTCTAAATTCCATTTACCTTCAATAAAAGATATACCGGCAAAGTGTTCTTTTGGCAGGCCTGTTTTTATTGCAGCATTAATAAAATGAGCCGATGCTTCAAGAATCTCCATTGGGGTACGGTTATATTTGTCTTTTACAACATCTACAACCGGGCCATACTGGGCTCTGAGATTTTCCATTAATTTTCTATCGGTATATTCTGGCATTTCGTTAAAAAGATCCATTGCTTTTCTTGTTGTATCAGCAATTTTTTCTAAAAATGTTCTGTCTGATTCAGGCCTGGATAAACTATCACCTTCTTCTGGCTTTTCTTTTTCAGGGTTAATTTTGTCTTCAAGAGAATTAAGTTTATCTGATAAGGTATCAATAGCCAGTTCTGCAAGATATTTATGTGCCTCAAAGAGCGATCCTATTGTTGGTTGAGATTTTTTTGATGTATCTAAATCTGACGGAGTGCCTGAACTATCGGGGTTTGTTGATCCAGTTGGAGGAGAGCTGATAGTAACTTCTTCTCTTCTGCCAGTACTATAGTCAACATAAGTTGTGGTTGTTGACCCTGAAGATCCTCCAGAATTAATATCACCGTGGTTTGTCGGGTCATCAGACCGGGAGCTTACCCCTGTATTATTGCCGGTATTCCCACGGGTTCTATCTGATGCACTACCATTATTCTCGTTTGACGGCTTGCTTGGTGTTGATGGTCTATCCGGTGCGCCTGATAAAGCTACCATTGGTTAACTCCTTTCCCCTGTGTGATTTCTATTTATTTGCTATTGACAAATATACTATGCATAAAAATATAATATCCATATGCATAGTAGCAAAAGGTTTATATTTGTCTATAGATCAAGCAGTTATTTGATCATACGTATAATGTTTTGCGTGCTAGGGCAATTGCCCTGAGCTTCTTTTGGATAATGACTGTAAAAACGCTGAACTACCTGCATATAAATTTGAGTAGGACTTTGAGGGCTTGTTCTGCTGAGTTCCTGACAAACCATGCTTTCACATGGTGCATCAGGGTAAAGCTCCATAACCCTGCGCTCTGCAGTAAATGCAGCTACTTCATTTCCCTGCCATGCCTGCCTGCCACAGCCTGGATATGCGGCTTCTACAGCAGCATGTGTTAGCTCATGGGCTATTGTTAAGATGTTATTACTTGCAATAATAACCTGTCCATCTCTGTATTGGCCACCAATGCCCGGTGGTAATGATTCGGGGTCAACAATTATAGGGACGCTATATAATGTCTGAGCTATATGTGGTTCGACGATATTAAGTCTTACAAGAGCATCAATCGCTATATTTCTTAGTTCTTCAACAGATTTATTTTGCCATCCATTTCTTCCCTGTTGATTGGGTAAAATACCAGCTTGCTCAAGCATTTCAACAGAAGGTGTTTCACCATTCTGAACAGCCTGTCTGCAAGCTTCCTGGAGTATTTGCTCTTTAACAGACTGGTTTGCATTTTCTGCTATTATTTTTTGCTTATCTTCTGGTGTTGCATTTAACAGAGCTTTTTCTTGTTCGGTAAGTTCTATACCAAGTTCTTGACGCTCCTTTATATCAGCAAGAATTTGATCCATATTTTCCTGTGCTTCTTTAGCAGCTTTTTCTTTTTGTGCAGCAAGATCAGTACCTTTATTTGCAAGTGATTGAATAGCTTTATTCAGGCTATCAGTAGATAATCCGAGTTCTTTGAGTCTTTCAATATCTTCAGGGTTTGCTTTAGTAAGGTCTTTTAAACCAAGTGCTTTTTCTATTTGAGATTCTACTTTTTCTTCCTGTATAAGTTGAGAAGTAGAAACTTCACCATTTAAGTAACGTCTGGTTTGATTGGCTGACATTTCTTTTATACCAAGGCCAGCTTTGTTATAAGCTTCAATAGCCATATCATATTTGACCATCCAGGAGTCTTTATAGTCATTGTTACCTGTTGATCCTGCTGGTGTTGTATTTGATGTATCTGTTGTGATAGTAACTTCTTCTCTTCTGCCAGTACTATAGTCAACATAAGTTGTGGTTGTTGACCCTGAAGATCCTCCAGAATTAATATCACCGTGGTTTGTCGGGTCATCAGACCGGGAGCTTACCCCTGTATTATTGCCGGTATTCCCACGGGTTCTATCTGATGCACTACCATTATTCTCGTTTGACGGCTTGCTTGGTGTTGATGGTCTATCCGGTGCGCCTGATATTGCTACCATAAATACTTCCCCCTGTTATTTG
>CAZFBA010000059.1:0-17248 GCA_964517135.1 uncultured Gammaproteobacteria bacterium
TTTTTTAACCCCCGACACTAATTTCTTGAATCTGTGAACTTTTAAATTATTCAGACACCCCTTGTATAGTTTGTTGATGTTTTTCCTTTTAAAAAACTTAAGTTGTATAATAATGAAAAGTGATAAGCGGAGATTATAAATATGAGCAGCAGATCCACACAGGAAAATAAAAGTTTTTTGCACCAGGTGATGCCTGTTGATTGCCTTATCTTCTGGATAATTCTTTCGATAGCTATACCCCTTACTATTGTGTCTATATCAGGTTTTGGGGTTCCGATAATAACATGGCTTGAAACATTTATGGGTAGTTTTGACCCTGAAATACTTGAAACAAAAATAATTTTACCAGTAATACCCCTGCATGTTATTTTGTTCAGCACTACAGGAATTGTTGTCAGTTTGTTATTGTTCGTTATTATTCAATCAAAATATATCAGTAACTGGTTTAAAGCAGCAGACAGAAGAGATTTTTATAAAGAAATAAATATAAACAACTCTATTAAAAGCCTTACAGGCTGGATTATATACCGGTTTTTCTTTATAGCAGCACCTCTGGTTATTATGGGCGTCATAACACTTTTAATGATGATAGGTTCAATACAGTTCTTTAACGTAATTGCAAAAATGATGGGTGTTAATCTTGAACTTGTTATGATACTGTCTATATTCACAGCCTTAACGACTGCCTTTTTCTGGGTATGTGCTGTTATTCTGTCTGCCTGGAACCTTATTACATCAGTTTATGGTAGCGTTATATCTGTTATAGAACCTGATGTTCCAAACCATCTCATTAAAAAAAGAGCAAGAAGATTTGCATTTTTGACTTCCAGTTCTTGGGGCGCTTATCTGGTATATTTATTTATGATAGGTCTTTATGTGCTTGAGTTTTTATACCTTTTAATTAACCCCTCATTCTTATCTATTCAAAATATACCGTTGATAGCATTGATTCAGGTGGTTAACATTACTATCTTTATTGCACTTGGCAGATCCATAACAATGTCTTATTATAAATCTTTACTCATTCAATACGCAAAAATATCTGTAAAGAAAACTGTTTCAAACACAGAATCTGCAAACTTTTCAGGAATTAATACTGACAGGTTTTCAACATCTACTCTATAGAAACTTGTTTAATAATTCTGCTAAAATACAACTAGCGATTTAGAGATAAATTGAACTAACTCAACAGCTTTATTCAGGAGTAAATCTTGGCTGAAAACGAAAAAAAACCTGAAAAAGGCACATATAAAAAGGGAGAACTTCCTTCAACGCCTCCAAGCATTCCCGGGCTGTCAGATCTAGGAAATGTATCAGAAGAGAAGTGGAAAGTTATGTTCCGGCATTTCAGGATAGGTGAACATATGCTTCAGCGCAAGATTATCAGTGTTACACAGCTTGCCGAACTACTTGAAGAGCAAGAAAAAACTGGTGAACAACTGGGTGAAATGGTTATAAGAAAGGGTATTATTACCAGAAAAGATTTGCTTGAGCTTTTAAAGTGGCAACATCAGGCTGATCAGGTTATTATGAACTTGCTTATCAACATGGAAACAGAAGAAGATACAAATCCTTCTCAAAAACCCACTGAAGAAGATTCATAGAGTTATTTTGAACAATATAAATTTTTGCTAAAACAACAAAAAAAAACAACCTTGCGGTTGTATTGTGAGTTACAGCACACTAAACCCATATTGGGCCCTGATTAATTAACCCTTCTCTTGTTTACTATATAATTCCGAGCTAGAACTTTACCCTTTAGTATATACATTATATATCCTGTATTATAGAAATTTTGTGATGGCGGTCACAAAACTTTTGTGATGGTGGTCACAGAATTATTAAAAAAATATGCTATGAGGTTTGAATTGATATAATAAACTTATCTCTGGTGGATGAAAACAGTTATACAAAAAGGAGAAACGCTTTGACAATAAATAATATCAGCCATGTATGTGTCATTGTTTCTAACATGAATCAATCTATATCCTTTTATAGAGATATTCTGGGGCTGACACTAAAGGTAGACAGACCTGTCAAAAGCCCGGGGTTCTGCAAAGGGGTTGGTCTGAAGGATGTTGAAGCAAGAGTGGCAATGTTTGCACTTGAAGGTGAAAATACGCTGATCGAATTGTTTGAATATTCAAGACCTGAAGGCGAAAACATTGGAGCCAAACCACCTAATACGGTTCCTACATCTCATATAGCCTTTAATGTTACAGATATTGAAGCTCATTACAGCAAATTAAAATCTAAGGGCGTTAAGTTTATTTCTGAACCACAGAAACTGGGAGACGATGTAATTTTTTGTTATTTTAGAGGGCCTGATGGCGAACTTTTTGAGCTTATTGAATTTCCTGGTGCTTGATTTAAAAGGGAATACGCCTTATGTAAAATATTCTTAATATCTTCCTTACTCTTAAGGGCTAAAATTCTAAAAATACTGAATTTTCTATCGATAAAGTTAAATAAGAAACAATGGGTTGCAAAAAGTTTTTTATCGATTCAGGTTTGTATATTTAACTCTGACAAATCACGTACCACAGAGAAAGGACCTACGGAGTTTAGGTCTTTTTATTTTGTTAACAGCTTTTTGGAGGTTTTAAAATGAAAAAGGTTCTGTTATTTGCCGGTATTATAGCTATGTCTTCATTTTTTTTATTTATAAGTGAAACCAGGGCAAAAAAACAGAACAATGAACCTGATCAAAATCAATATCAGGATGATATTCTGGATAGAACCAGTAAAAATACACTTTTATATAAGTATTGTACAGATGAAATTATTTCAGGTATTAATGATTGTATGAATTCTCACCCTATATTTCTTGATATGGGTGATTGTCATAAGATGGAAGACTTTGAAGAGATGAAAAAATGTTATAAAAACATTGAAAGGACCTTTTCTCCTAATTGTATTGGTAGTTATCAATGCGGATACTTTGCACTTCAGGTATCTGAGTGTATTAAAAACCCTGTATTTGAAGCTTATAGCAGGGATAAATATCAGGATTGTGAAGAAATAATAAAGGAAAAGATGAAACTAAAAGATGACGATTTTCTTCCAGATGGCAAAATGTCTCCTGATCTTGATATGTACTATTAGTTTTTGGGTTAGAATTAAACACATATGTATTGGTCTGTTCTTCTAAATATTAAAATCTTAACTACCAAAAGATTGTTAAGTCGCTGATAATATATCAGAACACCTGAAAACCCCGGCAGATCTCACTGTCATACTATTTAATGTATATCTAAATACCTCATTTCTTAACGAAAATGCATACTATTCAATTACGTATTATATTGTTGTTCTTAGCAGGATGAGTTAACCGGGAAAAATTATGAAAATTAAAAAACCCATTTTTATAACACTATTGATACTTTTAGTCTGTAATACTCAACAGAATCAGGTTTTAGCACAAAATATAAACAATGCAGCTCTTAATAATCTTGAAAATATGCTGTTTGAAAAATCTTATTCAAATCAATCAGCAGAAGAACGCCTGTCTCGAATAGAAAAAATGATCTATGGTCATACTTTTGAGGAGCAATCAATATCAGAAAGAGCAAAACGTCTTCGGGCATTTATACCTGTAGGTGTATCTGATATTGAAGAGACCACAGAAACTACACAGCAGAAATCAGACAGTAAAGAACATTCCTTTTTGCCTGAAAAAACAGAGTCTAAAGAACTGCCTTCTTTTGATCATCCTGATAAAAAGTTACCTGATAACCTTGATGAACTTCTGAAAAGCTATCAAACAGACTATGTTGATGATACCCTGCCACCCAGAGAAAAAACTATTTTTACTGAAGAACCCGGATATCACAAGCCTCAAAAAAGGTCTAAATCTCCAGAGAAAGCAATCAGAAACTATGAAGATATACCGGGGTTGATGTATGAAAACCAGAACCTGCCTGAACGTAATACAGTAAGTCATCCTGAGGCTTTTAACAGACCTGAGTCAGATCAAACAGCCTATAATAGTCCTCTTGTAAAAGAGAATGAAGGCCCGGGAGCTGAGTATCCTGTAATAGACAACATTGAAAGAGATCTCTTTGGTCAAAGTTACCAGGGACAAAATATTTATCAACGTCTTGAACGTCTTGAAAAGAAGCTAGCAGGAAAGGTTTCAACAGGTTCACTCTATGATAGGGTAGATAAAATTATACAGAAGGCCAACTATAACACCGTTAAAGAAAGATATGCTGACCAGTATAAACCTGTTATCGCCGGTAATAATGCACCTTCTGCTGCCAGTTCTTATAACATGAATCAACAGCAGGCTTCACCATATGGTTCTACCTCACAAAATTATAGATCAATGAGTAACCATGCCAGCATACCTGTCCAAAGGCCTTCAGGGCAACCTGATAGTATGCCGGGTGCAGCAGGGTCAACAGGGTTTGGCGTCATTGGCAATCAGCTTTCAGAACTTGAACAACAACTTTTTGGCCGTACCTATGATGATGACCTCTCTTTGAATCGTATTGACCGTATTGAAAAGAGGGTTACTGGCAAAACATCTTTTGGTCTTGTCAATGATAGAATAGAAAAAGTTTATGCTGCTATGGGTATGAGGTCAAGCCCTGGTGCAAGTAGTCGAGGAGGTTATTATTTTACTGATGACGGCTATGACAGGTCTTCTGGAAATACTATGAGTTCTACAAGTTCTGTTCCCGGACAGTTTATGTTTGGGGGATCTATGCAGAGCAACACCGATCAAGTCCAAAGACGCCTGCCATATTCAAATGTTCCTGCCAGCAATCCTTCCGGACAAAATGAAGCTCTTGTCAGTCAGGTTGAAATGCAGATATTTCGCAAGACATATCCAGATCTTGATCTAACAACAAGGGTAAGTCGCCTTGAAAATACCCTTTTTGGGCAGATGTCAGGTGGTGATTTGGTTCCACGTATTCAACGTCTTATTCAGGCAGCCCATAATCCTTACTATTCTCAGCCTGCTTACGGGTATAATCAGGGTTATAACAATTATGATCCTTATAACTCTTATAATAATGGTTATAACACCTATGGATCAAATAATACACCTTATTATAATAACTATTATTCAGCGGCTCCAATAACCCCCCGGAATTTAGTGGGGGCAGCAGCCGGAGCTGCTATAGATAAGGCAACAGGTGGCAGTGGTATTTTATCACAGATTGGCAAAGCGGCAGGCTCTGCCCTGCTTGGTGTACCTGCTACAGGGTATAATAACGGCTATGGTTATAATAATTATGGTGGTTATAACAATTCTTATTACGGTTATTAGTCAACTTTCAACTTGCTGGAAATAGTTTTCACTGCATAGGCCTCAAGTTCAGGAGAATTAAGCTGTTCTTTTACCTCCATAGCGTGGGCTTCATTTTTAGCTATACCGAAAAGTGAAGGGCCGCTGCCTGAAAGAATAGCATTATGGCATCCAGCCTTTGTTAGTAAGTCTTTATAGACTCTTAAGGCAGGATATTCTTTTATAACAGCATACTCAAGAGAATTAAAAAGTTGACTGGAGATTATTTCTGCTGAACGGCTTTCAAGAGCTTTCAGCATATCGTGAATCCTTTTTGGTGGAGGCTTTATAGATAAATGATCATATTTTTCATAAGCCCAGCCTGATTTTATTTCCATATCACGGGGTTTAATTATTACAATATCAAGTTCAGGGGTTTTAATGGGCTGTATAACATCTCCGGTGCCTTTGCCTGTAGCTGTACCGCCTTTTAGAAAGAACGGTACATCAGCACCCAGAGAACGACAAATTTTTCTGAGGCCCTCATCATCAAGAGGATACAGGTTTATTTCATTTAAAGCCCTTAACACACAGGCAGCATCAGAACTACCTCCTCCGAGGCCTGCTGCTACCGGAATGTTTTTATGTAGGTATATTTTAACATCTGCCTTTTTGTTTATGGTTTTCAAGAACTGTTCAGCGGCTTTATATGCCAGGTTTGAAGAATCCCGTGGTATGTCTTCAGAATTGCTTTTAAGCCTGATCGAAAACTCACTGGAAGCTCTAAATTCTATTGAAACAATATCAAACAGGCTGACAGTCTGAAAAACAGTCTCGATTTCGTGATAATTATCAAGACCTTTCTTCAAAACACTTAGCATAAGGTTAATTTTAGCAGGTGTTTTTAATTTAATTGTTGGCATCTGCGGGGTATCCCCTTTGTAGCTCATAAATTTTATCAGAAAGCGCTACAAAATCTGTCATTGAGAGTGTCTCGCCCCTGATTATTTCATTAATACCTGATTGTTTCATGGCTTCTTTAACTATATTACTTGAAAAACCTCCATTAATTAAAGCATTTTTTAAGTTTTTTCTACGATATGTAAAACTGGCTTTGATGACTTTTTTGAAAATTGAAGTATCAACAGGGGTTACAGCAGGTTTTTGTCGTGGTGTTATTTTCAAAACACTGGAATCAACCGACGGCCTCGGGTAAAAAGCCGAGGGGGGAACATCAATAATATGTTCAATAGTGGCATGAAAACTGATAAGTATACTTAAAAGACCATATTCCTTGTTTTTAGATTGATCTGTTGCGATAATGCGTCGTGCAACCTCTTTTTGAACCATTATAATAAGTTCTTTAAGATATTGACGGTTTTGGTGGTCGGGCAGGTCAATTTCTCCGAGAAGGTGAGTCAGGATAGGGGTAGTTATATAATATGGTATGTTTGCAAGAACTTTTGCAGGCTCGCTAACAAGCTCAGAAAATTGCAATTGCAGAATATCTTTTTCTACAGGGTAGACATTTTTAAGGTTTAAAGAGTTAAGATAATCCACTGCAAAAGGATCAATCTCGATTGCAATGACTTTTTGAGCTTTGCGGGCAATTTTTTGAGTAAGAAACCCTAGTCCTGAACCTATTTCAATGATGGTTTCGTTGTCAGAAATATCAGCATGGTCTATAATACAGTCGAGTATAGCTTCATCGATGAGAAAATTTTGTCCTAGGCTTTTTTTTGCCCTGTATTTTTTGGCTATTTGCAGGTAGTTCAAGTTTTTTTATTCCTTAGAGGTTTGTTTATTAATTATATTAAACGACATAAAGAATTAAACAATTCTAAAACACCAGCCCTGTATTTTCTGAAATCTGATGACATTTATTATATTTTACTCTCAGAAAAAATTTAAGCGGGCAGTAGTTATTTTACTTCAAAAAACATATTGAAAATCTTTAAATTATTAGAATAATATGGTGGTTTTTAGTTATCATAATATTTTACAGGCTTTAAAAATTGTTAATTAGCTATATGCAAACTTTTTGGCATAATATTTAGGTCAGAACTTATCAATAATCATTACTAAAAAGTATTAATTCTTAAATATTCTTCATATTCCAAATATTTATCATTCTGGCTGGTAAGCCCGTATGACAGTAATCTCCTACACTGATAAAAGCAATTGTTAATAAAATTATACATTGTGGCTATAGTCTTTCCCTCTTGACTGCGTATAATCTGAGTAATATAATTTCAAAAATTTATTTGTAGATATGCAACTTTTTAAACCCCTGATTACTTTTTATAAAAATAAAAGCACTGCCATTAAAGCGTTATGATTAATGCTTAGCCATTGTTACATCAAAAAAAGGACGAATAAATGAAAAAGTGGAATATTGAAGTTAGCAAAGAAATGTATGACATTTTAGCAAGAGTTTTTCAGTTGATTGGCCTTGAAACACCCCGTGATATAACTGCTGAAGAGATGAAAAAAGTTTTAAATAAAATGTCAGATATTGTTTATTCCACCCAGGAAGAGCTTTTTGAGCCTTCTTTAAAAATTAAAGATGATCTTAAGGTAGTTAATGACAGAATAAAACCGGCCAAAAAAATTAAAAATGCTCTCATTATTTCAAAAACGGGTATTATTCGTTATCAACTTAAATCTATTTTATCTAACCATAATGTAGAAGTTTTTACAATTGAAAACCAGTATAGAGGTCTCGCAGAGTTTGTTAAGCGGCTTTATGACCTTGTTGTTATTGATACTGCTGATGATGTGGATGAAATATTTGATGTTGTGCGAGAAATTAAAAGAATTTCAGCAACCAGCTCACTGAATACAGAGATTGTAGTACTGGTACCACCAGAAAGTGATACCATAAAAGACAAACTGCTTTCACGTGGAGTTGACAGGTTCTTTGAAAAGAAATCTAACTGGTATCTTGAGCTGACTAATGAGTTGAATTTGCCTGCTAAAGTTAATAGATAAAAGATTAGCACCTATAACAAACGTCATAATCTAATATTTTGACATTATCATAAGATGAAAACAGGTCTATTGACTCTTTCGCTTGATCTTTTTAATGTTTATCATACAAAGTTAAGACAGCAAAGCATTTGAAACAAAAAAAACCTCTTAAGAAAGAGGTACTGAACTTACATCAGCATAGTTTTCAAGTAGTAGTGGTTATGGTTATGATTGTTACGAAGTTATAGTTTTTTAACGGCTTTTTTAATGCCACCACCAATTTTTTTAGCAATACCGCCTACGGCATCTTTAATGCCACCGGTAATTTTACTGAGGCCGCTCAATGCTGAACCCACACCCGGTATCTTTTTCAGCAGTTTAGAAACACCAAGTTTATCTAGCAGCTGAGATAATGGTGGTAGGCCGAGAGATTGCAATATATTTAAAGGTGCTCCAAATGGTGTTGCCATCAGAGCCATATTTATAGGATCTCCGAAACCAGACATAATGCCCAGTTCGCCTAATGGACCACTGCCAGATAAGCCTTTGCCTAAAATGCCTTCGAACAAACTTCCTGTACCGCCTGACTTATCGCCCAGGAGGCCACCTACTATTGATGATGAAGAATTTGTTTTGTTAACAGTGTTTAATATACCGCCAACATCTCCAAATAGTGACATCCAGTCCTCCTTATTCTTTAACCCGTTTCAATAGAAAAATATTATCCCGAATTATCCTCTATAATTATAAAAACAAACAAACGGGCCGAATTGCCTATTAATGGCTTAATTTCTTTAAAAAAAGAGAGCAGAGTTAATGTTAATACGGTAAAATAACTACTACAGGGATATTTATAAGATGTAAATTTTTTTCAATAAGAAATATATACTTTTTTTACAAAGTATAATAAATAATACTGCAAAACAGTTATAAGAATTGTGATGAAAAGTTTTACATTAAGTGCAGGTTTGAATTATATTACAAATTGGCCATTTTTATAGATAAGTTTGTCGTCTGCATAGACTTCTCCACCGTTTTTCATGTCTTTTATCAGGTCCCAGTGCAGCCCTGACTCATTTTTGCCTCCGGTTTCGGGATATGAAGCCCCCAGTGCCATATGAATAGAACCGCCTATTTTTTCATCAAACAGTATATTGCCGGTTATTTTTTGGATTCTATTGTTTGTTCCAATAGCAAATTCGCCCAGATAGCGTGCTCCGTCATCCTGATCAATCATTTTGTGCAGGAAGGCTTCTCCTTTTTCTGCTGTTGCATTAATTACTTTGCCGTCTTTGAATTCCAGTCTGATTTTGTCTGCTTCAGAGCCGTGATAAATGGCAGGCATATCAAAGTATACTTTTCCCTGTGCGCTATTTTCAACGGGAGAAGTAAATATTTCTCCGTCAGGGAAGTTATTTTCGCCGCAACAGTTAATCCATTTTCTGTTACTCACGCTCAGGGTCAGGTCTGTTTCTATGCCAGATACTCTGATGGTGGATGTATTTTTAATTTTTTCTATGATAGCATCCTGTTTTGTTTTGACTTCTTTCCATTTTGCAACCGGATCTTCTTCAAAGAGGAAGCATGCATCAAAAAGAAAGTCGCTATATTCATCGAGAGACATTTTAGCTTCCTGTGCCAGGGCGTTAGTTGGATAATTGCAATAAACCCATGAGAGTTCTTTTGCGGCAGCTCTTTTCAGATAGAGATCCATAAGGTTTCTGGTAGCTTTTGATCTTGCGGCTATTCTTTCTGGGGGTGTATTGACTAGATTTTTCAGGTTATAGGGTGCGCCAATAGTAATAAATACATCTGCTTTCTCGTATTCAGCTTTTGTAAACTGGTCTACAAAAGCCAGCTGGCTGTCACTAGCGTACTTGTAATAACTTTCTATCAGCCCATCAACTCCTATGCGTATTAATGGATGGGCTCCTCTCTTTAAGACTTCTTCATATACTCTTTTTATAAGTGGTCTGGCATGATCCATTCCCTTTATAATGACAATTTGATCTTCTTTAACAGTTGTTGAGTAGTTAACAAGCACCTTTGCATATTTTTTCCATATATCCATAATTTTCCCTCATCAACTTTTGCCAGGTCAATTATAATATAGTTAAAAGCATAATTTAAAGGGGTAAAAGAAGTGCCTTTCAATGGCTGGTTCGCTTGTTTAGATTTTTAAACCGTTATAAAATAAGATATGGGTTGAACGAGCAAGCTTGCTCAAGGTGTTATAGTTTACGATAAAATAAATTAACTTATTTCATTAGCTTTCGAAGATTTTATATCAGAAGTCAAGAAATAAAAGATTTCCGGATGTAGCAATGGCAATTTGATATAATATTTCAACAACCATATTAAAGGCTTCGATAAATAAATTTAACCTCGGAGTAACCTATGAGCATCGAAGAACATCAAATTTACAACGAGAAAAAGACAAACATTATACATCGTCTTAATCGCATCGAGGGACAAATTAGAGGCATAAAAAAAATGATGGAAGATGAACGTGACTGTTCTTCAATTCTTGAGCAAATTTCTTCTGTCAGGTCATCACTGGATTCTGTCGGCTTGATTTTTATTAGCTGCGTGCTATACAACAAAATTAAAACAGCCATAGATGAAAATAAACCTGCTGATCTTATTATAACAGAATCAATGAAGCCATTTCTCAAGTCAAACTTTGAAATAAAAGACTCTTAATTGCCTTTTTTCATATTGAACAAAAAAATAAGTTAGTTGCAGAGCAACCAACTGTAGTCAGTATGAATATTAGAAGTATTTGTTATTATCATTATAACGTTCATTATGTATGAAAACATCACCGGCAAAGGGTATTATTGTGTCTTTATGTAAAGGAAAAAAAGAGAACTTATACGATAATATTACTAGGTCACCGGTGGTATGGTTATTTGTTGACTACTCTTGATGTCCTCTGGGTATGTGTTTCAAAAAGTTGTGAAAATAAGAATTTAAATTTTGCATTCTAATAAATATTACACATTGAACAATATTTACGTCGTCAGTGAATGTTAAATGTTATAAATAAACCATTAAGATCTATTTCAGCTGAAACCCGGCAATCTTTTACTATGAGATTTTTTGCTGCAACCACAATAAAGATTTTTGCACTTAATAAAGACAATTTGTAAATACTGAAGTCCTAAAAGTCTTGATTTCGTCTGATCTCTGTGATACTTAGTATAGTTACTCTATAGAAAAGGAGGTTTTTAAAACCTGTCTTCAAGTAAATCAATAAACCCGACAACGAAAAAGGTCAAATTGGCCAGTTTAGCAGGTTTTTGTTATGGTGTTAACCGGGCAGTGGATTTATGTTTATCCACTAAAGATCAAAACCCCGGTCGGTTTGTCTGTGTTCTTGGTCAGCTTATTCACAACGATATGGCTATTGAATACCTCAAAAAAAGAGGTATTCAGACAATTAGTTCTATTGATGAAATGCCTGATGGGTCTATATGTATTATTAGATCACACGGAGAACCACCACAGGTATTTGAAAAGCTTAAAATCAGAGGCATAGAAATAGTCGATGCAACCTGTCCTGATGTTAAACGTGTTCAAAGTACCGCAGCACAGCTTGCAAAAGAAGATTATCAGGTTGTTATCATTGGTCAATACGTACATCCTGAAGTTATAGCAATTGCAGAACATGTTAACGCACAGCAAAAACACCGGGCTATAATTATTTATTCTGATGAAGACATTGAAAAATACAAAAATATTCTAACTAAAGCCAGAAAAGTTGGGGTAGTTGTTCAGACAACCAAACCGATGGAGAAATTTGAATCTCTTGTATCCAGCATTTCAAGGATATGTTATGAGGTCAGGGCCTTTAATACAATCTGTAATGCTACATCTAAACGGCAGCAGCAGGCAAAGGAACTGGCTAAAGAAGTAGATTTTATGGTTATAGTGGGCAGCAAGCACAGTGCTAATACCACTCATTTGGCTGAAATTTGTAAAGCTATTAATCCTGATACTGTGCATATAGAAAACGTTAACGAATTAAAACATTATAAACTGGATGAGGTAAACTTCATCGGTGTTACAGCAGGGGCTTCTACCCCTAAATTTGTGATCGATGAGGTAATAGATTATTTAAGTACCAATAAAGGAGAATAAAATAAGTGAGTAGAACAAAAACATTAACCCCGGAAGATCAACAATTAGCCGATGAATTTGAGCGATTGCTCAATGAATCATACGGTTATGAGTTTACAGTTGGCGATGTCATTGAAGGTGAGATCGTAAACATAGAAAAAAATGCTTTATACGTTGATGTAGGAGCAAAATCAGAAGCCTTTGTACCTTATAAAGAGATTTCTAACGTGCCTTTTAATGATCCCAATGAGCTTGTCTCACTTGGTGACAAAAAAGAATTCTATATTCTTAATGATGAAAATGAAGATGGTCAGCTGACACTGTCATTAAAGAGAGTAGCTCTTGCAAGAAGCTGGGATAAACTTGATGATATGAAAAATAACGATAAAACCATAACAGCCAGAGTGTCTACGGTTGTTAAGGGTGGAGTTGTTGTTGATGTACTTGGCTTGAGAGGGTTTGTGCCAGCCAGTCAGCTTAGAGCAGGCGGCCCGTATGACCATATTATTGGTCAGGAAATACCTATGAAAATTCTGGAAACTGACCGCAGACGTAACAAGCTCATTCTCAGTCAGAGACAGGCTATAGCCGAGCAGAGAGCAAGACTGCTTGAAGAAGTTATCGAAGAACTCGAAGTAGATCAAATTGTTGAAGGTGAAGTAGTCAGAATAGCTGACTTTGGTGCCTTTATAGATATCAAGGGTGTTGATGGCCTGCTGCCCATATCTGAAATGTCATGGCAGAGAGTGCGTCATCCGTCAGATTTATTGCAGGTTGGTCAGAAAATTACCTTAAAAGTGCTGAAAATAGACAAAGAACTTAATCGTATCAGCCTTAGCCTTAAACGTATGGAAGAAGACCCCTGGGTAAAAATTGAAGGCGAGTTTAAAGAAGGTGATATAGTTGAAGGCACAATTAATAAAATTGCCCAGTTTGGTGCTTTTATTGATATATTCCCTGGTGTTGAAGCACTATTGCCTGTGTCTGAAATATCTGATCAGCAGGTAGACCCATTTGAAGAGCTTACAGTGGGTAATAAAGTGCGTGTTATTATTAAAAGGTTTACCCCTAAAGAACGTCGCATTAGCCTCAGCATCAAATCATTGCCTGATGCAGAATCTGAACAGTCTGCAAAACCTGTACAGCCGGAAGAAAATAAAGAAGAAAGCCCCGAACAATAAACTTTTGTGGCTGAAAAATAGATAAACAGGGTGTTTTGCTTATTTCCGGTAAAACACCCTTCTGTTGAAGATGAATAAAAAATATTTTAAAGCTCGAATAATAGAAGTAAGGCCCGGTTCAATAGCTGAAAAAGTTGGTATTGAAAAGGGTGATAGTTTGATGGCTATAGATGATGCTCCTTTGAGAGACCTTCTGGATTATCAATATGCTGTTTCGTATGCCAGAAAAATAACTTTGCTAATAGAAAAATCTGATGGATGTCAGAAAGAAATTGTAATAGATAAACTACCTGCTGAAGATCCAGGTTTAGGCTTTGAGTCAGCTGTTTTTGACAGGGTTAAATCCTGTAATAATAAATGTATATTTTGTTTTATAGATCAACAGCCTCCGGGTCTGAGAGATAGCCTTTATATAAAAGATGATGACTTCAGGCTTTCATATTTACAGGGTACATATGTAACACTGACTAACCTTTCTGAACAGGATAAAAATAGAATTGAGCAATTGAGACTTGGACCACTCTTCGTATCGGTGCATACTACTGATTCTAAATTGCGAATAAAGATGCTGGGCAATCCGAAAGCCGGTGATATACTACAAAAACTTAACTGGCTGAATGATTTACTTATACCGGTTCATACTCAAATTGTTGTTTGCCCAGGATATAATGATGGTGAGGTGCTCAAAAATACCTTGCAAGAACTCTCTCAAATAGAAAATATTCTGAGTGTTGCTATTGTTCCTGCTGGCATAACAAAATACCGGCAGGATGAAAAAATAAAGCAATTTACGAAAGAATTGGCGTTACAAACTTTAGAAATTGTAAAAAAAGTTAATATTTCAAAAGGGTGGAATTTTGCCTTTCCGTCAGATGAAATATTCTTGCTTGCAGAAAAAGAAATACCTGAAAGTGATTTTTACTGTGATTACCCGCAACTTGAAGATGGGGTCGGCTCTGCAAGGTTATTGTGGCAAAATTTTGATGAGCTTACATTGCCTGAAAAGGTCTTAAAGCCTCTTAATGCTGCAATAGTTACATCTTCTTCAGGAAAACAAATTCTTACAAACCCTGTTGCAAGGCTTAATAAGATTAATAATCTTTCTATTGAAATAATAGAGGTCAAAAATACATTTATGGGGGAATGTGTTACTGTCTGCGGGCTACTTTCAGGCAAAGATGTTCTTGCTTCTCTCAAGGGGATAAAAGTTTTACCTGACATAATCTTTTTACCTTCAGTTATGCTGAGAAAATATACTGAAGAATTTCTTGATGGTATGAAGCTATGTCAAATTGCAGAAAAAACAGGGGCTAAAATTAGAGTAGTTCAAAATTATTATAGCTTTAGAGAAATTGTTGATTATATTGTAAAAAATAACCATGGATAGTCAGAGGGCTGGAAAAAAGCAGTATTCCTGTTTTGTTATGTTCTATTACAACCGGATTTCAGGCAAAAAAAAAGATCCCAGGGGATAGGATCTTAAAATTACCTCTAAATAAATTTCGTTTTTCTCTCTAGTTACGGGGCATGTTCGGGGCAAATTGTTATGATGTATAAATAAGACTTGATTATTGATTAAGTTATGCGAATGCAGGTAAGTTTGGTTTGATCATATTTTGTGCGAGTCCAGCGTTCAGACCGGTAGGATTACCACCAAACAGATTTTGAGCCATTTGATTCATTGCTTGAAGCGGGTTCATAGCTTGTTGTTGCTGGCCACCGCCCTGGATAATTTTATCAGCTCTCTGTTCTAATTGCTGGATCACTTGTAATTTCTGTTCGTTTGGCATTTGTTGCAGTGATTTTTCATCTAATTGCTGCATATTGACTTGTGGCTGTTGTTGCTGTTGACCAAACAAATTTGCAAGCGGGTTAGCTTGTTGGCCATTTTGACCACCACCTAAAGCTGCTGCAAAGATATTTTGAGCTGCTTGTGGTGCTTGCTGGGCTTGTTGTGGTTGCTGTTGTTGACCTTGCTGACCGAGGCCTTGAGCATTTTGGATCATGCCCTTGGCTTGTTGCAAGAGTTGTTTGGCTTGACCAGCTAACTGTACAGGATCACCACCAGCTGCACCGCCTGCTGCGCCTGTTCCACCAGCTGCTGCAATTGCGCCACCGGCTGTACCCTGGTTACCTTGAGCCTGGGGTTGTTGAGCTTGTTGTGCTTGTCCGCCACCTTCAGCTTGCTGAATTAAATTAGCAGCTTTAGCAATTAAACCTTCTACAGTATCTTTAGCATCTTTAGCTTGCTGGGCACCTTTAGCTTCTTGAGCGCCTTCAGGGGCTTTGGCTTCTTCTCCGCCACCATTACAGTTTCCACCGGGTTCTTTGGCTGCTGCTTCTTCAGGAGCTTTGGCTTCTTGAGCGCCTTCTTCTCCGGCTGCTTCTTCAGGAGCTTTAGCTTCTTCAGCGCCTTTTTCACCTTCTTCAGGAGCGATAGCTTCTTGATTATCTTTACCTGGTATAGTTAACTTCTGGCCATTTTCTAAATCCATAGCCATTAGTTTGTCTACATCTTCAGGTGATAAGTTATCAAGATCAATACCCATTTGTTCAGCTTTTTGTTGTAAGGCAGGGTTTGCACTTACGATGTCTTTAACAAATTGCTGTTGATTGGATAATTCGGCATCACTTAATTTGCCATCACCGTCGCCATCAAGGCCGGCTTTGACAACATCACCCAGTTTATCACCTTGCTGGGCTGTAACCTTTGATTCACCACTATTTAAATCTTTATTTCCGTTTATTTCATCTCTTATTGATTTTTGGCGGTCATTAAGTTCATTGGCTTTTGTTTCTTGTTGAGTTTGTTTAACTTCTTGAGCTCTGTTTTGCTCTTGAGCTCTATTTTGTTGTTGATGATTATTTTGAGTTTGTTTGGTTTGTTGGGTTTGTTTATTTTGTTGAGTCTGTTTAGTTTGGGTTCTTGGCTTTTGACTGACTTTACTTGTTGTTGCCATAAACTCCTCCTAATTATTGTAACCTCTCTCACTAGTTGAACTTAGGAAAAATGTTTTTAGATTAGCCCTCCTTTTGTTAGTTTCATTTCTCAACACATTGTGGAGTTTATTGGAATGCTAAATGTATAATCCTCCTTCCCGTTTATTTAGCAGATAATTCCTATAATTAATCTCCCTGTCCTTGATCATAGTGCAAATACACTTCAAACTTAGAAAAAAAGAAAGAAATATTAGTCTGTTATAAGAAAACTTTTTTCAACGTAATCTCTAACTTAGGAAATTTAAGAAAAAAACAATAGCAAAAAAATACAAATAATCTCTCTTATTTATTTAAAAACAATCATTGCTCTCGAATTGCCTTCGAAAAAATCTAAAACCCGCACCAAATGTAACAAAAGAGGATCAAAATAAATACATCTTCAATATAGAGAATATTTATCGTATATACAAAATATTTAAAAAGTCCAAAAATTTAGTTACAAAAAATATTTTCAGGTATACTTAACAAATCGCAACAAATTGTTTTTATAAAAATATAGGACCATAGAAATGCTTGCTAGATTAGGGTTTTAGCGATTGCTTCGAAATAAGAAAAAATTTTTGATTTTTTTGAAAAAAAACATCTAAAGCATGTTAATCATGTAAAAGAATACTTTTAATAACATAAAAAACTGCATCAAATTAATTTATCTGCCTTTACAATAGTAAGACTAATGCATAACTGTAACAATCAATTTTCTGTTTTCGATTTTCAAAAATTTTAAAAGTGAAGATATGGG
>CAZFBA010000060.1:0-15642 GCA_964517135.1 uncultured Gammaproteobacteria bacterium
GCTATTAGTAATTCTTAGAGATCTACTACACTTGTTGTGTCTGAAGTCGGGATTTATACTAAAACTCATAACTTTTACTCTCTCTTGATCCTCACTTGTTGAGGGTTCCCCTGATTGAGTGTTTCCCCTTTTTTAATTAAGGTATCTAAAAATAAAATGTTGTTAGAATATTAAGAAATGTAAAACCAACTACAGGGTAATCTTGTCTGTTTCTGCAAGGTTCAACAGCTCATCAGGGCCCTGCCCTCCCACCCCCAGAAGTCGGGTTATGGTTCGGTTCGCTACGCTAAACTCACCAGACCCTCCTTTAGCGAGGTGACAGGGGTTATAACATCTGTAAACATAACCTCAAGCAGTCAAAGAACTCAACCAGATATAACTGAGACGTCGTGGTGCGAAATAGCGCCACAGTGATAGGTTTTTTGCATACTTTTTTCCTTAAAAAAAGTATGAGCATGTAAAGTCAGCAGGGCAATTTTAGTCCAGTGCGGTTACGCACCCCACTCCCAGGATACAGCATATAAGATTTTTAGAATTGTTTAGCTTGCGGCAATAGCAAAAGACTTTAATCTTGAGAGCAGCAAACCTTATTATGGAACATTTTGAGCAAATTCTTTTAGCTCAACAAATAAATGAACATAGTCCTGCTGTAAATATATGTCACAAATAACCTTATAACTGACAATCACTAAAATTCAGGAAGCTTATATAAACTACAGGACCAAAAACCTCTCTTTTTAAATAGTCGCACAACAAGAATTACAGTGGAATTACATACATGCCCTATATTGTGAACGATTTTAACCTGCACAGGTTTAACAGTCTAAATGCTGCTACTAACAAACAGCAAAGCAATCAACCCGAATTAATAACCAGACAACCTTTATTGTCACAGGATGTTTTTGTTTCCAGCAAAAAGCAAGATAGCTTCAACAAGGAATTATCAGGTGCTAATATTCTGTTTGGCGGTATTTTCAAAAAAGCTAACGGTAACCCTGACAAACTGAACACCCCGGCTCAGGTTTTTGAATACCCGGCCGAAAGCCACTTTTTACATTCCTTATCTATGTTCAAGCCAGCTACAGAACCAGGTATAATCAGATGTGACGGTGAATTAAATACAGCATTAATGAAAATGAAACGTGGCCAATACATTAAAATTGGCAGGGGTCCGGATAATCAATATATAAATACTGAAAAAACTGTCAGTGCAAAACATGCCATTATAGCAAGAGGGCTTGACGGCAATCTTTATATTATTGATAGAAAATCTACTAATGGAACATACATAAATAGCACAGCAATTGTCCCTGATAAACCTCATAGAATATTGCCTGAAGACAATATTACCCTGACAAGGAATATCCCGCTCAATATTTATCCTGAGGTTTTAACCCGGCCACCAGTAGTAAAAGTTGATAAAACTGCTCATCCAGCAATTTCTAACGAGATAAGCGTTCAATTCAAAGAAATGGGTGAAATCTATGCAGGCCGTATACCTTCTAATGACTGCATAAATATATCATATGATGATACTATGAGCCGTAAACACGCTAAGTTTACCTTTGCCTTAAATGGTCTTTTTCTTGAAGACAACAATTCTACCAATGGAACCTTCGTTAACCGCAAACGTATTAACCAGGTGACAAAACTCAACCATAACGATAAACTCAAAATGGGCAATAATATTTATGTTTATGATGACCATAAAAAAATATTGTATACACTGACCGGTAATTCAGATACATTTTATAAATATTTCCCGCAAAGTCTTGATAATCTGGATTTTGAACAGTCTTCAGAACTAGGAGATTGCTATTTTCTGGCAGCCCTGAAGTCTATAACAGAAAACCCAAAGGCTGTTAGATATCTGGCAAATATGATAGAAGATTTACCAGATGGTCATACTAAAGTTAAGTTTTTTGGTTGCCCTTCAGAAATGCTTCTTTCCGGGGATGAAGTAAGACAAATAATTGCAGATAAAGGTGTTAAAGGGCAAGCAGGTATTAAATTGATTGAAAGAGCTTATGGAAAGCTTATTAAACCACTGAGAATGATGGAAAACCCCGGAGAAGAAAATACTTTCTTGCTCATGAACGGTGGTCATTCAACTGATGTTATGTCTGCAATGGTACCCTGTAGTTCCAGATACATTGGCTGGGATACCTTTATGGGTGATACCTCAATACTGAACTATAAAAAAGATGAACTAAAAGCTGTTTTAACAGCATTTGTAAACAACAGAGAAAATACCCTTCTGTGTGCAGCCACAAAACTGGAAAAAGATGGCGATAATAGTGATAGAAAAATTCTCTATGAAACACCTGATGGAATGAAAATTGCCATAAGACACGCATACACAATCAAAGATGTAGATTTAAATCGTGAAACTATAACAATCATTAATCCATGGCACGCTAAAAAAGAATCAGAAATAAGCTTTGATGACTTCTTCAAATACTTCAGAGGCTTCTATCAGGGCATACTTAAATCATATTGATGAAAAAGACCCGTAGCAAAAGCAACATTTGTTTCATAATTACATCAGGTTGAGACTTTTAGCTTAATGCAACCTTTTTAATCATTTCTTCAGACAGCCTGAAGGTGGTCCATTCGTCAAGAGACTTAGCCCCAAGTCTTTTATAGAAATTAATTGCAGGCTTATTCCAGTCAAGAACAGCCCATTCCATTCTGCCGCAGTTTTTTTCATGAGCGATAGCAGCAATTTTTCTGAATAATTTACGCCCGATACCCTGCTTTCTGTTAGCCTCTCTAACAAATATATCTTCAATATAGATGCCGGGGCGGCCTAAAAAGCTAGAAAAGTTATAATAATAGATTGCAAAGCCTGCGGGATCTTCATTAATGTATGCCAGCAATACTTCAGCTTTTGGTTCTGATGAGAATAAAGACTTTTTCAAAATCTCTTCATCGGTAACCACTTTATCAAGCAACTTCTCATATACTGCAAGCTCTTTTATAAGCTCAAGTATCAATTTTATATCGCTTTCTTTTGCTTTTCTGATTGTTATTTCAGCATTCATAATAATAACCCTGGTATATTTCAGACTTCAAAACCTGTCCGGGCTTACACTGAAACCCATTAACAAAACCTAACCATTAAAAAGGGTTCTTAACCTTGAAAGAATATTTTTAAAGAACGACCCCTCAGTAATGGAGGTTATTTTTTTGACTTTCAAAAGCCCTTTTTCAGTTCTCAGTGTCTTAAGCTTTTCTTCAACCTCTTCTTTTTTAGTTGATGAGGGAGATTGATTAAGATATACCTCAAAAGCCCCTACTGCCTGTAATATTTCACCTTTTGCCTCAAGACATTTACCCATGAAATAGTGTATTTCAACAAGATTAGGGCTTATTCTTAGTGCCCTCTTGAATTCTGATATTGCCTCATCGTAGTTACCTTTTTCAAAATAAGCTTCAGCAAGGTTTTTATGAGCGTTAGCATCCTGCGGGCTTATCTGAACAGCCTCTTTAAACTCTTTAATTGCGTTATTAAACTGTTGATTTTGCCTGTATGCAAGCCCGAGATTCAGCCTTGCTTGAAGGTGATTTGGGTCAAGTTTTAATGTATCCTGATAATGGAAGATAGCCTGATCAAGATCACCCTGCAAATAATAGATATAGCCTATGTTATAGCTTGCATCAGCAATGTTCGGATCAAGCCCGAGTGCTGTTTTAAACATATCAAGAGCAGCAAAGAAATTATCCTGCATCATATAGCAGAGACCCAGATTGTAGTATCCATCAGCAAAATTAGGGTTTATTCTTATGGTTTTATTAAAATTATTGACTGCTTCCTGATATTGACCTTTGTTATAATAAACCGTAGCAAGGTCATAATAGGCTGCAAGATACCCTGAGTTAAGTTCGATAGCCTTATTGTAATATTCAATTGCCTTATCAAGCTGATTTGTGAGGTCATACACAAAAGCAAGATTATAATACGTAATAGGATTCTCTTTTGAAATACTTATTGATTCTTTAAACTCAAGTATAGCCTCATGATAAAGCCCTTTTTGGGTATAAATAAGTCCCAGAGAGCTATGAGCATCTGCATGCAAAGGATCAAACTCAAGAGCTTTCTTAAGTTCGTCTTCTGCTTCATCATACAACCCCTGCCTGTAAAGGGTATATCCTATAGCGTATATTATATCTGCATTATCAGGTGCAAATTGCACGGCTTTTTTGAAAGTTGTCAGGGCTTCGTCAATCCAGCCAATCAGGTTATAAGTGATGCCAAGGTGATTGAGGGCGCTAAGATTATAGGGATCTTTGGTGATAACAAAGTTAAATTCGGCAATAGCCTCTTCAAATTTATCCTGTATGCTGTAACAGAGTGCCAGATAATAGTGAGCTTCTATATCTTCAAAGTTTATTCTGGTGCATTCTTTTAGATATTCTATAGCTTCTTTAATAAAACCGTTGTTAAAGTTTATCATACCAAGAGCATAGCTGGCCTCACGCTGATTTTTATCAATATCAAGAGCTTTTTTATAATAGTTGACAGCTGTTTCATTATCGCTGTTTGTTTCTGCGATGATGCCCAGCCCGCAAATAGCGTCAGAATCTTCTGGGTTCAACTTCAGTACTTTGTCAAAACAGTCTTTAGCTTTTTCTATGTCTACTTTTTTAAGGTATATTCTACCAAGACTATATAGTGCATCTACATCTTTATCATTGAGTTCAATGACTTTCCGGTAGTTAGAGAGGGCTTCTTCCAGCTCATCTCTTGAATCATAGATTACACCGAGGTTGTAATAGGCAATTTCATAATCAGGCTCTAATTCAATGATTTTTTTATACTCATTGAGTGCATCATCAATTTTGCCCGTTGCATAGTAGAGGTTTGCAATATTCTTATGAACTTCAGGTTCTTCCGGAGCTACATCGAGGGCTTTAAGATATTCCTTTATAGCTTCCTGATAGTGGTTTTTATCTATGAGTTCCTGTGCCTTTTCGCAGTACTGGCGAATTTGGTCGCTAATCACTTCAATACCTCAACTGGTTTGTGAAAGACAGCTTCTTCGATAAGTTTAATGGGAAGGCTTCCCTTAGAAAGAAGTTTATCATGGAATTCTTTGAGTGAAAAATTCTCTCTCAGTCGGTTTTTCTCTTTTTCTTTCAGTTGATTAATAAGCCTGCGACCTATTTCATAAGATAGCGGCTGGGTTGGCGTCATTGTATAACGTATAACTTCAGCTCTGGCGTTCATTTCAGGCATATTAATTGTATTACACATAAAGGCAACAGCTTCATTGAAAGATCTTCTGCCTGTGTGGAGTTCAGTGTCAAGAATAACTCTTACGGCCCTCCAGAGACGGTTTTTTAAAGCCATCATTTTTTGCTGCTCTGAATAGAAGCCAAGTTCACCCATCATCTGCTCGCAATACATTGCCCAACCTTCAATTAGTAGTTCATTGCCGGTCGCTCTTCTTATTGCAGAGCTGCCTTCATTAAAGAGCACTTTTTTAGCAGTCATAAGTTGAAGATGGTGTCCCGGATAAGTCTCATGAACCACCAGAGCAGGCAGTTTATGTAGATTATGTCCATCCATCAAAAGCTGGCGTTGTTTTTCAGGATCATTTTCTTTGACTGGTGTAACCCAGAATTGACCTATATTAGATGTTTCATAGGGCCCCAGGCAATAATAGGCTGCTACAGGTATTATATCTCTAAGAAAAGCAGGTGTTTCAAGAATTTTAAGCTCTTCACCTTCAGGAAAGGTTACCAGATCAGAATCTTTAACAAACATACGGGTTTTATCAACAAGTTGTTTGTAGGTTTCAATTAACTTTTCCGGAGGAGATATCTCTGATTCAAGCTCAGATAATAAAGCTTCAACGCTACGGGCTTTATCCATGTGGGCAGCAAGAGCTCTCATATCAGCCTGAGCTTTATTTAAAAGTTCATACCCCATTTCATTGAGATATCCACTTGAATAACTGATAAAATGATCATTTTTCAGGTAGAAATCAAATGCCTGTCTGCCAATACAAAATTCGCCTTTTGATCTTTCAATAAGCTCAACATTAAGAAACCTGCTATATTCTTCAAGAGCTTGAAGAGCCCTGTTATTGGCGTCTATCAGCTTGTTACCCAGGTCAGGATGATTGCTGGCAGCCTTTTTTATGACATCAAAATCAGGGAGATTTTTAAAGAAAGATAAAACAGATTTCATCTGGCTGATAGTAGTTTCAGTCCAGATTCTTGGTGGGTTATTAAGGTTTTTAATACCATTTTGAATTAACACTGGCACCTGGTTTAGTCTTGAAATAATGCTATTCAGGCGGTCTTCATCTTTCATGGTTCTGAACAGCATGCAATATATGCCATCAACAGGCAAATAGAGTTGAGGCATGGTTGATCTTCTGTTAATCTGACATTCACGATCAAAAAGATACCTGTCCAGTCGTGATTGTAGAAGTGCATAATCAATATGTTCATCCACTGTAAGATTCCAGGGGTTAATCAGGCGCAGCTTTTTCTTTGTCTCTTCATTAAGTTCATTTTCTTTTTCCAGCCCTTTTTCTGAATAATCTTTAATCTCAAGATCATGACGGTCTAACCCCAGAGAACTAGCTTCTTCAGGGTTTTGTCTCATATAATCTTCATAATAATAATTGATTATTACGTTGAATTTTTTTGAAATACGATCTTTATATTGCCTTTCTTTTTCATGCAATGAAATAGTCATAATATGTGTTATACTCCTATATATAAGACCTTAACTAACTCTTTTGAAAAAATTCAGATTCTGATACTTTATTTTAACATTTTAATGTTTCAATTCTAAGATTTTTTTTATTTATTCTGGTAAGATAACTCTATAAATAAGGTTATTTAGGAAGTACAATTAGTATTAATACAGGATATTCATTTGAATGTAGGAGAATAAAATATGAAGTATGGTTTAATAGCCTTAAGTTTAATGATAATGTTTGGAGCAGGTGCCTATGCTTTTGACCCGGTAACAAAAACCGGAAACCTTGGCAGCTCTGATGCAGGAGCAATAATGAACTATTATACTGACCCTGTTGTACCTGATACATATGGTTTTATTGACCCTAAAACAGTAGGATTGCCAAAAGAAGACCCTAAAGACGTTATTAACGTAGAAAAGAAAGACATCTTCGGTAAAATTATCATCGACCCTGAAACCAATGTTACAACCCAGGAGTAATAAAACTTAAGTTTTATCTTTAACAAATTGTACAACTGACCGGGTTTTTATTTATAATCTTATTATTCTGACAATTTTAACCATGTTGTTGATAAGGATATGGAAGTGTTGCCACTTGTAACAGAAGAAATGAGAGAACAACTATTTGAAGAGATAGGTAATGATGTTCATGCATGGCGCAAAAAGATGATTCATTACCTTAAAGAAGATAACCCTGAAGTTAATGCTGCGATAATTCAGGCTGCAAGCTCTACAGAGCTTGACCCTAAAGCAGTGGCCACAGGAGCATATATGATTTATAAGCTGCTTGAAGCTGCTGCCCAGGAAACTCAAAGCCTTGCCGATCAAATTCTTGACCTTGAATAGTTTTAAAATCGAAAACAATAAAGTCTATTGTTATAGTTATGTATTAGTCTTTCATATGCGTTTATAATAAAAAAAGCCCGGGGTTACCGGGCCTAAAATTGGAAGAATCGAAATCTGGTCTTGAAAGGTTTACTATTTGACTGAGCGATAGGCGGCAATGTGCTGCGGGTTCACTGATAACCAGGTGAAAGATGAACCACCTTCTACCTTTGGAATACTGGTTACGAAGGTACCGCCGTATCTGCCTCTTGAGAAGCTGACTAAGTTCTGTTCAGCAAGCTTCTGTAAAGCCTTTCTGATTGTATTGGAGCTGACATTTAATTGATCAGCTAATTTGCCCATTGCGGGTAATTTATCACCAATCTGATAATTTTCTTTAATTAATGCTTTAAGATGACGTTCAACTTTTTCATAGTTGTATAATGAAGCTTCAGCAGCTGTAGCAAATATTGAAGATTCTTGTTTCGGGAAGAATTGAGCAGCAGATGGCATTCTCATAATGATTGTGCCATAACGGCCTCTTTTCGGGCTCAGAATACCCTGATCTGCAAGGCGCTTCATTGCGTCGTGAACTGTTTTGATGGAAACTTTTAATTTTTGTGATAACTCAAAATGTGCCGGTAATTTTTGATTTACTTCAAATTCTCTGGTGATTAATTCTTTAAGATCTCTTTCTACTTGATCTACGAGAGTATCTGTAGAAATTTCACTGGAAGCCATTTCTTCTTCACGGCTGATTATAGGCACTTCTCTTAAAATCCAGTTGGCTTTGTTGCCACGGCAGCCTTTGCTGTCAATAACACCTATAGAAGCAAGGTGTTCTAAAGCCAGTCTGGTTGTATTAGGTGCACTGCCGATTTCTTTAGCAAGTTCTCTTGAAGAAGGTAATGCATCACCGGCCTGAATGCTGTTGTTAACAATATAATTCTTAATGGCGACGATAGCGATATCTCTTTTAGATGTTTGTTTTCTTAAATCATTTTCTTTTACATCGTTGATATCACGAATCATAGTGCCGATTCTTTGTTTGGATTCTACGTAGCCTTTGTCTTCAATGTATCTGATAGCGTTCTGAACGGTACCTACGCTGACACCTAAAAATTGAGCGATTTCCTGTTTTCTTGGCAGTAAGTTACCTGCTTCAACTGTTCTGGCTTCGATAGCTAAATCAATGAAGTTAACAAGATAATCAGCAACCATATTGTCTTTGGTGCCGCTTGCATTTTTGAAATCAGGTTTTTCCTGCGGTAAATCGCTAATGGTTAATCTTTTTAATTCTTTCTTTGCAACAATTCTTTTTGAATCTAATTCTTCTAGATGTGCCTGTTGATTGTTAACTTTGAATTGTGATTGAAATTTTCTTTCGAATATGACCATTTTCGATCCTCCAAATTCTAACGTGTCATATTCGAACCTCCTTTACTTAAACTACATTACGAACATTTTTATTATTCCTGTCTATATTAAAACAACAATTTTTAAAAAGTTGCTAGTATTAAAAAAATAATTAATTGCTCTATTTTGCATTAAATTTAATTTAAAACAGCCAGAATAATTGTATGACGGGGAATCAGGAGAGGACAACAAATGGGTGATTATTTTTAAAATTTTAAGAAATATTAAGTTCTACGGGTATAACAGGTGGGCCAATTCACTTTTTGTATAAGGTTTTTGGCCGGATATTTTTTTATTAAGGTTAAAGTATTTTATTGAATAGGGCTTAGCAAGTATTGCACATAATATGATAAAATTAGCAGTTCAAGTTTTCGCCTGCTAGTTCAATCTATATTTTCACTTTTAAGATTTTTGAAAATCGAAACCAGAAAAATCTATCATTCTGGCTTGAAGAAGCTAGTTGATTCAGGTTTAAAGAATTTTTACCCGAAATGTTAATTATAGCAGTATTAAAGAAACCAGAAGAGGCTAATATTCTGCAAAACTAACGGAGTCCAGAAACTGGACTTCGGAGAGAGTCTTTTACAATGAGGCAGGAGTTATGCAGTTTATACTTAAAAGCATAGAACCCACACACCAGGATTACTTACACGAATTTAAAATTGAAAAATTTAGTAATCAAAACTATTTAGCTTATCTTGCATAACTCCTGTTATAGATATTTATTACCCAGTAAACTCAGTGTTTCTTTATCAATAAGTATATCATCAGCAAGTATGGGAGAATTATCCAGTTCAGACTTTTGTTTTAGATTAAAATATCTTTCCATAAACCTGTAAATATAATCTTTGTTAATTGTACAGTATTCATTTTCTGGAGAATCCGCAGGAAACTTATGTTCTAAAATATTTAAATTCTTCAAAATAGTTGCTGCAATAACTTTTGAATTTAAAGTTAACTGTTCCAGATTTTGTAATCTTATTAGATTATTTGGCCGGGGATCTACAGCGTTTTGGGCAAATTCTATTTCTTTTGCAATGTGTTTAAGCTGAATTTTTAATATTTCTGCTTTTTTTACTTCTGTTGACGGGTTTGAATAAATTTTTGCCAGTTTATTTTCATAATTGGCTGCTTCAATATTATTTGATTCTACAAAATATTTAGCCATAGTTTTGTTATATTGAGAAACTGAATTTAAATAATTTGTTAATTGTTCTTCTGCTTTTTTATCACCAAATTTATATGAAATTCTGGTAAGATATGGAGCCATTGATCTTAGTTCAAAACATTCAAGGTTTGAAACCATACATGTATATGGATTTCTATATATTTCAAATAAATTATTTTTATCCAAATTTTTTTGAATTAATTCAGGAGTCATTACATGAGCATCTCCAAAATCCAAAATAGTAGTGTGATTATTATTTAAAATTATATTTCCTTCATGCAAATCCCCGTTATATATGTTATTTTTCTCCAATTCACCAATCGTTTGCATAAGTGAATTAAAATGTATTTTATCCATAACCCGGTCATTTTTCATTAAACGATCATAAATATTTTCACCTTCAATAAAATTTGTTATCAAATAATATCTGTTATTTAGCTGAAAAAAACTTTTAAGTTGTTGTACTCCGGGGATATCCTTTATTAAATCCAATATTTTTGCTTCCTGTAAAATTGATTCTGTTTTATCATTTTTGGGAACTTTTATTGCTGAATCGTCAATTCTATAAACTGTTCCTGCCCAACCTTCAAATAAATTGGTGGTATTTCCTGAATTTATGGAAGATACAATATCTTTTGCATATTCTATTGTTATATTGCCATAAATAGGTTTAAAATTATTATTTGAGGTAAAAGAAATTCTGTGAGAATTTAAATTGATTCCAAAATGAATTGGATGAAATAAATGAGAAGGTATTTCATGTAAAAATTTACCTGTAAAAATTTGATTATCATTTTCTTTGACAGGTTTCATTTTTAATGATGTGAAATTAGTAGAAGAAGAAACAGGTTTTTTTGAAGCAAAAGAAACACTGTTTATGCCAGAATTAACCAGCCCAAATGTTATTGCCATAAAGGATTGATCCTTATAAAATTTCGGGGGAAGTAATGTGTTTTGTGCCAAGCTGCTGATTGAATAAATAATAACTGTTTTTAAGATATTAATTTTACTTAATAGAAAAATATAAAAACCAAATTATGCTAGACATTTTCTTTCATGTATATAGAATATTTCTACTAATCTAATTTTTCTTTTATAATACTGAATTGCAATCAATGTATAATTCTGAGGGCGAAGCCCGAAAAATCCCCTACAAATAGATCCTTCACTGAGCTCAGGATAACTCAAAAGTTCTAAAGAGGCTAATATTCTGCAAAACTTCAGGAGTGCACTTAGTGCACTCCTGAGAGAGTTTTATTTCGGGCTAATTCAGGAATTTAATAAACTATTATCATTGCAAGAAGGGCTTTTAGTCCGACGTAACAATCCAAGATAAAAGATCAGTACATAACTTAAAAATTTTTTCGATAGATATAAATAAAAAGATATTTATATTACTATAAGTATGTTATATGTTTTATGAGCAAAGTTTAATACAACAGGTTATTATATTTATCAATAAAAAGTGTAAATATTTTATATGTACTAATAATAAGGATTGTAGTAATGTATAATACTTCAAAGACAAATTTCTTCAAGCTTATAACTGTTTTTTCTTTAGCCTATACAGTAAATCTGGGGGTTGTTTATGCAGTAAATCTATTGCCTGATGGCAATACCAATACAAGTGTTGTTACAAATGGAAATCTAACAACTGTTACCACCACAACAAAAAGTGGCAAAAATGCCCTTAATTCTTTTGAGAAATTTATTTTAAGTAATGGTGAAAAATTAAATATGATACTGCCAGCAGGCACTGATAACCTTGTCAATATAGTGGGGAGTAGTGGTATCAGTATTTCAGGCGTATTGAACACTATAAAAAACAATCATGTCGGTGGTAATCTTTTCTTCATTACTCCGGGCAACATCTCAATATACAATAATGGTGTTATTAACACAGGTTCCTTTACCGTATTTAATACGACTAATGACTTTGTCAACAACTTTTTCACAGGCCCGGGAAATGTTAATACAGATTCATTAACATCAGTGTTAAATAATACTGCACCAATTGGTGATGGTATTTTTCAGAATTCAGGTGTCATCAATACAGCAAGTAATATAAATATAAATTCCAGAGGTTTTGAAAATTATGGAACAGTACAAACTGGTGCTGTTTTTCAGGAAAACGACATTACCACAGGTGATATTGTTAACCTGAAGGGCCTGCAATCAGGGGCTGATATAGTCAACATTAATGGTGACATTGTTATTACTGCCACAAACCATATTTATAATCAAGGAGACATCATAACAGATGGTGGAAACAACGTTAATGCTGGTGATATTTATATGGAGGCAAGAAGCATACGAACTGTTAAAGACTCTCTGCTAAGTGCAAAAGGTAAAGGAGTAAAATCAGCAGGTGGTAATATTGAATTAAACTCAGATATAAATATAGTTTTTGATATTTTCCGCTATGTTTATTTAGATAACAGGGGTGGAGATGTATCAGGCAACGCAGGAACAGTTATTGCAACCTCACCTATAATATCAAACATTGAAAGTGTTAATTTTAAGTCTTTTGCTTATAACGGAGAAAGAGGCTCTATCTTTTTTAATACCAATAATTTTATTGCTGATAACAAAAAATTTCTCTTTAATGGGGCTAATGTAACCTTCAATGTTAACAATTTTGCTTCAATAGGATCTTTCTTTTCAACCCGTGTGATTTCTGAACTTGACACAAAAAACAACCACGCAAATGTTGAATCAACTAACGATTCCGGTGATTTCACCATTAATAGCAGCATAATTCAATTAGAAGAGATTAACCCTGATACTGAAATTTATACCTTTGGCAATAGTGGTTATGTTTCAGGAAATGTAACTATTAACGCTGTTGACTATCTATATATCAATGATGCTATTATAAATTCCGGAAGTGGTGATCTGACAATCAATGCTGGTGATGTTTATAAGAATGGGCTTTTCTTTGCGCCTAAATCTATAAAAACTAAAGGAACATTTGCATCTGATTTTCTTGAAAATGAAATGGATATTGTTTCTATTAATAATGTTCATGTGGCGAATTTATCAGGGCTTCAAACTTCTGATATTCCTTTTCAACCAGATAGTTTATTTGTTCAGGCCCCAAAAGTTGTTCTGGCCGGTGTAAATAATGTAAAAGGCAATGTTATTTTAATTGGAAAATGTGCTAACGAAGTTGTTGGCCCTCCTGATGGCAATATGGGAGTAGGACAGGTAGATATTAACAATGTTGGTGGGCCATTGAACGTTGGTGGAAATTTGTATGTACATTCAACTGGATTAATTCGTATCTTTGGTAATATTATTACTAATGGTTGGAACTATTTTGGAGCCGAAGAATATTCTTTTGATTCTGCTGTAAACTATAAACCAGGTCCTAGTGCTCCTGCATATAACTATGGGCCCAACATTAATTCTGGCAAAGGAACATATATTGAAGGAAATGGTGGGTTTTTAGATAAAGAAATGATATTCAATGGTGAATCAGGAAAAACATTCGATAATTTTTCTGGTGCAGATGCACTCTTCCCTGATAAAAACGGAAATACCCAGAATGACTGGATAACAAATAATTTAAAAGACTTAAAAGATCTTCCGATTTTCGATCCTTCTGTTGACGATCCTTCTGTTGACGATCCTTCTGTTGATGATTCTTCTGTTAAGGATGCAAAAGATCCCATTGATACTGAGGTACAAAAGGATCTTGAAAATGCAGAATCCAGCACAGAAGACCTTCAGGAAGGGCAAAATCCTATTGATAATGAACTGGCATTAACAGGTAACGAACCTTATGTATCTTATGATCCTGAATATGAGGTGGTTACCTATGATGATAATTTTGAAAACCCGGTCGAAACAAATGAACTGGTTGATGTCAATAATAATAAAGACGATTTCTTTGCACAGGTTTTAACTTTTAATGTGAACGGCAAAACCTTTACATTGAAACACAATCAGGATGTCGATAGCTTTGTAGCTGAACTTTTTGAAGAACAGTTGAAGAATTTGCACGATTGGTATAATAGCGCAAATAATAAGCTTAAACAGGATATGGATAGCGGTAAAATAACACTGGAAGAGTTTCTTCAATTAAGCAAAAAATTAGATAAGCTTTATAACGAGAAACAAGCTGATATAAGTGAAAAAATAACTGATTGCAGAAATTCAATTCATTCTGGTCTTAGCAATGATGAGTCTTTGAATCATTTATTTTTTAATATTGCATTAAACCCGGATGGATATGCTAAGGAAGAACTGGTTAATATTATGGAAGTATTCTCAGCTGCTGAACAACTAACACCTTTTAGCGAAATAGCTGATAGTCTTGAGCCGGTTCAGGATGAACCACCACCCGGGATTGATCCTTCTTTGTGGGCTAAAGAAGACCCTGTTACTCCTGGTGAAGAATCAGTGCTTGACCCCGGTAAAGAAACAGTAAAAGAATATGTTGTTGTTGAAGAAGTTGTAGAATTCAAAGATATTATTCCACAAATTGATTCAGTTGATTTAGGTGTTGATTCTAGAGGTTATTATATAAACCAGAATTCACCGATTCCAGAACTAGCTGCTGCTGTTTTTTCTGCCAGAGCACAGGAAATTTTAGACTTGTATGATAATACAGTAAATGAACTCAACAAAAAACTTGAAAAAGGCGAGATTGACAGGATGGAGTATGACAAAGAATATTTAAGATTGGAAAAAGATCTGGAGCTTAAAAATATAGAATTAATGCAAGATCAGAAAGTTTTTGTTAGTGAAATGGAAAACTTGCGCAATGATATAAATCTTTCAACGGATGAATACAATACTAAATTTGATGAGCTGGTTGTTAAATATTATTTTTCTAAAACAGAACCATCAATGGGAGGGTCAATAACCGGAGGTACTGCTACAGGAACCGGAAGTTCTGAAACAGAACCATCAATGGGAGGGTCAATAACTGGAGGCACTGCTACAGGAACCGGAAGTTCTGAAACAGAAACATCAATGGGAGGGTCAATAACCGGAGGTACTGCTACAGGAACCGGAAGTTCTGAAACAGAACCATCAATGGGTGGGTCAATAACCGGAGGCACTGCTACAGGAACCGGAAGTTCTGAAACAAATGCATCAGAACCAGGATCTCTACCATTAGATCATGATATAGGAGCATCAGAACCTGGATCCCAACCGTTAGATCATGATATAGGAGCATCAGAACCTGGATCCCAGCCTTTAGATCATGATATAGGGGCATCAGAACCCGGATCCCAACCGTTAGATCATGATATAGGGGCATCAGAACCTGGATCCCAACCGTTAGATCATGATATAGGAGTATCAGAACCCGGATCCCAGCCTTTAGATCATGATATAGGGGCATCAGAACCCGGATCCCAGCTATTAGATCATGATATAGGGGCATCAGAACCCGGATCCCAACCGTTAGATCATGATATAGGGGCATCAGAACCCGGATCCCAACCGTTAGATCATGATATAGGGGCATCAGAACCCGGATCCCAACCGTTAGATCATGATA
>CAZFBA010000061.1:0-15501 GCA_964517135.1 uncultured Gammaproteobacteria bacterium
TTTTGCTTCTTTTTTCAAAAAGAAGAGACCCTATGCCTTCCTTTAGGGTGGGCGGGATTTGGGCTTGAAAATCGAAAACTTTTTAAGTTATGCACTGATCTTTTAAATTATATTTATACAAATAGCCTAAAACCCTTTACTTTCAAGAGAAACCAGCGTTAAGGGTATATCAATTCTTGCTGTGTCGTGGAATTATTTTCTTTAGACATAATTATACAGCATCTTTACCTGATAAAACTACTGGCACCGTCTTTAGAAGTATTTTAAAGTCCATAAACAAGTTCCAGTTCTTAATATAAAGATATTCAAGGGCCACTACCCGGTTAAAATCAAGCAAGCTTGATCTTCCATTAGTCTGCCACATGCCGGTTATACCTGGTTTTGCAGCAAAATAAATGTAATGCCAGCGGTTCAGATGACCTATAACCTTGGGCAGAGTTGGACGAGGGCCTACCAGGCTCATTTCACCTTTTATAACATTTACCAGCTGTGGAAATTCATCAAGGCTGTATTTTCTTAAAAACCTTCCCAGTGCAGTAATACGGGGGTCATTATCGAGTTTGAACATAATCTGTGGTTTATTTTTATATTTGTGTCTAAGCAAATCATCAAGCTTGTCGGCATTTTCAATCATCGTTCTGAATTTATACATATAAAAAGGCTGACCGTTCATGCCTACCCGTTTTTGCTTATAGATAGCTGGTCCCTTTGATTCAAGCTTTATAAGTATAGCAATCAATAACAGTAACGGCGATAAAATAATCAAACCGGCAAGGCTGGAAGTAAAATCAATAACTCTTTTTAAAAAAGCCTGAACAGGTTTTCGTTTACTGATATTCATCTCAGATGGTACCCACAGGCAGATGAGATTATCGACCGGTGGAGCTTGAATTATTTTTGGGGTAGCGCTTATGACCTTTGGTAATACTGCCATAATTCCTTCTGATGGGTTGCTGCAAACTTCTCTACGATAAGGGAAATAATTGTATCTAATACACTTTCACTATAAGAATACTATTTATAATGATTCTTATCAAGTTTGTTAAGTATATTTGAAACAAAAATTCACGGTTGTAGTAGTTCAGACGAATTCTTTCTGACTGGTAGAAACCTTTTAATTTAAACGGTGTATCTATTATACTGCCATAAGTGATTTACGGGCATAATAAAGGTTATGTATTCAGCTATATACTTATACTCAACAAATAACAATAGTTCCTGCGAACCAGTGCTCTAAACACTGGAAATTAGCACCAGGAACAATGATAATTATAAATAAGTATTTAATTATCAGGTAAAAATGTTTAAATATTCAAGAAATTTCTTTCTTCTGTTCATACTGGTAACCTTTTTACCGGTTTTGTTAATGATATTCTGGTATCTATATAGCTTTCACCATCTGGATCGTGAACATGTTCAGGCTGTAACTGAAATGCAGACAATTATGACAAAAGAAAATTTTGCAAAATATATTTCAGGAAGAAGATCTCAAATAGTAAGAATTGTTAATAAACTTGAAAATTATGATCTTGAGCTTGATACATATAAAGAAATTCTCGATGCACTTGATGTCAAATGGTATAAACTGGATAAGCAACATAAAAATCTGCTGGCTATAAGCCTTATAGATCAATCTAATAAAGTTAAAGCCATTTATGTTAAAGAAAAACATAATCTTGATAATGCTTTTAGCTTTTATGATATGCATTTCAATAAAAATAATAATAAACATGAACTTGTAGCTGTTTATTTAATACCTTTAAAAGCTCATAAATTTGATGGCATATTTGTTAGCAGAAAAGTACAAATGCAAAATATTATTCATAACAGGCCACCTGTTATTATTAGATTATATAACGGCAATGATATTGACAGAAATAACCTTATTTATTTAAATGCTAAACCACCAGGGTTAAGAAATGATAGGCGAATAATTCATCCTCCTGAGCCAGATTTCTCGTTTGAAGACGTTAAACTAAAAGGTCAAACCTTAAAAATCAATAATTACAGAGGAGATGTCATAGCAACACTAATAATAGGCGTGCCTGATAATAAAAAACCCTTATGGTTTATCCCGAATCCTTTTATAGACAAAGTATTTAGAAAAATGTATCTTATTGGTGCCCTGATTCCATTAATGGGTATTGTTTTAAGTATAATTACCGGTTATTATCTGAAGAAATATTATATAAACCCGGTAGTAGAAATATCAAAAGCCTGTAACGAAGTTATATCAGGCAATCTTTCTGTACGGGTAAACCCTGAATGTGCTGAAAAAGAAATAAGAGAAACTCTTATACGCTTTAATAAGATGATTGATTCTCTTAAAGAAAAAACAGAACTAAGAGATAACTTTATTTCTAACCTTTCACATGATCTAAAAACACCTCTGCTGGCAGAAAATAAGACACTTGAACTTTTGCCAGGAATGATAGAAGAAAATGATATCAATGCCCAGAAAGATTTAATTAATGCACTTATCAAGAATAACAATCATCTCTTAAATATGGTAGACCTGCTTCTTGAAACTTATCAATTTGAAGAAACAAAACTTATTATAAAAAAGAAAGAAATTAATCTTGAAGAGCTTGTTAAACATTGTTATGAGCAACTTAAACCTCTTGCAATAGAAAAAAACATAAGTTTAGAGTATAACATTGATACAGATTTATCTTATATATACGGGGATTATAAATATATTAAACGTTGTTTTATTAATATTATCGTTAATGCCATAGAAAATATACCTAAAAATTCAACAATAAAAGTTAATGCAACAAAAGAAGATATGAATACCATTATCAGATTTAAAGATAATGGCCATGGTATACCTGAAATGGAAAAAGAAAAGCTCTTTGATAAATATTATTCAGGCAAAAGAACTGAAAGAAAGCTGGGGTCAGGTCTGGGGCTTTATATATGTAAGAAATTCATTGAAGCTCACAATGGTAATATATCTGTTTCATCTGTCCAGGATGAATATACTGAATTTATTATATATCTACCTCATTCATAAGGAGTAAAATATTGGATTCAAAGTTAAAAATCCTTCTTGTAGAAGATCATGAACTGACAAGAAAAGGTATTATATATGGTTTAAGAAAGCAAGAAAGGTTTGAAATAGCAGGTGAAGCGTCAGACGGCAAGGAAGCAGTGGAAATGTTTGAAGCTCTCCTGCCTGACATAGTTTTAATGGATATTGCTTTACCTGTTTTGAATGGTATTGAGGCTACCAGTCAGATTAAAAAGATAAATCCTCAAACAAAAGTAATTATGCTGACATCTTATGGTGAAGAAGAAAAGATCTTTTCTGCTTTTAAGGCAGGTGCTGATGCTTATTGCATGAAAGATATCAAGCTGCCCAGGCTGAATAAGATTATTGAGGTAGTTGCTGAAGGCGGCATATGGCTGGATCCTAAGATAGCTCATCTCATACTAAAAGTACTTTCTTATATCCCTGCAAATATAGAAGATGAAAAAACAAGACAGAAAAGCAATACCCTTCATGCTAACCGTAAAATTCAGTTAACCTCAAGAGAAAAAGAAATATTAACTCTTATTTCCAGAGGTAAAAACAATAAAGATATTGCAGAAGAACTATCAGTATCAATATATACTGTTAAAAACCATGTTAGCAATATAATAAGCAAGCTGGCCGTAGAAGATAGAACTCAAGCTGCTATAAAGGCCCTCAATGAAAACCTTTTATAGCAGCTAAAGAATAAAGAAAGGTAGTTTACTGTTTTTTAGAGAGCGGCAAAAGCCGACATGAAGGTGGTTTTGAGAGTATCATAATATTGTTTTTGGCCTATGTCTGTTGTCTGATCCATCATCGTGCTGATTCTGCTCATTACAGAAGCATAGTCAGAATCTTTTGAGCCTGTAGGATTTACTCCTACTGCATTCATAATAGCCAGTATAGCAGCTGGCAGAGGTGGTGGACCCTGCGGGCCACCGTTGCCTTCTTTTTGGTTTCCCTGAGCAGCCTGGCTGGCTTGAGACTGATTTTGATTTTGCTGTTCTTCAACCTGAGGGTTATTGCTGGTTTGCATCCAGTTGTTAACGATATTGGCCTTGTTTTCAGCTCTTGCCATCATATTATTCGGGTTCTGACTGGGAAAAATGCCCATTGCTTTAAGTGCCTGAAAATCTTTTCTCATATCCATTTCGCCAACATTAGAATAGAAAGCACGCATTTGATCTACTGGCTGGCCGGTCAGCCTGGACAGTATATTAGCTTTAATGTCTTCTCTTTGCATGCCAGCTGAATCTATACCAAGTTGCCTGCACATTTTCATATCCTGCATGCGATCAGCAGGGTTTGGAGGGCCAAAGAACCCTGGTTGAATACCGCCCTGACTATTTTTTTGAGCCGGGGTAGTTTGCTGAATACCCTGAAAACCAGTTTGAGTAGACTGAGAATTGTTTTGATGCATTTGTTCTGGGCGCTGAAAGCCAAACATATTGTTGAATTCAATTCTGCCAATCATAAGAGCCATCCTTTTGTTTGGTTAAACAGCGGGTAAAATGTCATATTTTAATTTAAACATGCACCCTTGATTTTATTATAGTTATATTTTTTTGAAATAGCCTGATGCCAAAGAACTATTCACAATAGATCGAATTACTTATACCAGTTTGACATCAAACTGATTCCAGAGATAGTGGGTCGGATTTAATCCGGTGAAAAGTTATGCAAAGTAAAATGATATAAATTCTTGAATAGTTACAATTTGTCGAAAACAGACAGAGTTAGGCGGTGCGTAACTAAAAAAATCCGATTTTAGAAGGGTATTAAACAATTTTATATTTCAATGCAACAATTGCAGCCTGGGTTCTGCTGTTAACTTTAAGCTTCTGGAAAATATTGTGAATGTGATTGCTTACAGTGATTTCGCTTATGTATGCCAGCTTGGCTATTTCTTTGTTGCTATAGCCTTTTACGATATAATCAAGAATGGTTTTTTCTCTCTTGCTGAGTTCTTCAAAGTTACCGTCAGTAAAATACAGGTCAAAATCAATAGCAGCAGTTGTTTTTTTCTTATTAATACAATTTTCAATACGGGCAGTTAAAACCTTCATACTGAAAGGCTTTGTAATATAATCATCAGCCCCATCATAGAGTGCTCTTGTCTCACATGATTCATCATCTACGCAAGTTATCATAATTACTGGCAGGTGAGCAGTATTTTTATTTGATCTCAGCTTTATTAAAATCTCCCAGCCGTTAGCACCCGGCAACATCAAATCCAGTAAAACCAGATGATAGTCATCTCTATTCATTTTGTCGATGGCATTTAAAGCAATAGTACCATTCTTTATAACAGTTACTTCATAATTGCGAATTTCAAGCCCGCCTTTAATAGCATTGCTTATATTTTCATCATCTTCAACGAGAAGTACCCTGTATTTTTGCTCTACCTGTTCTGACATTATTTTTCCTGCTTATAATGATTTTACTTTACAATTATATAATATAATTTAACTATTTTTATGAATTGATCTTTAATTTTATAATGAAACAGGGGAATTAAAAATAAATATTTTTATGATTTTAAAAAAGAAAAATTTAATAGTACTTGTTTTATTTGTTGTATCGGTTTTATTACTCGGGTTAATAAACTCTCTTGGTGTTTTTGATGTTCTAAACGAACGTATTTATTCTACTTTAACAGTTTCAAGGAATATAGAATCAAAAAGCAAAGAAATAATTATTGTAGGTATAGATAACATCAGTATAAAACAAATCGGACAATGGCCTTTTAGCCGCAAAATCTATACACAGGCACTAAATAAGATCATTAAAGCTTCACCAGCTGTAATAGGGCTTGTTATAGCTTTTACAGAACATCAGAATACTGAAGACGATAAAGAACTTTACAGCACACTCAGATCTTTTGAGAATATGGTTATTATACCTAAATATAGCCCTAAAAAAATTGGCACTTTGTCTATTGTACAACCTGATAACAGTATCTTTCCTGATATAGAACACGGACATACACTTTTAAATGTTACACAAACAGGCATGGTTAATGCTTTTCAGCCTTATAAATATTATCTTTCTTTTGCAATAAAAGTTTTATTTCTGTATAGTAAAGCTGCTGGTATACCTGTAAACCCTGATTTAAAGCTTTATTCAACTACCGAAGATGTCAGTTACACTACCAATCAAATAATTTTGATTGAATATAAGCGATCTCCTCATTCTTTCAAGCATATTTCGTTTATTGATATACTTGAAGACAATGTAGATTTAAATACATTTAAAGATAAAATAGTTCTCATAGGTTTTGCAGACGACTTTAACACTACTTTATATGCTACACCCTTTACCAGAATTAATGGCAAATATTCTAATTCTGTTGAAATTCAGGCTCAGATTATTGATAGCCTGCTGCATTACAGGGGGCTTTCAAAAACATCTGATGTATTTATCTATCTTTTTGCCATTATGCTTGCTGTCTTTTTCTTTTTCCTTATAAAAGATAATAATGTTCTTATTCAGGGTATTTCATTTATTGTAATGTTATTTTTAATTTATTTATGCTCCTGGGGGGCATTTGCATATTTTGCTATCTGGTTGCCACCTGCCTTTTCTCTGATATTGATTGTTGTAACCTTTGGTGTCAGCATATATTATTCATCTTCTAAAGCTGAATCAAAGATTAAAGATGCATTAAATAACCTTGAGGCTGATTCAAATATAGGTATGTCTGAAATACCGGTGGGTATTAATAGCAAAGTTGAATCTCTCATAGGCCTTTTAAATATCATTAATAGCGACAGGCAAACAATTAAAACGATTATTAATGGTGTAAATAATGGCATTGTTGTTATTAATGAAAAAGGAAATATATCCTGGGCTAATGACTACTTCATAGAGGTTTTAGGTGAGATAGAATTGTTAAATAAGTCAGTAGAAGAAGTTGTGCCTGAAATTTGTTTTAATGATATTGTTTCTGAAATAGAACAAAATGATATCTATCGAACTGAAGCAGCCATTCAAGACTATTATTTTATGTGTATTGCAAATAAAATTAAGTCTGGCAAAAAACAATATATAGCAATTTTTAATGATATTACAGACATGAAAAGACTTGATAACCTTAAAACAGACATGGTCAGGATGGTCAGCCATGAACTAAAGAGTCCTCTCACTGCTATAAGGCTCAGTGCTGATAATATTATTGACATTGATAATAGAGACTTTACCTTGCAGAATGCAAAAAGCATTGTAAGTTCTGCTGAACTTCTTTTAGGCACTATTAACAATTTCTTAAACCTCAGCAGGCTTGAAAATAATATGATAGAAATAGAAAAAATACCGTCAAATATTGTTAATCTTATTAATGATAGTATTAATATTCAGAAACCACTTGCAGATTCAAGAAATATTTCAATAACATTTGCCCATGATGAGCTATTAGAAGCAATGCTTGATGAAAAGCAAATTCTTATAGTTCTGAATAACCTTTTATCAAATGCCATCAAATATTCTTTCGATAATTCAGAAGTCAATATTGAGGCAAGAAAAGAAAACAGTTATATAAGAGTATCACTGCAGGATCACGGCATAGGTATACCTGTAGAAGACCTTGAAAGGATCTTTCACAAATTTTTCAGGTCATCAAACAACAAACAGCATAAAGCAGAAGGAACAGGGCTGGGGTTATCAATAGTACAGAAAATTATTGAAGTTCACGAAGGCCAGATAACTGTAGAAAGCATTTATGGCATGGGCAGCTGTTTTAGTTTTGTTTTGCCCTTAAACAATATTGTTAAACCTTAAAAAAAGACCCCTGATTATCAGAGGTCATTTACTTTATTTACTATGAAAGAGTTAGAGGTCTTCACTAGATATAAAACCATAAATCAAAAAGATTTGCTTGTGATCAAGGGTATTTTTTACACTTATTTACATTAAGTGTATTTTGTACCATTAATCCTTACTGAAGTTAGGAACAACCTCAAAGCCCTGTTAAAAGAGATTGCCAGCTTTGTAGTAATCACATAAGGTATTAATGTCTTTTTACCAGAATATTACAATTTCTTATTAATCGGGCCAGGTTCTTAAATATTGGATCCTGTTCAGACATAAAAAATTCAACATATTTATAATGGTCATAGGTCATTTCAATATCAGGTTTAAATGGAACATAGGGCTGTATGCGCTTTTCCAGTAAGTAAACACTAAAGTCTCTGAGATCTTTGTCTTCCATACCAGAAGTAAAAGCAATTGGCACCAGTATCTTATAGCCAACTTGGGTGTTTTCCAGTATTGTCCTGATGTCTCTTTTGAGCCTGTAGTTCTTTTCGTTGTAGTGAGGTAACAATATTTCAATGGATTTTTCAAGGTCAATTTTCTGTATTTCTTTTCTAAGAAGTGCTCTTTTTCTATCTATTTCAGCGTTGTGGCCTGTAGTATCATCTCTTAAGTATCTTCTTGAGCATTGTTTTTCAAGCTCGGCCAGAAGTTTGTTTAACTTGTCTACTTTTGCATCTAAAATAAGCTTCTGACGTTTGATTATATCTGACTTTTCAATAATTGAAACACGCTGATTAATTATAATTTCTATTATTACTGCTCTTTCTTCGTCTGTAAACTTTTCTATTTTTAATAGTTTTTCAAAAACCATAACAACATGCTCTTCTGACCGTATTTTTAGAAATTGATTGATAAGAAAATCAAGACAGGCAAAATCTATTGATGGCAGTTCATTAATAATTCGCTCTTGCTCAGAAGCAGGAAGCCTGAAAAACATCGGTATATAGTATGGTATAAGCTCATTAATAAATATTTTCTGTTCTTCTTCTGAATATGAAGATATTTTATTTATCTGGTACAGCAAAAAACCCATGAATGTAGGCGATGAATAGTTTTTAAGCATCTTAAATATATCCAGTTTAAGGGTTTCTTCAATGTAAGGGAAAAAATCTCTAATCATATTAAAGTCAAACGAATAATTTTGTTTTCTGATAAACGACCTCAGGCGTTGTTGAAACATACAATCAATGGGTGTGCCTACAAAATCAGTGAAATGCTGACAAAGCTCAACAAGAGAAAACTCATTAATAGTATTTCTGACCTTGTTGTATTCCTTAAAGTAGTTACATAAAAACAATTCATTTTTAATACCGAGAATATCTCTATTGTTCTTCAATAAATCAATCAGCCAGTGGTTATAGGGGTTTCTTTCATACTCCTGGAGAGCAAAATAACTATCCATTGTTTCAGGATGTTTTTTAATATACTGATCAAGCCTGTCAATTAATGAACTTGTATAAGTTTCTCTATTGCCATCATATCCTTTAACATTTGGCACCAGTTGTATATAAAAAATTTTTTCTTTAAAACTCAGATGATTAAAAAATTTATCTATAAAATCACAATAGCAAGAGTGGATATCACGCTTAAAAAGGCGCATTATCTCGGGTATATCATCTTTATTAAGGGTTTCTTGAAGCCGTTCAACAATCATTTTTTTGAGCTCTTCTACATCAGAGTTAATTAATACCTGAAAACTATCCTCAATAGAAAGCTTATCAACTGCTTTTTTTGTGCTTTCAGGGCCATAAATAGAAGAATAAAATTCTAGAGTCTTAAAAATGCTGCTAAACTTGGGCATAAACTTTTTTTTGCGAATAATATGAAGTATTCTGGGGTGTTTGTTTTCAAGAAAATGATCACAAAGTGCAATAACAAGCTCTTTATCAGTTTGATTATATTCAAGGCTTAATAGATATGTTTCTGCAATTTGCCTGACCTCATTATCTTCGCATTTGACCCCTTCTATAACAGCAGCTATTTTCTCGTTTATCCATCCTTCAAAACGAGCATTACAGATTTCTTCTATGACTTTTTTGCGGCGAAACTTCCCTAATATTGGCGTTGAATCTTTAAGTTGAGCTTTTCGCACCTCATAAAAGTCGCCGGGATTTCTTTCTCTCATTGGGTTTTCCAGGAACCGTTATCACATTAAATTTAATGCTGCAAGCCTAACTTTTACTATACTACTACATTTTATAATATTTCACGCAATTAAACCAGATGGATAATTTGAAGTGCTGATAGGGATAAGACATTTGTATTTTAAATTCATACATACTTATCCTGGAATTATCAAAGACTTGAAAAAACAATTATGCTATTCTTTTTTAGCCACAAAGCCTATTAATGCAGCAATACAGCGATTACAAAAATTATTTATACAGTTAGTAAAGAATTATTACCTTTGTGTTATGTGCTAGCATCAACTTTTTTTCAGGGTGTTTTAACAAATTGAGATAAAAACCTTTATTGTTCTACGGGGGTAGAAAAAAGATTGAGCGTTGCTTTTAACAGTCATGTTATTGCTGTTAATCCTGTTAATACGCAGGTAAGAGGCTTTAAAACGCAGGCACTGCCAGCGTTTAAAGCTGATAGGGTTTCTTTTACTTCTGACAAAGAAGATAAAGAAGAGAATGTTGCTAAAAAGAAAGATAAGATTAATTCGGCCAGTCGTGAAAAGCTTAAAGTTCTCTCCAGCCTTGGTATGGGTTTTATACAACCCATTAAAGATATTTATAAGACAGTTATGAAGAACCCTGTTGCCAGTGCAGTTGTTATAGCCCTGACTGCAGCAGCAATGAAACACATTAAGCTGGTAGGAACTCTTTTAACTGTGGGTATATGTGCTCTTGGCAGCTATAAAGTTGGTTCAGGTACCCTAAACAGCCTCAGAGCTATCAGGGCTGAACGCAAAAAAGATAGCGAAGAACGTGACTATGCAAAAGCTAACAATAATATTAAAAAAGCAGGTGAGGGTATTTTCGATGTGGCTCTGACTGCAAATGCAGCCATAAATAACACCAGATCACTTTTTAGATCTGGGCAGGCTGTTAGCCAGGCAAAAGAGGCTAATACATACCAAAAAATCTATGCCCTGCTTAAACAAATCGAATCTAAAGATGATATTTTAAGAGGACCAGCTAATATTAAAGCTCTGGGCAATACGATAAAGCATGAAGGTATAAACGAAATTAACAAACTCAAACGCATTTTAACAGGCTCCAGAGGAGATCAGGTACCTGAAAGTATTTTACCACTTAAAGATGCGCTTGTTGATTCAGCAAAGCAAAAAGAAGTTTTAAAACGCTTGCCGCTTGATGAACTTGAAAAAATGCCAAAAGTGAAAGGCAATAAAGAGCTTCTTGATCTGATTAGAAAGATCAGAGAAGGACAGGTCATTCTTAAAGAAGACGAGTTCCTTCAAATTGTTGAGCTTGCAAAGTATATAGAAACTCCGGATAAAGCACTGGCAGGTATGAAAGCTATCAAAACCATTGCAGATACTGCTAGCAGGTCTGATGACGCATTAAGAATTATTGCAAAACGTGTCAAAACCTTTGAAACATCCGGCCTGAGTAAATCTGCAAGGGTCAATGCCACTGCAATCAACGAGGATCGATAAAAAAAAGATCAGTGCATAACTTAAAATTTTTCGATTTCACAATAAAGAAACCATTCAGTTGGTTCCTTTATAATTGTTTATAAATTATCCTGACTTCTGATAAGGCAAATGTAGTGCCTTAAAAAAATAAACTCTCCTTATTTCATGCGCCTTTTGGCGTTTTTATATTGGAAGTCGGGAGTTAACAGAAGCAATTTAGCTTCTTAAGACTTTAAATTAACATATTTAGCACCGTATATACCATCGATTTCTTTTAATTTTGTTAGCATTTCTTTACTGACAGGATCATCAACATTCAGAACCATTACAGATTCACCTCCCGGGGTACTTCTTTCTTTTCTACCGACCTGCATCATAGAAATATTGATATTTTCATTTCCAAGAAGACCTGCTACCTGAGCAATCATACCAGGTCTATCGTGGTGAGGCAATACAATCATATGTTCAGCCGGTTCAATATTAGCATAATAGCCGTTAAGTCTTATAATTCTTGGGATATCTTTACCAATAACAGTACCATAAGCCTGATTAACTTCTTCTTCAGTAGTTAGAATTACCTTTAACAATCCTACATAGCTGCCTGAGTCAGTTGATTTAGATTCTTTAACGTGTAAACCTCTTTTTTGAGCGAGAATAGGAGCATTAACATAGTTAACACCTTCCTGAGAGCAGCATAACATACCTTTAGTGACAGCAATAGCAAGCGGTGAAATATCAAGATCAGCAAGTTCACCGCAGGCAACTATCTCTACATTTTTAGCAACTCCAGAAGTCGTTTGCCTGACAAGAGAACCGAGATTTTCTGCCAGCGTCATGTAGTGTTTTACAGGCTCAAGAGTTTCGGGTTTTAACGAAGGAATATTCACAGCGCTTTTAGCTGCACGGCCTGAAGCTATGTCTCTAATTTGCTCTGCAACATCAACTGCCACGTTAATCTGAGCCTCTTCTGTACTTGCTCCAAGGTGAGGTGTTAAAACCACTTTATTGCCTAATTTATGCAATGGAGAATCAGTAGAAGGCTCTTTTTCAAAGACATCAATAGCAGCCATTGCTACCTGCCCGTTTTCAATAGCCTCTGCAAGTGCCTGTTCGTCAATAATGCCACCTCTTGCACAGTTGACAATTTTGACTCCTTTTTTCATTCTGTTGAGAGTATTTCTGTTGATGAGATGCATCGTTTCTCTTGTTTTAGGGACATGTAAAGTAATAAAATCGGCATGTGGCCAGATTTCATCGTATGATTTAGCATAACAGGCGCCAATCTGATTAACTACTTCCTGACTGACAAAAGGATCATAAACAATAACATTCATTCCAAGGGCTTTTGCTACTTTTGCAACTCTGTTTCCAATTTTACCCAGACCAATAATACCCAGAGTTTTCTTATAAACTTCTATGCCTACAAACTTTGATCTTTCCCACTTGCCTTCTTTCATTGAAATATCGGCTTCAGGGATATGTCTGGCTATTGAAAGCATAAGTGCAATAGTATGTTCAGCAGCTGCAACAGTATTACCCTCAGGGGAATTGATAACTATGATGCCTTTATCTGTAGCAGCCTCAAGATCAACGTTATCAACACCGACACCGGCTCGACCGACCACTTTTAGTTTATCTGCAACTTCAATAACCTCTTTAGTTACTTTTGATGCACTTCTAATCATTAATCCATCAAAATCTTTTATGATTTCTTTAAGTTCATCAGCACTTACAGAAGGCCTGTAGTCAACTTCGCAAGTATTTTCAAGAATTTTAACGGCAATGGGATTTATTTTATCTGTAACCAGTACTTTAAAGCTCATTTTATTTACCTTCCTTAGCATATTCTAATATAACTTTAGCTGCTTCTGCTGATCCTTTGCCAAATTCAACAGGATAACCTAACTCTGCAAGGCAAACTTCTATGCAGGAAACAGTTGCAAGGATATCTCTATCTGAACAAAAGCCAAGATGACCGATACGGAATATTTTACCTTTAAGATGCTCCTGTCCGCCTGCAAGTGAGATATCAAAGCGTTTTTTCATAGCTTTCCTGAAGTCATCAGCATTCATGCCTTCAGGAGCACAAACAGCAGAGATAGAATTTGAACGAACACAAGGGTCCTCTACGTATAGTTTCATACCTAATGACGGCACAGCCGACTGTACACAAGCAGCCAGCCTAGCATGACGTTTAAAGATATTTTCAAGTCCTTCTTCCTGCATCATTTTAAGAGCCGCTTCAAGTGCTACAAACAGGTTTACAGCAGGAGTATAGGGAGTTGTATTTTTTAAAAGGTTTTTTCTGGCAGATTTCAAATTGAAATAATAGCTAGGCATATTACACCTATCAACTGCTTTCCAGGCTTTTTCACTGAGAGCAATAAAACCCAGGCCAGGCGGTAACATAAAACCTTTTTGACTTCCTGAGACAGCTATGTCAATATTCCACTCATCAAAGGGCATATTTATAGCACCCAAACTTGTTACAGCATCCACGATTAAGAGAGCACCGTGTTTATTGACTATTTCAGAAATATCCTTAAGAGGATTCGTTACTCCAGTAGAAGTTTCATTGTGTGTAACACATACAGCTTTAATTTTCTTAGCTGTATCTTCATTTAATATTTCTTCTAAGATGCTTATTTCCAGGGCTTTACCCCATTCAACATCTATAGTATCAACATCTGCACCTTTCATCAGTGCAATGTCACGCCATCTTTCGCCAAACTTACCACCAACAACACATAATACTTTGTCGCCGGGGTTAATTGTATTGTATATAGCAGCCTCCATGGCACCTGAACCACTTGATGCAAAGGTAATTACATCCTGTTTAGTTTGAAACAACCACCTGAGACCTTCAAGAACGTCTGCAAATATCTGGGAAAATTCAGGGGTTCTATGGCCTATAGGGTGTTTAGCCAGTGCCAGAAGAACTGATTGTGGGGTTGGGGTTGGGCCCGGTATCATTAAAAATTCTTTGTCTCTCATATTTCACACCTTTTCTGGTTCTCGTACTGACAGCGTTTAGTTTATCATAGAGATGTTTTACAAAATATAACTCTAAAAGGTAGCATATATACTAGACTATAGAGTAATAAAACCAGAGAGCCTTTTAAACACGCATGATAAAAAACTTTACGTTTAAGAACAATAAAAAGGTTAATATTCAAATAAATATAATATCTATATGTGGAATAAACTTAACGTATTCTTTAAATACAGCACTTAGTAGTTAATCACGTAACTTCCTATTATTTGTTACGATGAAAATCATAAAATACTTTACATTTATATCATCTTCCTGCCCGACAGCGGGTTCGCTTACTTTGCAGCTGTGCTCACGCATTCTGTTTTTTTCATAAATATAAACATTTTAGACAGAATAAAAAAAGGCTAAGCCAGATACTCTAATAGAAATAATTTGAGCTCTTAAATATTAATTTTACATAGTAATTCTTTATGTTTGAGGCAATTTTTAGAAATAATTTGTTTTTATATAAGTAAGACAATGTAACAGGCAAAAATTTTTAAGAGGTTATTAAAATGAAGGATATTCAAGAATATATTAATAAAATTGAGCAAATGTCAAAATCACAGACAAATGTCAGGTGTATGCCTGTCACAAAAGAGCATATTAAAAACAATATCAACAATATGGATGCCATAGAGGACTATAAAGAAGTCAAAGAGATCGTCGAAGAATGGGAAAAAGAACTGGGCAACCTTGGCAGAGAAGCTGCACCGGTTCCAATACCTGTCAGAACGAAAGACAAGTAATACTGAATGGCTGAAAAGTTTAGGGTATAAAGGCGGTTGTCACAAGACAGCCGCTTTTATATTTATTTTAAAGGAGCGTTGCACTTTGTTATTGATTAAGTAAGTTGTAAAAATATGCAAAAAGCTGATTTATTATAATCTATCATTACTATCCGGTTAATTTTTTTCTGAGGGTTTGGTTTTGGGGCCAACAAGCGCAAAAACCAAACCTGATCCATCTCTTCACTGAACCCTGTTTAATAATTTTTGCCCGTTTCTTAAATTTAACTTCCTGTAAAATTTTCTA
>CAZFBA010000062.1:0-15302 GCA_964517135.1 uncultured Gammaproteobacteria bacterium
CGCTGTGCGGTTTTTTTAACCCCCGACACTAATTTCTTGAATCTGTGAACTTTTTAATTATTCAGAGATCTCAAGATTATTTCTTGATTTTCAGTTAAAATATTTAAGAGTTGAAATCTTTAGCCGAATATTTAAGAAGATAATCAATTACATTTATAGTTAATCCAGATGAGGTTTATTATGTTTAATAACCAGTTTTTCTACGATGATATGGAGCAAACAGGCAATCAGATACGTATTAAAAACAAGATTAAAGCCAAAAACCTGATGACACTTGCAATAAATTTTGTTGATGATGATGTTCTTGCTGAAATACAAAAAGTATTTCTCAGCATGACACCTGATGAAATGAGCAAGTTTAAAGAATATTTAAACGACAAAAAGTATATTAATGCACGTTTTAACAATCCTAAAGAGCAGCAAATTATCAATAAAATCTCAAGGATAGCACTTTCAGCTATACCAAAAGATGAGTATCTAAGAAAAATAATGGAAGAATATAATGATAATCTCAATAAAATAGATGATCTTAAGATTGAAACCACTAAAACCATTGATGGCGTGAAGGTAAACAAGTTTATTGAGCAGATTGATGTTCTTAATGACAGAAATATAGAGTTGATTGAAAAAGTGAATGTTTACAGAGAAAATAAAAAGAAGGCCCCATCAGCAGAACAATCAGAAGAGACTGCCCCACCCCCCCAACCGTTGCCGCCTGATCAACAGATCAAAAAAAGATGTTAGGCTCATATAATAACCGGGCGCACCAATATTATGACCCCAGGTTTTTATTATGAGTTATAACAAGAAAGCTTTGTGAACAATGTCGTGGTATTCTAAAACCACGACATTTGCATTATGTCTGAATACAGGCAGTGTTAATAATATATAAACTCAATAAAAACAATCACCTTTTGATGTCGGTTATAAATTTTTCCACGACATCAAGTGTATTATATTGATCCTTGAAAGTAATGTATAGATTTCAGATTATAGAGACCGGGTGTTTTTGCCCGCTGTGCGGGCAAAAACACCCTACTGAATTCTATCAGTATATATTAATTATTTACGTGGAATGGTATAGCTGATTTCTATTTTTAGCTATTTTTAGCTACCCCAAAACTCCGAATTGACAAGAACATGCTAACAATTGCGGGTGCAAAAAATTTTTTATATATACAGAGGATATATTAATTATTTAACATATAACATTTATAAGCCCAGAGGAGAAATGAAAATGACACAAATCATTTCATTAATGCAAGAACTAAACTTAAACGACGAGATTATTTCAAACACAGTATCCAAAATAACCCTGATCTGTTGCAAAAATGATTATCCGATTATGACAGGCTCAAAAGTGTTGTATCAACCCGGTAGTAATGGCAATGGAAACGGTGACGGCAACAACTAAAATTATATTTACCTAACATAAATAAGGAGAGTAGTTTATGACATCCATTTATGGCGCACAAAATGCTTATTTGTACCAGCAACAAATGCAGATGAAACTTCAACAACAGATGGAAAAATACAACAACAGTATTGCTGACTATAACCTGCAAAAAGTCATTAAATACTATGCACAGGCTATCAATTCAGCTGAATCTTCACAGGAAGCAAAATATCTTGCTGAAGCCCTGAATGGTTTCTTATCAAAATTTGGTATGTCTGCAGATGATGTTAAAGATATTGCCAATCCACTGTTAAATAACCCTGCAGCAGAAGGCGGAAAAGCAGGACATGCCAAGCAAAGAGGCAACGCCCAGGATAAAGCAGTTATTAAAGACCTCAGCGATGAATTTGGCATTGATGTTAAAAAATCTGGGACTACCAAAGACTGGTTAGAACTGGCCAAAAAAGACGATAGAGTTACTATTCTCGACAGTAACGGCAAAGATATTACCGCTGAACGTGAAGGCAGAATCAAGAAAGGAGATATATTACAGGTTGAATCTAAAAAACACGGTCAGGTTAAAATAGCTGTCGGCGGAGATGGTGAAATCAATGGTGGTGATGATAGAGTCATTGCTATGGGTGACAAAGCCGCTGCTAATGGCATCTTTCACGGTATGAACGAAATAAACAATGTGCCTGCAGCTGGTGGTAATCAACAGGCTGGCGGTGCCAACCCGATACTTGGAGGCCTTCTAGGTGCTATTGATCCGGCTGCTGAAGCTAATAACAATACTATGGCTCTATTTACACCTGAAGAAATCAATCATATACTTGCAGCTATTTTACAAAACGCTCTGATGAATGCTGAACAGAAAGAAAATGAAAAGAAATATCAAGCAGCATAGTTAATATACCCTTCAAATCTACTTAAAGGAAATATTCGATTAATACACCGTGATCATCATAGGCAGTTTGTATGTTTCCTTTGATGTAGCCACCTAATACGTAGGGGAGGAGTTTATCAAACTCCCCTTTTTCTTTTGGATACATAATCCAAAACAGCCTTCAATATAAAGAACGGAGCCTCTGACAATAATTTATAGTGGTTTAGGTTGAACACCTGATGCAAGTCCCGGTAAATTCAAGCGAGCGAACACTTGAGCGAGTGTGTAAGATCTAAAATGCAATTGTAATAGTTTTTTTGCCTTCTTTTCAATAAATGCTTTTATCGCCCTGCCTTTCACTTTATAATCAGAGGAAAAATAATTGATGTTTAATGGAAACAATAATGAAAGAATCAACAATTAAAAAAGATTTTATCGACGTGGATGAAAAAGTACCTCTTTTAAGAGCTCTGCCTTTAAGCTTCCAGCATCTTTTTGCAATGTTTGGTGCTTCTATTCTGGTGCCTGTGCTCTTTAAAATTGACCCGGCAACGGTGTTGCTTTTTAATGGTATTGGAACATTAATATATTTATTTATCTGTAAAGGTCAAATACCTGCGTTTTTAGGTTCTAGTTTTGCTTTTATAGCACCAGTATTCTACGTTATGCTTCATTATAATTATCAAACAGCCCTTGGAGGTTTTATTATATCAGGAGCTATTTTTACTATAGTGGCTTTAATTGTCAGAAAAACCGGTATTCAATGGATAAGAACACTCCTTCCACCAGCTTCTATCGGAGCTATTGTTGCTATAATAGGGCTAGAACTTGCTCCTACAGCCGCTAAAATGGCAGGGTTTACTGTATCTAATCCTGACCCAAAAGAAATTATAGTGGCTTCTATAACTCTTATTACAGTAGTTGTAGGCTCTGTTACCTTTAGAGGTTTCTTTAAGGTTATACCAATACTGATTGCTGTTGTTGTTGGCTATGTATTTGCTGTTTTTATGGGAATTGTGAATCTTGAGGTAGTTTATAAACAGGCCTGGATATCTTTTCCAACTATATATTTCCCTGAATTTAACGCAGGTGCTATAATGATAATTCTACCGGCAGCATTTGTAGTTATTGCCGAGCATATAGGACACCTTGTAATTACAGGTAATATTGTAGGAAAAGATCTGTGTAAAGAACCCGGCCTGGATCGATCACTTGCTGGAAATGGTATCTCAACAATGTTATCAGGCTTTTTTGGATCAGTACCTACCACTACTTATGCAGAAAACATCGGTGTCTTAGCTATTACCAGAGTTTATAGTGTTTGGATCATAGGAGGTGCAGCTGTTATTTCTATGTTATTATCTTTATCAGGTAAATTAACAGCCATTATAAGCACAATACCCCCTTCTGTCATTGGTGGTATATCATTACTACTCTTTGGAATAATTGCCGCTTCCGGTTTAAGAATATTAATTGAAGAAAAAGTAGACTATAGTAAGCCCAAAAACCTTATTTTGACTTCAATAATATTTATAACAGGCCTCAGTGGAATAGAAATAATCTTTTATCAGGTACCATTTAAAGGTATGGCACTGGCAACCATTATAGCAATTGCTCTAAATCTTTGCTTTATTGTGTTTGACAAACTTAACCTTATGAATGATACTACTTAAAAACAACTATATTGATTCATCTACTTTAATCTTTTTACTCTTTCTATTTTATACACACAAACTTTTGCGATTTATTTATAACTCATATACAAACAAAAATTGCTTTTACGGAAGACGACTATGTTTGATATTTTTTTATAATAAATTTTAAATTTACAGCTTTAATTTTTTGTATATTTGGTATATAAAAAGAGTGGGGAAATTAGAATTTATAACAGAAACGCAGGTTTATTAATGGGGGTAGGGACTAATCTTATTGTATCGTCTTTCAGGAGCCTTGCTCACCTGACCGAGGTCAAAAGCAATATTATCTTAAAAGCTACCTCAATGACGATCACACCAGCTATACTAATGAGTAGCCCTTTTGTGGATAATCAAAAGACAAAAAATTATGTTGCTGTCAAGCATGTCATTGGCGCAATTCTTGGGCTGGGTATTAATTTGCTGGTTTCAGCCCCGGTTACAAAAGCACTGGACAACTGGGCAAAAGCTGGTACAATACCTTATTTGCCTGGCAGTAAGCAACTTGCAGCATTAAAACTGGTTACTGGCGGTGTAGCAGTTGCTTTGACTATTCCACCTACTGTTTATCTTGTTAACAAAATTCTTCCAGGAGTGATGAAATATATTTACCCTGAAAATAAAAACAATACAACTGAAACAAAAGAAGCTATCAAACCTCAATTAACCCAAAACAAAAAAAATAACAGGAACTGGTTAGCATGAATGTAGCACCTGCAAGCATTTTAAATAAAGTTATACAGCCCGTTTTCAAGAATAAACGGCTCTATGACTTTACAAAAAAAATGGCTACGAGTGAAAACTTCTATAGCGGGGTAGCACTTTCTATTATCGTTGTTAAACACGGTATTGAGGCTGCTATTCATGCTAAAGCCAGCTATAACAACAAAAAAGTACCAGAAGAACAGCGAAATTTTTTAGCCATACAGGATGCTGTAAACTATACTCTGGCAATTGTTTTAATGATAACTCTTGGCCGTTTTCTGGGTACCAAAGGCAAGACATACATTACAGAACAAAATAAAACTGTATCAAAGCTTCTAAAAAAACTTGCACCTGAAGTAGCAAAAGAGGTTAAAACAGGCATAGGTGTTGGACTTACTTTAATGGGCCCCATTTTATCACACAGGATTATGACACCACTACTTTCTATGCCGGTTTCAAAAGTACTTAAAGAGCGTTTTTTCCCTGATATAGATGTCAATAATAATCAAAAACCTTATATAAACGCCTGTGAAGCATGGTATAGCAAAGTAAAAGGCCAAAAATTAAACTATTCTGGTTGATGCTACGTCTATAGCAAGCCCTATTTGATGTATGTTTTTACATATAATACTTATTTGTTGTATAGTCGGGCGATAATCGTCTTATAGCTGCACAATAATTGCTTTTGTGTGGTATACTTTATAGCTTAGCCATTAACCTGCAAAAAGGATCTCCACTTGAAAACCTCTTCTTTAAGTACAACCAGAGGGTTATTAATTATGTTATGCCTTTCGGTGGGGTTATCTTTTGCTGGCATGATTCTGATTTATTCTTCACACAAAGAATATTATACTATTGTACCTTATTTACCGTCTCTATCAGGCCTTTCATCTGAGCTATTTTATGCTAGTGGTCTTATATTATGTATTCTTGCTATTATACTGTCTACAATATTTTTTAAAAATAGCCGTTTTCAACCTTTTGATAAATTAATATTACCTGAAAATAAGGAAGAAAGCACCTTTACAATATCCATTAATTCATTAAATCTTTGTTTTATGGTTATAACTATAGTTTCTTTGTCTGTTATTGTTTATTATCTGGTTTTTAAAGATAGCTATTATAGCTTTTTAAACCTGTTCTGGATTCTTTCTATTGTTTGTCCTTTCTTGTTATTAGTTGATTTTAGCAGGGTAAGACATTTAAAAGCATCATTTAGAATAGATAAGAGTGAAGTATTTTTTATTATTATGCTATTATTAGCTGGTCTGGCTTTACTGATACCTTTTTTGAGTCTTTTGCCGTCGTTTGTTACTGATGATGAAGGCTTTATGGGCCTTCAAGCAAGGAAATTTTTATGGCAGACTCCTGTAAATATTTTTGGATTCAGTGATTTTTTCTATCATCCTAACTTAAGTTTTTACCCGCTTTACCTTTCACTAAAAATTTTCTCCAATGATATTTTTGGTTTGAGGTTAAGCTCTGTTATTATAAGTTTAATAAGCCTGCCAGTTAGTTTTTATCTTTTTAAAATACTCTTTAATCGCAATATAGCCGCTCTCTCAGTAATATTTATGTTATTTTCCCATGTTTTCATTGCCCATGCACGAATCGGATTTAATAATACTCAGAGTATTTTACTCTTTGTTATGGCTTTATTGTTGCTGGTTTCAGGTCTCAAAAAAAACAGCTTCTCGCTTATATACCTGACAGGAGTATTAGCTGGTCTGGGATTTTATTCATATTTTGCCTCAAGAACAATTATAATTATTGTTATACTTTATTTACTGTATCTTATAGTTTTCAACTTATACAAAAAGACTTCTATAATTAAGTTTATAGTTGTAAGTATTACTGGATTTACTATCTGCTGTGCACCTCTATTTATTGAAACAATTAAAAAACCTTATACGCTGAATAAAAGGTTTTATGATGTTTTATTGATATCTGAAAATAGCCAGATTAAACCTGCATGTATACTGCAAAATACAAACAATAAGATAATCACACTGCTAAATAATACTAAAAAGTCTTTTTTACTATACTTTTCAACCCGTGATCATGGTACTACTTACCAGGTTAACAGGCCCTTTCTAGATTTTGTATCCAGTATCCTTTTTATTCTGGGGCTTCCACTTTTATTAATCCATTTTAAAAAACCTTCATCAGCTCTTATTATTATTAGTGCTATTATTATAATTTTCTTTTGTCAGGTTATAACGAAAGATATACCGGGTTATCAGCGTATTATTATGATTATACCGCTTACATCAATAATTTGTAGTCTTTATATATCTACTATAACTGATTTTTTATTACTACATATTAAAGAAAACTCAATAAAGAATATGCTTTTACCACCTATTCTACTCTATAGTACTGTTATAGCAATAATTATAATCAATATAGAAACCTATTATTCTAACTATACATTTAATATTTTTAAAGGCTGGGCACACGAAACAATAAATCTTTCAGCTTATGCTATAAAGAATTTTAAGCACAGGTATGATTTTTATACGGTATATTCAAACTTTAGCCTTGAACCTGGAGGCAAACCAGTTATTATAAACCTTGATATGGCCAGCGCACGATTTTTATTGAATGATACAATCTATAAAAACCGTGAATTAGAGATTAAAAAAACTTATCAGCCTTTTAATAGACCTGTTAACAAAGATGTTGTATTTTTAATACCATGTTTAGATGGATTTGATAATACTTTTAATATCCTTCATTCTTATTACCCCTCAGGCAGAACTCTTTTTGTCAATAATTATAACGGAGTACGCCTATTTTTAATGTATATCGTTAATAAAAACACAATAAACACCCATATAAAGGAGCTTAAGCAATGAAACACTTTTTAATCTTTCTGCTTTTCTTTTTAACCTTATTTGTATATGGATGTAACACAGTTGAAAAAAAGCCTTCAGGAATTATTATGGAGATAACCCCTGACGCTAAAATTGTATGGAAAAGTAAAATTTATAAATACCCTTCCTGCTTTAATAAAGACAATAAAGGAAATCTTCTTATTGCTGATATGGCTACTTCAAGCTTTTATGAAACCGATAAAGATGGCAATTTAAGGTGGATTTACCCCGGAAACAACCCTTCCTATATTGAAAAAACATCAGAAAACAATTACCTGATAGTAAATCAAACAGGCCCAAAGTCTATTCAGGTAGTAAATTCTCTGGGAGAAGTTGTTGATTCTATTGAAAACCTTGACAATCCCGCAGAAGCACACATATTTAAAAATAATCACTACCTGGTCGCCCTAAAAGGCCAGAATAGCATAAAAATTTATAACCCTGATCATCAAATTCTCTGGGAAACAAAAGAGGGGCTTTTAGATTCTCCTTCAAGCGTTCAAGCCTTACCTGATGATACTTTTTTAATCAGTGACTATAATAACGCTAGAATTATCGAAATTAATAAAGACTCTCAAATACTATGGAAGTATTTTGATCATCTAAATCACCCTTCAGCAGCAATTAGACTTCATAACAATGTTTATGTTATAGGCGACAGAGACAATAAAAGAATCTTATTCATTAAAAAAACTGGTGAAATTGTTAATACGCTAAACAACTTGCAGGTAAATTCTATATCACTGCTTCCTGACGGTCACCTGGGTGTTGCAGCTCTTAAATATTAGTTTAAAATTTTCTCTTTTCATTTTACCCATAAACTGATACGATGGTTTAAAATTTATGTTATTTGTACATTTTGGTCAGTATCTCAATGAGGGGAAGAATTATGTCAGATACGTTTGAAACTGTTACCAAACAAGGATATTTTCAGCGGATTTCCAAGTCAATCGGTGGTGTATTTTTTGGTATCATACTGTTTCTTGCTTCTTTCGGCGTTCTATTCTGGAATGAAGGCCGGGCTGATTACTCAAAAATAGCTGAAACTTCGGTGCCTGTTCAAGCAGAAAGTCAACCAGAAGCCCAAATGCAGGGTAAATTTGTTTCTACTACAGGAAAACTTACTACAGATGAAACTATTGGGGATCAAATGTTCTTAATACCCGGCAATTACTTATCTTTACATAGAAATTCTGAAATGTATGCCTGGGAAGAAACATCTCATTCTGAAACCCAGAAAAACGTCGGTGGTTCTGAAACAACTAAAACAACCTACACCTATAATAAAAAATGGACCTCAAGCCCTAGTAGTTCAAGCAGCTTCAAGAAACCACAGGGCCATGAAAACCCTCCTAAAACTATTAACAGTGAAACATTTAAAGCTAACAACGGTAAACTGGGTGTTTTTGAAGTTAATGTTAAATCACTGGACCTTCCCGGAACCGAAAATTTAACCATTACTAAAGAAATGATCTTTCCTGAAGTGTTTAATCAGGGAATTAATCTTGTAAGTGGTTATCTTTACAAAGGTAGTGGTTCTCTTGAAAATCCACAAATAGGTGATATTAGAATCAGCTATAATGCACTAAAATCAGGTGTAGATGGAACTATTTTTGCCAAAATAGATGGAAATAAACTTGTTTCTTTCACTAATAAAGATAATAAATCAATGTTTAGAATGCTTACAGGTGATCGTGAAAGTGCAATTCAACAGCTTAAAACAGAACATAAAATATGGACCTGGGTCTTAAGAGGAGCAGGGTTTATTATGATGCTTGCTGGCCTCTCAATGATCTTTGCACCTATTTCTGTAGTCCTTGACTTTATACCAATCTTTGGTAGCATTTCAAGAGGGCTTATCGGATTTGTTATATTTATTGTATCGTTTATCTTATCAGGCCTTACAATTCTGATTTCAATTCTAGTACATAATATTATCTACCTTATAATATTTGGTGGAATACTGTTTATTGGAATTCTCATTATACTGGGTATTGTAGGTGTACTGGTACTTAAAAATAAAGATAAATTAGTTGCTGGTAAACAAAGCTAGCAAAAGTTCTTTCATTCTTAAAAACAGGAAATCACCTCCGGGTGATTTCTTTATTGCTTTATAACTTCCTATTATAGTTAATTTTATCCCACAAGGATCTATTTTGTTTGTTGTTCTTAATTTCTTCCCTCAGGTGATCACATTGTTTCTTTAAATCATCTCTCTGTTTTTCCAGATCTTTTATTTTATTTTTCAGGTCTTCATTTTTTTCTACCTGTACTAAATTATTATTCTCTAGTTCTTTTACCCTTATTTCTATTATTTTTAACTCTGCTTTTGCTTGTATAGCCTCTATTCTCAAGGATTCATTTTTTTCTTTTAACCCCTTATTCTCTGCTTTGATTTCTAGGTATTCTCTCTCTATTCTACTGTAAGATTCTTTCCAGGATATAAGTTGATTATCAGCAAGATCTTTTATTGATGAAATTAACCGGTCAAATGAAGTTTGTTCCATGGAAACAATTTGAAACTCTGGTTCTACTGGTGAATCATTTACTATTTCTGCATCATGGAACGATTCATTCTCCTTATTTTCTACTGATGATTTTTGGGGTTCTGTTATAGATTCTCCTTTTTCTCCCAACAACCGTAAATATTCTAAATCTTCAATTGTAACAAGCTTTTTACCACCCTGTACCACATGAGGCGTCTGGCCTTTATCTATTCTTTTGTAAATGGTTTTTACAGAGACACCCAGTAAATTTGCATATTCTAAAACTGTAATTTTTTTCAATCTTTTACCACTCTTTCTACGGTAGAAAACATTCTTTCTACCAATTTACCACTTGAATACAACAAAAACAAGTAGTAAACTAATGCATTAGTATACAAATAAATAGACTCCTACCGGAGTAGAAGCCCTTTAAATAATTGCTTTTTATATCTTAGCTTCTCATGGTAGGGGTGTCAAGTGTTGAGTAATATTCAAAGGAGTAATTGACATGCCTGATAATGAGGTTTTAGTTTGTATGGAAAAGCACAGTTATCAACACGTTCAGGGTATTATGCTTTTAAATCTTAATCGTCTTTCTTCAGAGCTTCACCTGACCCACCAGGAATACAGGCTTATGGGGGTTTTAATTGGCCTCTGGAACAAAAAATACGGGATGGCATTTCCTTCTATTGCCTATCTGACAAAACTTTGTAGAATGGGAAGAACAACAATCCTCAAAGCACTGGATAACCTGACTTTTAAAAACCTGCTTATCGTTGTTAAAACAAAAGGAAAGCGAAATAGCTATTATTTTAGTAATATTCTATTTAAAACTGATAACTGTTCCTCCATGAAAACCACCACCGTTCCTGATGTGAGGAACAGCTTTCATGAACATAATAGAGACAGAACAATAAAGAATCAAGCATTAAAAATCAAAAATAATGATGATATTAATCTATCAAAAAAAATTAAACCGATTCTTTCTAAATGGCAGGTTTCAAATCCTGATAAGTTCATAGATCGTTATGGAACTGATAAAATAGCATTTCTAATAGATTTTGTCAAAAAGAAATCTCCTCAAAACCCTGGGGCATACCTGAGAACTCTTTTAAACCTGCCAGATGTTATTTTTATTGATAAACACAGACAATCAACACAAGTTGAAGAAAATACAGAATTACAGGAAATGCTTAAAAACCCATTCTGGAAAGATAAAAAAACAGGTAAAATTTATCAGGTTCGACCGGATAGGGGTAACCATCTTTTAATAAAATATAATGCTTCAGATAAGACATTTTTCTTTCTGGATAATGATCAGGAATCCTTTAAAGTAGATCAATTTGAAGTATCCTGTTATCAAGAATACTTGAAGCAAAATGTATCAAACTTTAAAAAACCCGGAAAAATAAGTATAATTAATGAATTATTAAAAAACAACAGAGAAGAAGAAGCCAGGAACCTTATAAAACTTTTTGGCTTTAAAGAAAAAGATTTTTTGTTAAGTGTTTAGACTCAAAAGCTTATATGATAAGTCTCTACATATAGAAAGAGGATAAAAGATGTTTAAATATAGGTTTTTAATATTGTTAATAGTGCTTATGTTACCTGTTGCAGGGTGTTTGTGGTATGAAAAACTTGATGTAGATAAAAATTCTGAGAAATATAATAATGCTGGCCTTGAACTTCTTGAAAAGGAAGATTATAATGCAGCCATAAAAAGCTTTAAAAAAGCTATAGAAATAAAAACCAACTTTCCTGAAGCATATAACAATATTTGCTGGACCTATGCCCTGATGCAAGAGTATGAAAAAGCTCTGCCAAACTGTGAAAAGGCTTTAGACTTAAAACCAGGAGAAGCTAAAATAATCGACTCAATAGCATTTACTTATGCAGGTATGGGTGAAATAGATAAAGCTATTTATTTTTATAAGAAAGCTATTTCTGCAAACCCTGATATAGCAGACTTTTATTTCAGGCTTGCTGAAGTATATGAGACAAAAGGAGAGCTTAAACAGGCAATTGAAAATTTTCAAATGGCCCAAAAACTAAATCCTGATTTTAAAAACAGGGTAGAAAGCCGTATAAATAAGCTTGACAAAACCAATCAGTAAATTTATATGGTTAATTGAATTTATATTTATTCTTTACATAAAGCTTAGAACTGTTTAAGAAAGCCATACAGGCTAAAGCATCCATCAGAGATGATGATTTATCCACAAAAAGATCATCTAATTCGTCTTCTTCATTTTCAAGTCTGGAATAACCGGGAGAACCCATACCGTTAGATTCATTTTCGGCACCAGCAGGCTTCATACCCCTGTTAAAGGCTCCTCTTTGCATTATTTCATTGTTGTGAATATTGGCCATAACTCTCTATTCAAAATTGGTTACTTATGAATAATACAATATACCACATGATATAAAAACACAAAAATATAGAAAATGCTACCCTGTGAATTTTTCGTAATATTTTATTTGTTCACCAGTCTGTGATATTCTAAAAAAAACATATTTGTATTTTGATAATCGTTTTGAGGTACTGTATTTATGAATAATAACAATAATCATTCCTGTTGTTTAAACGGAGGGGAGATTATGAATAGAATACAAGATTATAAAGCTTTAAGATTGCTTGGAGATAAGTATTTTAGAATGGAAGAATACGAAAAAGCTGTTGAAGCCTACAAAAAAGCAATTTCAGTAAATTCCAGTGATTCTTTGTCTTATTTTAATCTTGGTATAGTGCTGGGCAAACTCAAAAGAGATAATGAAGCAGTAGAAGCTTTTAAAGCGGCTTTAAGGTATAACCCTGATGATGAGGTAACGCTATTTAACCTTGGTCAGGCTTATTGTAACAATGGTCAGTATGCTGAAGCTATTGACCTGTTGAAAAAAGCCGCTATATTAAACCCTAAAAATCCAGTTTCGCTTTACTATCTTGGTGTTGCTTATAATGAAATTAGTGAATATGAGGAAGCTATTAAGAGTTTTAAAAAATCTTTAAAACTAAATTCTAAATATAGTATGACATATTACAAACTTGGGATGGCTTTTGCAGCTAAAGGAAAGTATAATGAAGCAATAAATAACTATAAAAAAGCGATTTCAATAGATGACAGGTTTGCGCAGGCTTATTTTGATCTGGGTGAGGTTTTTATGGCGAAAGGTAATAATAAGCAGGCACTCCAGAGCTTTACGAAGGCAAAAGAACTGGATCCGGGGTTAGTTGAAGAAATTGATATGATTATTGAGATGCTTTAATAATAAATTTACGAGTGTATTAATCAAAATATGTTTGAACATTTCAGGCCGTGACCTGTCATAGGAAGTACTATAATTTCATCTTTTTCAGGGTTATATTTTTTTAAAGCTGCAATAACAGTGGCTGATGTTGGTTCTACATAAATACCTTTTTTAGATACTTCTATTAATGAAGCCTCAATTTCTCTATCATGAACTTTTATAACGGTTCCTCTGGTTTCTTTAATGCATTGAATAATTTGGGAGGCTCTTACAGGTTCTCTTATTGCAATACCTTCTGCTAAAGTAGTCTTTTTTTCGATAGCTGGCAGCATATCAAGTTTTTCATGAAACATTTTATATAGAGGATCACAGCGATCAGACTGAACGGCGATTAGCCGGGGTATTTTTTTGATGAGGTTGTTTTTAAGCAGGTCTTCAAACCCTGTGTAGGTTCCGAGAAGAAGTGTACCGTTGCCTGCAGGTATAATCATGGTATCTGGTGCGTTAAAATTAAGCTGTTCCCAGATTTCATATGCAATAGTTTTAGTGCCCTGAAAGAAAAAGGGATTATAGTAATGGCTTGCATAATAATGTGTTTGGGCGGCTTTCATTGCTGCTTTTGCTGTATCTTCTCTATTTCCATTGATTTTGTGCAGAGTTGCTCCGTATCTTACTATTTGAACAAGTTTTGCTGGTGATGTTGAAGAAGGTACATAGATATCGCAATTAATACCAGCTCTTGCACTGTAGGCAGCGATTGCACTGCCTGCATTTCCTGATGAATCTTCGACTATATTATTTATATTGAGCTCTTTTATTTTACTTAAGAGAACAGATGCTCCTCTGTCTTTAAAGGTACCGGTAATAAAAAGCTGTTCTAGTTTTATTTTGACATTTTGATTAGAAATATTAAGGTCAACAAGTGGTGTAAATCCTTCTTTAAAAGAAACAATGTTTTCATTATTATTAACTGGTATAGCTTCTCTATACCTCCACATGTTGGGAGGTCTGTTTTTCAGGTCATTTTTATTAATAATAGCTCTGAATTCCAGGTTTAGAAGTCCATTACAATCACATTTCCATATAGGTTTATCGAGAGAGTAGGTTTGGTTGCATTTGCTACATAGCAGGTGGTTCATATTTACCTCATTTATAATACATATGTATTACATAACCTATCGTTTAATTTTAACAATAATTTTAAAGTTTTAAATGAGTTTTTTATAACTATATCGGGCTTATAAATGAATTTGATTGAAGAAACCATTATTATACCCCTTTATTGTTTCGTTTTGTATAAATCAACCCCGAAGCAGTTTAAATTTCAATCAAACCGGGAATAATAAATTATATAGTCAAAAAGCCATATTTAAAAGTATTTGTTTGAAAACCATAGCGTTTACCCTTCTTGTTGCTATTTCTGGTTATTGAGCTTGTAAAATCTCTTAATGAAAGTAATAGCTTCTAAATATTTATGTATATGATGCTTGAAGGCATTATATTCTAAAAAGTTTCTTTTTAAGGAACTCTATTATAGGGTATATCGTCAGTAAGGTTATCAGGTCTAATCGGGTAATATGAGATCAAATCAAAAATCATGACTGGATATTCATTTGAAACTAACCTGAAAAACTTTTATGACAGAATTGCAAATTCTGCCAATGTGCTTGATGCTGTTGATAAACCAAACGATCATTGCTGCCAGTATGATAAAGACGATAAGGTAAAAAACTTTGAACAGAGCTCAAATGATATAACAATAGCAGAATATTATTATCAGCAACGAGAATATTTTTCAGCCCTGCAACTGTATAAGAAAGCCTTTAAGCGAAGTCCTGAATTGCTTAACAGGTATGAATCTAAGTTTAATGATGCACTGGCAAAATATAAAGATTCTTTATAAGAGGTCATTACTGTCCGGTTAAATTTTTTCTGAGGGTTTGGTTTTTGGGCCTGCGGGCCCAAAAACCAAACCCGACCTACCTCTTCGCTGAACCCTGTTTAATAATTTTT
>CAZFBA010000063.1:0-13942 GCA_964517135.1 uncultured Gammaproteobacteria bacterium
TTTACTCGGGAGATACCAAGTTTTAAACCGTTACTTTTTAGGGGGTCATGTCATATATATCTTCATGAAAATTCTTATTATAGAGCTAAGCAGCAAATAAAGCTTGATTTTATTACGGGTGATACACCATCTTCTATTAATAGAGACTCGAAAGACCCTACCAGGCCTGAAGCAGAAAGACAGGCAGACTGGGGATCATCATATTTATTAATGCCAAGAGATCTGCTTTTATATTATTGGGATCAGGTAAAGGACAATTATAAAAGTTATCTTGAAGAACCTCTTAATACTAATAATAGAGATGAGATCAAAAATATTTTAGTGAAATGTTTTACAGATGAATTAATGGTATCAAAACAAGCCTTGGAAATACGTATTGGGGATCTGGGCTTGGAGTTTTTTGGATTCATTCCAGAAGGAGGTGCAAAACAGATGAAACTCTTTATGGGGTAGGCTGGGCGGGCATAAAAAAAAGTGATTTTTTCAAAAAAATCACCTAAAAAATTTTCGTAAATGTATTATACCTTGCAACTTATTTTGTGACAAGTTGGTTTGTTATCACTTTAATTTGCAATACAAAATTTGAAAGGAGCCATAGAGTGGCTGATAGACGAATTCAAAGAGTAAGAAAAAACAAAGATGGAGATATACTCAAAGTAGGTAATTATCAAAACGAGTATTGGTCTCCAAGAGATGTAGCTGATGTTATTTCTGACATTGAGAACAAAAATCATTCCTATTATGTGAATGAAGCTGGTTATCGCTCAGAAGTGCATGTTGTAAATGATCCTGATGGTAAATATATAAGAACTACAGCAGATGCTTCATCGAAAAACAACTTGGATAATTTACCAAATGACTTATAGGAGATAAATAGATATGACTACAATTAATATACCAACACAGAATAACCGTTACACTTTTGAAGGACCTTATGATTCAACTGACTATCTTCAAGATAGATCTGGCGTTTATGCAATTATTGATAAACGACCGTCCTCAAACATACTTGTTGATATTGGAGAATCTGCAAATGTAAAGAGTAGAATTCTAAATCATGATAGGCAGTCTTGCTGGAAAGGTAAACGACAAGGGATTCTAACATGTGCAGTGTTATATACTCCAAATCTTCAACAACACGGAAGAATGCTTATTGAACAGGAAATAAGGTCTCATTATCCTGATCTATGCGGCGATAGATAGAATCAAGCAGGCACTCCTTCTAATTGAGGGAGTGCCTTTTATAATAAGCTTTTTATCTTTTAAGTTCTAAATTTAACGAAAAAGTATTAGAATGATAAAAGCAAAAACTATCAATTTCCAAAAACAATAGGGGCATTTTAATGGAACCAGAACAAAAAGCCAGAGAAAATATTGATAATTTATTAACACAAGCAGGCTGGACAATTCAGGATATGGATAAAATCAATCTTGGAGCTTCATTAGGTGTTGCTGTTAGAGAATTTCCTTTAAAAACAGGCCCTGTTGATTATTTACTTTTTATCAATAGAAAAGCTATCGGGGTTCTTGAGGCAAAGCCAGAAGGCCATACCCTTACTGGTGTTGATACTCAAACTGAAAAATATATGAAAGGCTATCCTGAAAATTATCCTTACTATCAATTACCACTACCTATAGCCTATGAAAGCACAGGTATTGAAACCTTATTTAGGGACATGCGTGATCCTGATGCAAGATCAAGGAATATTTTTGCTTTTCACAAACCTGAAACTCTTTTGGAATGGATAAAAGATGATTCTACATTAAGAAATAGGCTTAAAAATTTACCACCATTAATTACTACCGGGTTATATGATTGCCAGATTGAAGCAATAAATAATCTTGAAACCTCGCTGACTGAATCTCGTATAAAAGCCCTTATTCAAATGGCAACAGGTAGTGGAAAGACATTTACTGCGGTTTCTTTTATATACAGACTAATTCAATATGCTGAAGCTAAAAGAATATTGTTTCTTGTAGACAGAGGTAACCTTGGAAGGCAAGCATTTAAGGAATTTCAACAATATGTAATACCCGGCGAGGGCAGAAAATTTACCGAAGTATATAATGTTCAGCATTTAAAATCCAACAGGATTGACCCAGTTAACAGAGTATGTATTACGACAATTCAAAGACTTTATTCAATGCTCAGAGGTGAATCTGACTATGATTCAAGCCTTGAAGAAGAATCATTTTTTGAGACAGCTCCCACACAAAGAAATTCCAGGGAAGTTTACTATAATCCATCAATACCGATAGAAACATTTGATTTTATCATTACGGATGAATGTCACAGATCCATTTATAATTTGTGGCGGCAGGTTTTGGAATATTATGACAGTTTTATTATTGGCTTAACAGCAACGCCTTCTATGCAGACTATAGGATTTTTTAATCAAAACCTTGTGATGCAGTACAATCATGCCAGAGCTGTAGCAGATGGGATTAATGTAGGATATGATGTTTACAGGATAGATACCAGAATAAGTCAGCAAGGCAGTACTGTTGATGCTGGTTTTTATGTTGATAAAAGAGATAAGTTGACTCGTCAAGTTCGCTGGGAGCAACTTGATGATGATCTAATCTATCAGGCGAGTCAATTGGATAGATCAGTCGTAACACCAGATCAAATCAGGACAATCATAAGAACTTTCAGGGATAGGCTTTTTACAGAAATTTTTCCGGGTAGAAAAGATGTCCCTAAGACCCTTATTTTTGCCAAAGATGATTCTCATGCGGATGATATTGTTCATATTGTCAGGGAAGAATTTGGAAAAGGCAACGATTTTTGCAAAAAAATCACTTATAGAACGACGGGTGAAAAACCTGAAGACCTTTTACAAAGCTTTAGAAACTCTTATAACCCACGCATAGTTGTTACTGTTGATATGATTTCAACGGGTACAGACATAAAACCTCTTGAATGTCTTGTGTTTATGCGTGATGTCCGTTCTCAAAACTACTTTGAGCAGATGAAAGGCAGAGGTACCAGAGTTATAAGCACTGATGACCTTCGTGCTGTTACACCTGATGTTTTTGAAAAAACACATTTTGTTATTGTTGATGCTGTTGGGGTTTGTGAAAGTGACAAAACAGAATCCAAACCGCTTGAATGTAAAAAATCTGTGCCTTTTGACAAGTTAATGAAAAATATTGCTATTGGCGTTTGTGATGAAGAATCAATATCCTCCATGGCAAGCAGATTGGCCAGATTCAATCATGAAATAAATGATGAAGATAGGGAAAAATTGTCAAATGTATCAGGAGGCAATTCTCTCAATACAATAATCAATGATATGCTTTCTGCTATTGACACTGATAATCAGGTTAATAGAGCCAAAGACAAATTTAAAACTGATACCCCAACAGAAGAACAGATTAAAGAAGTTACTGAAGATCTTCTCAATGAAGCTAGAAAGCCTTTTGATAATCCTGATTTTAGAAACCTGATTCTGGATATAAAAACCAGAAATGAACAAACCATAGATACAGTTAGTCAGGATGAATTATTGATTGCTGAATTTGACCAGAATGCAAAAGATAAAGCAGAAAGTTTGGTTAAAAACTTTACAGAGTTTATAGAAAAACATCAGGATGAAATCATAGCTTTACAAATAATACTTAATAAGCCTTATAGGCAACAACATTTAACCTATCAGCAGATTAAGGAGCTTGCTGATGCTATTGAAAAACCGCCTTATAAAATAAAACCTGAACTGCTCTGGCGTGCTTATGAATATCTTGAAAAGTCAAAAGTTAAAAATGCAAGCCCTCAAAAGCTTTTAACAAATATTATATCTCTGATAAAGTTTGCTACAGGGCAAAGCGAACTTCTTAGACCATACTCTGAAGAAGTTGACGAAAAGTTTAATGAATGGTTAACTGAACAGCAAAAGGCCGGAATCAATTTTACTGAAGAGCAAAAGGAATGGCTAAAAATGATAAAAGACCATATAGCAACAAGTTTAAGTATAGACAATGATGACTTTGAGCTAGCACCATTCAAAGAAAAAGGTGGATTGATGAAAGTTTATAACCTTTTTGGTGATAAATTGAGTTATATTATTGAAGAGTTAAATACTAAACTGGCTGCGTAAGATGAGATGTAGAAATGAATAATTTTCCTGTTGATCCAAATAATAACCCTTCAGAATTCATATTTTATGTTACTGAGGATGGTAAAACTAAAATAGATGTCAGATTGATAGATGAAACGGTCTGGCTAACACAAAAACAAATGGCAGAACTTTTTCAAAAAGATATCCGCACAATTAACGAACATATTAAAAATATCTTTGAAGAAGGCGAATTAATTGAGGATTCAGTTATCCGGAAATTCCGGATAACTGCTGCGGATGGCAAGAATTATGAAACCAATATAGGGTAATAATAAATGAAAGATAACAATATCAATAACGAAAATAAATTCATCATACAATTTGAAGGCAAACAGGTTAGAAGAGCTGAATATAATGGCCAATGGTATTTTTCCATTATTGATATTATAGAAATACTTACTGAGAGCAAAAACGCCAGAAGATATTGGTCAGATTTAAAAGCAAAACTAACTGAAGAAGAGGGTTTTAGCCAACTGTACGAAAAAATCGTACAGTTGAAAATGGTAGCTCCAGATGGCAAAAAAAGAGAAACTGATACAGCAGATACAGAAACTTTATTGCGAATAATTCAATCAATTCCAAGTAAAAAAGCAGAACCCATAAAAAGATGGCTTGCAAAAGTTGGTTATGAAAGATTACAGGAAATGGAAAACCCTGAGCTTGCCATGGAAAGAATGCGGGAACTATATGAACAGAAAGGTTATCCGCCTGAATGGATTGCACTGAGAGAACGCAGTATAGCTGTAAGAAATACCTTAACTGATGAATGGAAAGACAGAGGAGCCGAAAACAAGGATTATCCGGTTTTAACGAATATCATTAGTAAGGGTACATTTGAAGTTAGTCCTGCTGAACATAAACAAATAAAAGGACTTAAAAAAGAAAACCTCCGTGACCACATGACAGACATTGAACTTATTTTAAATATGCTTGGCGAGGCTACAGCAACCAAACTTCATCAGGATAGAGAGTCTTTGGGCGTAAATGAACTAAAAACCGATGCTAAAGATGCCGGTAGAATAGCTGGAAATACAAGGAAAGAAATTGAAGCAAGTTCAGGTAAAAAAGTTGTAAGCTCAGAAAATTATCTGGGGTTAACCGGTAAAAAAACAAAAAAGATTAAAACTAACAAGACTATCCATAATAAGAAAAACGGAGAGGCTGAAGAATGAAACAACTGCCTGATAGCTGGGCTGTAACAAAAATTGGAGAAATTACTTCCCCTTCTTCTGAAAAGTTTGAACCATTAAAAAATGGTGATGTTAAATATATTGGATTAGAGCATATTGAAAAAGAGACAGGCAAACTTTTATGTTATGGTTCCTCAAAAGAAACAAGGAGTACAAAATCAGTATTTAGGAAAGAGGATTTATTATATGGTAAATTACGACCTTACCTAAACAAAGTCTATATTGCTGAATTTGATGGCGTGTGTTCTACTGATATATTGGTGTTTCCTAAAAATGATTTTTTTGAAAATAAGTTTTTGAAATATAGACTTCTTTGTAGTGATTTTGTTAGATATGCAAGTAGAAATGTTTCTGGAGTTCAACATCCTAGAGTTAATATTAATACAATATCAGAATATAATATAAGTTTACCTCCTCTCAACGAGCAAACCCGCATTGTTGACAAGATTGAAGAACTTTTCACTGAGCTTGATAAAGGTGTCGCAACACTTAAAGAGCTAAAACAACAAATCAAACGCTACAGGCAATCGGTTTTAAAACACGCCTTTGAAGGTAAACTCACTGAAAAATGGCGAGAAGAAAACAAAGACAGGCTAGAACCGGCTTCAAAATTAATTGAAAAGATAAAAGCCGAACGGAAGAAGGCTTTAGGGAAAAAATATAAAGAACCACCCCAAATTGATACGTCAGGCTTGCCAGAATTGCCATACGGTTGGGAATGGTCAAATATTGACACATTAGCGGAATCAATTCCTTATGCAATTAAAGCAGGACCTTTTGGTTCAGCATTAAAAAAAGAATTTTATGTACCACAAGGTTATAAGATATATGGTCAAGAACAAGTAATTAGGAATGACCCATATTATGGGGATTACTATATTAATAAAGAACGTTATGAAACTTTAAAATCTTGTGCAATTAAACCTGGTGATGTTCTTGTCAGTCTTGTAGGTACGATAGGCAAAGTTTTAATATTACCTGAAAATATTGAGGCTGGAATTATTAATCCTCGTTTAGTTAAATTTAGCCTTGAAAAAAGACTTATTAACAATAAACTTATCAAAATATACCTTGAATCCAATGTTGTAAAACATTATTTTTCCATCTCATCACATGGTGGAACGATGGATATACTAAATTTATCAATATTAAGAGATTTACCAATTTCACTACCTCCATTATTAGAGCAAGAAATTTTAATTGATGAAATCGAAAAACACTTCTCCTTTGCTGATAAAGTGGAACAAATTGTTGATGAATCGCTCAATAAATCTGAAGCACTGCGGCAAAGTATTTTAAAACAGGCTTTTGAAGGCAAACTCGTTCCTCAAGATCCCAATGATGAGCCTGCCAGTGTTTTACTGGAAAAAATTAAAGCCGAACGAAAAACACTTGAAGCAGTAAAAAAGAAACCCACTAAAAAATCAAAAACCAAAACAAAAGTTTAAAAACACAATTATAACAAGGATATAAATGATGGCAGATAATACAAACTCACTGGTTCAAAAATTATGGAACTTCTGTAACGTCCTCAGAGATGACGGTGTAAGCTATGGCGACTATGTAGAACAGCTTACATACCTGCTTTTTCTTAAGATGGCATATGAACAAACAAAGCCGCCGTTTAATAAAAAGTCTGATATACCGGCTGAATACAACTGGGAAAGTCTGGCTTCTCTGGATGGCATTCCTCTTGAAACCCAATATATAAACATACTTAAAAACCTTGGCAAACAAAACGGTATGCTGAATATCATCTTTAAAAAAGCACAAAACAGGATTCAAGACCCGGCCAAGTTAAAACGCCTGGTCTCACTTATCAATGAAGATAACTGGATGGGCATAGACTCTGATGTTAAAGGCGATATTTACGAAGGACTCTTAGAGAAAAACGCTCAGGATATAAAAAGTGGGGCAGGGCAATATTTTACACCCAGAGTGTTAATTAATGCCATGGTTAAAGTGATGAAACCTGAACCCGGTATGACTATATGTGATCCGGCATGTGGAACGGGTGGATTTTTCTTGTCTGCTTATAAATATCTTACTGATGCCAAAAACTTCAGCCTAGATAAGGAACAAAAGAAGTTTCTAAAATTTAATACGTTTAATGGCTGGGAGATTGTTGATTCTACAGCAAGATTATGTGCTATGAATCTGTATCTGCACGGCATTGGCGGTGAAGAATCGCCTATTGAAGTAAAAGATAGTCTGGCATCTGATCCTGGTGAGCGTTTTGATATGGTATTAACAAATCCTCCATTTGGCAAAAAAAGTAGTATAACGATTGTTAATGGAGACGGAAAAGCTGAAAAAGATACAGTATCTTATGAAAGAGATGATTTCTGGGCAACAACATCTAACAAACAACTTAATTTCGTTCAGCATATTAAAACATTGTTAAAAATTAATGGTAAGGCTGCTGTTGTTGTGCCTGATAATGTTTTGTTTGAAGGCGGAGCCGGTGAAAAAATCCGAAAACAACTTTTAAAACAGTATGATGTTCATACTTTATTGAGACTTCCTACCGGAATCTTTTATGCTCAGGGCGTAAAAGCAAATGTTATATTCTTTGATAGAAAGCCTGCTAGTGAAAAAGCCTGGACAGAAAAGCTGTGGATATACGATTTTAGAACTAACATGCATTTTACGTTAAAGCAGAATACGGTTAAAGAATCAGATCTTGATGATTTTGTGGCCTGCTTTAATCCTGATAACAGGCATGAAAGACAGGAAACAGAAAGGTTTAAAAGCTTTACTTATGAAGAACTTTTAGCAAGAGACAAAACCAGTCTTGATATTTTCTGGTTAAAAGACGATAGCCTTGAAGATACAGACAATCTGCCACCTCCAGATATTTTAGCTCAGGAAATTGTTGAAAATCTTGAATCTGCTGTTGAAGCTTTTAATGCTATCTATGCAAGTTTGGAAGAAGAGGTTAAGGTTTAATAAATGCAAGAATTATTATTGCCACCATTTACAAGAGATACAAGAGAAGACTTTGAGGAAAAACACCTGGCAGCTTATGCTGTCAGATCAAAAGATACAACAAGGCTATATACGAATAGTTATGTTAAATGCGATTATAGAACAGAATTCCAGAGAGACCGGGACAGAATAATTCATTCTAAAGCTTTTAGAAGGTTAATGTACAAAACCCAGGTCTATATGACATTAGAGAGAGATCATTACAGAAATAGGCTTTCTCACACACTGGAAGTATGTCAAGTTGCAAGATCTATAGCAACTTATATTGGTTTGAATGTTGATCTGGTTGAAGCAATAGCATTAGGGCATGATTTAGGTCATACACCTTTTGGACATAATGTTGAAAGAGTATTAAATAATATTTTAAGAAATGAAAATGGTTTTAAGCATAACTACCAGGGGCTGCTAATAGTTGATTTTCTTGAAAACAAAAGAGGTATAACTGTTCATAATGGTTTAAACCTAACGAATCACACCAGATATGGAATATTAAACCATACGAATGATACAGATAAAGTTTTGCCATTATATAACAATGATAAAGATAATTTAATTTCAAGCGATGTATACAGATCTTTAGAGGCAGAATTGGTTAATGTTGTAGATACTTTAACTTATTTATGTCATGACCTTGATGACGCAAGACGAATGGATATTTTTTATGAAATGGAATCTGATAATAAAAAGCTTTTTGAAGATTTTTTAATTGGTCTTGAAAAAATAATAGCAACAACTACAAAAGTGCTTGAATTCAATGATAGATTAAATATTGCTAACATAAAAAATGATATCAAGCTTTTGCCAGTAGATCTCATATTAAAGGCTTTAATAGTTGATTTAACCAAAGGAACTGCGGCAAAAATCAAAGAAAATCAATCTATTACTAGTCTTAGTGAATTAAAAATTCAAAAAAATATTGTTAAATTTGATGAGTTTGAAAAAGGAAATGTTTTTAAAGAAATGAAAGCTCTTTTGTATAAATTTGTTTATTGTAGCCCTATTGCTCAACAAATGGATACTAAAGCTAAATTTATCTTTGAAAGTTTGTATAATTCTTTTAAGGATAATCCGAAACAGCTTCCATATAAGACCTTAGAAATGTATGAAAAGGTAATTAATGGAGAATTTAAGGCAATTGACAGGCATGATTCGGGCTATGAATTTACCCCTGAAAGAGTTATCTGCAACTATTTAGCAGGTATGACTGATAGATATGCATTAGAAAATCACAAAAGGATGTTTGGTGCAGATTAACAATCACTTCTATGTATCTCTGGATAGTCAAAAACAGGATTATTATTGCTATCAGCTTTTAAATAAAGCGGTAAGACAAGCCTGACATAATTTCTCAGGATTTTATAATACTCACAGAGATCTTCAGAGAAGCTTTCTGCCACAATAACAACTGCAATGTATTTACAGTTTTCAGGCTGGTTTTCTAGCTCATTTTTAATAAAATTTAAGCTAGCATCATTAAAGTTAAAATCAGGCATAATGAGAACCTTAAAGCTAGAATTGATTTTTACCCCTCCTATTAGTAAGTCATTGGCAATTTGTAAATCCGTAATTTCAAAGCCTGTTTCTTCTTGTAAGATTGGCTTATTCTCTTTTAGCCATTCACACAGGGCTTTCTTGGTTTTAAATTTTTCTGCTAACATTAAATCCTCCGTATCTTTAAATCCTATAACGAAGGACATTCTAGCTTCTTATGATAGGTAAGAGTTAATATAGGCAAGGATTTTTTACATAAGAACACAAATCGTGAATTCGGTATATTTTTGATTTTCGGAATTTTTCTCAATATCCTCTGTCACTTTTTCTCAAAGTCCTGTGTAATTTATAATAATCTTTTATCATTTATTTGTTCATTCAAATAATTTTTAATTGGCGTATGAGCAGTATTAAGTGCTGATTTATTTTTTGAAGATTTTAGATCCTTTTGATTTTCAATTACATACAAGTTCTTGTCTAAATACTTTAATTTACACTCTGTTATTAATTCAGAAAGTGATTTCAAAACTTCTGTCTCTGAAGATTCAGAGATTATAACCATTTCATCGAGGGTAAACTTACGCAGCCCCCTGGCGATCTTCCAGATTTTCTCTTTCGTCATATTTTACAAACTCCCTGAGTGTTATTTCGTCTATTGTATTGAGCCCGTTGGCTTCTGCGACCTGCTCTGCCATGTTGATCAGCCGCACAATTTGCCTGAAGCGATTTGACTGGCTATAAATAAACCGGACGCCGCAATCAGAAACTTCGACCTCTGCCAGTTGTTTGACAATCTCTTTCACGTCATCCAGATCAAACGGATTAAACTTTAAAACTTCTAAAACCCGGTCATAGAGATGTCTGTAACGCATCAGCTTTTTGTTAGCGGCTCCCATACCAATCAGGATAACCGGTGTGCCCGTTTTGTCATGAATGTCCCGGAGGGTTTCAATAGCGTTGGTATCGTTTAACAGGTAATCAATTTCATCAACGATAATGATTCTCGGTTCTTCATTGAGGATCCTGATCGTCTGTTGAAAAAGCTCTGAAGACCGATAGCTGGGGATTTCACCGAGCTCATCGACGAGTTCTTCTAAAAGCCAGCGGCCAGACATCAAATTGGCAGACCGGATAAAAGCTGCATTGTTTTGTGCTGCCCACCAGAGAGCCGTTTGTGTTTTACCCAGCCCTGGATCGCCATATAAAAGTGCCATCCCCGGCAGGCCTTCGGTTCTTGATTCGAGCTTGTTTATCATTGATATAAAATTCTTGACGTTTTTCGTTCGGGCAAAGACTTTTCGCATAAGCTATATTCCTTCTTCATAAATGAGTTTATATTCTTCTGTGGTGCGATACCACTTGATCCAGTCTTCATCAGACGGATCAAGGCACCCATTTTCAAGGTGCCATTCGTAGCGTTCATATTTGTTTTTGAAGATGGGTCTGGCTAAAGGATTATCAGATTGTATTTTAACCAGCAATTTGGGCTGATTTTCCATATTTTTCTCCATTTCTTTTAACTTTTCCTGTTCGAGTTTTTGTGAAAATAACGCAATTTCTTCCTGTGTAAAAAGTTTTTTAACTGCTTTCATAGTCTTGTTTTTAAGCTGTTTTTGCTTGACCACCTTTTGCTTGTAATCTTCCATATCTTTGATGTCGCCTAAGTATTGTGCCATCGGGTGCGTGGGCAGAACTCTTTGTGCTGTGCAGAGGTATTCACCTTTGGGGCTATAGACTTTTACAAAGCTCAGATCAAAAAGACTGTATTTAACGATTGCTTTTCCCCGCAGGCCATAGAGGCTGTCATCATAATAATCAGATTTCAAGAACCGTATGCCATTTCTGCCAATGGTTTTTACCTCCTGGGCCATCATCAGGTCATCAAGTTTATTAACATCAATATTTTGTTTGGACACAGAACCTAATACCTGCTGGATTGTCTTTCCTTTAACATTGGGGCAAGGCTGGCTGTGTTTATACTCAAGCCAGGCATCAATCAACCGGATCGCTTCTTCTATTGTTGGCACATAGCCGTTATGAATTTCTTTGTGGAGCTTTTCATTCCGTTTCATATAAGCTGGCTTTTTATCGATAGAGGAGCCGATATAGGAAGGCATCATCTTTTCAAAAGATTCCTGAAACTCCTGGAAAAACCTTTCTATCACTTTGGCTCTGGCATTATACGGCGCCGCAAAGACCGGTTTAATTCCAAGGTTGCCGTAAATACCGTTAAAACCGAGCTCTTCAAAATTAACATCGCCATTAAAGAACTTGGCTTTAAAAGCTTTGCCGTTATCCTGATAAACGATTTCCGGGACAAGGCCGAGATTGATAATACTATTCCGCAGAGCACTGGCTATACATTGAGTATTTTCTTCGAGCATAATTTCATATCCCACAAGACCAGTGCTTTTCCAATCGAGGAATCCAACGATGGTGGCCCGGCTCGGTTTGCCTGTAAACGGATTAATAATTTGAAAATTTAAGAGGTGACCATCAGCGACGAGTACCTGGAAAACCTCCAACACGCTGGCATCTCTGACGATATACGGTTCGACTTTATCTTTAAGGGCTTTTTCGCCTTCTCTGGCTAATACCCACTTGTCGTAATGCTTTGATTTAAAGAAATCAGCATAACGTCTAAAAGTAATATCTTTAGGCAGGATCTCATAGCCTTTCTTTTTCAGGATATACTTTGTAAAACTGATGGCCTTGCCGATCGAAAAGGCGTTAGGGTGCAGGAGGATCTTCATAAAGATCTTGATTTCTTCATCGGTGAGGCTGGTGCGGTATTCTGCTTCTTTGCTGTAATTATGCTTTGGTATTAACCGGGTCCAGTCGTTAGAGGTTTCATCTCCCAGGTCTTTATTCCATCGGTAAAGAGTTCCAATAGAAACGTTCCCTACTAGTCCATAGATCTCTTTATACACTTCACCGGTATTGTAGAGTTGTAAAAACTCTTTATTGCCTCTGGATTTGTTTTTGTAGTCTTTTCGAAAGTCCTGCCAGAGTTTGAGAAGATCTAAACGCGCCAGGGCAATCTTTTTGGCACTCTCTGGGATGATTTTCTCCTGTGTCTTCTTGATCGGATGCAGGGGCTCTTCGACTTCTTCCGAAACGAGCGTCTGGTAGCATTCTTGAATGTATTTCGTTTGGAGATCTGGCTCTAAAGATTCCAGCAGAATTTCATAACTCTTTCCACCTCGTTGATCTTTTGTCCTGGCAATGTATTTTTTATTTCGAATCGCTAAACGTACCGCTCTGGTAGTGACATTTTTAAGTTTGGCGACGGTGTTGATATCCAGCCAGCAGTTTTTAACATCTATAATCGGTTTATTCATTGACATACTTATTTCTACGACCATTATTCTTCTTACGTGTGTTGCCAATGATAACCGATCCCTTCCTTCTTTCAAGCTTTTCTTCGGAAATTTTAAAAATTGATACCGATTGTCTCTCATTGTTTCCAAATAAAGGAATGCATCATTTTAAGTACTCCATAACATCATAAAAACAGAGGTAAAATATAAAGAAAACGTTCAGAATATTGCTAATATTGTCTTTATTTAAGTATCATTTCTTAAAACACTCGCCAGCACTGCCTATTTTTTATTATTAAATCTTCCTTCTTGAGGCACTTTTTCCAGGGTTATGTCATTTACACCCATTTCACGAAACATTAAGGTCTGGCAAGTCTTTAGGTGCTATAAAATTTCCGCCGCTATTAAATCCATGAGGGATTATTAACCTTTGATTCTGACTTCCCCCTTCTTCCGACCACTTCCGGGTTCGAACAAATTTTTCAAAAAAGCCCGGTTTTTTACCGCATGGTCAATAAGCTTATATAGAGCGAGCTTGAACGAAAATTTTGACTCAGAAAACGGATTTTCTCTCGCCTTAAATATCCGCTTTTTCGGTAAAAAACGGTATTCCCTCTTCCTATCCGAGAACGGTATCAATCCTAGACAGCATAAGGGATTCCATGATTCGGTATTTGTCCTGTGATCCCTGATAAATTATAATTATCATTCGAAATGAGAACTCTAATCACAAAATGAGAGAAAATACCATTTCGATCGTAGTAGAAGTTATAAACGATCACTTAGTCTGAGATTCCGTGTTAAAAGTCAATAGGTTAATTTTTTATAGAACCAG
>CAZFBA010000064.1:0-12321 GCA_964517135.1 uncultured Gammaproteobacteria bacterium
CCCGACACTAATTTCTTGAATCTGTGAACTTTTAAATTATTCAGAGATCTCAATATATATTAAGGTCTAAACCTGATAAATTAACTAAAAGTTTACTAGCCACAATTATGGCCAGAATCTTCTCCGTTGCCTGTTGTGCAGATTATGGCTGAATTGATATCTGTAACTTCAGAGGGGCCTGCAAGAATACTTTCAAAGAGAGATTGTTCTATTGTAGTACCAGCAGTAATATCAGGGTCAAGGCTGTATCCTGCGCCGATACCACCGGCATTAAAAGTGATCTGATTTGCCAGAGATAGTATTTCATCACCAAGGATGTTGATTATAGCCATTGCTTCTTCACTGCCGGGGTTAGACGACCCTGAAAGAAGGCTGTTTACCTGCTCAAGAAGTGCCATAAACTCATCAGATTCATTTGTAAGGGCAAATTTAGCTGTATCAAAATCATCTGTCAGGCAGGTACCATCAGCTTGAGATACATATTCAACTTCGAATTCAATGGTTCTCTCATTTGAAGCCATTGAATGTCCTTTGTTGGCAAGATCCTTAATAATTTTACTTGTGGAGGTGTCTATATTTGGGCTATTGGCAATAGCCATCAGGAGGTTTGCAAGCAGTTCGGTTCCTCCTGAGGATGATGTTGACTTAACGTAATCGCTAAAATTATCAGGTATACCTGACAGCACATAATCTCCGAAATCAATATTGCAGTAACCAAAAGAACACTGGACAACCGGGTTTTCCGATGTTCCTCCAAGCCCCCCGGGGGTTGACATTTCTGCTGTATCACTTGAGTTATAAGATGCTATTGAGGCAGTACCTGTACCATCAACAGCATTAATATTTAATGATGCAGCAAAAAATTTTAATAATGACCCACCATTTACAATGTTGAAAAGGGCTACTCCTGCTATAACTCCTACAATGAGTGTAGGTACTGCATAATCCACGAGTGCTGAGCCTTTATTTTTGCTTTTCATAAAAGTCCCCCTTCGTTCCTTTTTCATTGTTATCGACCAAAAGCAGGGCAGGTTTAATATAAAATGACAGATTTAGTAGTTAAAAGAAAAATTGTACAATTTTTTACGAATGAAAAATATGCTTTAATACTTTTTTAGCGGGTTTTTCCTTGAATTCAAAAAATTACAATTTGTTAAGCCCTTTCAGACCCGGGCAAAAAACATAGACAACGTTTTGTTGCTCAATAAATACCTGATCAGTTTTCAAGCTGCCTGGTAACATACTGGCAATAAATTGCCCCTGCCGGGTTATGTGCAAGGGTTCTGTCTTTAGCTATAAGCGTTGATACAGGAGCTTCAGAACACTTTGTAAAGATTGCATCATGCCCCACGCAAAGCCCGCAAATGATATTAAACTCTGTATTAGCCTTATTCATAAGACCTGCCTGTGCTGCCGGATTACACATATATTCTTTCCGGCTGGCATCAATCTGTTCGAGATCATAGTCTTTTTTGTCAATGCCACAAACCTTGCAGCATACTGATGTTACCTCAAAGTATTTTGACAGAATTTCTTCAATAACTCTGGCTTCATTGGATAACCCCACGCAGAAAGCAAGTCCTAGCCGGCTATATCCCATTTCTTTTGAAAACAATATCACTTCTTTCAGTCGGTTTTCTTTACAATAGTACCTGCCCTCAACTGCTGTAGCTGCCCTATGAAGCTTTATAAGCTCAGTATCTTCATAAAAAACCCGTGCTTTTTGTTCGTACTCAAAATAATCTTTGCCTGCCTGACATCTTTTAAGCTTGCATCTGGCGCATTGAGGTGATGAATTCATTTTTATACTCCTGAAAGTTATTCTCAACTATATTTTACTGCTGTAAAACATAGAACACAAATGACACCAGAAGTAAATTATTGTAACAAATACACTATCACTGGTGTCACTTTATCAGCTTCATAATCTTTGTACAAATACTATCCCCTGATTATCCACCCGATATTTTAATGAAAAGGAAAAAAATATGCAGATAACTTCTATGCAACCGGTTAGTTTTGGTGCCATCTATAAATACAATAAAGATGGTAATTCTATCTACGGAGAATCTTTAACAGGCTCGAAAGCCTACGATTTTTATGGAACAGTCAATGGTGATAGACTTGAAGTAACTTTTGAACCACCATTTACCATACCTGATACGGAATTATACAAGGCAAAAGCACAAATAAACCCGAACGGAAATATTGATATCAAAACTTATTCGCTTTTTGGAAACCAGCAAAAGGCCAGTACTACATTCATAAAGGATGTGTTAGACCTTGCAAAAAAGGCTTTCAATCTTGAAGGAAATTACCAGCAGATAACAAAAACAATAGACAATAATTCTGAAACCCCTGAAGCATTTACCAGATTTACACTTACAGGATAGTAATCAGAAGCATTTTTAACCTGACTGGTTTTTAGCACGCAGACAGACTTAATACTTTTTATTATTATGCTGTTATGAAATATAAACGACAAAAACTAAACATAGAGGCTTTTTTAGCTAAAAAGGCCTCCTTTAAAAAATTTTCTTGTTAAGGTAAAATGGCAACAAGCATCGTGTTATTCTAATAAATAAACTTTTTACCACTATAACGATCTCACAAGGATTTAAGCCAACAAGAAAGGGGATTAATTATGACAGGAAAAATCTCGCAAGCTTTTATTTATGGCCTTATGCTAATATGCTTTATCGCTCTTAGCAGTTACTTTTCAGGAGTATCAATCGCCAGTGATTCAAGCAAAGCTATTGATAAAATAGCTGTCAGTGCTAGCAGTATAGGTACTGGCTGGGTTCTTAAAAATTCAATTTATGTTAGCCCTCAAATGCTTGGACAATTTGAAAAAACCTTCGGGGCAAAAGTACTTTACATCAAAAATGATATCTTTTTTAAAAACCAGAACAGGCTTCAGATAAACTATATCGAAGCTCCGGATGTCACCAGTGCCTCTACTATCTACCAGAAATTAATCAGTATGGTTGGACATGCCAACGCCATCGCACAAAAAGGCACTATTGTTATCGAAATTATTACTCCTGATGTTAGTCTAAAAAAGGCTATCATTAATGTTCTACAACCAGATAATGTTCATACAAACTATTAATGAATTTTTTAAGACTAGCGTTTAGAAGAACCAGTATTCAGACCTGACGAGATGGCCGACTTCTCTCATTATGAGGGCATAAATAGGTCTTGTGCCTGCATTTATCTTTGCAAAACCAGTCATACCTGGTTTAAGTTTGTTATCTTCATTGGCTATAACAAGTTCTACTGAATAGAAACTGCGATGAGACTTTTCATCCTTACGGCTAACCGGGCTAATTTTTCTGACTTCTCCTTTAAAAAGACTACCGAGGAAGGGCCTTACCTTAAGTCTAACTGACTGACCGACTTCAACATCAGCAATATCTTTTTCATCGACCTGAATGTTTACCAGAAGCTTCTCCAGGCCAGCTATTTCGCATATTTGTTCACCCATAGAGAAATATTTACCAACCAGGTTGGTTATATCTTCTTCTATAACTACTCCTGATATTGGGGCTTTAAGGGCTAACCTGTCCATCTTATCATTAATAATTTGAAGTTTCTGTTTGAGGGCAGCTAATTTTTCATCATTAGCTTGCAATTGAGCTTCTGTGGTCTCTTTTGTGTAACTGGATTGAGCAACCATTGCTCCGGCGATTTTTGAATCATAGTATTGCCTATCATAATCGAGGAAAAATTCTTTAAGGCTTGTTTCATACTCACTTTTAGCTTTCAGATATACATCTTTTGCATTGAGAGTGTCATATTTGCGATTGAGTAATGCATTATCAAGTTCTGCCCGGTATGTTGAAACTTCTTGCTGGGCCATTTCATATTTAGTGCGGTTATCTTCAAAATCCAGCTGTGAGATAGCCCCTACAGTAACCAGATATCTGTTTTTGTCAAATGAAATCTCTGCATTATGATATTTTACCCGTGCAGATTCAAGTTTATGAACAATAACTTTAATGTCAGGTGGATATTGATTCTTATTATCAATTAATTCCTGCTCGGCTGCCAGCTTTTCATATTCTCTCTGAGCTTCATTTAATCTGGCTTTCATAGCCTGAAGTTCTGGCGGAAGCTCGCCAGCATTATATGTTCTAAGATCATTTTCTATTGAGGCTAGTTCTACTGAAGCTTTTTTATGTCTCAGGCCAGACGATATAACTTCCTGGCGTGCTTCCTGTATACGCCTATCAAGTACAATCTGTTCTGCTTGTGTCTCTTTAATAGATGCCTCAACCTGTTCTTTTTCATCCTGTAATTCAATGCTTGTCAGTTGTCCTACGACAGATCCCTGCTTGACTATATCTCCTGAGCGATAATTAAAAACGGTTAATACTCCGGGGGTCTGGGCATAAATAACCTGACTCTCTTCAGTATAAGGCTCAAGCACGCAGTCACTACCGACATCCAGCTGCCACCGGAAAACAAAGGCAATGATTAATACTGCAATTACTATGATTAAAGGTATAAACTTTTTCATCAGGCCTTCTGGCTTTCTGTTTTGTTAGTATTTGTTCCTGGTTTTATTATACCCTTCAAAATCAATGAAAGAAAAAATATTAAAATAAATATAGATAAAAGAACTCCGGGCAGACGAAAAGTATCTATTAACCAGCCAGAAACAAGTGAATAAATAATAGAAATCATAAACATAATGAACAATGTAGATAGTACAGCATATACCGGGTATATAATTTTTTCTTTGAGTGTATAATTGGCCGGTGGTAACTTTTTAAAGGGTGCAGATACCAATCTCATAAAGTATTTAATAGATTCTGACCGCAAATTAGGCATCTCAAGCCAGTCACTAAGCAAATAATAACCATCAAGCCTCAAAAGAGGATTAAAGTTAATGCCTATGGTAAAAACAGAACTAACCATTACAAGGTATGCTAGATCAGAAAGCCAGAGATACGGATCAGCAAAGTTCCATATTATAACAGCAAAAGCACCAACAACAAGTTCATAGAACCCCCCTGCAAATGTAACAAAGAGTTTTTTGTTTTTAGAAAGTTTCCAGGCATCCGAGACATCACAATAAAAAGCCGGTATAAAAATCATAAGCATAAAGCCCATCTCAGGCACTTTTCCGCCATAATTTTTGAGACTCAGGCCGTGTGCAAACTCGTGAGTACTGATAATAGCTATTATTATTAATACTATAAGACCTAAACCTGACCAGTCTCCAGCATTAGTGCCGGGCATTCCATAAGCAGCTACTTCATTCCAGCGCTTAAGTAGAAGATAGCCGGCTATAAATAATACAACTACAAATATTTTTACTGTCAAAGGGTGAAATAAAAAGCGTACATAATCTATAATAGCATCAAAAAGCTTATCAGGGTTAAAAAGTTTAAACTTTTTAAAGAGCACACCCGAGTATTTATCAATCTTAGGGGGTATAGGTGCACCTTCAATAAGGCCGAGTGCAAAGAGTTTCCGTGCGAAAACTTCCAGTGTTTCCAGTGGTAGTTCTGCATCAAACTGTTCTTCAAATTTCTGACAGATAACCCGGGATGACGTTTGCCCATCCATCAGGCCTGCAATGACATATTCATACTCTTTGAATTGAAAATAACGGTCATTATAAGGATCATAGAGAGTATAAATCTTTTCGGGCTCTTCTTTTACCAGCGAAAATGTCAGCTCATCTCTCAGCTTAAGCTTTGTATCGGTTATTCGTTTTAATCCACATTGTTCAGCCATAGATTTTTAAGCCCCGGTCAGTCAATTTAGTTTTAAGGTAGTAATTTTTCAGTGAAAATTAACCAGCAGTATCAATTGAGTCAAATCATAGTTCTATTTTAACCTGAATTAAAGATAAAAATCAGTTCATAACCAGAAAAAATTTCTATTCAAAAAGACTTAATTTAGAGGTATTAAATTATGCTTTCACTATAAATGCCGATGGTGGGTTACATGCACTTGACAATCTACATATAATGCTTGAAGACCCAATAGTGCACCGGATAATTAAACACTACAGGAATATGCAGAAGTTATTGGAAATGCCAGGTCCTAAATGGGGCAGGTTAACCCCAATGGAAAGAACCATATAAATGGTATTGAAATTTTTTGGAGTTTATGTAAGATGAGATAAGAAAGTTCAATGGTTTATAATCAGAAGATTTTTCTTACATCTAAAAGAGGTAAATTTAGATATAACAATAGAAATGAAGACTTGTATAAATAATGTTTCAAGCTATTAAAGAGTTTTAAGCTATTATGTGCAGTCCACAAGGAGAACATGAATGAACTATATAAAAAGCAATCAATATGATAAAACATTAATCAACGAAAATTTGATGGGACCTAACAGCTTGAAAATGATTGAAGAACTCTTACAATCTGTTAAACTTGAAAAAGGTATGCGGGTATTGGATTTAGGCTGTGGAAAAGGCTTGACATCTATATTTCTGGCAAAAGAATTTGGCGTACAAGTATTTGCAACCGATTTATGGATTAGTGCAACCCAAAATTTCATAACATTTAAGTCAACAGGCTTGGAAAATCAAATTATTCCTATACACGCAAACGCAGAGAACTTGCCTTATGCTGATGAATACTTTGATGTAATTGTAAGCATAGATTCATACCATTATTTCGGAATCGAGCCTGAATTTATGGATACAAAATTAGCACAGCTTGTAAAAAAAGGTGGAACAATTGCTTTGGCATTTCCTGGAGTAAAAAAAGAACTTAACGGCATACTTCCTGATGAAATGATGCTTTCTTGGGCTAAGGAAAAAGATGAAATCTTAAAAACTTTTCATTCTATCCCTTGGTGGGAAAAGCTTTTGGAAAAATCCAAAGAGATAACAATTGAATCAATTCAGGAAATGCAATGTCATGATGAAGCCTGGCAAGACTGGCTAGCTTCCGATAACAAATATGCAATAGATGATAGACTTTCAATGGAAGCTGGAGCTGGTAAGTATATGAACCTTATTGCGATAACCGCAAAACGTAAGTAAATTTCATCAGAAGATATATACCAGTTTATTAATGGTATGCATGAATCTCAAGAGTTTGAATTTTCAATACTCTACTATTGGCATAAAGAGCATAGTTAATGTTTAAAATATACCGGCATTATAAAAGGCAAATAATGAAGCTATTTTCTCGACAAATTTATAACCGGCACTGGCTCCCTAATTTTATACCCTTTGACTTTTGCTCCCATTAATCCTGGGCATCAACGTAATTGAGAGGGTAAGTTATAATGAGGATTCCGGTTTGCTTTAAATACTAAACGACTTAAAGAATGCCCTGTATCTTCTGAAATCTTATTACTTAGTATATATTTGCTGGCCAACAAATAATCTAGGTGCAATTATTCTGCCCGGTAATAATTTTTAGTAGAAAGATTTTTCTATTAACTTATTATGACAGCATTTATTTAAAAAAAATCTTTTAAAAAGTTTATTGTCAGCTATAGTTCAAAAAATATTTGTCTTTAATTAAGAAAATTAACAATTTTAAAAATACTGAAATCGGTTTATTTTGCTAATAAAGCCTTGAGAGGAATTTTTTTTTCATATTACACTCTTTGCAAAGGCAACAGGAATTTGCTATAATAGTAGTATACCCTGAAAGAATGAGCAGGTGGTATGAAAAGAAAACCGGTTATTAATACTCATTGTCATTTCTTTAATCTCAACTTTATACCCTGTGAAATGGTTGAGCTGCTAGGTCATATAACAAAGGATATGGCTAAAGATGACCTGTTTGAACTCGGTGCAAGAGTCTTTTTTGAAATAACTCCTGGCTATGGGTTTAAACGTGCCAATAAATTTCTCAAAACATTTAAATTACCCATTAAAAGGGTTGTAAAAGAATATATTAAATCTATGGATGAAGCAGGAATAGATATCTGCGTACCTCTATTGATTGATTTTGAAAAAGCTATACCTGCGGTGAATCATAAAGATACTGTAATACCTTATTATAGCGAAATAGAAGAATCTCAGATTTCCCTCATATCAAAACAGATAGCCAGATACCCCTGGAGAATTTTTCCTTTTGTAATGTTTGACCCGAGACGGGAAAACTCTCTTGAAATATGCAAAAAGGCTATTGAAGAATATGGATATATTGGAATCAAAATGTACCCTGCTCTGGGATATCATCCATGCCCTGACATAACAAGATCTCCCGGTTCATACTGGAAGCGATTCCTCCCTTATACTGATGAAATAGCTTTGAGGCTTGAAGAATTTTATGAATATTGCGGCACTAATGAAATACCTATAACAACACATGTAGATATTGAAGGAGCATTTAGAAGTGAAAAACTGGAAAAAAATAGCTGGCTGGTCAATTCGTTGATTAAAATAATGGAATTAAATAAGATTAAAGAAGAAGAGGTTTTTCCATTTACTGAAATGTTTAACTGGATTATGCCTATCAGGAAATATAACCTCAAAATAAACTTCGCACACCTTGGTGGCAACTATTTTCACAATAATAAAATATTGCAAAACAAAGCCCTGAAATGGCGGGAACAAATATTAAATTTGATTATCTTTTCAAAGGAGCTTAACAAGAACTTTGGCAGGGTTTATTCAGACCTTTCATTTCACTATATGGCCCTAATGGAAAATACACAATCCGCTTACTTTAAAGACTTAAGAGATATCTTGCAGCAAGATAGCTATAAATCAAGAATATTATTTGGCACTGACGCCAGCCTCTTAAGTCATACCTGGAAAGAAAAGAATTATATAGCTCCGTTTTTAAACGAGGATAATTTATCAGCAGAAATGCAATCTCTAATACTCTCAGAAAACCCCGTAAAGTTTTTATTTAAGGATGCTAGAATACCTGATAGCTATGTCAGGTTTCTAAAGAACAATGCAAAGCCTGAAGCTTTGATAGATTTACCTCCCTGGATAATCAAAAAAGGAGATGAATTCTTTATTGCAACAGGTGAAGAATATCCCCTGCTTAGTAATAAGGTTTAAAGCATACCTTCAGTTATAGATCAGGTTTTAAATTTATTTTATTATGTCTCCGCATTCAGGTTATCAAGTATCCTGATCTCTCGTATAACCCATACAGCCGTAATAAGGCAAGCCAGAAAATCAGCTATCGGGACAGCATACCACACACCGTTCAGGCCTAAAAAACCAGGTAAAAGCAATATAATGGGTACCATGAGCAAAACCTGTCTCAATATTGCAAAAAAGCTTGCAGGAATAGGCTTTTTGAGTATCTGAAAGAGTCCTGCACCTGTAGTTTGAGCTGCAACAAGAGGTAAAACAAGGATAAGAAGTCTTAGAATATCCTGGCCTTTTGTTATGAGTATTTGGTCATGGCTAAATGCCCCTAAAAGCTGTGCAGGAAAAATCATAATAAAAAGCCATATAATTGATGCAATGCAAAATGCAGTTGCTATAGCAAGTATAATTGTCTTTTTAGCTCTGATATAAGCTTTTGCCCCATAATTAAACCCTATAATGGGTTGCATTCCCTGAATAACACCAATAACAGGCATTAAAATAAACATAATACACTTCATAGAAATACCGGCTATAGCAAGATACATACCTGCTTCAGGGCCTGCAGCATACCATACTATAGATATATTAACTATAAAGTGCATAATACCAATACTGAATTGTCTTAAAAATGATGCTGTACCTACCTGAATAATTTCAAGCATAATCTTAATGTCAGGTATAAGCATTGTTTTTTTCAATTTAATTTTTGAATAGCCGCTTAAAAAGTGGTTCAGTATAAACAAACCTGCCAGAAGATGGGCTAATAATGCAGCGTATGCTGCACCTTCAATACCCCATCCATATATGATAACGAATAAAATATCCAGAAGAACATTTAAGAATACTGCTATCAGTATAATAGTCATAGCAGTATTAGCCATACCTTCAGCTCTTATGAAGTTATTGGTTCCTATGGCAAAGATTATAAACATTCCTGAAGGGAAAAAGATACTCAGGTATCCTTTTGCATAAGGGTAGACATCTTCAGGAGTACCTAAAAATGCCATAATAGGTTCAATAAAAGTTATGCCCAGAACAGTAATCAGCAAACCTGTTAAAATGTTTAGCATAATAGAATTGCCGAATACTTTTTCAGCTCTTTGATAGTTATTAGATCCAACATCTACAGACCAGACGGCAGCTCCGCCGATACCTATAGTAGCAGCCAGGGCAGAAAATAGCATAAAAACAGGCAATGCAAGAGTTAAAGAAGCTAGACCGGCTGTTCCGACGTATCGACCAATAATAATTGTATCGATAAGAGATGCTATAGCAATAGATATCATAGCAAGTGCAGCTGGAAAAGTGAATTTAAAAAGTAATATGCCAATTTTTTCTTCTAGAAATAATTTGCGGTCAAATTCCATTGTAATATTTTCTTCAGACATAGATAAGCCTTAAAAACTTTTTTTGGAGCGTATTTTGATGGTTACAATTAACAAGATTCACTCTGTACTTATATACCCTTGCTTATTATTAGTATATTTTAAGATCTTTCAGGTAAATATACAAAATTATTTCATATTTCTTTCAAATTAAAAGGTCAAAAGATTTTTATTGCTTAATGAGCATATTTAAATAGAGATTTGAGACTTCTGAATAACTTGTATGTACTCAGATATAAGGATCTCTGTTTTTGCTGGAATCATTAATTATGTAATTAATCTGAGGTTCCATTTGAGTAATTTTGCCCCGTCGTATAGATGATATGACTCAGGTGCATATGAATAAATCATCTCAGGATTTATTTAAGTAAGAATCTTATAATAATAGTGTAATATCCTAATAACCGTAATTGTAAGTAGAGCCTATCTACTGAAAGCCTTATTTTGATTAACCGTAATGGTTTCAATTTATGGATTGCGGCTACAAATTAACAGGATAAACCTGAGAGAGAAACTCAAGCAGTTTTTAACATCTAACAAAACAGGCAAATTATGGGTCTATTAATTTATTGTATTGCCTGAATCTTTAATGGTTAGGAAAAACTTTTATTGATCCTGTGCAATCAGTTGCAGTATCATCTTTTAACCAAGGAGAGACAAGAGAATAATGAATTTTAGTGGAGATTTAAATGACATGTATAAACTTGATATGGTTTTTTTAAAAAATATTTCTCTGGCACCGGGGGTGAATAATGCTGCCCAGATGCCATTTGAGCAGTATTCAATATTTAATACTGGTTATCAATCACCATCAGAAGGGCTACAGGGATTATTTTCATCATTAAATGCCTTTGATCAGCAAGCAGCCATAAACCCTTATAATCTTGATTTTACTCATAATCAGTATGCACAACAATATAACCAGATGCCGGGCATACAGGCAAACCAGAACCAGATGATGAATCAATTTATGCCTATGATGATGTTCTGTATGGGAATAATGCAACTCATGATGCAAATGGTTTCTCAATTTATGGGTGGTATGATGGGCAATCAGGCTATGAATAACCCTCTGATGGCTAATACGCTTCTGGATAATCAGCAAAACTTTCCTTTTACAAATGCTAACACAGCTCCTTACACAGGAAACGCTACCGAGGCAACACCAGCTGGTTATAACCAGCAAACAGCACCTTATGCACCGGTTAACTCCAACTATACCGGGCCTGTACCCCAGGGCAATGCGGGTATGCAGGCTGCACAGATTGCTCTGCACGAGTCAACTCTAGGCATTAATGAAGCTGATGGATCTTATAGAAAGTATGGACAGCCAAGCCACTGGTGCGGGGCCTTTGCTGAATGGTGCGTTAAGCAGGCTACCGGTGGCAAAGTGCCCTGGGCAGGAGAAAATTTTCACTATGTACCAAATATTACTAACTGGGCCCAAAAAAATGGTGTCTATGAAAGCTATAATGCAGCAACTGCTCCGCAAAGCATTAAACCAGGGGATATGGTTATATTCAGAATAAACGGAAAAGAAAGTGCTCATGTTGGTATAGTAACCAGAGTAAACCCTGATGGCTCTATTGAAACTGTTGAAGGAAACACATCTGACCAGTGTAAAAAACGTACATATGCTGCCAATGACCCGAGGCTTCAGGGGTTTCTTAAAATTAACCAGCTAGAAGCCGAAGGAAGAATTTAAATAACATTATCTATTACCACACTTCATAATCAATGCTCCGACATTGTTGTCCCATAATAAATCACTTATTATGGGATCTCTTTTTTGTGAACAACAAACATATGAAATACTAGTGGATAACTATTACACTGGTGGAACCTCTGATTAATTAAGAAATTACTGATTCCAGCAAAAACAGGGAGGGGGT
>CAZFBA010000065.1:0-11809 GCA_964517135.1 uncultured Gammaproteobacteria bacterium
AAATAAATCCTTATTTCATGGGCCTTTCGGCGTTTTTATGTCGGAAGTCGGGAAAAAGGGGAAACACTCAATCAGGGGAACCCTCAACAAGTGAGGATCAAGAGAGAGTAAAAGTTATGAGTTTTAGTATAAATGGGCTTAATACAGCAATCATACACCCTGTAAATAGCAGACAGATGCACTCTGTAAAACCAGAGAGCACCTTTAAGGGCTATAGCAAAAATGTTATAGATTTCTATCAGGCCGGAAATCTTAAATATGCCTCAATGCTAAAACCGGTAAGCCTCCAGCCTGCTTTTAAAGGACATCAGAAACTTGAAGTTGCTTTTTCTCCTGGTGTAATGAGCCTTTCTCCTGAAAAAAGACTCACCAGAACACAGGCATTACAATTATACAATAATTGCCAGGATAAAAAACAAGAAATAAAAGAATATAAAGAGGATATTGAGGGGTATACTAATTCCAGAGCAGGCGTTGTAGAAGCCGCAAGCATAATGGGCGAAAACGGCAAAAACTATACCGCCTGCAATGTTGATTTTTTCAGCAGCCGCTGGGGAATGTCAGCCGGAATGATTGCAAGTATTGCTGCAATAAGTGACCTCAATCAGAAAATTAATGCTATTGCAGTAACTGACCTCAACCACGATAGAAAATCACTTCAATGGCTTGCCAATACCCATAAAGACTTAGAATCATCCAGAGGAGGTAGAGATCTTCAGGTTGTCAGCGAATATACTACACCAGGCGGCAAAACAAAACTTTATGTACAAACACTGAATGAGCTAAAAGGCTTCATATCAAAAGATCTACCGGAAGAAAAACCCTATAATAAACCAGCACCAATACCCGGCAAAGTCTATAAAACGGAAGATGTAAACATAACAGCTATCGAAATGTCTGATAGTGCTAAAACTAGAGCTAAAGAGCTTCAAAACAAGGGTATAAACGTTGAAGAAATGATCAAAACTCTGGCACAAAGCGCACAGCAAGAAGCTAATAAAATTGAAAAATACGTTTATGAAACCGGCGGAGCTTTCGATAATGCACCAAACAGCCATTATCACTTCCATACATCATTGCTTGCCGATAACGGAAAAGTATATACCGGTACTAATGTTGAATTTTACGACAATGGATTCCTGAGTGATGCTATGTGCTCTGAAAGAGCAGCAGTTGCAAATGCTGTTAATGATGGTGCAAACAAAGCTTTGATACTTTTTGTAACCAATAACCAGAATCATAAAGATGTCTGCTGCGCTGAATGCCTGGGATGGTTGTCAACAAAACGTGGCGGCAGTGATCTTCTTTTACCGGCTTTTGAAAGAGACGAACAGGGCAATAAAACCGGAAAGGTTATCGTCAAAACCCTTCAGGAATATTTGCCAGGAGCATATAAACCCAGCCCTAAAGTAGGCTGAGAAAAACGCATACGATCAAGGGGTAGTGCTTGTGGGTCTTTACCACAGGCCTTTTTTTATTTAAACAGTCTGTATGATAATAGTAATACTCGATTTCTATCACAATTACAGAAATAAAAAACGGGCCTTACGGCCCGATAAACTAAATTTAGGAGGTATTTTACGGGTAAGGGAGAATGTACATTGAACAGGGTCGATTGTTTATCCGGCTATGCCAGATATTTCTGCACATAAGGTGGGTGATGCAGAGTAATGAGAGGAGAGATCAAGGTTAATATAAGCTATGTATCCCAAACATAAGCTGATATAAATACCTGTTACTATCTTTAATAGCTTCATAGACTCCTTCTTGTTATGTTGAGGTTATGTACCCCATGTTGTTTTGCTTTTAGAAGCAATGTAATTGCTTTATACGCCAGTAATCTTCTCCGTTTGGCGGTTGTCAGTAAAAACTGAGCCGACAGATTACGGTTTGTCTTGCAATTCATACAAAATCCTTTTTTAAATGCTCATACTCTTCATTGTTGGGTGAGGTAATGCTTCAGAAATTAGCGAATGAATTCAATGGCACAAGAATTACTCTTACAACTAATATTAGTGTTTATTTTAAGAAAGTCAAAAAAAACAAATAAATATGAATAAATTTTAACCTGCTTGATTTTTCTAAACGTTTTTCAAATGTGTTTACTATACTTAATTAATTATAGTATTCCGCATAACTATTCATAAATTTTATGCGTTTCTTCGGCCTTCGGCCTCAGAAAGACATCAAAAGGGTGTTTTGGGGCGGCAAAGCCACCCCAAAACACCCTGAAACTGTCATTGTGAGCGAACATAGTAAGCGTGACAATCTAATCAAATTATGTTAAGTTGTGCGGTTAACTATAGAGGTTACATAAGATTTTTAGCGTACAATAATTCTGTTATAAAAATGATTAAACTGTCTTAAAATTATATTAATCAGGTGTATAGATGTCTGTAACCGGGCAATTAAAAGAATATCTTGAGCTTGTAAAATTTGAGCATAGTATTTTTGCTCTACCGTTTGCATTATCAGGTATGCTTCTAGCAGAACCTTCTGGCTGGCCTGCTCCTGCTGTATATTTCTGGGTAATACTTGCGATGGTAGGTGGCAGAACAGCAGCCATGGCACTCAACCGCCTTATTGACAGAGATATTGATCGTCTGAATCCTCGAACCAGTAACCGGGCTATACCGGCCGGACGTGTAAAACCTTTAACAGCCTACTTAATAGTAATCGTATCTATTGTTATTATGTCTTATGCTGTTTTTCAGCTGCCACCTGTTTGTCAGTATCTGTTACCTGTTGCACTGATTATAATCTGGGGATACTCTTATACTAAAAGATTTACTCTGGCATCTCATTTTGTACTGGGCTTTGTGCTCGGCGCAGCAGCAATTGGCGGATGGCTTGCAGTAAGTGGTCAGATTACAATACCGGTAATAATCTGGGGAGGAGCCGTAATGCTCTGGACAGCAGGGTTTGACATCATATACTCCACACAGGATGTAGATTTTGACAGGCATCACAACCTCTTCAGCCTGCCTGCTAAAATAGGTACTGCAAGAGCTCTCATTGTATCCCGGTTGTGTCACCTGTTCACTGTATTATTGCTTATTATTACTGGTTTTATGATTAGTATGTCAGTTTTTTATTACATTGCAGTTATTTTTGTAGCTGGTATGCTTTACTATGAGCAATCACTGGTATCTAAAGATGACCTTTCAAGAGTAAATGTGGCCTTTTTTAATATCAATGGGCTTGTTAGCATTGCAGTACTGGTTTTTATACTGCTTGACAAAATTATTTATCTTTGAAAAGTTACGTTACAGCAGGTTCTATAAAGTTATGGACACAAGCATTTTTCTGCTAATATTGTTTCAGGAATAAAATTATGCATTATCCTGAAGTATTAAAAGACACGCTCACCTTCAAATTTTTCCGTTTTCTGGCGGGAGAGTCTATACCTGCAATGTCTTTGCTGGGTGAAATATGTGAAAACTTTGTTAAATCAATAAAGATGCTTTTAAAAGGCAAAATTCACTGGCGTAATACAATTGATCAGATGTCATTTCTAGGTATAGATGCTCTGTTTATAACACTTACACTGACCAGTGTCGCCGGAATGATCATTGCACTGCAAATTTCATACGAAATGGTCAAACAGGGTGCCAGCTCATATGTCGGTATGCTTGTTGCTCTTGCTATTATCAGAGAACTAGGTCCGGTGATGGCCTCTTTTGCTGTAACATCAATGATAGGGTCTGCTATGTCAGCAGAAATAGCTACCATGAAAGTTACCGAGCAGGTGGATGCACTAAAAATATTAAAAGTTGACCCTATTTATTATTTGATAGTACCCAGAATTCTGGCCGGTGTAACAATGGTACCCCTGCTTGTTATATTGGGTAATATTCTTGGCATATTGGGAGGTATGCTTGTAAGCAACATTGTTGCAGATCTCAACTATCTATCTTATCTTGAATCTGTATGGCAGGGACTCAAGGTAAAAGATGTCCTGGTAAGTGTCTTTAAGGGTTCAGTTTTTGGTCTTCTTATAACTCTCATCAGTGCTTCTATTGGATACGCAACTAAAGGTGGCGCTAAAGAAGTTGGAAATGCCACAACTACAGCTGTTGTATGGTCTTTTCTGGCTATAGTTATTTTTGATTACCTTATCACACTTATTTTCTTTGCTTAGAAAACCAGTAAAAAGCTATAATAAAAGTATTTTCAACTCTATAACCTTTTGTCATCTTGAATTTATTTCTGTATCATAGATATTGAAACAAATTCTCTTTATTTTAAGTTTTTACATCACACTTCATTTATTGCAATTTGTATCAAATGTAACTTATAGTAAACGATAATGATTATTAAAAATAACCGGCATAAAAGCAATATTAATAAGCCTGTATAACCATAAGAAATTTTTTTAGTTTACAAATATACTTCTAACATATGGCAACTAACTTCCTTTGGAGTATTTTAATAAGATATAAATAATGCAAAAATAAACATATTGAGAACATTTTTCATTATGCTTACCTTTATTGCAGCAACTAAATTTTAAGTTGAGTATTACCCCCCTACATAAGGAGAGAGAAGGATGTTGCAGACAACCCCCAGCATTAATCTGGACGTCATGGAACTGGAACAAAAGATTGCTCCAGTTTTTATGTTTCAGATGTTCAGTCTATGCTTTAGCTCATTTAACCAGTCATTAGATTTTGGTTATGGCGCAGGCCATAGTTATGATCATAGCTATGATCACAGTGGATATTCTAAAAGCCATTTCAAGTTCCATTACAAGAGTGAATTTGAAGTAAACCACGGACATCATGGCTATGAACAGAGCGGATATGCCAAAAGTCAATTCAAATTCCATTACAAAAGTGATTTTGACGGACACCATGCTTACAAAAGCCACTGGAAGTTCTGGGGTGGTCATAAAATAGATTGTGGCCCACCAGCTCCACCGCCGGAACCACCGTGTCCACCGCCACCTCCGGAACCACCACCACCACCACCGGAACCACCGTGTCCGCCGCCGCCACCGGAACCACCGCCACCACCACCGCCGGAACCACCGTGTCCACCTCCACCACCGCCGCCACCGCCGGAAGTTATTATTGATGAAGCAAGCGGCGGTATCTATGGTGATCCTCACGTTGACGTGCTTTCACAGGATGGTTCTGTAATCAAGTTCGATCACTATGGCTATGATGGCAGCAGCTATAACGTATTCTCTGGCGATGATATGGAAATTCATGCCAAATACGAAACAGTTGGCAGTGATCCCTGGGCACCTCAATACATTACTGAAGCAACCGTTTATGTTAACGGCAACGTTGTAACATATGACGTAGATGGCAATTTAACCCTTAACGGTGAAGAACTCGTTAAGCCTGACAGATATGACCTGGGCAATGGCGGCTATTTGCAGCTAAACATGGATAATGAGTTTGGTGAGCATACCATCGAGCTTCATAACGATGCTAATTCCAGAGTTGACTTCTGGACCAACGGTATTGAAATGAAGATTGATCCTTCTGGCAGCTATGAAGATGGTACACTTGGCGGTATCATAGGTGATACATTCCTCGCCAATGGCACCCCTGATGAAGTAGCACAGAATGGTAAAGATGCTTATCTTATTACTGCGTAGTTAAAACTGATTTAGATATTTAATAAAGGCTGTCTCTTCTTGAAGGCAGCCTTTTTTCATACAATCTTAATGGGTATCAGTCTTGCCATTCGTTATAGAGTAGCCAGAGCGTATTGATATCACGGAGTGTGAGTTGGCCAAATAGTTCAAAGTCTTTTACTTCGCAGGTCTCCACTATTAATCCAACCTGTGCGCCGTAAAATACGTTCACATCTCTACGGGGGTAGAGTATGTCATAAATGCTATTGCTGTGACCATTAAGCCCCAGTGCATGCAGAAATTCGTGATTAATAGTTGAACTTGAATAAATTGACATAGGATATTTAAAGATCTTTTCATTCAAATAAATATCAGAGCTAAAATCAACCACTTTGTTATTAACCTTTCGGTATGTGGTTTTGTTTAAGCCAGGACGATCAATATTGCTGCCTGTTGATAAGATCTGATCTGTCTGTGCTACATATATCTTTATATTTGCTTTGTTTGCATCTGATATTTCTTTTAAGGGTATTATCTGATCAAATTGGCTGATGCTTAAACGTATCTGATTTTCCTGTTCCGGAGTTGCTGGTTCGATATAATAGGTCACAGGAAAGGATTTAAAATGATAATCTGCAGGAATGATACCCTGACGGCTGATAGAGTCTTTAATAGCTTGATAATAGTTTCCGTATTCAGGTTGATAATTTGCGATAATAGGGTTAGCTGAATGTTTATCAGGTATGTCTATTACCGGGGTGTGATCTACAGGTGAAAGGGATTGAAGGCAGTTGTCTATATGGCTTTTATAGGCTGCATCAATCTGCTCAAGTCTTTCTTCAAGAGAACCTTTATACTCAAGGCCATTTGCTTTTAGTTCTATGGCCCGAATCCGCTCTAATAGTTCTGTTGAAGCTGGTTTTATGTGATAGATCTGTTCAAATTGAGAGACTTTTTTCTCTAGCTCAACAGGTTGTTGGGCGTGAGTTTCTAAAGCTATCAAATTTGGCAAAACAAGAAAAAGAGTTATATAAATGCTTTTTTTTAACATAAAGCAAAGCCCTTTCATAACTGACTTGCGGGCTTCGTATACGTGTGTTGTACGCTCAGACTAGCTGTATCGTTCAAGCCATATCTTGAACATCGAAAACCCTAAAACTATCATCTTGTTGTACATTAGCTTTTATTGAATTGATGGTTTTTAAGACACCCTGTTCAAGCACAGGATGATAAATAAGTGCTTATACCTGTATTTATTAACGCATTAAAGCTTGTTAATGAGGTTTTTTAGTGATTGAAAGCTGGATGGAGCCTTAGATTCTGACTTGCCTGACAATTCAAGCTTGTCTGAAGCTGGTTTACAGCATTCCGGGTTGCAACGCCCCTGGCATTGCTTGCCTGTAAATCTTGTTCCGGTAAGAGGACCCTGAAAACTAACCTGTGGAGTGTTTTTAATCATTATTTATGCCCTTCTTATATTCCTTCAATCCACAGTCAGGATAGCATAAAAACCTGCAGAGGTAAATAATTGCATAATAAACAACATAAAACTTTAAACAATTCAAATATTGACAATATAAAGATTGGGTTGCAAATTTTTACCCGAAATGTTTATTATAGCAGTATTAAAGAAGACAGAATAGGCTAATATTCAGCAAAACTTCAGGAGCGAACTTAGTTCGCTCCTGAGAGAGTCTTTTATTTCAAACTAATTCAGGCCTTCAATAAACTATTAACATTGCTAGGATGGCTCTTAGCTCGACGTGGAAATCCAGAATAAACATTTGATAGATTTCTTAGCTGTGCTCCGAATGGCAGGTCATAATGTAGTGCAACCAGATGTGACCCCACACCAGCCCGAGCAGGCGAAAGGGGGCTTCGCCCCCCTTTTGTGGTCAAGTGCCAGTCATGGCACCCTGAACTCTGTTTTATGAGGGTGTTTTGCGGCGCCTACGGCGACGCAAAACACCCGACACGAAGGGCGGGCGGGATGGGAACTTGCTGAGAATGAAGTTTTCAACTTATACACTGATCTTCATTATTGCTTGGTGATGATCTTTGAGATCTCTGAATTATTTAATTCAAGAAATTAGTGTCTTGCTGTAATCAATAATTTCTTAATTAATCAGAGGTTCCCTTTATATATTGTTATATAATTAATTCTTACAAAACATAAAGGACAACCCATGCTAAAAGGCCAGAAAATACTGTTAAGACCGGTTGAAATAGAAGATATACCCCTTCTTGCCGAATGGAAAAACAATAGAGATGACACAATTAGCCTGAATTCTTATAAACCCGTAACAGAATTACAGGAAGAAGCCCGCTATTCTCTGGAACAAGAAGATAACAGATCATATAGCTTTATCATTGAAGCCAGAGAAGAAGAAGCAGGCTATTGCGGTCTACAAAATATCGACTGGATCTCACGCAGAGCCGAAATAAATATACTGATTACCTCTGAAAATAGGCAGAAAGGCTACGGCAAAGAAGCCATTCAACTTCTATTAACTTTTGCCTTTAATGACCTGAACCTCCATAGAATATACCTGACCTGCATCTATGATAACAAATCTGCTTTAAACCTCTATAAATCAACCGGCTTCAAAGATGAAGGCATATTGAGGCAACATATATACACAGATGGCCGATATGAAGATATGCATCTTCTTGGCATGCTTAAAGAAGAATGGTTAAAACTACTCTGAATTAACGTATTTAACTTTTTTCACTTTAGCATTCTTGTCTACAACCAAATTACCTTCAGGTACAAAAATTTCATCGGCTTCTGTATCGTCATGAAGCTCAACTTTACCATAATCTGTTATGATCTTGCCTGCCCTGGAACCAGAATACAGGGTAACTGTTCCGGTATCGGTAGTAATACTGTCAACAAGAGACTTTTTAGTTAATTTAACTTTACCCTCTGCTGAATAAACATCGTAAGCATAGGTATAGCGATGGTCTCCTGAATTTTCTTCACGATTGTTACCTGACGGATCTCCACACAGATAAACATTGCCGGTATTAGTGTTAATAGTACTGGCTTCTGCTCTCTGATTAAGCTGAATGTTCCCTGAATCAGTATCAATTTCAAAGGCATAAGCATCGGCAAGCAACAATACTTTTCCGCTGTCTGTCTGTATTTTACCATCTACACTGGCGTGATTTTGCAGTTTTACTTTGCCATCTGCGGTAGTTATTTTTTCGACTTTGGCCCCATCTTCTATAGTGACTTCTCCACCCTGCGTGACTATTTCGCCTACTTCAGCACCTTTTTTAACCTGAATATTGCCATCTGCGGTGACCAGTTTTTCAATTTTTGCACCACCATTGACAATAACACTTTTATCATTTTCTTTTACCGTTTTATAGTTACCGGCAGTATAAACAACCTGGTTGCCCTTAATTTCTTTTCTGGCAGTAAACTCAACTACATCTCTATTAAGGCTTTTAAGCTTATAGTTTAAGCCCATAAAAGCCTGAGAAGGTCTGTTATTAGCCTTATTATCTACCCCTTTTGCTGCAAAATAGCTTTGAATAGCTTGAATCATAATCCTGCTTTATATCGAACAATAATATCCTCTACTTAAATAAGGTGCTTAAAAAAAAGAATTGCTATATTTGTTCGAAATATGTCAAATTATTACAATAATCGTGGTTAAAGCCGTTTAGATGCCTGGTGATAGCATACTATCAGGGAAAAATTCCTTTGAATGCACTTTACGCTGATTATCAGAGTAGTATTGCCTGCCAAAATGCCTGTATGTCTTGAGGTATCCTTCAACAAGACTGATATAAGAATAACATTCAATATCCTGATAACCATCTGTGTATACGGGTGATAGCCTGATGGCCGTGCAACCCATTTCACCAACAGGCATAATATCTTTGCCCTGATGTTCATATATACGCCAGAAGTAAAAATAAAGCCCGTTATTATCAGGATTGCTGACAAAGTATTCTGGTTTACCGTCATTATTCAGGTCATAGGGTATAACTTTAAACGTATTAGCCGGAGTATCAAAGCTATTAAAGAAATCAGATGCTTTTTCTTTGCTGTAAATAGAGGGTGGCACAAATATTTTTTTTAGTTTATTAATGTAAACATAGCTTTCTTCAGCACTAGCAGAGAGTGCTATCGTCATTAAAAGCAAAATACCCGGTATTATAATAAAATTTTTCATCTACCTGCTGTTTTTAGCCGCTTATGACATCGAGAACCTTCTTTGCTGCTGAACTGCAACTGTATTTCTTTTCTACTGATTCTCTGCCTCTCATTATAACCGGCTCAAAGTTTGTTTTACCACTAAAATAGTTATCGATGGTTAATAATAGTTCAGAAAGAGTCCGGTAGCAAATTATATCAACGCCTGGCTCAAACAGGGTATCTATTTCATTGCGATAATCAGTTAAAAGCAGTGTTTCACAGGCAAGAGTCTCATATACTCTATAATTAAGATTACTTGTTCCCTGTGAGGTAAAGTTTAGTACTGCTTTAGACTTATTAATTTCTCTGGCTACTTCAAATTCGTTTTCCAGAAAACCTTTATAACTAAGTCTCAACCTGTTTTCAATAGCCGGTTCGGCCCTTTTAAGAGCATTGTCAAAATGTTTTTTATAGCTGAACAGTGCAATAGTCAACTCAGGAAACTCAATCATAATACGTTCAATAGCTTCAAGCCGACCATCAAAGGTCATTCTTCCGGCAAACATAATATCGTATTCTTTTTCAAGGGAAAGATTTTTGTATATTTTAGTATTAACAAAAAGAGGCAGATAATAAAGCCCATAAATATCTTCTTTGAGAATATTGTATAATTCTTCATCCCACAAAAATGTGTAGCAGCCGGTATTTTTTAATAGCTCAAAATAACTAACCCACTCCTTAGAAGCAAGATCACTTTCCGGGTTATCTGAAAAATAACTTATAACAGGCAAATTTAGCTTAAAATCTTCATTAATCTTTACTGCTTCATAATCATAGCTTACCAGAAAATTATAATTCTTTGACTTTACGAGCTCTGAAACTTTGGATGGGTTTTCTTTAAGCAGATCTACAGTATCAACATTGATTTTGTGTTCTCTAAAACCTTCAAACAGGGCCGAAATAATTAGCCTGCCTGCGATGCTTTCCGGTAGAATGCCTAAAAAATTCTTCATATAATTAATCTACCTTATAGATTTCGTTAATTCTTACAAGAATTAACTCAAATATCGGTCCAAAGTTGCTTGTTTCGCTGTAATATTCAAAAATATACTTGCCTTCTTTAAAATCTCCTGACATAACAGCCAAAAGACCTTTTGCCCATTCATTAACCTCTGAGTGGTCTGAAATAGAGGGTTTAACTTTTTCTCTAGCTTTTCTAATAAAGTCGATAGCGAGTTTATTGTTTCTTTCGAGGTAGTGAATAATAGCGATAAAGATATCCGGCAGGGGTGATTCTCTATAATCCAGTGTGGCTGTTTCGAGAAGTTTTCTGGCTTCATCGTAGCAGCCAAGGCATATAAAAATACTTGCTATTTTTAAGTTTAACAGTGGATCAATAACAGATTTTGAGCGTGCAACAAAGCAATAATAGAGGGCCCTGTAATACTGCTTGCTTCTAAAAAGAGAGTCCAGCAGTGGATAATAACCCTCATATTCTCCGGGTAGTATTTCAATGGCTTTTTCAGCATATTCTATGGCAGTGTCATAATTTTTGCATTGAAGTTCTTTTTTAGCAAGCCCAGTGTATCCCCAGAATTGTTTATATTTTTGTTTGCTTTCCAGAAGCTTTTTAGAATATTCTTCAACCTTGTTATGCTCATTAGTGCTGAGATAATGTTTGATGTATGTTTCAATGTTGCTCCATACGAGACATTCGTAGGTAAAATAAAGTAGAAAAACAATACCACCAGCGATAACAATGGCGTTAATAGCAAGAGTAACAAAGGCAATTTTAGTAACTAGATCCACTTTTTGTGCCTGTTTTAAGCTAATTATTAATCATTATACAGGGTATAGCAATTTTTATCACTCAAGTTAAAAGATGAAATCTAAGATCAGATTTTGCGTGTAAGCTTACATTAAGCAATTGTATAATTTAATTTCTACTTAATTTTTTAACTAAAATGTTTTATTATTAAAATAATCTTAAAAAATTTAACTAAGGATTTCTTTAATTAAATGACCTGCCCCCATTTAGGTTCCAGTTTTTAACTTGGTAAATCCAATAACAT
>CAZFBA010000066.1:0-11670 GCA_964517135.1 uncultured Gammaproteobacteria bacterium
ACCCCCGACACTAATTTCTTGAATCTGTGAACTTTTAAATTATTCAGAGATCTCACATATATATTTTATTTCTATACAGGCACACACTCTTCAATAATTTCTATTAGCCTGTCTATATGAGCTTTGTTTGTTGCAGGATTAACAATAGTAGTTCTAAGAGAAATTTTGCCTTCAAGAGATGTAAGAGTGATCATTGTTTCACCTGTTGCATTTACGGTATCTCTAATGTAAGCGTTCATATCATTTAATTGATCTTCTGTTAATATTTTGTTTGAAGGGTTATAGCGGAAGCTGATAATATTAAATTCTGGCCTGTGAAGAGTCTCAAAGTCTTGATGTTTAAGAAGCCTGTTGTAAAAATATTGTGTAATTTCAGACAGATGTTCAAGTCTGACGGCAAAGAAATCTGTACCATAAGCTACAAGGCAGCCCCATAGTTTTAGAGCATCTCCTCTTCTTGTGCACTGTAGCGATAGCTTACTGAGATCCAGTGGATCATTTTTTGAATTATAGAGATAAGGAGCCTGTTCATCTTTAAAGCAATTGAGCAAATAGTCTCCGTTTTTAAAAAGGCACATTCCAAGGCTTGATGGCATAAATAACATTTTATGACCATCCCAAGATATAGAATCAGCTCTTTCAATACCTTTTAAAAGGTGTTTAAGCTTTTCAGAAAAGATCAACGATGCTCCGTGGGCCCCATCAACGTGAAGCCACATCTCATTAACTGAAGCAATATCAGCCAGAGCTTCTATATCGTCAAAGCTTCCTGTTGATGTGCTTCCGGCACTTGCCATTATTACAAAAGGTTTTTTATGTTCGTTTTTTAAAAGGTCAATTATTTCAATTGTTTTATTGATATCGATTCTGAAATACCTGTCGCAGGGAATAGTTATTACACTGGCTTTGCTGAAACCAAGCATTCTGGCAGCTTTATTAATAGAATAATGTGCCTGGCTGCTTGTAATAATTACTGCTTCATCAGGTATGGTGTCGTGGAAATATTTTCTTCTGGCACCAAAAAGCCCGACTAGATTTGAAACACTACCACCACTGGTCAGGGTACCGTTTGCCCTGCTGTCGAATCCTATTGCGGAGGTTAGAAATTTTATAGTATGTCTTTCTATCTCACTCAGGACAGGTGACATTTTGTTTACTGTAAGACTCTGGTTTAACCCGCTAATGATTAAATCAATCATAACTGCAAGAGGCAATGATGGTGGTACTTGATGCCCCATATACATAGGGTTTTGAAGGTTCATTGAGTGGTTTATAATTACTTCTTGAAGTATATCAAGCAGAAACTCAGGGCTTTTGCCCTTTTTATTTATTAAGTTATCCAGTTTGCTTTTTAGCCCGGTGCGATCAAATGGTTTAAATACCCTGTCATGACAGCAATTTTGAAGGTATTTTTGATATAATTCAAAGATTTCACTATTGATCTGTTCGACGGGGAGAATTAAATCTTTTTCCAGTTTACTTTTCATTTGTTGATTCCGATTATCAGGTATTGATCAACATTTTACAGTATAAATAAAGGACTGCAAGTCAGAGATATTGACACATAATAAGCTTTGAAAATTTTTTATGACCTCAGGGTAAAAAATAGAATGGTTTGAATTGCTTTAGCCCTCTCTGTAAGGACATAACAGTATTTGGCTTAAGGGATCAAAACTCGATTGTTAAGTTTTGTAATGTTTAAATTAGCCTTACACCATATATATTTTAGAAATATGCATTATTTATTTAGTATGTTGATTTTTTTTGATTTTATAAAACATTATATAACTGCAGTGGCTGAAATTGTTACATTGGTTCCTTTTTCAAAATATTTATTTAGAAGGTGTAGCAAGTTCCTGATTATTTCTGTTTTAATTTAAAGTAAGCAACACTTCAGTGAGTTTTCAAAGAGGTTATTAGCGTATCATACCGAAAGGAGGGCATAATGCCTGGTATTAATCCTGCAAACAATCTTTCAGTAATGAATCAACCAAAACCAGCATTTCAGGGTAACCCTGCAAGTAAGCCAAAACCAGCATTTGAAGGTAATACTCAGGTGGCCAATCCTGCCTTACAACAACAATTGGAACAAGCTCTTTTAGCGGCAAATCCTGCTCAGGGCAAACCGATTCCAGGACAGGGGGCTAATCTTAACGTAATGGGTTAGTATGAAAAGTATTTCGCTAAAAGTGCAGGTTTTAAAGCCTGCACTTTTAGTTTTAGACAGTAAAAGATGGATTCAACAAACGATCCATCTTTTGAATATTTATGAATCTCAAAAATATTAACGTTTTGAGAATTGGAAACGTTTTCTGGCTCTTTTGCGGCCATATTTTTTACGTTCTTTAACCCTGGGATCTCTTGTGAGAAAGCCTTCATCTTTTAAGACAGCTCTATACTCAGGGTTTTCTTTTATAAGTGCTCTAGCTATACCGTGACGAATAGCACCTGCCTGTGAACTAACACCACCACCATTTGTTTTTACTTTAACATCATATTTTGACTCTGTTTCGGTCATTAAAAGTGGTTTTTTGACTAGTATTTCAAGAGAAGCTCTTTCTCCAACGTAATTATTGAGAGTACGGTTATTGACAATAATCTTGCCTTTTCCCGGTACGAGTTTAACTAAGGCTACAGCGGTCTTGCGACGTCCGATACCGATTGTTTCTTGTACTGCCATTATTTATTTGCCTCCAGATTATAAACAACAGGCTGCTGGGCTTGATGCGGATGCTCAGGGCCAGCATATACTTTCAATTTTAAAAATTGGGTCCTGCCAAGAGTATTATGCGGTAACATGCCTTTAACGGCTTTTTCCAGTGCTCTTGTAGGATGTTTTTCCATTAATTTTTCATAAGTTATAGTCTTGAACCCACCCGGATAACCGGAATGGCGCCAGTAAAACTTATCACTGGCCTTTTTACCAGTTATAACCACTTTGTCTGCATTTACTACAACAACAAAATCACCAGTGTCTATGTGTGGTGTATATTCTGGTTTATTTTTTCCACGTAATATATTGGCTATCTCTGTTGCCAGGCGCCCCAGTGTCTGGCCTTCTGCGTCAATTAAATACCAATTTTTTTCAACTTCATGAGGCTTTGCGGAATATGTCTTCATTTTTAGACTCCATAAAATTTTTGAGCATTATATCTCTTACTTTCATAAATTTATCATTTTCAAAAAGGCTGAATTCTTCAGGATATTCTATTGCCATTAAAGTCAAACCTTCAGGTTTAGCAGTAATACCAGCTTTTGTTCTGTCGTGCTGATTTAATACAGTTGCAAGATGGCTTACAGGTGTTTTCTTTAAACCCGTATCAAGAAGAGTTCCAACCAGTATTCTAACCATATTGTAGACGTAGCGGTTTGCTATAATGTCTATGTATATGAAATTCTTATCTCTAAAGCAATGAGCCTTATGTATTGTACAAATTGCAGAACTTGTATCACTATTACTGCTTTTGAAGCTGCTAAAGTCATTAGTGCCGGTTATTTGCTGTAAAGCCTGATGCATAAGTTCTTCACTCAGAGGACGTGGCTCAAACAATGCTTTTGAAAACATAGCACTGCGGTAGGCATTGTTGTAAATAACATAACGATACCATCTTTTTAATGCGCTTTTTCTTGCATGAAAAGAACTTCTGGTTATTTCTACGTCTCTGACAGCTATATCAGGTGGCAAAACTCCATTAAGAGAATATATAAACTTATGAAGTTCAAGTTTTTCAGTGGCATCATATTCAAAATGAGCTACCTGCCCTAAAGCACTTACACCGGTATCTGTTCGGCCAGAAAAAACAATCTTAACTGGCATTCTGAGAACAGTTTTTAAAGCATTTTCAATCTCTTCCTGAACAGTTCTGCCTCCAAGCTGCTTCTGGGTACCGTTAAAGTGGGTACCGTCATATTCTATAAGCATTGCATATTTAAGAGTATCATTCATGTTCAGGGTAAAACCTCTTATGGTCTATACGAGTTGTATCAGGGCCATTGGTGCAGCATCTCCTCTTCTGGGAGGTAGATGATAGATTCTTGTATATCCACCATTTCTGCCTTCATATTCTTTAGCAATAGAGCTAAAGAGTTTGCGAAGAACAGTTTCAGATATAATCTTGCCGCCACATTCAGCGCATTTGCCTTCTTCGGTTAGTTGATCAACGCTGATGACTTTTTTACAGTCTGCACACATAATGTTTCCTGTAAGCTGGTCATAAATCTTTTTAGAAGCCATTCTTCTGGAGTGAAGATCACCCTGTTTGGCTTTTGATATGATTCTTTCAGCATAAGGTTTCAGGGCTTTTGCTTTAGCAAGAGTTGTTGTTATTTCTCCGTGGAGAAACAATGCAGTAGCAAGAGATCTTAATAGAGCTCTTCTCTGATCCTGTGGTCTGTTAAGTTTATGCCGTTTTCTTAGGTGCCTCATAGCTTTATACCTTTACTTTTTCTTTTTCTCTTCAACATCAGTCGGGTTAGGGGCTAAATTAAGCCCGAAAGCCTTAAGTCTTTCGATAACTTCGTCAGATGATTTTTTACCGAAATTCTTTATATTAAGTAAATCATGCTCTGATTTCTGCAAAAGTTCTTGCAAAGAGTTAATATTAGCCCGTTTTAAACAGTTATAAGCTCTTACAGAAAGTTCTAATTCTTCAATACTAATGCTAGGTGTAGTAGTATCTTGCTTTTGCTCCACTGGTGGAGGTGTTCCTACCATAGTAGTTTGACCCGTCAGGGATGCAATGGGCAAAAAGTGTTCTATCAAAAGATTTGCTGCCTGTGATAATGCCGTAGATACATCAACACTACCATTACTCCATATTTCAAGTATGAGTTTATCAAAGTCAGTAATTTGCCCTACACGGGTATTCTCTACAGTATAACTTGCTCTTCTGACGGGCATAAAGCATGCATCAATAGGTAAGACATCTACCGGTGCACTGGTATGTGTTTCTTTAAACACATCAGTAGTAACATAGCCTTTGCCGGTTTCTACTGTTATATCGCAATGGAAACTTCCACCTTCAGATACTGTACAGATAAGCCAGTCAGGGTTTATGATTTTTACACCTGACGGAAGCTCTATATCTGCTGCTAGAACAGGGCCCGGTCTATCTATATCAAGTCTTAAGTGTTGTGGTTCTTTATGCTCGGTTTTTACAGCCAGCCCTTTGAAATTGAGCATTATATCGATAACATCTTCTACCACACCTGGTATAGATGTAAATTCATGGGTAATGCCTTCAATTCTTATGGATGTTACAGCGGCACCTTCAAGAGAAGACAATAGTACACGTCTCAGTGAATTACCAATTGTAGTACCATATCCCCTTTCCAGCGGTTCTATAATAAACTTTCCATATATTGAACCATCTGAATCAGTTGTTGTATTTACACATTTAATCTTTAAATCCATAGGTTAAGGTAACCTCCTGCCGTCGTTTTGGTCTAACGAGAGTAATACTCGATGATAAGTTGTTCTTTAATTGTTGGATCAAGCTCATCTCTATTGGGTAATCTGTCAAAAGTCATCTCAAGCTTGTCTTTATCAGTTGTTATCCATTCAGGAGCTGATACTGGAGACTCTTCTGCTATATCTTTTAGAAGCTTCTGAGATTTTGTTTTAACAGAAACCTTATCTCCTGGTTTAACTCTATATGATGGAATGTCAACAATTCTGCCGTTAACAAGAAAATGCCTGTGGCGAACTAATTGTCTGGCCTGCGGTTTGCTTGCAACCAGACCTGAACGGAAAACTACATTGTCAAGTCTGGATTCTAACAATTGTAAAAGCAATGTGCCTGTAACGCCTCTTTTGGCCTCAGCCATTTCAAAGTATTTTGAAAACTGCTTTTCAGTTATCAAGAAAGAATGACGTAACTTATTTTTTTCTCTTAGCTGAATTGCATATTCAGAAAGCTTTTTTCTGGCCTGGCCGTGAACACCACTGCCATAGGATCTTCTTTCAAAACCACATTTAGGAGAGTTACATCTTGTGCCTTTGAAAAAGAGTTTTTTGCCTTCGTTACGACATAATTTACATACAGGTTGAGTGTGTCTAGCCATTTATAATACTCCGTAATTATACCCTTCTTCTCTTTGGTGGCCTACAGCCGTTATGAGGAATAGGTGTAACATCTTTAATTAAACTAATCTCTAGCCCGTGAGCCTGAATAGCTCTTATTGCTGTTTCTCTGCCAGCACCGGGACCGTTAACACGAACTTCACAGGTCTTCATACCCTGTTCAATAGATTTTTTAGCAACTGTTTCAGCGGCAGATTGTGCTGCAAAGGGGGTACCTTTTCTGGCGCCTTTAAAGCCCACTGTGCCTGCTGATGCCCAGGCTACACAATTGCCCTGCATATCGGTAGAGGTAACAATTGTATTATTGAAGGTGGATTGTATATGAACCACACCCTGAAGTACGTTCTTTTTTTCCTTCTTTTTTCCTCTGGATTTAGGTTTAGCCATTGACTATTATTCTCCTCAGGTTTAGTAAATAATCTAACGCTTTTTAGAAACAGGGCCTGATTTTCTGCCACGTCTGGTTCTTGCATTAGTCTTTGTTCTCTGGCCTCTAAGTGGCAGGCCTCTTCTATGACGCATACCTCTATAAGAGTTAATCTCACTGAGGCGTTTAATGCTAAGAGCGACTTTTCTTCTTAAATCGCCTTCTACTTCATAAGTTTCTATTTCCTGCCTGAGGCGGCTTATTTCGTCTTCAGTCAGGTTATCTGTCTTGGTATCAAAAGACATACCGCAAGCAGTAAGAATCTTTTGACTTGTTGTGAGACCTATGCCATAAATATACGTTAAAGCTATTTCCATTCGTTTATTTTTAGGGAGGTCTACTCCAGCTATTCTAGCCATTAAGTTCTCCTTCTATGACTTAAGTTTGAGTGGGAATGATAAATGTACTTTAAAAAAAGCAAACTATCAAGTAGATTCACTCGATAAGCTTAACCCTGCCGCTGTTTATGTTTCGGGTTATCACAGATAACAGCTATACGCCCCCTTCGGCGAATTATCTTGCATTTATCACATATTTTTTTTACGCTGGCTCTAACTTTCATTATATTATCCTTTCAATCGATAGGTTATACGGCCTCTTGAGAGGTCATAAGGAGTTAATTCTACTTTTACCCTATCTCCTGGCAGTATTTTAATAAAATTTTTGCGTATTTTTCCAGAGATATGGGCCAGTACCTTATGCCCATTTTCCAGCTCTACCTGAAACATAGCGTTAGGCAGTGATTCAGTAACTTTGCCTTCTAGCTCTATAACTTCTTTTGCCATAAGGATCCTTCTATTGTGAGAAATTCTCTTAATCCATTATGCCAAGTTATTAAAAACAAAAGATTTAATCAAGCAATATTTAATAAACAATAGACTGAACATTGGAACCTTAATTCTTATAAACTGGCTTAAAAACAGCATTATAGCTTGCGAAATCAAATAATCCTTTAAACGTAAAAAATTGTAAATATTTTTAAGACTTCGTAACCCTTACCACTCATGATCAACAATGATCAGAATATTTGAAATCCCTTTATGAACAATGATAAACAAATTTTAAGTTTTGTTCTTTCTTTATAAAAGGGATTTTTTAGCAATAAAAAATTTCTGTAACATTTAAAAGGTGTAATCTGGTGGATGAGAGGCTTGTTTATTTGCTAAATTTGTAATTCTTTTCTGGTTGAGTATGTTAAAATTCTTTTCAGTAGAGTATTTTTGAGGCCGTAAAATACGAACAAAAGACACTAATTTCTTGAATCTGAGAACGCTTAATAGACCCCGAATGTTTTTTGTCTCAAATTAAAACAAATGAATAAAATTCTATAAAGCTTTAAATTTAGCATTGCTATAAAAATGATAGTTGAATATTAAATCTTAATGCTGGTTAAATACATAGAAATTGTAGTATTATTTTGAATAGACGACCCAATCCCTTATAAGAGTAGAAGTTGCTATGACAGATTCAGAAATAAAAAAACTTGAAGAACTTGCAGAGTTGATGCCCGATAACGGCAAGGTAAAACTTGCTCTTGGTAAAGCATATCTTGCAACTGGTAGGGTTGATGAGGCTATCAAGCAACTTGAAGCAGCTACTGAAACAGAACCTGATAACCCTGAGTCATTTTTAAAGCTCGGTAATGCTTATGCTGAAATGAAAGATTATGAAAATGCTATAAACTATTATCAGCGTGCTCTTTTGCTGGATGGTTTTTATGTTGAGGCTATGTATTGTCTTGGTATGGGATATGTTGATTCAAATGATATTGATGAGGCACAGAAGATTATAGAAAGGCTCGAGCAGCTTCACCCGGCATGGGCACAGGCTTTAAAGAGTTATCTTTCAAAGTTATTGTAGGTTTTAAAAACGTTATATGATTCTTTTGATATATTTTGGCGGTATGTTAGTAGCCAGATATGTGCTAAACTGGCCTTTAGTAAACTCTATGCCATCCTGGTGGGCTTTCAGTGCATCAATTTCGACATAGGCGATATGAGTATTTTTGTGTACCATAACCTGAACCATTTTTTTATCCGGGTAGAGTTTGACGTATTGGTCTCTTAAGGGTTTCAGGCCAAATGTTTTTATACGGCTGATACCTACGACACCGGTGCCGTAATAGAGAATTTTGGGAGGGATAATACGGTGTTTAATGCTGTTTGAAGCATTGTTAACCGGTCTTACGAGTCTAATTTTATTGCCGGTTAGTTCGAGTCTTCTTATAGGGCTGCCGTTTACAATGTCTTTTAAGTCCAGTGGTTGAATGTGTTCCCAGAGGGGGTGCTGGTTAACCTCTTCAATAAGGTCTTCAATTTTCATATATCCAAGCTCGTCAACTTTCAATGATCTTTGAAGTATGTTTTCAATGAGTTTTCCGAGGTTAATAATGGTGCGGGCGTTTAGCATTGGTGGTTTATTCCTTTTTAATGCATATGTATACTAACCGGTCAACAAATAATAATACTATTTTAGGTCCATATTGGGCTTCAGGTAAAAGAATTTACAATTCGTATTGAAAATTTCTTAATATTTTTCTTAATTTTCCCGTTTATGATTTTCAAAAAAGAGAAATTATACTGATCTTTGAAAGTAATGTATAGATTCCAGATTCCATACTGAATTCTATCAGCATATATTAAGAGATCTCTGAATAACTTAAAAGTTCACAGATTCAAGAAATTAGTGTCGGGGGTTAAAAAAACCGCACAGCGGTTTTTTTAACCCCCTCCCTGTTTTTGCTGGAATCAGCAATTTCTTAATTAATCAGAGGTTCCATAATTATTTACGTAGAATGGTATAGAAGCAAAAGGAAAAAGCAATTGCTCTTGCCCCAAAAAACAGGAACCTGAATCGGGGCAGGTCAAGCGGTTGTAAACTCTTTAATGCCTTTGGCTTTTATTTCAATATCATGAATAAACTCATATTTTTTGTATAATACATCAAATGTGTTTCCTATACATCCTGCATCATTAGGCTGGCATTGTAAATCACCTATCATCCATTCTACATCTTCACATCCTAGAACATTTAAAATTTCTATAATGTTATTGTAAATTTGAAGCAGTGAGCGATTCTCAATAGCTTTATTGCCTATAATCTGTCTATGGTGAGAGATATAGTTTCTTAAATTCCGAATATCATCTAATTTCTTAGAAATATGTTTTAAGGCTCCTTCTGATGGATCATATTTAAGCAATGACAGAGATTCAAAAATATCTCTAATATCAATTTCACCTTCATCGTTTAAAAAGAGCTTCTCAATACTTAAAATATCCAGCCAATAATTAAAAGTGGGTCTTGTTTCAACAAAATCAACCTGCTTAGCAGTTTTTCCTCGGCTTTTCTGATATTCTTTTGCCTCTGTTATTATTGAGCAGCAGTATTTTATCTTCTGTATTTTAGATTTAATTTTAGATTTGGTTAATGTTGGATTTTTTCTTTCATAAATTTTATAAATTCTATTTCTAATATCCTTGTTAATACTTTGATTATGAAATTTATAATATAATTTTTTATCTAAATCTGTAAATTCAAGTTTTTTAAATATTAAATCATATTCAAAACACCAATTATCCCCATATTTTTTAGTTAAACAACTGTCAATCTTTGCTTTTAAGACATTTTCTAAAATTGAAATATGAGGATACAAACTTATCGAAAGTCTCATATTATATCTGTAAAGTTCAATTATAGCATCCCATTTGTCTTTTATGCCGTTATTAGAAGCTTTTAGATTATTAAACAAATCATCATTATCTCTTACTATGGAAATATATGGATTCAAACGATACAAAGTTACAGTATTAAGAACAGTTGCTATTTTGCTTGATTTAGTTTCAGGCAAATCAAGTATTTTGATTAAAATTTCCGAATCTTTTTGCAACTATTATTCCTTTGAAAAAACAATTTTGATGGATTGAAATTCTTTTAGAAACATTTTATAATAATTAATGAAAAGACGGTAGGGCACGAAAGTGGGTCTACCGTGAATTTTTTTGTTCAGTTTTTTTAACCCCCTCCCTGTTTTTGCTGGAATCAGCAATTTCTTAATTAATCAGAGGTTCCATAATTATTTACGTAGAATGGTATAGAAGTGAAAGGAAAAAGCAATTGCTCTTGCCCTAAAAAACAGGAACCTGAATCGGGGCAGGTCAAGCGAAACATTCTAAAGAAATACTAATTATAAAATCCTTTTTGATGAGTTATAATTATTAAAAAGCTTTTAGCTTCTAAAATAAATAATAAAGGCTTATCATGGCAGATAAAAAAATTATAGATCAAATAATAAATAAAGTATTGCAAGTCGTTACACCCGATAAAATAATTTTATTTGGTTCTCAATCTCGTGGTGATGCTAAGGAAGATAGTGATTATGATATATTAATTATTAAAGATAGCATTGAAGATCACCGCACAATGCTTAGAAATCTATATAAACAAATGATTGGCATAGAAGCTGGTGTTGATATCATACTTAAAACTTCTGATGATTTAGAAAAAAGTAAACAAAGGTTTGTTTCTGTAACCAAAGAGGCCTTAAACGAAGGTATTATAATTTATGAGTGAGGCGAAAGACTGGCTAAAAATAGCAAGAAGCAATTTAAAACTGGGCAAAGCTTATTATAACATTAATGATAATGAAATTAGGTTTGAAGAGCTCTGTTTTGAGCTACAACAATGTGTTGAAAAATCCCTAAAAGCTTTGTTAGTACATAATAAGGTTATTTTTCCAAAAACACATTCACTTTCTGAACTTATAACTATACTGCAAAAGAATTCAGTGATTATTCCTGAAAACCTTTTGGATGTAGTAGAATTAACCAAATATGCAGTGGAAACCAGGTATCCTGATAGCTACCATAAAATAACTGAAGAGGAATATAAGGAGACTATACAAATTGCTGAGGCAATCTATAATTGGGTTGAAAAGCAATTAATATAGTTTTTGCAAATTTCATAACGATAATATGAATAGAAGTAGGCATCCTTCGACAGTTTTCAAAAGGTAGACATTTTCCTTTCAGAAAAGAGAAATTATACTGATCCTTGAAAGTAATGTATAGATTCCAGATTATAGAGGCTGAATTCTATCAGCATATATTAAGAGATCTCTGAATAATTTAAAAGTTCACAGATTCAAGAAATTAGTGTCGGGGGT
>CAZFBA010000067.1:0-10638 GCA_964517135.1 uncultured Gammaproteobacteria bacterium
AAATAAATCCTTATTTCATGGGCCTTTCGGCGTTTTTATGTCGGAAGTCGGGAGGTATAAGTTATAATTTTGAAGCAGCAAGCACCGGATGATTTGCTATCATAGTGGTTAAGAGGTTTTGAAGGGTTTCAAAAGAAAACTTTCTTCTGCCAATTTCAAAGTTTCTTTCAACCATTTCGTGGTAATATTGCTTGTTTTTGAGTACTTCTCTTGTTTTTTCAACAGCTTCATCGGTGACTTTTCCATCTATAAGAATTACATCGACACCTGTGGGGTTAATATCAGCTTCATAGACAGAATAGTTATTTACAAACAGAGGTTTTTTGAAATAGAAAGCTTCTACTACGTGGTTACCGAAACCTTCAAAGTCACTCGGGAATGTTACTAGGTCGCAGTGAACATAGCTATCCCAGAGGGTATACTTCTTGATAGGCTCTGATTGCCTGAATGAAGAAATATGTTCGTGTGCAAAACAGGCTGTTATATTACGTTTTTGAATTAATTCTTTTAATTCTATTAAATAATCTTCTCCCTCATCGCCGGAATAGCCGGCGAGAACGAATTTAATGTTTTTGTCATTAAGCATATAGACCAGTTCAACAGAATATTCAATGGTTTTCCTGGGTACAATCCTTGATGGTTGAAGGAAAAGGATGTTTTCTTTTGATATGCCGAGAGTTTGTCTGAAATCACAGTTAAAATCATCTACTTTATTGAAGTCAGCGTTGAAATCAAAGACGTTTGGTACTACGGTAGCGTCAATATTAAAGCGTTTTTTGAGTTCTTTTTGCTGTATGCTGTTAATACAGCTGTGACTCAGGCATTTTTCCTGTACAGGAAAAGCGATATCAAGTATATCCTGAACGTTATTTTTTAAGAAACGTGATCTTTCCCAGTAAAAGTCGTGGTGATGAGCTATAGCAGGCATCGGATTAGAATGAAGCAGGTTCTTTATAGCCAGCCCGAGTGGTATTTGCATAGGTATTGTTATGCAGTTTTCCAGCACAATAAGGTCAAGATCATATTTATCTATAGCCTGGCTGATTTTTTGCTGTATTATATCTGCAATTGTATTTATTTTATCGTATAATAGCTGTTTGTTATCGGTGGGGTTAAAGGCATTTTGCTGTATCCAGTTATTGTCATCAGTGAAAAAGCCCATTTCAGGTATAATAGTCGTATTTTCTGGCGGGTTTTCATATTCACCAACGATAAAATAAATTTTGTGGCCCATTTTTTTAAAAACGTGTACCCATTTAGCTGTTTCGAGTGATACACCGTCAGTTGAACCGAGCCTGGCATCTATGAATCCAATTTTCATAAGTTTTAATCCTCTTTTTTGCACACCACCTGTATATTTTATATGAAATTGAAAAACAAATAAAGAAGGCTTTTTACTGCTGATTTCATCAGTCTCTTAAAAATTTCTTTAACGAAATATAGCCTGTGAAACAAAGTATAATATATAATGTCATTAATACAGGTATTTAAAAACTGTTTTCAGGTTTATGCTTGAAATTTAATATAGAAGAGAGCTTTCAAGGTATTATGAAACAGAGTCTATTTTTACAAAGTTGTTTATCGTTTTTAACAGGTATGTTTCTATTGCTGATTCTTGCCAGTGCAGTTTTTGCTTTTGGTATTGATTTGAATAATATACAAATTAAAGAATTAAATGATAGAACGCAAGTCATTCTGGCACTATCTAAGATTGAAGATAATTATGAAATTGAGCCAGTCAGCCCTGAAGAGATTCAAATAACGTTAAAAGAAACATATCTCTCAACAGCGTTGATTAAAAACCTTGATATAATCTTAAATGATGATATTAAATGGAAACAATACAGCGATAAGCTTGTTGTGAAAATAAAACATAATGGCATCTCTGATTTTGCAAAAACAACAAAGTATAAAAAAGAAAATTATCTTTTGATAGATATACCTTATACAGAGGAAGTTAGTTCAACAGTAAAACAAGTGGCCTCTGAGCCTGAGCCCAAACCTGATCCTGTAAAAGAGGCAGCAAAGGTAAAACCTCTTCCTGATCATAAGAGTCAAGCGGGTGTATCAAGATCATTTTCTGGTTTTAGAGATACGATGCCTCATTATCTTGCAAACAATAGAAGTAACCCTAATAACAGAATATTTCACAGGCAAATTCACCGGGGCGTAAGTCATTTTCAAATAAGAAGGCTTACAGAACACGGTCCATTATTAATAAATGTCATTGATATAGCCCCTAAAAACCCTTCTATAGAGGTGGTTCCTTCTTTGGCAAATGAAAGAATGTTTGGCAAAAAGTCAATCAGGACAATTATACAGGAGAAAGGTGCACTGGCGGGTATTAATGCAGGCTTCTTTAAGCCTCCTACAGGTATTCCCCTTGGTACACTTATTATTGATGACGAGCTGATTTCTGGACCTATTTATGAAAGAGTAACTCTGGGTATAACACGGGATGAAAGGTACAGAATAGAAAGAATTAACCTTACAGGGCAACTGATTACTGAAAATGGAAAGGTCATAAAAATTGATAACGTAAATCAGCCAAGGTTAAGCATCAATCATTATTTGCTATATTCTTACAGATGGGGCTGGAAAGCTCCTGAAAGCTCCAAAGATACCAAACATATTGCTCTCGTTAATGGTGTCATAAGGGCTATAAGTGCTGAACCATTGCCTATTCCTGCAAATGGTTATGTTATTGCAGGGCCTGATAGAGACCTTTTCAGTCAGTTAAATGTCGGAGATAAACTAAAATTAATTGTTACAACTGATCCTGACTGGTCTAATGTAAAACACGCTATTGGCGGAGGCCCCTTTCTGGTTAGAAATTCACAGATATATGTTGATAAAGATGAACAGAAATTCAGTTTAAAAAACATTAGAGAACCAAGAACAGCCGTCGGAGTGACAAAAGATGATCATTTGCTCTTTGTAACAGTTGATGGCAGGCAAAAAGAAATATCTGTAGGTGTAACATTTTATGAACTGGCAGCAATTATGCTTGAACTGGGTGCTGTAAATGCAATGAATCTTGATGGTGGCAGCTCTACTCAGATGTGTGTCCACCATGAGATAGTGAATTCTCCTACGGTTAGTGGTGGCAATAACGTCAGCAACGGACTTTTGATTTTTAGAAAATAAAGAATTTATTATATTAAGTTGCGTTATAATTAAGGATAATGTTTTACAGGTCTGGAAGTGGCGAAACACCCTGCAGTTCTTGATACAGGCATACCCTGTTGAAAGCATTTTTATATTTACCCTTGGTATTTTGCGTTATTTAAAATAAAATATTATGAGAATCAAACAGTTCTCATCCTGGTTAATCTGTAACACAAATATAACTGTCATTTTAGTTATTGTTATATTCTTTTAGTAAGTTATTTCTGAGTTAAAAGAAATTTAAATACCTTGAATATTTATTCTATATTATTTATCACCTTATATTATTCTTATTATCTTGTGAGACAACTTTAACAAAATTAACAGGCCTGGAAGGTAGGTTACGATGCAAAAAAAAGAAACATTTAAATTCCCTTTTCTTAATGACAGAGTCACCATGTATGTTTTAGATAACAAACATACAGTCATAGCTATTAAAAAACCTGGAGAAATAACCAATATTAGTACCTGGGTCAAAACAGGTTCTATTAACGAAAACGACCATAATAATGGCGTTTCCCATTTTCTTGAACACCTCATGTTTAAGGGTACTGATAGGTTAAAGCCCGGTGAATTTGATAGAATACTTGAATCCAGAGGCGGTATCATCAATGCAGCAACCTGGAAAGATTATACATTCTACTATGTAACTATCCCAAAAGGTGATAACGATGAAAATTTTAAGCTGGCTGTAGACCTTCATGCTGATATGATGCTTAATCCGTTGTTGCCGGAAGAAGAAATTGGTAAACCATACGACATTAAAGATCTTGAATTTAAAGAAAAAAGAGAACGAAGTGTTGTTATTGAAGAAATAGCCATGCGAGAAGATCAACCCTGGACTAAAACTTACAATACTCTGAATGATATGCTTTATAAGTCTCATCCTTACAAAAGAGACACGATCGGTACACGTGAAATTATAGCATCTATCTCAAGAGAAGATATCTTAAACTATTATAAAAGCTGGTATATACCAGAAAACATGATAACTGTCATTGTAAGTGACCACGAGCCGGATGATATGCTTTCTCTGGTACAGAAACATTTTACCTTTAACACAACAGCAAATAGCCCAGATAGTGATTTTGCACCTGAAACACCTACTGATAAGCAACAAATAAAGAATATATCAGGTCAGATTGCAACAGGGTTTTGTATAGGAGGTTTTCTGGGGCCCAGACCATCGAATTTGAGAGATTCTATTGCAATAGAAGTTATCTGCATAGCTCTGGGAGAAGGCAGAAGCTCAAGACTGCACCAAAACCTCATTGAAAAACCTGATAACCCCGTATTTAATATGATTAGCTGCGTCCAGTACCAGTTTAGAGACGGCAGCAATATACTTATGCAGGGCAACTTCAAAGCCGATAGAAAAGATGAAGCCATTAATGCACTGATAAATCAAATTAATAACCTGAAAGATAAACCTGTAACACAGGAAGAACTTAATAAAGCCCGCAAAAAACTTGAATCACGATTTGCTGAAACCACTGAAACAGCTTCAGGTATTGCTGAATCGGTTGGCTATGCCATGGTATTAACAAATAGCCTTGAAATGTATACTAAATATCTGGATACACTCAAAGATATTTCACTTGAAGACCTGAAATTAGCAGTATCAAGATATTTTAATACCGATAATATAAGCATAGCAACAATGACACCCCAATAAACCTGCAAAGAAAGGATTTCTTAATGAAAAGCTACGAATCAACAACACTAAACAATGGAATATACTTTATAAACAGACAAAACAAGAATACACCCCGTATAACCCTCAATGTGTACATAAATGGCGGTAATAGAAATGAGGTAAAACCCGGTATAGCTGACCTGTCGACAAGGTTATTACTTAAAGGTACAGAAAATAGAACGGCTGAGCAGATTGCAAATGAAACAGATGAAAACGCTATCGAACTTGACGTTGATATAAAACAGGATTATTGCAGAATAAGAGCCACATGCCTAAACGATGACCTAGATAAAACACTGGATTTGCTTTCAGATGTTATTATAAACCCTACTTTCAAGTTATTTGAAAAAGAAAGGAATCTCCTTAAAGGTGAACTTCAACAAGAACTTGATTCTCCCAGAGCTAAAGCAACTGATAACCTTATAAGGCACATGTATCCTGATCACCCTTACGGTGTGGTTGCAACCAGAATGATGGAAACCATTGATAATATTACCTTTGAAGATATACAAAATAACTATAAAAATACTTTTAAAACCTCAAACATCGCCATCGTAGCAGTTGGTAGCTTTGATCAAAAAACATTATCTGCTAAACTCGAAGCAAATCTGAAAGGCTTGCATGCTGAAAATCTTTCAGAAAAAAAACTTTCAGTGCCGCAGCTTGATAAAAGCAAGTATATTACCATCAACAAAGATGACGTCTCACAGGCACAAATTATCAGAGGCTGGTATGGCCCATCTGTAACCTGTGAAGATTATCCTGCGCTGTCTATTTTAAACAATATTCTTGGTTCTGCTGGTCTGAGCAGCAGGCTTTTCATAGAACTTAGAGATAAAAAAGGCCTTGCATATGCAGTAAGAAGCTCTTACGAAGCTCTTAAATACTCAGGAAACCTGACTGTATATATAGGTACTGATCCCAATAACATTGAAACCGCAATCAAAGGCTTTGATGAAGAAATAGAAAAGTTGGTCAATAAACCTGTATCAGAAGAAGAACTTGAATCTGCAAGAAGAAATATACTGGGCAAAAGAGCCATTTTCCATGAGACAAATTCTCAACAGTGCTATTATTTAGGCCTCTATCATATCTTGGGTGCCGGAGCAGATTACGATGACAGAGTGCCTGAACTCCTTAAAACAGTTACCCCAAGTGATATTAGAAGAGTAGCACAAAAATACTTCGACCAGCCAAGTATTACAAGCATACTGGCACCCTCTAAGTTCGTCGATAGAGCAGTTAAGGAATTAGTATGAGCCAGAAATCTATAGATAACATTAAAAATATTGATAAACTTCAGGGACTCGTATATCAGAACCTGATGACCGCCTTTAATAATCTGGAAAAGAATGTAAATATAAACTTTGATGATGCTCCGAACGTTGATAATGTCCAGAAACTCAAGCAAATCATCTTAACAAGACTTAAAACCAGCGTCAACTATATCAATAGTCAGGAATTTAAAACAGCATGCATTACTTGCAGTGCTGCAAGAATATTGGGTTTGCTTAAATACAGGATATCAACAGAGTTTACATCAGAAGAAGATCGTATAAAGGCAACAGGTGAAGCTGTTGTTGACCATAAAATTGATAAAAAGTATACTACCAGGTTTTTTGAAATAGTAGATGAACTTAAACAGCATATTACAAAGTATCTATCAAGCAAACAACTGAGAAAACAGTTTCTTTTAAGCGATTTTTGCATACACCACCTTAAAAAAGAGAAGAAAGCTATAGATCAAACATACCCTGATAATGCAGAAATTAACCTGCCAGCCTGGATAACCGGTATCAATGAGGAAAACCTCGATAAACTAACTGAAGAGGTAATTGAACTTCTTAAAAATGAAGATTATGAAGGTTTTAAGAAACTTATTGATAATAATAACTATTATTAAAAAGCTCGCCTGGAAGTATTTTTCAAGTTATATCGAGCGTTTAAATCTTTCAGAGAATCTTCTTTCAAGGAAATGACCTATTATTGATAAACCGTAGCAAATAATGAAGTAAATTGCAGCGGTTATAAGTATTATTTCCATTGAAAATAGAGCTTTTCGTTCGGATAAAAGTTTACCTGCTTTTGTAAGTTCAAGAAGGCCCATTGAAACAAGGGATGTATCTTTAATAACGACGTTATACTGGTTGATGAGAGCTGGTATCATGCGGGCGAGTGCCTGCGGAATTGCAATATGGTAATATACTTGAAACCTGTTCATGCCAAGGCTATAGGCTGCTTTAAGCTGGTTTTTATCCAGTGAATTTAAACCACCCCTGACTATTTCTGCGATATAGGCTGCTGTGAAGGTTGACAGTGTAAATATACCTCTTCCTTCGGCTCTTATTGGCAGTGTAAGGAAGACAAAAACCATATACAATACCAGTGGAAGACTTCTGATTAGCTCTATATAAAAGGTTGCAGGCCATCTTAGAAATTTGATATTTGAAGAGCGCATGATGCCAAGAACAATACCTAGAGGAAAAGAGATAATTAAAGTGCCAGCTGCAATAACCATTGTCATAGTCAGGCCTGCAAACAGTAATTGCAGGTCGGATGTTGTAAATGAAAGGTATGCATAGAGCGGCGTCAATGTTCTAACTCCACTTCAATACTGCCGAGACCTGGCACATAGAGGTATCGTTCTGCCCAAAAACTTGCTATTGCGATTATCCAGCATATTATCATATATAGCAAAGCTGCTACTACAAATAGTTCAAAGAATTTGAATGTCTCTGCGCTCAGGGTTTCAAAAACATAGGTAATATCATAAATTGTTATAAAGTATGCAATGGAAGTATTTTTGGTAAGGTTCATCAACTGGTTGCTCATCGGCGGCAATATTATTCTAAATGCCTGTGGCAAAATAATTTTTGTTATTTTGTTTAGAGGAGATACACCGAGTGCATCAGCGGCTTTGAGTTCTGCTTCAGGCACTGATTGAATACCGGCTCTTATGACCTCTGCCATATAAGCACTGGTGTATGTACATAACCCGCTAAGGCCTGCCAGAAAAGGCTCAAACCTCATACCGTAAAAGAAAAAATAAACCTGTACAAGTAGAGGAGTATTTCTAAAAACTTCAATATATGCTGAGGCGAGGTTGCTGAGCAGTTTGCTGTTTGATACTCTGGCTGCCCCGATAATAGTTCCCAGTGCGATAGATATGATATTACCGAGTATACATAATATCAGCGTGGTCTTCAAGCCCTTTAAGAGCTCAGGAGCGTTATCAAGAATGACTTGAAAATCAAAAAGTCCGAATATCATTGTATAACCTAATAAAATCTACCGTCGAGGCGTTGATTGAGAAACTTTTTCGTCAATTCATTTTGTGGATTAAACAGAACCTCTTTAGGTGTTGAGTCTTCAATAATTTTTCCATCATGCATAAATATAAGCCTGTCGCCTACTTCAGCAGCAAAGTTCAGTTCATGAGTAGTAATAATAAGGGTCATGCCTTTCATAGAAGACAGGTCTTTAATGATGTCAAGCATTTCTTTGAGCATATCTACGTCGAGGTTATTAGTTGGTTCGTCTAGCATCAGGGCGTCAGGCTCCATGGCTAGTGATCTGATAATAGCTATGCGTTGTTGTTGACCTCCTGATAGCTGTGATGGATAGCAATAAACCTTATCTTCAAGCTTAACTTTCTTAAGAAGTTCATAGGCCATTTCTTCAGCGTTTTCTTTTGTCAGTTTTCTTACTGTTGTAGGTGCAAGCGTTATGTTGTCAAGCACAGAGAGATGGCTAAACAGGCTGTAATTCTGAAATACAAGCCCTATATCAGATCTTATCTTGGATATATCAACGGATGGAGAAAATATATCCATATCATTAATTAATATTTTGCCTGAGTCAACCTTTTCAATTCTGTTAATGCAATAGAGCATTGTGCTTTTACCTGAACCTGAAGGGCCTATAATAACGGTAACCTGGCCTTTATTAAACTCCAGAGTTATATCTTTGAGCACATGAAGATCACCATAATATTTATTTACCTGCTCAAGCTTTATCATGACTGTGTTTATAACCCTTCTTGCGGTAATTGTTTTTTTTAAAAGCGAAGGTTGTTCTTTCAAGAAAAAATTATACCTAATAATAAGATTTAACCCAAACGATTTTAAATTAAATTTGTCTTCTAGCAGCACTCTTTTTTTAATGCAGGATGAATATAGCCAGTTTATCAGGCTATTTATTCAATATAGAACTTGATGATATGTATCAAATTGTTTAAAGAAGAAATCAAAAAAAATAATACAATTGTATTATTAAAACAACATTTTAAAATCTCTTTAAATGACTGCTATACAAATCGATGATAGACATTGAATGAGGTTTTATCTAAAATATAAATGCTCTGCGTCAGTTAAGAAATTCTTTTTTATGTCATAAATTATTTTTTGTTTTCAGGGATCTACAAAAGGAAACTAATAAAAGAAATATGCTTTGTCCGTATTGTAAATATGAGAATACAAAGGTCTTAGAATCAAGAACCAGTGCTGAAAAATCAAGCATCAGGCGCCGCAGGGAGTGTGAAAATTGCGAAAAACGCTTCACAACCTATGAACGTGTAGAAATAATGCCTGTTACTGTCATCAAGAAAAATGGTTCAAGAGAAGATTATTCAAGAAAAAAAGTATTTACAAGCATTAAACTTGCCTGCCATAAGTGTGATTTTAGCCTTGAACAAATTGAACAAATTGTAGAAAATGTTGAAAATGAACTGGCTCAAACCGGCAAACGTGAAATAAACTCTTCAATATTGGCTAAACTTGTTCTTGAACAGCTCAAAATGCTTGAACATACTGCTTATTTAAGATATGCTTCTATTCATAACAATTTTAAAAATGTCGAAGACTTTATAAATGAAGCCAATATACTGCTTGCGGAATCTTCGATTGCAATAAAATGATAATATTTACGTATCTTTTTGCTTCACAGAATTTTATTTCAAACAGTTTTGTATTAAACTACCATTATAATTAGAGCCAAATAGTTAAATATTACAAAGGGACAATTTAAATGGTCGATAACGAAGAAAAGTTCACTGAAAGAGAAGAAGAAATTCAGGGTACAGAAAATATCCTTGAAAACGAGAAAGATGTCGTTATAAAAGAAAATTCTATTGTTAATTCAAGTATCTACACTAATAGTGGAGCAATTGAAATTGGTTCTAAAAGTACTATCATTGGTAGTATACGGTCAAATTCAGGTAATGTAACTTTAAAAAGTGATGTTAAAGTATCTAAAGACGTCAGCACAAACTCAAGCAATATTGTTATCGAAAATAACTGCCTGATAGAAGGTGATGTCTATACCAATAGTGGTAAAATTATTGCTAACTCAGGTTGTAAAATTAAAGGTGAACTTTTTACCACAACTGGCACAATAGAAGTAGAATAGGAATCTCTGAATAACTTTAAATTATTCAGATTCAATATAGAGATGCCGGGGGGTAAAAAAACACTATACGGTTTTTAAATTTGTATGCCCAAAAACCAAACCTCAGAAAAAATTTAACCGAATAGTTAAGACTAATGCATAACTATAACAATAGACTTTTTGTTTTCGATTTTCAAAAATTCTAAAAGTGAAGATATGGGTTGAACGAGCCGATTGGCCTGGGCTTTCAAAGCACGTATACGAAGTCAGTAAGCCAGTTGTGAAAAGTTTTTGCTTCTTTTTTCAAAAAGAAGAGACCCCATGCCTTCCTTTAGGGTGGGCGGGATTTGGGCTTAAAAATCGAAAACTTTTTAAGTTATGCACTGATC
>CAZFBA010000068.1:0-9612 GCA_964517135.1 uncultured Gammaproteobacteria bacterium
ATTCGGGGTGCGTGACCGCACTGGACTAAAATTGCTTTTCTGTCTTCGCACGCTCTCTCAAGTTTTCGTTCGCTTGCACAGGCAAGGGTTGCAGTATTTATACCTTCTATTCACTCGCTAAATGAGGGTTTCAGGGGGTAGTGACCGCATCACGTCGAGCTAAAAGCCATCCTCACAATGATAATAGTTTATTGGATGCCTGAATTAGCCATAAATAAAACTCTCACCGGAGCGAACTAAGTTCGCTCCGGTAGTTATTAGCCTCTTTAGGACCTTTGAGGTGTCCTGAGCACAGCGAAGGATCTATTTGTAGGAGTTTTTTCGGGCTTCGCACACAGATATAGGGCTTAGAATTGTTTAATCTTTTATGCCGTTTAGTAGAATACACCTAAAGCCCCCTATGAGGGGGTTGGGGGTGGGTGTATATGTCAGACTTCATTTACTATTACCTTTTTGAAAATTTACTGGTATTTTTATAAAATTTTCGATATAAATATATGCGGATTAAATGAGTTTAAAAGGAGAAACCCATGCCAGATCTGGTCAAGGCAAAAATGAGAGATATCCCTGATTTTCCAAAGCCAGGGATCATTTTTAAAGATATCACAACCGTTATAAAAGATGCTGAAGCATTTAAACACATCATAGACTTTTTTACTGACAAATTAAAAGATAAAAATATTGATTACATTGCTGCCATAGAATCCAGAGGGTTTATTTTTGCCGGACCACTGGCCTATAACCTTGGAGCCGGTGTAGTTATTATTCGCAAACCAGGTAAACTGCCAGCAGACGTTGAAAAAGTTACATATGAACTGGAATACGGCACTGATACTGTTGAAATTCATAAAGACGCAATAGAGCCAGGCAAACGAGTTGTTCTTATTGACGACCTTCTTGCTACTGGTGGAACTGCAAAAGCGGCCTGTGAGCTTATTGAAAAACTTGGCGGCAATATTATATCTATTGCATTTATGGTTGACCTGACTTTCTTAAATGGCAAATCTAAATTGCCAGAAGATGTTGATATCATTACAATGGTTGAATACTAGAATTCAGGCTATTAAGACTAAAAGCTTGTCTTTGATAACCTCATTATACCGCATAAACTCCAATTAGAATTACTTTTTAAATCTCTCAAAAATAGATGTTTTCATCTATACGATTCGTGGTGAATACTCAGAACTTTTTTTTAAGCAGGAAGTATAATAATTATATAAGTTAAAAGACAGACAGTTAAAAGTTTGACGATTAATATAAACCTAAACTCCTCACTACCTCTAAAAGTTTTTATTTAATTACCTTAATTTCTCTCTCTCTACTTACCCAAAACACTTAAATAGGCTAGAAAACATCGCAGGGGCAAATTGGAAAAAAGTTTCCCCTCTTTTTTTTTGTTCTAAAACAGGATAGTTAATATTTCTATCTCTGCATATTTATAAACAAACATCCTGCTACATCAACACCAGAAGCACTTACCCTATCCTGAAGTTTGATAAAGCTTTGAACATCTGTCATATCAGATACAAGAGATAAAAATGCCTTATCAGCAAGAGCAGCTAGCTCTTCTGCTTCTGGACAATCATTGTATGAAGGCAGATTGATAAAAATAAAGTTATAATACCCTTTTATTGTTTTAAGTATACTGTTCAGCTTTTCAGCATTTAACATATCTGGTAAGACTTCTGGCTTTGTACCTGCAAGTATAACAGATAACCCCTGCACCTGCCGGGTGTTTTTGATCATATCATGCACACTGGATTCTGGCTCTTTAAGAAAATCTGACAAACCCTGTTCTTCTTTATCAAGCTCAAACAATGTTCCTTCTTGAGGTATTCTACCATTAGCGTCAATAAACAACACGCTATACCCCGAAAATGCTGTATGCCTGGCAAGATTCAATAGTACTATAGTATAATAAGCTGAATAATCAGGATTAAGAAAGGTTACAATTTGACATGTTTCCTTTGTTGAATGACTTTTTAAAATCGCCCGCAATCGGCGGTAAACTTCAAAAAGATCATTTTCATAACCATTGACCTGCAAAACGTTATCCTTCAAGGATTTTGATGCATCTAGTTTAACAACTTCCTTAACAGAAAGATTACATAAGTTTTCAAGCTGATCAAAATACCTTATTTTAGTATCTTTTGCACTGGCAATAATTATATGAGTATATCCAGCAAGGCACCCCAGTATAATACCAGCAATAAGGTTCAAATAAATATTTGGAAATGCAGGGCTCCACGGCTCCAGGGGAGTAGGCTTTCTTGTTTCATCTATTTTTACAATACTAATAGTATTCTTTGCAAAGGCTTCATTTATTTTTGCAGCTTCAAGACCTATTTTCAAATTCTCCAGGCGGGTTTTATTGAATTCATCCTCAAAAACAAGCTTACTGAAGTCATATTTAGCTACTGGAAGATTGTTCAATCTTTCTCTATAATCATTTAGAGTATTATCGATAGAGCTAATTCGGCTTTGCATAGCCTCTCTTTCAGTAGAAAGAGTTACATACTGACTTATTAACAGTCCTTTAACCTCTCCTGTGTCTTCAATTTTTTCTGCAGGAGAAAACTTACCAGTAATCTGACGGTGTCTTTCTTCTATTTCAGATTTCAAACTTAAAATTTCATCTTCTTTTTCTTTGATAGAAGGATGATTATCAGTATATTTAGCTTTATACTTAATAAGAGTGCTATTTTCTTCAACAAGCTTCTGGCGTAACATTTTAATATTAAGATCTGAAGCAATTGTTGACTTATCAATTGCCTGCCCCGGCGAAATCATCTGGAGTTTTCGTTTAAGCTCAATTATTTTTTTGTTTATTGAGTTGAGTTCCGCCTGATAAGATGCTCTTTGAACTTCAAGAGAGGCATTGTTTTTTATATTAGCTTTTGTTTCAAGATCAAGATTGACAATATTGCTCTGTTTTTCATATTCTCTGAGGTTTTCAGAAGCTTCCATAGCTTTCTCTCTTGCTTCTTCAACCTGCTTTTCAAGGAACATTCTATTCAACTCAGCCTTTTTAGCCTCTGCTGAAATATTCTTATCTACAAAAACTTCCTCTGCTATCTGAATAACTTCATAGGCTTTATACTGATCATTAAAGAAAAATTTAACTATAATAAAAGGCAAAGCCTCATCAACACTAACCTGAAAGATCTTTCTAAAACCTTCAACAGATAAATATTTACCGTTTTCATCTTTTAAATCAGCTCTTTTGATAATCTCCCTTAGAACATCAGGAGACAGAAGGATAGCAGCATCAATATAAACAGCACTTTTATTATAATTATCAAAAAGAAGACCTTCAATATTCCTTATAGGAGCTGTATCACCTACATTTATACCCTGAGACAATACCCTGTCTGCACTCGCCTTCTTAACATACCACTTTGAAACAACCTTATAAACTGGAGGCTGAATAAAATAAGCAACTATAGCTATAAAAATACCTGTTATAACCCAGTAAAATAAAAACTTTTTTCTTCTCAGAATCGTTCTCAGATAAATACCAGCATCCATTTTATTTTTTCTACCTGATTAGCTAATATACCGAAAAAATATACGTTAATTACTTCTAAAAAAAGGATAGACCCGTCACACTAAGGCAAAATACTTGCCATCAATCATTTTACAGCTTTTGTAGAATATATCTATTGTATTTCTTATAATTATCTATTAAAAGAACTTTTTTTATACATCAATTCACAAAAATGTTTATTTTCTTTACGTTTCAACACATATTTTTATGGAAACCCGGCAATGCAAGAAATACCACTGAAAACTTTGCTTTTTGCCCTCTTTATTATTGAAGGAGCACTGATTGTTCTCGCTTTTGTTCTGGCATATTTTTTTAATGTAGATATAATTAGTGCTATTAGCCTTAACATAAGAGATACACTGATTGCTCTGGTAGCAACAGCCTTTTTGGCTGGTATAAACTATTTATCAATATTTGTCCTATCAAAGTATTTAACTTTTTTTAGACAACTAAGAGTCGCATATGATGAAATATCAATCATTGTAAAGAATGTAAATACCCCCGGCATAATATTGATTGCTCTTTTGTCTGGCATAACTGAAGAAATCTTTTTCAGGGGTTTTTTACAACAGGCAACAGGTATTGTTGTAGCCAGCGTTGCCTTTGGTATGGTGCATATAGGTAATAGAAAAACTATCTACTACGGAATTTACGCTATTTTTATAGGCTTTTATCTTGGTGGATTATTTATTTATACTGCTAACCTCTGGACCCCAATAGTCGTTCATGTACTGAATAATGCTATAGCAATACCTTTTATGAAGTGGCATTACAAGAAGATTAACAACCAAAAACCAATGCCTGAAAACTCTTCAGAAACACCAGTTCAAAATAAGTAAGGTCATAACACCTGTAAATCAAATGGTAACTGATTCCAGAGACATAGAACATACTGTTTTATCAGCACCGAATAACATCTTTGCTCGTGTTTTATATTTTTAAAATAGCTTTAATGTTGTCTGTGTTGGTTCTTCACCATCAAAAAAAGAATTTGAGTCTGCTACCCTGCTGGATATCATATCAACCAGGTGAACGATCCAGGCTTCAGGTGTTTCAGGAGTTTGAGGGCTACCATATTCTTTTCTGCCATGGTGGGCTACAACCGCATGCAGTATATTATCAAACACAGGCGTATATTCCAGCCCAAGATTTTTGGCAGTATCAAATATCTCAAGGGGAGTCGTTACCAGATGCCCTGTAAGTTTCATCGCCGGTGTTATTTCAATAGTACCGGACTGTATAGTATAGTCATATATCTTCCCCAGATCATGTAAAACACAGGCACTGAAGACAATATCCCAGCCTATAGAAGGATATAGACCGGTATTTTTTATGGCATAAGCCAGCTTGCAGAGTTCCAGAGTGTGCTGAACAAGGCCACCCGGGTAGTTATGGTGATGGCTTTTAGCTGCAGGTGACTGAAAAAAAACAGGGTTTTTAGAATATTTTTTCAGTGTTTGAAGGGTTATAGCTTTTGCCTGTTCGTTAGTAATATTCTTTTCAATGAAGTTTAGTATTTCATTATAGCGTTCAGTTGCATTTTCAAGGGATAGCCCCCATTCTTTTTTGCCTGTAACCTTTATATCAAGAATATTAATCTGTGGCATATTGTTATATGTATCCTGCTTGCCGTCAACTATCTTAATAATATAACCATTTTGAAGCTTTGCTTTAAGTTTATCAACATTTTCAGCCCATACTTTGCCATCTAATTCAAGTTTATCTGAATCATTTGATGTTAAAGTCAACGATACAAATTCTTTGCCGTGTTTAGTTTGTTTAAATTGCAGGTTACTAATGATATATTCTTTTTCAAGCATTGTTTTATACCTTGTTTAAGATTAAAAACCAGTTTATCCATACACAAAAATTGTCTGTAATGATAATACCAGCTAAAGAAAAAATAACAACGATACAGAGATTGACAATATATACTTGGAATCTCTGATTAATTACGGAATTACATCTTCCAGCAAAAACACGGGGCTTTTCTGTTTGAAAAAAGAAGAAAAAACTTTTCACAATTGGCTTGCTAACTTCGTATACGTGCTTTGAAAGTCCAGGCCAATCGGCTCGTTCAACCCATATCTTTACTTTTAAAATTTTTAAAACTCGAAAACAAAAATCTATTGTTATACTCGCTTTATCAAGACCAAAATACAACGTACTGTTAAAATAAAATTGAACGGAACATTAGCTTATTGCAAGGCAAGAAATTGTAAAAAGTATGTACAGAGAGTATATTTAGTTCTGGTCACCTTTTTCAACAAGACTGGAAAGCTTTACGGCAATTTCAGAAAGGTCTTTAGCATTTTCTGAAATCTTTTGACTTATTTCTGTCTGGCTTTTTGCAGAATTAGAAATATCATAAGCATTGCGAGAATTGTCTCTGGCTGCTTCAAGTATATTGTTTGCCAGTTCCAGAATCTCTTTTGACTTTGCAACCTGCTGACTAAGAAGACCTTTAATCTCATAAAAGGTTCTGGAGGTATCATTGGCATATTTAGAACCCTGGTTTACCTGCTTAACACTTTGCTCTGTGCAGGCTGCAACTTCTTGAATTCTGTTTGATATAGAATTAACCAACTGAAAGGCTTGCTTTGCTGCATCTTCTGACTGCCTGGCCAGCTTTCTTACTTCTTCTGCAACAATATTAAAACCTCTACCATGTTCTCCGGCCCGGGCAGCTTCTACCGCAGCATTTAAGGATAAAAGATTTGTCTGAGAAGCTATATCTGAAATTAGTTCAACTATAATGCTTATCTTATTTGAGTCTATATTAAGCTCATCTACTTCTCTTGAGATATCTGAAACTGCTTCATTGATTGATTCCATGCTGTGTATCGTTGTATCAACAAGTTTAGTGCCCTCAGTTGCCTTTTTTTCTGTTTCTGATATCAATTCTGAAATAAGTTCAAGATTGTTGAAAGTCTGTGATATCATATCTGATTGCTCATCAGAGGCTTTTGATACCTTTATAAGGTTTTCAGAAACCTGTTCAGAACATGTTGTAGACATTTCACTGGTTTCAATCATTTGTTTAAGAGAATTTGTTATCTCTACAGACATATTTTTAAAGCTTATTAGTTCATTTATTATTGACCTTGATACAGTAAATTCTATGAGAAGCAGGGTTACAACTAGAAAAAACAACCCTGTAGAAGCAATTACAAAGTTGCTTACTGGCAAATTAAATACAGGCTCTGCAATTATTAAAACAAGCATTATAAAACAGGTTATTACTATAAATATTTCAATCTTTTTTAAATTTGACATTGACCCCGTCCTCTAGTGTTATCTGGTTTTTAGCTTATTAAAACACAGAAATCCATTTAAACTTTATTATGCCTGGCTGAGAATAATTTGAAATCATATAAAAGACTGAAGTTTAATAAGCGGCATTTAGTTTTACACTAAAAATTTTACACGAGAGGCAGCAAATTTAAAAGCACTGAAAAATAAGCATTTTTTTGAGAGAAAAAGACAAACATTTTAGTAATAAATGTTGAATAACTTAAAACTTTTCACAATTGGCTTGCTGACTTAATATACTTACTTTAAATCTTTAAATATTTAGTTTTTCAGGTGCTGTTTTGCAATGTTTCTAACTTCTGTATTCTGGTCATAGGTAGCCTTTTTAAGGCCTTCATTTGCCCGGGGTATCTTTATATCTGCAAGAGCTTTAACTGCCATGATTCTTATCTCAGTATTCAGGTTATCAAGCGCATGTATAAGCCCTTCAACGGCACGATCTCTAAAAGTAACCTGGCCCGCTTTTTTGACAAGGCCTTTTGTAGCTATCTTTTGAACTTTCTGATCAGCAATATTAAGCCCGTGTATTAATCCTTCAACAGCTCTTTGATTGTTAACCTCCACAAGACCTTCAATAGCTGTTTTTCTAATATCTTTATCAGGGCTATTGAGGGCTGCAATCAGGCCTTCTGTTGCTCTTGCGCTATTACTGCTGTTATTGGCTCTTTTAGTGAGTTCATAAATAGCAAGATACCTGATGGTTTCATCCTGGTTGTATATTGAAGCTATCAGCCCTTCAGTCGATCTGGCTGTATCAAGCTGTGTTAAAAGCCTGATGCCTTCCATGCGTTCGTTTTTATCAAGAGAATTTAATCTGGAAATAGCCTGCTCTACATTATTATCAGCTTTTACAGGCAGGCTTAAAAGTATAAATATTGCTAATAAAGCAATTATACCTGCTAAATACTTTACCATACTTTTACCTCAGGGTTTAAATATATTAATAACCAATTAAATAATACATCTATTTTAAAGTATAGATGCAATAATTTCTGAAAAGTTCCTAAACAGACTATAACATCTGCCGTTACTGGTTGTAATGGTATAAGTATTTTGAAAAAATAATAAGTGTTCGGGCATTACAGGATTTGGGTCAAGGAAAGCAGGTAGATTATCTAACTTAGCCGTGTATACCGGCCATCTCTTGTATTAGGGGAGGGGTTGTTGTGTTTAATGAGGATAATTCAAGAACGGTTGATACCATAAAGAAAAGGAATGATGCTATTATAAATGCCGCAAATAACTCTAATGCTTTCATAAGACCCCTTCTTGTTTTCTTTGGTAACCCTGATTGCCCGAACACTGATATTTAACTTGGCTATAATAAATATTATAGCAGTTGTATATAAAAACGCAATACTTTTTGGTAAAATTTTAACTTTTATTACTAAAAAGGTAAATTAATATAGGACAATAAGTTCTTTTTTTATTTTAGGTTTACCATTTTAGAAAATAGGCTTCGGGTAATTACCCTATATTACTGCTACCTCTTCTATACCTTTGCCGCCATCTTTAAAACGTTCAATAGTGAGCGGAGATATATCAACACTTTTAGGCTTTCCTTCCAGTATTAACTCTGACAGAGTAACACCAATAGCCGGAGAATGCATAAAACCGTGGCCAGAAAGGCCGGCAGCCATAATAAAACCTTTTAGTTCAGGCACTTCACCCAGTATCGCATGGTGATCAGGGGTCGTATCGTACAACCCAGCCCATCCATCATTGATTTCAAGATCTTCAAAAGCTGGTATTCTGGTCATTGCAGGTTCAACAAGTTTATCTAAAAAGCCCCATTCAAGATTCTGGTTAAATGACGGTGGCTCAGACTTATCTGCATAGCCCATAAGGATGCAATCACCTTCTGATCGCATATATACTCCGCTGGTATCAACAACCATAGGAAGCATATAACCCTTTTCTTTAAATGGTTTGAATGGCCCTGAAGTAAAAATTTGCCTTCTGTAAGGCTTAATAGGCAAATCAAGGCCGGCAAGTTTACCAATTTCTCCTGCCCATGGGCCTGCTGCATTTATAACTACAGGGGTTGAGATATTATCTTTTTCTGTTTCCACTGAAATTACCTTATCTCCCTCAGTATTAATGGCTGTTACAGAAGTTTTTTCCATTATTTTAGCTCCCAGCTTACGGGCCTGTCTTGCGTATCCCTGCGCTATCTCATAGGGATCAGTATAACCATCAGAAGGGCAATAAGTTGAAGCCACAACATCCTCTGTATAAATATCAGGTACAATTTCTTTAGCCTCATCCAGGCTTATAATACTGACATCTACTCCTAAAGATTTTTGAAGATTTACATTTCGTCTATAAATTTCAAGCTGGTTATTATCTTTTATTAGAAATAAATAGCCTTTACGATGAAACAAAGTGTCAAGTTCAAGCTCATCGTTGAGATGATAGAAAACATCAGATGAAAATTTAGACATTTTAATATTTATTTCAGTACTGAACTGTTTTCTAAAACCGCCTGCACTTTTGCCCGTAGATTCTGAAGCCAGCATATTTTTCTCTACAAGCACAGCACTCTTGCATCCACCTTTCATGAGGTAATAAAGCACACTTAAACCTACACCGCCCCCGCCAATAACCACTACATCAGCTGTTTGCATAATTCCTCCCACCTCTAACTGATAATTATACAGCCTTATTTTAACAACAAAAAAGATTGGTGAATATCAAGGAGATCTCTGAATAATTTAAAAGTTCACAGATTCAAGAAATTAGTGTCGGGGGTT
>CAZFBA010000069.1:0-8529 GCA_964517135.1 uncultured Gammaproteobacteria bacterium
AACATTACTGTCTGGTTAAATTTTTTCTGAGGGTTTGGTTTTTGGGCCTGCGGGCCAAAAACCAAACCCGACCTATCTCTTCGCTGAACCCTGTTTAATAATTTTTGCCAGTTTCTTTAATTTAACTTACTATAAAATTTTCTAATCCAAAACAGATATTATGAGAGGTTTTATACATCTAAATAAAATCTTTTGCCGGACACCAGTGATCAGACATTAGGAACCTCTGATTAATTAAGATATTACTGATTCAAGCAAAAACAGACACTAATTTCTTGAATCTGTGAACTTTTAAATTATTCAGAGATCTCATTAGTGATAATTAGAAAATAAAAAGATTTGTATAGAGATAAATTTCATAGTATTAATTCTTATTAATAGAACAGCAATAAGTGAAAAGCTTTCATAGCAAGCCTTTTTATACTTAAAACTTTTTTATTAAATATATCTTTACATCTGAAACCTGAATTTAACATAAAGGAAAAAAACAGGAAACAATAAGACTTTAAAGTCAATTATAGTGACCGGAAATTACTTAAGTCATTTACTCAGGAGCATATCTGAAATAAAATGCAATAATCATCAGATAAAATCAATGTTTAGTTTATTTAAAGAGGAATAGAATATGGAAACAACAGTAAACCCAACAACAAAAGACAAAGAATATGTCTTAAAGGTCGCCCGTGACCAGGATGTCAAGTTTATCAGGCTATGGTTTACGGATGTATTGGGCTTTCTCAAAAGTTTTGCGATAACCCTTGAAGAACTTGAAAATGCCCTTGAAGAAGGTATGGGCTTTGACGGATCATCCATTGAAGGTTTTGCCCGTATTCATGAAAGCGATATGATTGCCATGCCAGACCCTACAACCTTTCAAATTCTGCCATGGAGAAATGAAGGAATTAAAACAGCCCGTATGATTTGCGATATACTTAACCCTGACGGCACACCCTATGTAGGAGACCCGAGATACGTTTTGAAAAGACAGCTTGAAAGAGCTACAAAACTTGGTTATACATTTTATATTGGGCCAGAACTTGAATTTTTCTATTTTAAAGAAGATACCGGAGAGCCAATAGTACTGGATAAAGGCGGATACTTCGACTTAACACACCTTGATATAGGAAGCGATCTAAGAAGAGAAACAGTTCTTGATCTCGAACAACTTGGTATTTCAGTAGAATATTCACACCACGAAGTAGCTTACAGTCAGCACGAAATTGATTTAAGATACTCAGATGCCCTGACAATGGCTGATAATTCTATGACATATCGCCTGGTAGTCAAAGAAGTTGCCAGAAAACACGGTGTTTATGCTACCTTTATGCCCAAACCGATAGCAGGTATTAACGGCAGTGGCATGCATACCCATCAATCATTATTCAAAGGAGATAAAAACGCTTTCTTCGATACCACAGACGAATATTGCCTGTCTAAAATGGGTAAAGCCTATATAGCCGGTATACTCAAGCATGCTAAAGAATTTACTGCTATAACCAATCAGTGGGTAAACTCCTATAAGCGTTTGGTACCAGGGTTTGAGGCTCCTGTATATATAGCATGGGCCAAGAGAAACAGATCTGCCCTGGTAAGAGTACCGCAATACAAGCCTGGCAAAGAAAATGCCACAAGACTTGAGTTAAGATCTCCTGATCCAGCCTGCAACCCTTATTTAGCATTTGCTGTAATGCTTGCTGCTGGTCTTAAGGGCATTGAAGAAAACTATGAATTAGAACCACCTGTTGAAGTAGATATCTATGAATTAACCGAGCAAGAACGCTTTGAAAAAGGCATTGAAAGCCTGCCAGGAAGTCTTTTAGAAGCCGTAATGGCCATGGAGAAATCTCAGCTGGTTAGAGAGTGTCTTGGAGACCACGTTTTTGAAAGGTTTATTGCCAATAAAAAGCTTGAATGGAGCAAATATGCTACTGAAGTAAGTAAATTTGAACTCGAAGAATATCTTCCCATTTTATAAAAGCTTAATTTAACTTGTTGAAAATAAAAGCCCTGTTTAAACAGGGCTTTTATTAATTCTGAAATGCTTAACACGGGGCATAATAATAAATTTCAAGATATACTAAACGACATAAAAAATTAAACAATTCTAGCCCAATATTTTCTGAAATCTGATTACTTATGACGTTGATTCTATAATGTCTTGTGAGCGAAGCGAAGCAATCGATCAAATGTTTATTTTGGATTGTCACGTCAGGCTAAAAGCTCTCCTGGTAATGGCGATAGTTTATCTAATGCCTGAATTAGTATGAAATAAAGACTCTCACCGGAGCGAACTAAGTTCGCTCCGGTAGTTTTGCTGAATATTAGCCTATTCTGTCTTCTTTAATACTGCAATAATAAACATTTCGGGTAAAAATTCTTTAAACCTGAATCAAATAACTTCTTCTAACCAGAATGACAGATTTTTCTGGTTTCGATTTTCAAAAAATTTATAAGTGAAGATAGGTTCGCCTATCAATTCTAAAATACTCCTGACGTTTTATACCATTCCACGTAAAAAATTAATATATGCTGATGGAATTCAGTACTATAATCTGGAATCTATACATTACTTTCAAGGATCAGTATAAATATAAAACAGAGGCACTGTTTACAACGAACAGTGCCCCTGTAATAGCGTGTTTTTATATTATTGAGTGCTGGATGCTTCGTTTTTGAGCTTATTGAAGTATTCGCCCAGTGACTTGATACCACGTTTTTCAGGATTTATTGGGTCAGAGATAAATGCTTGTTTGACTATTTCGTTATAATCACCGAGTTCAGACTTTTTGAGTAACAGTTGAGGTTCAAGATGTGTTTTCAGGCCTTCATCGCCCTGGTCGCCCTGAACTCTCATGTTTTGTATCATTAGAGATATGGCGTATAATACATCTTCTTTCACCTGTTTATCAATCTTTTTAAAGGTATTATTTATCAGGTTGCCGTCCTGATCGAAGTTGAGGGCTGCTGTTCCAAGTATATTGACCATCTGGCCTTGATACCTTCCAAACTCTGGCCCCTGAAGTATTGTCGGGTTGTCATAAGTCAGCACAACATGTTTTTCACCTTTGCTGTTTATGTAGGCTTCTTCAGGCTTCAGTCTTATGTCTGAAGGTATGCCAAGGGCTTCTCTGTTGTCATTGACAAATTGTAAAATGTTTGCTGGTGACGTAAGTCCTTCTGGCAATTTGATCTGTGGCAAAGCATTCATTTCTTCTTTAACAGCACTAACATCTTCAGGTTTCAGAATGTTTCTGTCAACAAATACTTTTTCGATTACATCGAGGTTTTGGCCTTTATTGTCAATGATATCAGCTTTTATCATAGCGATAGCCATATCTTTGAAGTCTACTTCACCGGCAGGAGAGAAATCGATAGCTCTGGCAAACAGTTTTGCAAAGTTGTCTCTGGCTTTCATCAGTGCAAATTTTTGAGTATCAATATTTTCCCCAGGTTTGTTTTTGTCATAAAGGCCAACAAGAATATCATAATTAGCTCCCAGGAAGAGCCTTGAATAACTGTGAGACTCAAGACCCAGAACCGTATCATCATTCATACGGTCACGGTAAGGCATTTCTTTATATGGCTTTTGTTTAAAAAAGTTTATAGCGTTACGAAGGTACTGTATATGGTCATTGGTCGGGTCATAGTCATTTTTATGGATAGCATCCCCGAATTCTTCTGCAAGAGAGGCAATGACATTCTCTTTTGTGAGGTCGCCTTTGGTTACCTCAAGCATGCGATTGATGAGGCCATCGTTTTGCAGGCCTAGAAGCATTGCTGATGTATCTGCAAAAGCTTCGTGGAAACCGGCAACTCCAAATCCAAAGTTTTCAAGAAACTTGGGTTTTAGCCCATCAAGGACAGCGTGTCCTGTTTCGTGAGATACAATATCAGATGACTGGCAGGTTTTTACTGTTTTACCTGTATCAGGTCTAACAAATTCAAATAATTTAATAGCTGCATCCTTCCTGCTGTAGTATGCGTTCATCATTTTGCCAGCATGTGGATAAAGTTGAAGCTGGTCTCTATCGAATCCCCATTTAACTTTCCTGCCGAGCAGGTCTTCATACATACTTAAGGTTTTATTGACCAGTGCAAAGGCGTTAGCCTGGTCAAATTGATTTGTATTAGCCGGATAAATGAAGTTTCCTCGTTCATTCGGCTCTGCAAGTGGTCTGCCATAATCAACTATTTTAACCCTTTCGCCTTCTGGGCCTTTTAGAAAACCTTTCTCTGAAGATAAATTAACAAGTTCTGGTTTTGATACCAGTGGATCCTGAGGGTAGACAAACATCTGAACTTCTTTCAGTGCAGGAATTTGAGGTTTTTCTAAATTAAACCGTGAAGACCGGGCATTAATAAAGATAGGTACAGCATTCAACCTTCCCAGCTTTTGTTTTTCATCTTCAGGGCCCCTGATAATTTTTCCGCTGAAGGCAATCTTTGGTATATCAAGATATGACAGCTTGTCAGGTGCTGATACAGTGTTTTTGGTTTCTTTTAATACCGGTATTTCCTTATTGCTTCTGGTTTTCACAAAAGGATGTGCTACAAAATCAATACGCATAAAATTCTCTTCCCCCAAAATAAATTTATCGAACTAAATATTATTTTCTGGCCTGAATTCATTGTTCAAATTTAAGAACCCGGAGAAAACACAGGATTTACATTTTTTGAAATGTTGTTATGAAAACTAGTTTCCTGAAAAAAAACTCTTACTCCCCCGGTACAGCCCCAATCAGACCCTAATTATCAGCCTCTTATTCTTTCTTTTTGCCCCCTGAAATGGTTAAGCTTCAGTTATGATATACTTTATAATACTCCTTCAAGATAATTTGTAAAGATTTTTAATACATAATGTTTCATTAATTAACTATTTATTTGCGGAGACAACTAAAAATATTATGGTTGGCGAAATTAACAGAAGGTTGTGCCCTGATACACATTTGTTTTAAGAATTTTGACGATAGGGTATTTCGTTATGTTAATTTTTGAAGCTTTAGTGCTGGTGAGTTCTTGACTTGCGCTTCCGTTTACCATATAACCCTTTGAGAAGACCACAGCCACAAAAAAAGGTAATAAAGTGAAAATTTCTATTATAGGTTTATCAAACTCAGGCAAATCAACTGTATTCAATACTTTAACCCGGTCTGATGTTGAGACAGGTTCATTTACAACAGCAAAAGCTGCACCCAATATCGCTGTCGTAAGGGTTCCAGATAAACGAGTAGATATTTTATCTGATATATTCTTGCCTAAAAAGAAAACACCTGCTGAAATAACCTTTCAGGATTTCGTTGGAATAGTAAAGGATAACACTAAAAAGAAAGACACAATGTTTTCTGAAGAAGTAAAACAGTCAGAAGCCCTAGTGCATGTGTGTCGTGTCTTTAATAATGATACTGTACCCCACCCTGATGGCACTGTTGGCCCGGTAAGAGATGCTGAAATACTTGAACTCGAACTGATTATGTCTGACCTTGCTCTGGTCGATAACAAAATTGATAGAATAACTAAAGAGCTGACCAGAAAGAAAACAACTGAAATGCTATTAGAAAAAGAACTGATGGAAAGACTAAAAACCATACTCGAGTCTGAAAAGCCAATTAGATCAGTAGAATTGACTGAAGAAGAAAAGAAAATTCTCAAAGGATACTGCTTTTTAAGCCAGAAACCTATGATACTGCTTGCAAACTTGAGCGAAGACCAGATAGAGAACCCGCCAACTCAAATTTTAAAAGAATTTGCTGCTAATGCCAGAATCGAATTTATGGAATTCTGCGGCAAACTCGAAATGGAAATCTCTCAAATGGAACCAGAAGAACAGCAAGAATTTCTCAAAGAATATGGCATTGATGAACCTGCAAGAGATACCTTTATTCGTAAAACCTATAATATGCTCGGCCTCATCTCTTTCTTTACAGTAGGAGAAGATGAAGTAAAAGCCTGGACCATTACTAGAGGTACTGAAGCTGTAAACGCTGCTGGAGAGATACATACAGATCTGCAAAGAGGTTTTATAAGGGCCGAAACAGTTAGCTATGATGATTTTATGACTGTGAAGGCACTCTCAAAAGCGAGAGATAAAGGTCTCCTCAGACAGGAAGGCAAATCTTATACCGTGCAGGATGGCGATATCATTAACATTAAATTTAATGTGTAATACATATGTCTTATAAACTGCTTACAAAACCACTCTCAGGAGAACAGATTGCTATAGGCCCTGATGTAAATAGTGATCAGCTTATGCTGGCACTGGAAACTAGCTGTGACGAAACAGCTGCGGCAGTGGTCTTAAATGGAAGAAAGGTTTTATCCAGTGTTATTTCTTCACAAATTGATATTCATCAGGTCTACGGTGGTGTTGTGCCCGAGGTAGCAGCCCGTCAACATCTTGAATCTATTAATTTTGTTATTGATGAGGCACTCAAAAAAGCAGGTATAACTATCAATGATGTTACAGCCGTATCAGCAACTTTGGGTCCTGGCCTTGTGGGTGCTCTTCTGGTAGGGGTATCAGCTGCAAAAGCCATAGCCTTTGCTAAAAACATACCCTTTATTGGTGTTAATCATCTTAAGGCACATGTTTGTGCTAATTACCTTGATACTGAGCTTGAACCTCCTTTTTTGTGTTTGCTTGTCAGTGGAGGTCATACACAGCTTATTTATGTGAAATCTTATCTTGATCAGCATATCATTGGTCAGACAGTTGATGATGCTGCAGGAGAAGCGTATGACAAGGTAGCAAGACTGCTAAATTACCCTTATCCTGGAGGGCCTAACATAGATAAGGCAGCCAAAAATGGAAATAAAAAGGCTTATGATTTACCTATTTCCAGGGTAGAAGGTTATAACTTTAGTTTTAGTGGTCTTAAAACAGCAGTTTTAAGGTTATTGCAGAAACATAGAGGAGATATCAATTCTGATGATCTCTCTGCTTCATTTCAGGAGGTTGTCACAGAAGCACTGCTACGCAAAACCCTTGAAGCAAGTAAAGAATTTAACCTGAATACACTTGTACTGGCTGGTGGGGTGGCTGCAAATAGTGGGTTAAGAGATAAATTTTTTAACCTGAAAGATAAATATAATGTTTATGCTCCGCCTTTTGCTTATTGTACTGATAATGCTGCTATGATAGGTTCTGCAGCCTACTTTGTAGAAGGTTATTATGATCTTGATGTTGAAGTTTTTTCCAGAGGTTAGAAATGAACATAATACGTACAACCATTGGCCTTGCTTATATTACCGGTATATTGATACTGGCATTTGATGCTCTATACAACTTGTTTGCAGGTATACTGCCGCCAGTATTTAAGTCTGTAATAGAATCTCCGGTTCAACTAATTTTAAACATATCTGAAATATTAAGTTTTCCTGTTTCGTTTGTGCTTGATAGAGTTATGGCTTACATGCCATCCTTTATAAGTGGTTTTTATCCTGTGACTACAACAGATATTCTGGGGGCCCGCATTATGTGGGTACCGATCCTGGCACTTTTTTTATATACTGGTATTCTGAAAGCTATTGATGAAATGGTTCTGAAGTCACGTGTTGATAATATTCACAGGCAATATAAAGAAAAAGAAGACCACCAGGTAAAATAACAGGAAGGAGTAAATCAATGAAATTAGCTATTATATCAGATATACACGGAAATTTAAGATCACTTCAGGCAGTATTAAAAGATATAGAAGAGAAAGAAATAGAAAAGGTGTACATACTGGGTGATTTAGCTTTTTGTGGTCCTCAACCAAAAGAGACACTGGACTTTATAAGAGAAAATCTTCTGGATCACGTAATTATCCAGGGAAACACTGATGAGATGATTGTAAGAGCAACTAATGCTGCTGGTGATCCATATATGCCTAAAAATGAAATTATGGCAAATGCACTGAGATATTCTCAGGAAGTACTTGATGATATTGATAAAGACTTTTTAGATAATTTGCCTTTAAAGCATGAAGAAGAGATTGGCGGTTTGAAAATGCTGTTTGTTCACGGCAGCCCCAGAAAAATCGATGAGGGTATCTTTCCTAACGTGAGATATTCGACCTTAGAAGAGATGGTAGAAGGTGTAGAGGCTAAGTTGATCTTTTGTGGGCATACACATTATCCTGTTATTCATCAGACTGCAGGTAAAACGGTTGTTAATGTTGGATCTGTAGGCCGTCCTTTTGAAGAGAACCCCAGGGCGGTTTATGTAATGCTTGATCTATCAAAGATTGAACAGCGTGAATTTGATATTGAGCATCGTTATGTAAAGTATGACACAGAAGCAGCAGCCCGGGATCTTGAGCAGTGTAACTTTGAAGGGGCTAATATTCTGGCATATATGCTCAGACAGGCTACAGACAAGTTTCCTGAGCCCTCAGAGGTTAACTAGAAATACAAATAAAAACACCTGCCCTGTAACCTCTGGAATCTTATTACTAAGACTAATGTATAACTATAACAATCAATTTTCTGTTTTCGATTTTCAAAAATTTAAAAAGTGAAGATATGGGTTGAACGAGCAGGCGCAGCCTGGGA
>CAZFBA010000070.1:0-6013 GCA_964517135.1 uncultured Gammaproteobacteria bacterium
AAAGGAAGGCATGGGGTCTCTTCTTTTTAAAAAAGAAGCAAAAACTTTTCACTACTGGCTTGCTAACTTCGTATACGTGCATTGAAAACCAGGGCCAATCGGCTCGTTCAACCCATATTTTCACTTTAATATTATTGAAAATCGAAACCAAAAAGTCTATTGTTATAGTTATGCATTAGTCTTCAATAATGGAAGTTGTTAACAAGACTTTATTAACAAGACTTTTTAATATATTTGTAAGATAATATTACTAGAAAAGTTTAACAAACATTAAACAGGTGATAACTATGCCGGATAAAAACAAACTCTCACCCCTTGATATTCCTACACGATCAGAAATAACAAGGAAAAAGGCTTACTCACTAATTGTTATGACTATTATATTATTTGTTATAGTAGGTATAGCAATTATTTCAATAAATCTCGGGCATACTATTGCTTCTACTGCGCAAAATTTGCCGGATGTCAGTTTGCTTGAAAACCACAAACCCTCAGAAACAACACTTATTTATGATATTAATGATAAACTTGTTGCCAATATTCACGGGGATGAAGACAGGGTAGTTGTGCCCTTAAGCAAAATTTCACGAAACCTACAAAAAGCTGTTCTCTCTACAGAAGATGATATGTTTTATGAACACCACGGCATTAACCTTAAAGGTATATTCAGAGCGCTTTTAATCAATTTTAAAACAGGAGATTCTATTCAGGGTGGCTCAACGATAACCCAGCAGCTTGTTAAAAATCTATTTCTTACCTCTGAAAAGACTCTTCAGCGAAAAATTGCTGAAGCAATACTTTCTGTAAGGGTAGAAAATCGCTATAATAAAGATAAAGTACTTGAACTCTATTTAAACCAGGTTTACTGGGGCAATCGTTCATATGGAATAGAAAAAGCTGCCAGACGATATTTTAGAATACCTGCAAGCGAGCTTAATTTAGCCCAGTCTGCATTGTTAGCCGGGCTTCTCAAAGCACCCAGTGATTATTCACCGTATACTAATTTTGATAAATCTAAGTGGCGTCAGGGCATAGTCTTGCAAAAAATGTTAAATGATGGTTATATAACAGAAAAACAATATAAAGAAGCTATTGAGTATAAATTCAACCTTGTTCCACCGTATGAGCAATCCAGTAAACACCCATATTTCGTTACTTATGTTATTCAGGAACTTGAAAAAACTTATGGCAAAGACGTTGTAAGACGTGGAGGGCTGAGAGTTTATACAACACTTGATCCTGAAGTGCAAAGTCTTGCTGAAAAGGTTATTCAGGATGCTGTAAAAAATATGCCTGCTTATACACAGGTTAAACAGGGGGCACTTGTAACTATTAATGTTGATAATGGATATGTTTCAGCTATTGTTGGTGGTGTAGACTTTGAAAAAAGCAATTTTAACAGGGCTACTCAAAGTAAACGTGCATTAGGATCAAGTTTTAAGCCGGTTGTATATCTTACAGCCTTTAGAAAGGGTGCCTTTACACCTGATACAATGATTCAAGATGCACCTATAACACTTTCAGATGGCTGGACCAGCTGGAGCCCCCACAACTGGGATAAGAAATATATGGGTAATATGCCAGTTAAGAAAGCTCTCTATCTTTCAAGAAACACTCCTACTGTAAGAATTGCCAATAAAATCGGGACAGATGCAATTATTGAAACAGCCAGACTGCTTGGTATTAAGTCTCATATAGATAGAAATCTTTCTATTTGTCTTGGCTCATCAGGCATTCCACCTATTGAGCTGGCAACAGCATTTGCAACCATTGCAAGAGGCGGTATCTATATTGAGCCTATTGTCATTAGAAAAATTGAAGATAGTCAGGGCAAAGTTCTTGAAATAAACCAGCCTCACCCGACCAAAGTTATTGATTCACACTCTATTACTATACTAACAGACATTCTGGTAGATGTTGTAGATAAAGGTACTGGTAGAAGTGCTAAATTAAATGATCGTGTTGTTGCAGGCAAAACAGGTACCTCTGATGAAATCAGGGATATCTGGTTTACAGGCTTTACGCCAGATACTGTTACAGCTATATGGATGGGTAACGATGCTAACAAACCTCTTAAAGGGGTATTTAGCAGCAACTGTGCAAAAGTATGGAAAGATTTTTCGTCAAAATATTATGAAATAGTTAATATACCCCCAAGGACATTTGAAAAGCCCTCAAAGATAGTCACAAAACGCATTGATCCATTGACAGGGCTTTTAGCTAACCCTGATACGCCGAATGCTGTCGAGAAAAAGTTTGTTGAAGGAACAGAACCTAAAAAGTATACCCCTTCAAACACAGTAAACAAAGCTATTTTACCTAAACTTGATACAGGAAACCCATCAAAACCAAAAATCGAAACCAGGCCAAACGCTGAACCTCAGGGTTAGTAAAAGGCAGGGCTTATTTTTTAGTGCATAATATAGAATAAATAGCTTTGGCCACGCAAACATCATCCACGAAGTACTCTACATCGAGTTCGCCTGTTAGCTCATGGTTATTGTTAAAGGCCAGTCTATAGGTTTCTGTTCGTTCCCAGTAAGGGTCGTCGCTATTTTGAAAAGAACTCATAAAAACGGCCATATTATGATAAAGTCGTTTTGGAGGGTCTGTAACTTTAAAAGATTTAGTGCGTTCACGGGGTATATCAGCCTCAATGGAGTCAAAAACCACCTTTATAAGCTTTGCTCTGCCACTCCAGGATCCGGTGAAGGCCTCTGCTGAAACGCTTGCAATGGTTGTTTCCATATCTTTTTCAAGAGAAGCTATTTTTTCTTCTTTTTCTGAAAGCTGATCGATATATTCCAGAGAGGCTTTGCTGATTTGCTGTTTTTGCATTTCAAGCACATGTATCTGTTCTAAAAGGTAATCTCTTTCCGTAAGCAACTGGTTTTTCTCATCCATAAGCCTTTCAACAAGCATAATAAGATGAAGTGTTCCTTTATCAGGAGTTTTGAGATTAGCATTGTTAATTATTGGCTTATTTAAAGGTTTTGTTGTTTTAGGGTCGGGGCTTTTTTTAACTGGTGGTGACGGTGCAGGTATTTCAGCATTGAGACGGCTTTTAATATCAGATAATTTATACCCCAGTGCCAGGTATTTCTTGACGTTTTTGAAAAATTTAATATGTGAATCATTGTAATACTTTTTGCCCTGAGTATCATGCGGTACCGGAATACCGAAATATCTTTCCCACTGGCCAATTTGCTCTGGCGTTACCCCTATATTTTTAAGTACTTCAACGACTTTGCCGGCCGTATACACCCTTTACCTCCAGTGTGTTAGAAAATCATAAGTCATTTTTAATATACCACTGTTATCTGTTGATGCATATATTTGTTGTTCAACATAATCTTTCATATGCAGTATGCCTTATGATACCGGATTTGCTGGCAGGTTAACAAATTTAAATATTTTTTAAAAATCGAAATCCAGAAAATCTATCATCCTGGTTAAGCACTGGATCCTTATTTTTCTTTTTGCAGGTAAGATTTAGCGATGATAGGGTAATCGTGGTTAAAGAAATCTTCTGGTTCAAATTGCCAGCTGACAGTATTCTCATTTATTTGATTTCCATTTGTTTTTGTAATAGTTCCTGGCAATTGAAGAGTATATTGAAAAGAATACTGGTTAAACATATCAATACTGGTATAATAAGCTCCCAGTGGATCTACCTTATTGGCAATAGCAACTGCCCTGAATTCTTCTCTAACAAGTTTTTTCAGGTCATTATATAGTTTTTCCTTTTCTTTTTCTGAGAGCCCTGCATTGCGCAGTCGAAACATTTTTATTAATTTTGAATTCTTGTTTTCGTTGTTTTTATTGTCTAAATAGTCAATGAAAGTCTCTATTTTCAAGTCTTTATTAAATTCATTGATTTTATCAAACATTAGTTGCTTTTCGTGCGGGCCGATAATGTTAAATTGATTTACTGTTTCTTTAAAGGCTGTTGTTTTATCCAGAAATAATTCTGTAATATCTCTTGCATCTTCATATTTAAAGTTTTTAATATGATTTTTGCTAATTTTATAGAGTTTTTGAGAGACTTCTTTTTTGTTAAGGTCAAGATATCTATGAAACTCGTTGGTAAAAATTATTATATTAGCAGAATCTTTAAATATTTCAAGGTAATTATAATTTACATAATCAGTATTATCAGTCATTTCAAAGCTTACATAATTTCTTGAGGCTCCATTGAACTGACTTTTCTTGTAGTAATCAGATTCAAGATCGTTAATAGATTCAAAAGATTTAGTAGCCTTATAAAAAAAAGTATTTGAAGAGATGTTTTTATCTATTTTCCAGGTTTCATCTGAGGGCAAAATAAAACCTTTTTCGAAGATATCAGGGAGGTTTTTCTGTATGAACTTTAACTGACTGCTATTTATAGGTTTATAAGCGTATTCTATAGACCTGTAGGCTGTTCCATCATCGTGTATTCTGGTAAAAACTGATACTGTGATCTTATCGCATCCTGAAATAAAAATAACACTTATTGATATTAGTAATAATGTAAATGATTTAATAAAAATCTGTTTCATCAATTATGGTTCCTATTTTAACTGGTTCTCTGGCGTTTGAATTAATTGCAGACAGGGCAATAGATGCATTCCACAGAACCTGCGTATTTAAATTTTGAATAATGTTTCTTAGTTGTTGTATGGTTGTTTCGCCTCTGTTATAGGCATCAGGATAGAGTGAAATATAGACTTTTGAATCCTGTATGTTTATTCTTGCGGTGTTATAAGTAACATGAACTGGCGTATTGATATTGATGTATTCAAAAAGTTCTTCTGCGTCTTCTACCAGCATTCTAACACAGCCGTGGGAGCTAAATTTCCCTACAGACTGGGGGCTATCGGTTCCATGTATTCCAAATTCGCCTTTGCTATCAGCTTTAAACCCAATCCATCTTGTGCCTAGCGGGTTAGTGGAACCTGCCTGTATTCTTGAATAGCCTACAGGTTTATAGGGGTTTTCCCATCCCGGGTTTACAACTTTTCTAATGACCTTAAACTGGCCTGTGGGTGTCGGGAACTGTGCACGTCCAACACCCACAGGATAAGTTTTTTTAACCTTACCATCCACGTAAAGGTCAAGCGTACGGGAAGGTATATTAATTACAATACTATTTTTTTCTATAGCAATTGCTTTTAAAGAAACAAAATTGGCTAATATTATCAATATAAGTAAGATATAAGCTCTCACTGAGCTTCAGGCCTCCTCTGTTATCCTTACCAGTAACCTCTGACATAACCACCTGTCGAAGGTTTTGAAACAGGCTTTGAAACTGGTTCAGGCTCAGGTTCAGTATAGATTGGTTTTTCTACCGGCCCTGATGAAGTAGAATAAGAAGGCTGATAGGTTGATACACTGGGTGTAGTTCTGTAAACTGGTTCTGGCTTTTCTTCATATACAAAGGTTGTATCATAATTGATAATATCATTTAATGGTGATGTATCAATTCTATCTACATTCGATGTTGGAACTTTAACAGTATAATCAATTACAGCAAATTGACCTGTTTTATTATTGCTTCCTTCTTGCTGAACGATAAACCAGATGTTTTTATCAGCCGGATTTGAAAAGTTTATAGGCACAACAACTCTGGAATTTTTAGGTATTTCAACAGAAACATCCATCAAAGGTACCCTGAAATAAACATTTTGATTGCTGGAGTTTTTAATTTCAAGATTAAGTGTTTCACCGGTTTTAACATCATACTTAAGAGGTGAAACAAGCTCTTCGCTGAAGACATTAAGCTGTCTGGCTGTTTGTGCAAAACTTGAAGACCCCACCATTAAGGCCATACTAAGGGCTATAAGACCTGTTGTTAACTTTTTGAACATTACCGTCCTCCATTCCTTCTCAACAAAACATTTGTTTATTCTAATTTAGCAGAATAACTGGTATTTTGTAAATTATATTAACATTGAATATTTTTACATAAGCAAAATTATATTCTTAAGGTCAGTGAATAACTTAAAAATTTTTCGATTTTCAAAACCCAAAT
>CAZFBA010000071.1:0-1662 GCA_964517135.1 uncultured Gammaproteobacteria bacterium
TGTTCCCTGTTATAGGAGGGTTTCAGGGCGCCGGGCGCAGCCCGGCGCCCTGAAAACCGACCCCTGAGGGTGGGTGGGCGGGCCCTGAGCGGCCGAAGGCCGCCTACTGCTTCTAATACATGTTCAGACAGCACCAGAAAAATGAGCTCACCAGCAATACCCTCATAACTACCAGGCCCGGCAGCAGCCTGCTAACCAAACCTTTTCCCCAAAATATTGAAATATATTACCCCCCTTAGTAAGCAAAAAAATTGGAAGTATCTTACTTCCAATTAAACTGAGGTTATTAGCACTGTTAGAATTGAACTTTATACTATTAAACTAGCTTATTCCAATATAGGAACTCTTTATTGCTTTGTTTAATGAAAAGTGATTTTTATTTAAAGGTAATTTATTTATAATCTTTTCGGGTTAGTTTCTTAATGAAGTTATTTAGATTAGCCAGCGAAAGCTGATACGACGCAGGAGCTGCCAGTGAATGAATTAACTGAGGTGTTGATTGTGGCTGCGACGTTAGAGAAAACTGCTATTAAGAGAACTGTTCCGGTGATCAAGATTGCTTTATTAACTTTATTTCTTGATTGTGTCATTTCTTGTGAGTCCCCCAACTTTAACCCTTACTTACCTTCTTTGTTTTACCCGTTTGTTTTTTTGTTTGTTATGCCTGTGTGCCGGCTGTTTCTTGTGGTCCACCCTGTCCTTTGCCACCCATTTGCATTGCGAGCATTGCCTGGCCATAAACACCCATTTGCTGAAGGTGGTTCATAGCTACATCTGGCTGAACTCTTTGTGTTTGAATAGGGTTTGTTGCTTGCTGAACTTGTTTGCTTTCTTGCTGTTCTCCGCCTTTGAAGGGGTTTACAGCTTCAACTCTTTGAATGAATGGGTTTGATTTGATTCCTTGGATAGCTAGTGTCATTATTTTTCCTCCCCGATTTCTCAACCTTTTGATTTGTATATGCATAAAAACAATCATTTGATAAAAGTTGATAGTAAAAATAAAAAACAGTTACATTTGTTTACACGGTTAATTATTTCAGTATAATGGTCTAAAATACCTGTTATAAAAGCATTTATACCCTGGCTCTAAAGAGTATTTTACGTTAGATATTGTTCAAAAATTTTTTTTGTTGACATACTCTTGGATATAGTATCAATTAAAACCAGTGCATAACTTAAAAAATTTTCGATTTTCAGAATATTTAGAAAGAGAAGAAATGAAAAAAAATGCCCGGCAGGTTGCTTTAAAAACTTATCACAAAGAAATTATAAGCATTTTAGAAGAAAAATGTGCCCTTAATGCCTATGAAATATTTGAACATTTAAAAGAGCGTGAAAATATCTCTATAAGTCAGACAACCGTCTACCGTGCTCTGAATTATATGGTTGAAAACCATTTATTAAAACCTGTTAATCTCAATGATGGGCATAACCGTTATGAGTTGATCAGCAAAGAAAATCATCATCACCATTTTATCTGTACGAATTGTCAGCAATTATACCCTGTTGAATGTCCGTTTGAAACGGTTGAAAAGCTTTTACCTGAAGGCTTTAAGGTTAACTTTCATAACTTTGAAATTTTTGGTATCTGTAAAGATTGTTCAGTGTGAATTTTTGTTTATACTTAACCACATAAAAAATTAAACAATTCTAAAAGTCTTC
>CAZFBA010000071.1:1762-5316 GCA_964517135.1 uncultured Gammaproteobacteria bacterium
GGCCGAAATGTCATTTGTTGACCAAAAACTGATATAATATTTTCTGAAGGGGAATTTTTTAAAGGATTAAATTATGTTTGAAGTCATGATAGAAGAAAGCTTCTCAGCCGCCCACAGGCTTTTAGACTATGAAGGCAAAACAGAAGAAGATATACACGGCCATACATGGAAAGTTCAACTCTATGTTACCGGCGAATATATTGATACTTCAGGTATTCTGATTGATTTTAAAGTCCTCAGCAAAGACCTGAAAGAAGTGCTTGATATTCTCGATCATACAGACCTTAACTCTCTTAAAGAATTCAAAGACCTGAGCCCCAGCAGCGAGCTCATTGCAAAATTTATTTATAAAAACCTGAAAACTAAAATACCCGGCCTGTCAAGGGTTTCAGTGCTGGAATCAGAAAAACATAAAGCTTCTTACTGGGAATAAAAAGGTAAAACATTTTCTTTTGTAACAGATTTGCCCCCTATTCCACAATACTGTAACATTAATTTTGTTGTCGTAGTGTAAATTAGGGAGCTGTACTGAAAATCAATGAAAACAGCACAAACAAACACCCCGTTTACAGCAGAACAGGTGAGCAAAATGCTCAAGATGGATGAAAACGCCATCCATCAATATTGTAGAGAGTTGCCGATACGCCCAAAAAGGGATCTCAAAACCGGCAAAGCCATGTTTTCAACCCAGGATATTGATGTACTGAAAAGAGCAAGAGAATGGCATGCTTCAGGTGAAAGTCTGAGCAATATCTCTAAAAAGCTTACAGTGACAAACCCTCTGAGTACAAGAGTTGCTAACAAAGCTGATATCACTGTGATCATAGAAGCTGTTTCTCAGGCTAAAGAAAATATCCTTAATGACCTCTCAAGGCTCATGGATGAAAAGCTTGAAGGCATGGATGAAGTAGTTGTAGAACTCATCAAATGCAAGAGCGAAAACGAAACTCTCAAACAAAAGCTCAAGCTGATTAATGAGGAAAATAACTACCTCAAAGCCGAACTATCAAAGTTCAAAGCCATTAAATTTGGCTTATACCGTAAACTCGATTCTTAGTTTCAAACCTGTTCTTTTTAAGATATAATTATGGAAATACCTGTTTCCATTTTATTCTATTATGATTAGAGATTGACCTATGGCCATCTATAACGAACATTGTGAATTAGATCTTGAAAAATTCGATATTTATAACCTTTATCGTGACCAGGTTTGTTATTTAAAGGTCAATAAAAATCACTTGAATGTAAATATAGACCCCGATAACTGGAACAAAATCAAGGCCATCATTGAAATGGCTGACTGTGAAGAGCGACGTCAGGCACTGGATAAGTGGTTTGAAGATGCCGCACCAAATATGTACGGGCAGGGTAAAGACTTTGAGTTTAGCCCGGGTCTACTTGACAGAATAATAGAGCTTCTTAAAGAAAAGTTTGAAAAAACATAAGGGCTGACTTAAATTCAGACAGCCCCTCAAGTTTAATTTACTTATTTATATCATTCCACTTAAATAAGTAATATATGCTGATAGAATTCAGTAGGGTGTTTTTGCCCACACAGCAGGCAAAACTCATCCGTCAAATAATCAATGAGAGGATTTTTATACTCAAAATGTCATCAACAAAAATCACCACACCCGGCCTCTATAATCTGGAATCTATACTTTACTTAAGAGGTATTAAATTATACGTTTACTATACCTTACCTGCAAGCAATTTTGCATGCTCATACTGAAGCGTTTTTGTAGGTAAATCACATACTTCAGAAGGTCCCCAGTATTGTATGGGGCCAGGATACAGATAATCTTCGTTCATCATCCACTGCTCACGATTCTCTATAAGCTTTTTGAATGGTTGTCCGTCAAGATCAACAAGAGCTTTTTGTATTACAGGTTTATCTTTACCGTGACGCCTTTCAAGATTCATCATCATTGTTAGTGGAATACCTGCTGGCTGCCAGTCTTTAGCGGGCTTAATAGTCTTCTGTATCGCTGACATATAGCCTGTCAGATTATTAAGTATTAAAGCTACTGCATTATAGCCTAAAGAATACGTGTAATCAGCATCATAATTTGATGGGGGGCAGCATCTGCCTTCATAACCAAAGAAATGAGCTACAGGACTGAATTTTCCTTTAAAAGTGCCTTTTTGTTTCATATGGTCAAGGCGTTTTTTGATCATCATAATGAGCAATTTTTCTGTTTCTATTTTAGATACCTGAACATTGCCGTGCGGATCTCTATCTTCTAAAAGCTGTTCTTGAATGATCATTGGCAATGATGAAAAGACTCTTTCATCTTCTTCGTTTAATTCTTGCATAACAAATTCTATTCTTTCAACCAGGGTTCTTAACTCGTTAAAAGTTTCCTGATGGTTGACCAGAGAGTCATTCAATGAAGTTATCATTCTTTTCATTTCAGGTATAAACTCAATGACGCCTTCAGGTATCAAAGCAATACCGAAGTTTTTGCCCTGCTCTGATCTCTTAATAATAGCGTCAATAAGAGTATCAACAACATCTTTTAGAGACATTTGTTTATGTGCAACTTCTTCAGAGATTAATGTAACATTGGGCTGAGTCTGGAGTGCACATTCAAGGGCTATATGAGAAGCACTTCTGCCCATCAGGCGTATAAAGTGCCAATATTTTCTGGCAGAATTGGCGTCTCTCAGCAGGTTGCCAATAAGTTCTGAATAGGTTTTTGAACATGAATCGAAGCCGAAAGAAGCTTCTACCCACTGGTTTTTCAGGTCTCCATCGATTGTTTTTGGTACACCGATAACCTGAATACCAGTATTGTTTCTAGCAAAATACTCTGCAAGAAGAGCTGCGTTAGTGTTAGAGTCATCTCCTCCAACAATAACCAGGGCTGAGATGCCAAGTTTTTTCATGTTTTCAAGGCATTGTTCAAACTGGTCTTCTTTTTCCAGTTTGGTTCTGCCGGAGGCAATCATATCAAAGCCACCGGTATTTCTGTATTCATCAATGATATCCTGTGTAATTTCAACATATTTGCAGTCTGTAATACCTGAAGGGCCGCCAAGAAAGCCATAGAGTTTATTCTGGTTATTGGCATTTTTAAGTGCATCGAATATACCAGCTATAACGTTATGTCCCCCAGGGGCCTGACCGCCTGACAGTACTACACCGACGTTTAAAATGCTGTCTTTTCTTCCTGAAGCTCCCGGTACAAATTTTACTACCGGGCTGCCATATATATTAGGGAATATCGCTTTTATTTTATCACTGTCTTTCACTGATTCAGTATATTCACCAACTTGAAGCTTGACTTTATCTATACCTTCAGAGAAAACACCTGTGAGTTTTGGTTGATATTCTGCTCTTGCCTTTTGTAATGGAGATATTTCTTTACTCATAATCTTTCCTCATCTTAATGTTCATAGTATAACAGGTTGATACTTAAAATATACCAGAGACAGGGCTTAAAATAAACAATACATTTCATTTTCTTATACCTGTGCTGAAGTTGCTGGTAGACTCTTAAATTTGACGATAATCTCTGAGGGTTTTTGCCGTCAGGCAAAATACCCGGCCA
>CAZFBA010000072.1:0-5122 GCA_964517135.1 uncultured Gammaproteobacteria bacterium
CGTGCGAAGACAGAAAAGCAATTTTAGTCCAGTGCGGTCACGCACCCCGAATTGAAGGGTGGGCGGGTTGGGAACTTGCTGTGGCGAAGCCCGAAGAATCTCTCAAAAATAGATCCTTTGTTTCACTCAGGACACCTCAAAAGTTCTAAAGAGGCTAATATTCAGCAAAACTACCGAAACGGACTAAGATACCGTGTGTTATTAATCTTTATAAACCTGTGCAAATAAGTTTAAAGCCATAATTGGGAATATAAAAGACTGTACCAATGGTACTAAAAGAATACCAACACAGGTACATACCAGACCAATAACAACAATAGTTAAAATGATGATTAATAATATGATAAATATTATAGCGAGAGAAAAATCAAGGATATTACCGAATATTTTTTGAAGAATAGCAAGAATATTAAAAGCCGACCAGAATTTACCTTCAGCAGCAAATCTAACTATAGCCATAGGCACAAAGATCATAAAGCCGAACATAATTAGGAAAAAGAAAATCATATAAAGTATAACAGCAAGTCCCATACCAGCACCAGCAATATCGCTACCAGAGGCACCAGCAAAACCACCTAAAGCTGCAATTAATATGGTAGGAATAGCTATAATAGCAAACATAATGATAGTATAGATAACATAAATACCTATCGCTTTAAGCCCATTCCAGAAAAATCTTCCATAATTACCAGTCCATGAAGGCATTATAGCTGAGCGGTTGTATACTTCAAGTTTTGCTGTTTCAATAATATATCCTGATGGAATAGCATAAACAGCTATAAAAGCAACAAAGCTTATTAGAGCAATGATAATAGCAAGTGCGATAACGCCTGTAGAGAAAGCAGAATCTCCAATACCTTTTCCCATAACTTCTATGAACTGGAAACTGATGTTTGATGCTAACTGTACAAGAAAAGCCCCGAATGAAAATGCGAAAGCAATAAGATAAATGCTTGTTAAACTCGATTCACCCAGTGTAGTAAAAGGAGCAGACATTGTTTTTGTAATATCTAACTTCATTTTTTATCTCCATTATAGCAATATTAAAAATAAACAAATTAATTATATCAACAACAGTGCGGTTAAATATCATTTATATAAAGTATAATTTAAGAAGTTTGTTGCCTGTAAATCTGGGCAAACATGTTCATAATGATTATAGGCACAATAAACTGACTGATTAGAGGAACAAAAATATATCCAATGCAGGTACAACAAAGCCCTATCATAACAAAAAACATTGCTATAATTACAAGTAAAGAAACCATAATAGCGATTATGTAGTCATTGAAGTTTTTTATGATAATATTTATAGCTTTTAAGATATTAAAAGCAGCCAAAAAGGAGTTTTTAGCAGCAAAATTAACCATTAAAAATGGGTATAAAAGCAAAAAACAAAGCGTAAATAATCCAGAAATGGCCAGTGTGATGAGTACTGATGCTGGACCAATAAAATTATCAAATATTTGACCTGTATTAGAGGTGCTGCCTCCCATTGAAAAGTAGATAGCCAGAGCTATTAAAACAGGTATCATTGCAATAGCAGTCAAAAGAATAACATATATAACTATAATAAAGAAAAATAAAAGCCCTTTGACGAAAAATTTCAGGAAATTATTCTGCCATGGTGGCATTACAAATTCATGGCCTGCAATTTCAAGCTTAATAGTCTCTATGGTATATCCTGTCAGGAGAGAGTAAATAATAATGTTAATCAGAAACATAAGTAGAGAAAAAACGCAAATCATACCCCCAATTGCAATAGGCAAAGCAGTATTTTCTGAGGCATAAGGCCCGAAAGACATACCTGCAAAGTTTGAAGCAAACTGCATAGCCACTTGAAGTATAGCTGTAAGAACTGTAATGCCGAATGCTATTAAATATACAGTTAACAACTCATCAGAATTAGTTGATTTAAAAGGTATAACAAAGCTTCTTTTTAGATCAATTGCCATTAATAAGTAACCTTTATACGGTGGTTTTTATGAGAATGGTAGATTGGCGTTTCCCTGCTGGTTTTCATTAGCAGCTGAGTTGTTTTTAAAGATACTTTCACTGCTGAAATCTCCTGAAGAGATGTTGCTCAAAAGGTTAGACATTTCGATAGCAGCTGTTGCGGCGTCAGATCCTTTGTTGCCGGCTTTAGTTCCTGCTCTTTCTATTGCTTGTTCAATATTATCTGTTGTTAAAACCCCAAAAACGACTGGTATGCCTGTATCAAGCATTACGTTTGCTATGCCTTTAGAAAGTTCAGCTGCAACGTAATCAAAATGAGGGGTTGCTCCCCTTATAATGGCCCCCAGGCAAATAACAGCGTTATATTTATTTGTAGCGGCAAGTTTTTTAGCTACCAGAGGTATCTCAAAAGATCCAGGAGTCCAGGCGATATCGATTTCGCTATTATCAACACCGTGCCTTTTCAGGGTATCCAGACATCCTCCGAGGAGTTTTGAGCTGATAAACTCATTAAACCTGCCGACAATAATGGCAAACTTGAGGTTTTGTGCGATAAGTTTTCCTTCATATACATTGACCATTTTAGACTCCTAATCTATCATGTGGTTCATTTTATCTCTTTTGGTTTCAAGGTATTTGCAGTTAAATACATTGATAGCTGAAGGCATTTTAAGCCTTTCGACTACTTCAAGGTTGTAACCCTGCAAACCAACTATCTTTCTGGGGTTATTGGTAATGAGTTTGAATTTATTGATACCCAGACTTAAAAGTATTTGTGCGCCGACACCGTAGTCTCTGAGGTCTTCGGGAAAGCCCAGTGAAATATTAGCCTGAACGGTATCTTCTCCTTTTTCTTGCAGGGCATAAGCCCTGAGCTTATTGAGTAATCCAATACCTCTGCCCTCGTGCATTCTGAGGTATACTAGAGCTCCACATCCGTAATCATTAATATATTTTAGTGCACTGGCAAGCTGGTTTCCGCAGTCACAGCGAAGGCTATGGAATATATCACCTGTCAGGCATTCTGAATGCATTCTTACAATGGGTATTTTGTCGTTCTCACAGTGGCCATCATCTGTTATTCCTTTTGTCAGGGCAATATGTTCTGAATCATCCAGAACACTTTTGAATCCTGTAATTTTAAAGGTGCCAAAAACAGTTGGCAGATGAGCTTCAACATCTTTTGTAACCAGTGTTTCGTGACGCAGGCGATAGCTTATCAATTGAGCTACGGTTATAAATTTTATATTATGCTCTTTAGAGAATTTAAGTAGGTCATTACGGCGTGCCATGGTGCCATCTTCGTTAAGGATTTCACATATAACGCCAGCTGGTGTGAGTTCGGCCAGTCTGGCAAGGTCAACACTGGCTTCAGTTTGTCCTACTCGTTGCAGCACACCACCTTCTCTGGCCTGTAGAGGGAAAATATGTCCGGGTTTTCTGAGGTCAGAGGGTATAGCACCAGGTGAAATGGCAATCTGAATTGTTTTGGCCCGGTCTGATGCTGAAATGCCGGTTGTTACGCCATATTTTTCGGCTGCATCCACGCTGACAGTGAATGCTGTTTTCTGTCCTTCAGTGTTGTGGTCTACCATTTGTGGCAGCTCAAGTTTTTTTATTAGTTCTGGAGCCATGGCCAGGCAAATTAGGCCACGTCCGTGTTTTGTCATAAAATTGATTATTTCTGGAGTGATTTTTTCTGCTGCACAAACGAGATCGCCTTCGTTTTCACGGTCTTCGTCGTCTGCTACAATGACCATTTTTCCTGCTTTGATGTCTTCTATGGCTTCTTCAACTGTATCAAAAAGATTGCTTTCATCGTCATCTTTAACATGCAGGCCTTTAATCTTTTTTCTAATATTAGGGGCGGGGTCTATTGACATTTTTATTCCTTTTTATTCTTTGAATTATAAGTATTATGCATATTCATTTGGAACAAGGCACATAAATTTGAATGTTTCAGTGGATTTATTCTTAAATTGGTGTTTTTCATCAGGTTTTATCAGTGCTGCTTTACCGGGTATAAGCTCTATTTCTTCACCTGATTCAGTAACAAGAGCACCTTTTCCTTCTACAACATATATTTCATGTTCCCATGAATGACTGTGAAACGGAGTACAGCCATCTTTACCCAGTTCAAAAATACGCATAGTGAAGTTCGGAGCACCATCATTGGCAGTCAAAACCTTTCTGATTTTTGCTGATCTGGCGCCTTCAACATTGACATCCTGTAAATCTACATCTGTATAGTGAACTACCTTCATATGATCTCCTTTACTGGTATATTACATAAATCCATGTTTTGCAAGGTATTCAAACGTTATTTTTGAAGATTTGTCAGTATTATTTTCCCTGTTAAAAAGAAATTTTTCAATATATCTGGCAATGAGGTCAGATTCCAGATTGACCATATCGCCTGATTTCAGGGCAATTAGCGTAGTATGATTGAGTGTATGGGGTATTATAGCAACAGAAAAGATTCTTCCATTATCGTTAATATTGCTTATTGTGAGGCTAATTCCATCAATACAGATGGATCCTTTGTATATGATATACTTTGCAATGTTTTCTGGGGCTTTAAAGGTATAAATGGTTGTGTGTCCCTGTTGTTTAATATCAATAACTTCGCCTGTGCCGTCAATGTGACCGCTGACGATGTGTCCGCCGAGTCGGTCGCTGAGTTTCATTGCTCTTTCAAGATTAACGGCAAGCCCGGGTTTAAAGTGTTTCAGAGTAGTTATATTGAGGGTTTCAGAAGAAACAAAAACGCTAAAAGTACTTGAAGTAAGCCCGGTAACGGTCTGGCAGGCCCCACTAATAGAGATGCTATCACCTTTTTTGACCTCCTGGAGGACTTTATATGCTGAAATAGTCAGCGTAATGCCCTGATTAGCTTTTTCAATACTTACTATTTTGCCTGTTTCTTCAATAATTCCAGTAAACATAATTTAAAGGGTATCACAGAATTTTTCTGTATTCAATTGAGTACTGGTGGTTGTGGAATGTTGAGGGAGACGACCAATACTTATGTATTGCATCTGAGACAAAACTTTCAGTGCCAAAATTGCACTGTTTCTTCACTGACCAGTAATCATCACTGTAAATACATTTTAGAGATCTCTGAATAATTTAAAAGTTCACAGATTCAAGAAATTAGTGTCGGGGG
>CAZFBA010000073.1:0-4899 GCA_964517135.1 uncultured Gammaproteobacteria bacterium
TATTTTAAATTTAACAACGGGCAAAAATTTATAAAACCGGTTTCTGTGATTTGATGGGTCGGGTTTGGTTTTTGGGCCCGCAGGCCCAAAAACCAAACCCTCAGAAAAAAATTAACCGGACAGTAATGTAAATAATTCACTCATTTCAAGAAAAAGGTCACGGCGTGGCTTAAAAGTAAGGTGCATTCTTATTTTATACTTCTGATAGAACTCTTTTTGTATGGTAGCGTTCATTTTAATTGCCTCAGAGGTATATCTTTGCTGCTTTTCAGTGTTATTTATTTTCTGGTAGTTCAGGGCTACCAGGGCAATGTTATAAGAGGCCAGTTCGTTGTTTTCCAGGTTGTCAGTATTCATAAAAGCAAATTCAAGTGATTTATCATAAAGCTTCATTATGTGATAGGTCTGTGCAAGGCCATAAAGCGCTTCAGGATATCTGTCAACAGACCTCAATGCAAGGTTAAAATATTTCTCTGATTCTTCTGGCAGGCCCAGTTCAAGAAATATGCACGCATAGGCCATAAAGACTTCTTTAGTATTAGAAAATCTTTTTTCTACATCCCTTATGAAATCCATCAGGCGGGTTTCAATGTTGCTGCATTTCTGAATTATTGCCATGATGCAATAAATGTTATAGTTCAGCTCATCTATCTGCCTAGCTTTGTGGCATAAAGAAAGAGCTTTTTCATAGTTTTTGAATGCCATTTCAAGCAGAGCATATTCCAGATAAACTGATGAGTCTACTGGCCGGGAACATATTAGTGCCCTTTCAAAATATTCACAGGCTTTTTCATAATTTTCCTGTTCTCTGTATAGCATTGCAAGGTTAGAATAAGTCATCGGGTCGTCTTTATCTTTTTCTATTGCCTTTAGTGCATTTTTTATAGCGTCATCCATTTGATTCAGCAGATATTTCATTCTTGATTTAAGCATATATACCCTTGCGATATCAGGATATTTATTTTCAAGCTCATCGAGATAACTTTCAGCTATAAGATAGTCTTTTTCTTTTATATAACAGGATGCTATGTTAATACATGGCCAATAATGTTCAGTATCCAGGTTAAAAGACCTTGTGAAGTTTGCTCTTGCTGTGACATACCGGCCGTTTTCATAGTTTAACAATCCGAGCTGGTTATATGTCCAGGAGTCTTCAGGTTTCAGCGTTACTGAATAATTCAGTGCTTCTTCGGCTTTATCGAAATAGCCAAGTTTGCGATAGACTGCTCCCAGGTTATCGTAGGCATAAGCATATTCCGGGTCGATGGCGAGAGCTTTTTTAGAGCTTTCGATTGATTTTTTATAGTTGCCTTTTTCGGTGTATACGAGTGCAAGTTCGTTGCAGGTCCAGGCCTGTAAGTTAATTGAAAGAGACTGTTTCAGAGCTTCTTCGGCTTTGTCGTATTCTTTTAGCTTTCTATAGATGACACCCAGGTTATCGAAAGCAAAGGAATATGTTTCATCCTGAGAAACGACATATTCAAAGTTTTCTTTAGCTTTATCCAGCTGGCCAAATTCAAGGTATAACAGACCAAGGTCATTGTATACATCAAGATTAGAGGCATCGATTTCTTTTGCTTTCAGGAGGTATTCTATAGAGAGGTCGAAATTTTTTTTCTTCCGGTGAATATTGGCCAGGTATATGAAGGCATTAATGTTTTCTGGTTCTTGTTGAATAAGTTTTTCGAGCCATACGAGTGCTTCATCGAATCTGTTCTGTAATATTGCCAGTCTGCCGAGGGCTTCATAGGCTTTGTTATAGTCTTCATCAATTCTGATAAGGTCTTCGAGTGTCTGGCTGGCGAGTTCATATTCTCCAAGTACTTCATAGAGCTGTTCAAGCAAATAATAAAGGGCTGAGCTTTCCGGGTTATAGTCAATACCGAGCTGGCATACTTCGACAGCTTTATCTATTTTATCTATTGTAAAGAGCAAATTTGAAAGTTCCAGATATGATTTAATGTGGTGGCAATCAAGTTCTATAGATTTTTGAAAATAGTTTATGGCTTTATCCCATTTGTTTGATTCGGTGTATGCTTTAGCCAGGTGAAAAACCATTTCGGCATTACCCGGGTCTTGTGCGACTTTTCTTTTGTAATATTCAACTCTTTCTTTTGAATCCATAGGCAATAGCTTAACAAAAGAATAAATAAATATAAATAAAAGACCCTGAAGATTTTTAGAATTGTTTAATTCTTTATGTAGCTAAGTATAGTATGAAATAAAGACTCTCTCAGGAGTGCACTTAGTGCACTCCTGAAGTTTTGCTGAATATTAGCCTCTTCAGGTTTCTTTAATGCTGCTATAATAAACATTTCGGGTGAAAATTCTTTAAACCTGATCCCTGTTTAATAATTTTAGCCAGTTTCTTTTATTTAATTTACTGGAACCTCTGATTAATTAACCCATTTATACTGATCCTTGAAAGTAATGTATAGATTCCAGATTATACTGAATTCTATCAGCATATATTAATTATTTACGTGGAATGGTATAATTCATAAACTATTAATAAATTGACCTGAAACAGTTATAGAAATTGATGTTTAGCGAATACATCTTTTTAACACAGTGTTAAAACATTGCAGTGAACACAAGTTAGGGGGGGCACAAATAAACAATAAATTGATGAATAATTCGGGTTAAGAAATTACTGGATACTAATTTCTTGAATTTGTGAATGTTTAAATTATCCAGAGATCGCTACTGTCAAATTTTCTAATCTAGAACAGAGATTATGACAGGCTTTATACATCTAAATAAAAAAGATCAGTGCATAACTTTAAAATTTTTCGATTTTCAAAACCCAGATCCCGCCCACCCTAAAGGAAGGCATGGGGTCTCACTCCCAGGCTGCGCCTGCTCGTTCAACCCATATCTTCATTTTTAAAATTTTTGAAAATCGAAAACACAAAATTGATTGTTATAGTTATGCATTAGTCTTTAAAATATTTAACCGGAAATCATTGATATGATTTAAAAAAAAGCTCTAACATTACGTTAAAGCTTGAATATCTTTGGGTAAGGTTGGTACAGTGGTTTTAACAGCAGCAGCAAGATGTGTTATAAAGGGCTGGAGAAATGATGGCGGCGTATAGACCAGTTAGATACCCTTTGCAAGGGTGGAAAGGATAGAGATTAGTGAATCGGTTATTTGATATTAAATTGTGAAATTCTTATGCTGTCAAGATTGTTTATATCCTGAAGTGCACTAATAGCTGGCAAAATACTTAAAGATAACCCGCAAAATATCAATATAGCTGCAATAACTTTTTTAATCATCTTGTGCTCTCCTGTTTTGGCCCTCTGTAATTCTATTATGTAATAATTTTATTTAAAATACTGTATGCCCGATCACAAAATATATGTGTTGATCGTCACAAATAAAATGTGCCGGTCATCACAAAATTTTTTCCGAAAATAAAAACTTTTATTAGACCTCTGTTTTAATTAAAATTATTAAAAGAAACAAAACTTTTTAAAATTAAACAAAAAATACTATTATAATAGGCTATCGCACTTTGGATAAACGAAGGAGAACTGTATGAACAAAAATACATCCGATATCTTCAGAAAAGCGATACTTGTTGCTATTGGCGCTACCGCCGTAACTGTTGAAAAGATCAATTCTCTTGTGGATGAGCTTGTTGAAAAAGGTGAAATGTCTAAACAACAGGCAGAAGATCTGAAAAAAGAAGTCAAAGAAAAAGCTGTATCTGAAAAAGAAGCTATCGATAGCAAAATTCAGTCTGCTATCGATAAAGCTATTTCTAAAGTGTTAAAAGATATTGGCGTTGCTACAGTTGATGATCTTCATGCACTTGAAAAACGCCTTCTAACAAAGATATATTATAAAAAACAGGATGAAACTCACGAATAAAACTGTCAGTGTGAAGACTGCGTCGACTAAATTTCTCAAAGGATTCTCTTTTGGCAATAATAACAAAAAACTTTCAAGTCTCTACCAAGGGATATTCAGATATTATTGATATAACAGGCAAAGTCAAAAGTATCGTCAGTTCCACTAACATAAACGAAGGTCAGGTTCTTGTCTTTATCGGCGGATCTACTGCCGGTATCACCACTATTGAGTATGAACCCGGCCTTTTACAGGATCTGCCAGAAGCTTTTGAGCGAATTGCCCCCTCTGATATATATTATAAACACGATGAAACCTGGGGGGATGGCAACGGCATGGCTCACGTAAGATCTGCACTGCTGGGATGCTCTCTGACAATACCACTTTCTAACGGCCTTCTTATGCTTGGAACCTGGCAGCAAGTTGTCTTGATAGACTTTGACAACAGACCACGTAATAGAAACATTATTGTTCAAATAAGTTCTTAGCTTATACTCAGGGTCTTTTCAAGTTCATAACGATCCAGAAAGCTTTTAATCAGATAGCCAACAATCATTGAAGAGGTGATAAGTTCTCTGTCATCAAGAATAATGTTTTCACGTTTTTCCATAATAATTTCTGCATACTTGTTAAAAAACATAAAAAGTTCGTTATCAAGCCTCTCTTCAAACAATTTTGAAGTGTTATTGCCGTCTTCAAGAGATTTCAAAAATTCTGTGATCGCTTTAGATTTATCAAACATTATTTAACACCGCCCCGATAATGTTATACTATTACAATAGCACATCTTCGGCTGCCATCGCTATTGACCTTTAGGATACAAATTCTTAAATATAATCAAAGTCATCAGTAATCAGATTTCAGAAAATATAGGGCGAATTGTTTAATTTTTATGTCGTTTAGTATAAGACCCATCTCTTCTCTTTAAAATATTTGAAAATCGAAAACATAAAAATCTATCATTCATGTTATGCATCAGTCTTTATATAGTTATACTGATCCTTGAAAGTAATGTATAGATTCCAGATTATAGAGGCCGG
>CAZFBA010000074.1:0-4462 GCA_964517135.1 uncultured Gammaproteobacteria bacterium
TTTTGGATTAGAAAATTTTACAGGAAGTTAAATTAAAGATACTGGCATAGATTATACAGGGTTCAGCGAAGAGATAGGTCAGGTATAGTTTAACCGAACAGTAATGCATGCTTATTGTAACCCAATTTTTATATCGCCAATCGTTGAGTGATATTAAACATTACTTAATATTTCATAGCGGTAGTAGTTGTCTATCTAAATTGCTATATATAAGAATCCCGGCTGATTGTTAACATTTGTTTTGCTGCCCTCTTACCCAAATTAGTGAACATGCTGTTTAATAATTTAAGAAGAAATAACAGAAAATATGAGAGATAACAATGAAAGAAATGAATACTGCTAAAAAAGATACCACCTCAAAACTTCCCCATAAACAATTTCAAACAGCTGAATATGACTTTGTAAATATAGAAAACCGTCTTAAAGAACTAAAAGAGCTTGAAAAGAAACTTCTTTCAGAGCTAAAACCTTTAAAATAAATTTTTTAAAAATAGCAACTTTTACCCTTGATGTGTTTTATATAACCAGCTGATTATATTTACAAATAAAAAACCTTGTAGTAGTATTTATGAGGTAATAAGCGAGAGGATATCATGTCTTTAATAACTAATCTAATCGCACAGCAAAGAGCCGTCGCTTCCATACATTCTGGAAACGCAGCAGCCTTTGCCGGAAGGGATCAGCTATTATCCTCTGCCAATAATCCTGGTACTGGCCTGCAACTAAAACCACTCCAGCAGGATGAGTTTAGAAGCACAAGCCAGATACATCAAGGTAACTTTAACGCCAAGTTCGCAGGTAAATGGCAGGAGTCCCTGAGAGAAAAACAGAAAAAAGAGTTTGAAACAAAGGGGCTAAGTGGATTTGATACATTTGCTTAATAAATAGCTGATAAGTCAAAAACCCCGAAAGGGGTTTTTTTAGTGAGCAGTTATGAAAAAATTTTTTTTAATCTTAATAAGTATAATCATTATCACAGGCTGTGTGAGCTCCAAAAAACAGCAGGGTAAGGTAGAACTTGAATTCTGGACACTACAGCTGAGCTCATATGATGATTATATTAAAACAATGATATCTGAATATGAAGCAACACACCCTGACGTTAAAATCAAATGGCTTGATGTACCTTTTAAAGAAGGTGAAAAACGAGCTTTAGCAGCAGCTCTTACTAATAATGTGCCTGATGTTGTTAATCTTAACCCGACATTTTCTTCTACGCTGGCTTCTAAAAAAGCCCTTATTGACTTTAACGATTATCTAACAGACGATGAAAAAGGTCGTTATCTTCCAGCGGCACTTGAAGCATGTACTTTGAATGGTTTTATATTCGGCATACCATGGTATATGACATCAAGTGTTACAATTTATAATAAAAAAGATCTGGAAGAAGCCGGGCTTAAAGACCCTCCTGAAAGCTATGAAGACCTCTTTGAGCAGGCAAAGATTATAAAAGAAAAGCTTAATAAATATGCTTTTTTGCCATCACTTACTGAAGGTGACTATTTTCTAAAAATACTGGTAAAAAACAATGTGCCTGTTCTATCTGGCAAGGATAATGCAACTGCTAGCTTTAATAATAAAAAAGCAATAGAGATATTAACCAGGCTGACATCCCTTTATAACAATAAAATTATACCTGATGATTCTATAGTTGCCACTCACCAGCAGGCTGTCGATCAGTTTCAATCCGGGGTGAATACGTTTATAGTTATTGGGCCTAATTTTCTCAAAACAATTAAAGATAATGCACCTTCTCTCTATAAAAATATTGATGTAACATCCCAGATAACAGGCGATTCAGGCAAAGTAGATTTTTCTGTCATGAATTTTGTAGTGCCAGTAAAATCTAGACACCGAAAAGAAGCCGTAGAATTTGTATTGTTCATTACTTCTGCTGAAAAACAGTTACAGTTTTCAAAACTAACTCCTACCCTCCCTTCAAACCTGGAAGCGCTGAATGATGAATTTTTTACTGGCAATGATAGCGAAACACTTGAGACAAAAGCCCGTATAACAAGCGCCAGCCAGCTTAAAAGAGGTGCACAGCCAATGCCTGTACTCAGAAACCAGCAGGAACTGTTATCTATTTTAAATTTTTATGTTCAAAAGGCACTTTTAAACAAGCTGACACCTCAAGAAGCCCTGAATCAGGCAGCTCAACGCTGGAGCAATAATCTAAAAGAATAACTTGAGCAGGGCACAGGCACAGTGCTAAATTGTTAACTTTTGCCTCAATTATGCATATTTAAATATATTCTGATACAATTATTATTGCTTAATAGATTAAAGAATATATTTTATATAATTTTGTTGTAAAATTTTTATGTGTTTTGGTTATTACTTGGTTTAGAGGAAAAATAAAGTGAGTGCTAAGAAAGATTCAAAAAAATCAAATAAGATCAGCAGCAAAAAGCTTGCTATTTATGTTGTTTTAATTCTGGTATTTGGAGCTACAATCCCTTATAATCTTATGAAACAAAAAGATACCCAGCAAAATGCTGACCAGCAACCAGTTCAAAATCAACAACAACCCGCAGAAACTCAATAAGAAAGGCTATTTAAACCATTCTTCTCAGAAAAAAATTTAATAGCATTCTTAAAGCCTGATAGCTTTTATTGCTGTATCATTTATTTTTACTAAATTGAGGATCCGATATGGCTCAAAAAGATGACAAAAAAACAAAAAAAATGAGTACCAAAAAGATGGTCATGTATATAATATTGATCATTGTCTTTGGCGCAACAATACCTTTTAATATGATGAGAAGTGCCCAGCAGCAAGAACAGCAAGAACAGCAGGAGCAACTTGAACAATCAAGTGAACAACAGGAACAAAAACCTCCTGTCAATGAAACTTCTGCTGATAATCAACAAACACCGTCTGCTGAGAGCGATCTCACAGGTATTGATCTTGCCCGCAAACAGATTGAAGATGGCAAGCTTGATGAGGCTATCAAGACACTTGAAGATTATACCCTTGACCATGAAGGGGCAGAAGATATGCCCAGAGCTTATGAGATACTCGGGAAGGCCTATACTCAGAATAAAGAGGCTGATAAAGCCATTGGGGCTTATCGTAATGCAATATCACTTTCTCCTGACAACGTCTTAAACTATGTCGAGGTAGGTAATCTATATTTAGAACAGGGTGAAATTGACTTTGCACAGAGCTATTTCTTCTCTGCTTCTTCTAAAGATCCTAATTTTCCTGATAGTTATCTTGGTATGGGTAAAGTATATTTCCAAAAAGGCGAAATTGAAAATGCTATTAGAAACTTTCAAAAAGCGTTGATGCTTAATCCTAATGATTATGAATCTTATAATGACCTTGGGGAAGTATATGTATCGACAGGTGATCCTGAAAAGGCTGAAGCTTCTTTTAAATCTGCTATAGAAATAAAAAAAGAATATGCTGAACCCTATATTAACCTTGCAGCTCTTTATAATATACAGGGCAAAAAAGCAGAAGCATCAGAGAAGCTTTCACAAGGTTTAAAGCTTGATCCTGAAAATAAAAAAGGGCTAGAATTAAAGAAAAAACTTACACCTGAAAATAACTCTGAAAAACCGGCAGAATGATCAAATAATACACTTTCATGAGAAGAGGGATTTAATGAATCACTTAATAACAGTTAAAAATGTTGAAACAAATAAATATAATCCGTTCAGTGCCACACCGGAAGAGCTTATAGCACAGGCATTAAATGAATATGCTTTAATTAATGAAGATACTATGATAAATAACACAAGAGCTGATGAATATTGCAAATCTTATAGCAAGCGCCGTAATAACTTTAATGAAGCAACTCGCCTGGGTGAAATGCTGCTCAAATCAGGTATTATAGATAAGGGCAGCCTTAAATTAGTTTTAGAAATTCAGACAAAAGAGCAAAAGCCTGTCGGGCAGATATTTGTCGAACAGGGTATATGCACGGAAAATGATATTCAGATGCTTATTAAAAAGCAATCATCAGTCAGGCAAGATTTTGAAGAATTTAACAAAATCAACCATGAAAAAGAAAATCTCTGGCGTAAGATATCCCGTGTGATACGGCCTGCTTATACCAGTTGATGCATTAAAAAAGAGGTTTAAAAGTCATTATACTTTAGGGTACTCTTACTTTTTTCCTGAAGGGGTGCCATGGCAGACACTTGAATCCATAAAGGGTCCGGAGGTCACCTTTTTCCAGCCCAGTGGTGGTCACATCACAGCAAGTTCCCAACCCGCCCGTTGTATCGGGTGTTTTATACTAAACTACATAAAAAATTAAACAATTCTAAAATTCTTCAGGGAGTGTCTAAAAAGGGTAATTTTCATTTAAGGAATTTGGGGTTGCTCCAAACCCTCTAAAAGAAAAAGAAAAAATACAGTAACTTTCACATTGTAGAGAACAAACGGATTTATATATGATTGATTCGAGGAGAAAAAACATGAGATTTAATGTAAGAAAGTTAAAAAACC
>CAZFBA010000075.1:0-4346 GCA_964517135.1 uncultured Gammaproteobacteria bacterium
GGGTGGGCGGGATTTGGGCTTAAAAATCGAAAACTTTTTAAGTTATGCACTGATCTTTAGTAATGTGTTGATATAATAAATAAAAGATGAAGATGCTTAAGTATACATATGTATTACAAAGGTGAAAACCCGTTGAAAGGCTTTTTAGTTAAAAAACATTCTAACTTCTATTATGTAAAAAATAATCTTAATGTGCTTTATGAATGTATGCTGAGAGAACGCCTGAAAAAAGAAGACGTTGAAGTTCTTGTGGGAGACATTGTTGCTATAGATGAAGTCAATGAAGAGACACGTCAGGCCGTTATAACCCGAATTTATCCACGTAAGACCTGTATAACAAGGCCACATCTTGCCAATATGGAACAGAATGTTATCATTATGGCTTTGAATAAGCCCCGGCTGAATCTTAATCAACTTGATCGTTTTCTTGTTCATACCCGGCTTTCAGGTCTTGACAGGGTTATTTGTATCAACAAGTGTGACCTGAAAGATAAAAATAATACACTCAAAACCATCAGAGAAATTTATGAGCCCCTTGAAATTAGTATTATTGAAGTATCAGCCCTTAATAAAACAGGCCTCGAGAGGCTTTTAGACGTATTGAAAGGTAAAAGATCTATTTTTAGCGGGCCTTCAGGAGTGGGTAAAAGTACTATTCTGAATGCTATAAAGCCTGAACTTAATCTTAGAGTAGGTAAAATTGGCTCAAAATCCAATAAAGGAACCCATACAACCAGACATTCTGAACTCATAGAAATATTTTCTGAAAATGATCAAATAGCTATTGTTGCTGATACCCCCGGGTTTAGCTATCTTAAATTTGATAAATATCTGCCGGCTCAGATTGAAGCCCAGTTTCCTGAATTTTTATCTTTTAAGAATGATTGCTATTACAGTGATTGCCTGCATATTAACGAAACAGATTGCAATGTTAAAGCAAATTTAGATAAAATAAGTCCTACTAGATATGAAAATTATTGCCGTTTTATTGCTGAAGCCCTGGAATACAAATCACTGCTGTATTCAACAAGTTCAAAAGACGAAGGAAAGGTTAAAACAGTCGATCGTTCAGGTCAGGAACAGGTTAAACGACTGAAACTGGGCCATAATCTTGTAGATCCTTCAAGAAAAAAATCAAAACAGGATCTTTCTAAATACAAATATGATGAATCTTTTGAAGAAGATATTGACGATAACTTCTGTGAATAAAGAGGATAAAGCTTTGGAAGCTATAAAAGGTAAAAATATTAAAGAATTACAGAAAAAAATTAGCGAAAATCTTGATAAATATATACCCTATGGTTATCCTGATCGTTTGTGGGAAGCCATGAGATACAGCGTTCTGGGCGAAGGAAAACGCCTGAGGGCTATACTTTGCATTGAAAGCTGCAAAGCTGTTGGTGGAAATGAAGAAGCTGCAATGCCTCTTGCCTGTTCTATTGAAATAATACACGCTCAAAGTCTGATCCATGATGATCTTCCATGTATGGATAACGATGATTTTAGAAGGGGTAAGCCTTCAACACACAAACAATATGGCGAAGCCATGGCAGTTTTAGCAGGCGATGCCCTGATACCTTTTGCCTATCAGGTATTTTTAGACAATACATCGGAAAGTGTACCTGATAAAATAAAACTCAAAATCATTAACGAGTTTTCTAAAACAATAGGTGCAGCAGGTCTTGTTGGTGGGCAATCTATAGATTGTGAGAATGAAGGGCAAAAAGTAGATCCTGAAACCTTACAGTATATACACGATAATAAAACAGGGGCTCTTTACCGTTTTTGTACCTGGTCTGGTGCACTTATCGGTGGGTGTAATGAGAAAAATCTCCAGTTAATTACTGATTATGGCAGATATCTTGGCCATGCTTTCCAGATTTCAGATGATATTCTTGATATTACTGGCAGCAAAGAAAAACTGGGTAAAACTCCTGGCAAAGATAAAGCTAGTGGTAAAAATACCTACCCGTTGCTTTTTGGCCTTGAAAAATCAAAAAATGAACTTAAAAACCTGATTACAAAGGCAAAAAACTGTTTGAATACACCGGAAATAAACCCGGAAAGCCTTATATATATTGCAGATCTAATTAATGATAGGGCAAAGTGATGTATATAGCTAGTGTGTGGTTTGCAAATACTGGTCTGGAAGTTATTTTATCGGCATTTATGGGGGCTATTATGGCCCAGCTGCTCAAAATGCTTTTTTATTACCGGCAGCACAAAAAACTTAATTTTCGTATACTTGTAGAAACAGGCGGTATGCCCAGCAGTCACAGTGCTTTTGTCGTAGGAATGGCCACAAGTGTTGCTGCAATTAAAGGTGGTATGTCGGTTGAATTTGCTATTGCCCTTGGTGTAGCCCTCATTGTAATGTATGATGCCGCAGGACTCAGAAGAGCAGCAGGCAAAATGGCACGGGTATTAAACAATATTGTTGATGATATGTATCAGGATAAACCGCAGGATGCATCAGAAAAATTAATTGAACTTCTCGGACATACCCCTATAGAAGTTATAATGGGTGCATCGCTGGGTTTTGTGATGGCTCTAGCACTTAATAACGTACTAAACTAATATCATTACTATATTATATATGTGTGTTAATCTGTATTTTATTATAGATACAGCATGATCAACATTATAAATGGGTAAAACACACTCATATAGTTTATTGTTTGTATAATGTATCAGTTTGTTGCTTAACCTTTCTTAAAAAAATTCAATTAAAGGTTGAAATTTGAAGAAAAATATTACAACTATAATAATATAACATTTATATTCACATATTTATCTTCTGAAAAATATTATGTTATTTATCTTCGAAGCACCCATAGCACTGAAACTCTTATTAGATAACCCGCAACACGCTGTTTTTAAAAGAGATGTTTTATTAAAAATGTTCAAATCTTTATGCTCACTGAAATTAAGAACATATAAAGATTCATTTTTGATCACTCAACAAACCTAGACACTATTTAAATTCAGAATGTATAATATATTTGTGATATACAGGTAAATTGAGAGTAGGTGAAGACACTGAAGATACGGATTAAGGAAGTAGCAAGAAAGAAAAAGCAGTGGAGTTTGTATAGACTCGCTAAAGAATTAGGTTTGCCACAACAAACTGTTTATTCCTGGGCAAATGGAAGAACACAACCTTCCTACGAAAATATGGACAGACTCTGTGATGCACTCGATTGTACAGTTGGTGACCTTTTCGAAGCAGAACCAGTTCAACAAAAGCTCAATCTGGCAGTCAACAAGTAACTGATCCACTGAAACAATCAGATATACTGGCTGAGGGTTACTTATGAAATCGTCTGTAAACTCCATTCTTTCTCTTCAAGAATATGCACTTCAAAAAAAAATGACTTTTATTTATGAAAATGACTGCCTTGAGTGTGAATTTTTCAAACGTTCTCTATTAATGTGTGTATGGGGAGAAAAGCTTAAATTCATAGGGCAATTTAACAAATGTCCCCTGAAAAACTAACTCAAAAAACCTGGCTTGTGGCCGGGTTTTTTAAATTTGACAGATTAAAAAATGAAAACCCTCTCACAGAGGGGGTAGTAGACATAAAAAATGTAGGACAAAATTAGTCCTACACCTTTAGTTATCGGCAGGATTTCGAAATTCTTTAGGATAAGAAATGTAACTTTTGTTTTTCAGAAACACTATTGACAGACAAAATCCAAGCACTACAGGCTTTTTGGTATTTGGGATGCTAAAAAATTTTTTTAATGTATTCAGTGCTAATTTTTTTCTACTAAATTTATAATAATGAACAATCAGTTTACATTAATATCACCTTCAAGCAATTTCTTATTTACACCTTAAAAGAAAGACTAATGCATAACTATAACAATCAATTTTTTGGTTTCGATTTTCAAAAATTTTAAAAGTAAAGAAATGGGTTGAACGAGTCGATTGGCCTAGACTTTCAAAGCACTTATACGAAGTCAGTAAGCCAGTTGTGAAAAGTTTTTGCTTCTTTTTTCAAAAAGAAGAGACCCCATGCCTTCCTTTAGGGTGGGCGGGATCTGGGTTTTGAAAATCGAAAAATTTTTAAGTTATGCACTGATCTTAAAGATTAGTAGAAGAAAATATATTAGAAGCTGCTGGCAAAGGCAGAAAGTACACTTTAAAAAAGTTAGAAGGTATAAAATAAATCAATAATAAAATTTAAAACAAAATAAAGGCCCGAATAGTTATCAGGCCTTTATATTTGGAGCCTGATCTGCGATCTTAGAACTTATTTGATTTTGTTGAGCGCATATAATATCTGATTAAAAATATCAAGACTTAATAAAATATATCAAGAGTTGATAAAAATATCAAGACT
>CAZFBA010000076.1:0-4346 GCA_964517135.1 uncultured Gammaproteobacteria bacterium
GTAGTGAAAAGTTTTTGCTTCTTTTTTAAAAAGAAGAGACCCCATGCCTTCCTTTAGGGTGGGCGGGATCTGGGTTTTGAAAATCGAAAAAATTTTAAGTTATGCACTGATCTTTATTGAAGTTCATCCGGGTAATTTTAGATGAAGAGAAATAATCTCACAACTCCGGGAAGTCAGAAATTAGTAGCTTTCTGAACACTGAAAGATTTAAATATGTTTATAAAAACCAGTATTCACCTTATTAAAGACTGATAATAAGGGTTAATAATATTTATGTTACCCTCCTGCGATGGATGCCCTGAAAACAATATTATTTTCTTCTCTTTCAATAGGCGTATCAAGGTCTTCAAGCTGACGAACATTTTTTTCATTAAGATATAAGCTTATATAAGAGCATAACTCATCTTTTTCATTAAGTATTGTCTGACTTAAAAAAGGTAATTGTTCTTTGATATATTTTAAAAGACTTCTTACTGTCGGTCTTTCATCCTGAATAATGACTGTTATCTGCTTTTCATCATTAAATTTTTCTCTTAAATGAAACGGAATCGATATACTGGCCCTTATATTGCTTGAAACTTTTCTTTCTATGAAATATTGAGACATTTTTCCTCCTCCTTGTATGATTAAAGTTATTGATACCAAAAAATTAAAAAAGCCAGCCGTTCTGCTTGTTTTGCGGGGTATCGGCTGGCCTGAACTATATACATTATAAAGTTTCACATTCGATAATACCCGCACAAGTAATACATGGCCATTGTCATGGTCATTGTCATTGTCATAGTATTTAAAACTGTTGTTAACATTGAAATCTCCTTAATGTGCATAAAAAAACCGCCAGCCTTCTTTTTTCTGGAGGACTGGCGGTTCTGTACTTATTTTAATTAGCCTTTATCATCTGATGCACAGAAACTACAACCCTCCAGAGGGCATTGTCATTGTCATCATCATTGTGTTAAGGCTAAAGTTCATTTGTTTACAATATTCCTTTATAGCTTATATTTCTATTATCGGGTCAGTTCGAAGATTTTACAAGGGTAATAGCAGGAAATACAACAATTTATTAAGAAACAAAAGTTAACAATTCACATTTCTTAAGGTTTACAGGTTTTATTGCTTTTTTTCCATATGAATGCCAGGCATGTTTATGACGTTCTGTAGTTCTTCTTTCCGGTTGATAGTATCCAGGGCTTTTGTTGCTGCCAGCCTGACTCTAACATCAGGATCGCTGATCATTAGCTGTAACAAAGACTTTGAGTCTGGATCACCCAGCTGTGCCAGTGTATTAACCGCTCTTAACCTTATTTCAGGAGATTCATTCTCAAGCAATACACTTATTTCAGGTACTGCATATTCTTTTGGCAGGTTATTAATTGCATTTGCAGCAGCATTTGCAAGGGCTTCTCTTTCATCCGTCATGAGTTTTGCCAGTGTATTTGCAGCTCCTGTAGTATTTTTAAGCTTTCCTGTGCTATGTGCGGCTGCTATAAGCAATCTTTGATCTGATTCTTTTTTTAGAACAGTTTTTAATAATTCTAAATTCCAGTCAGAATCAACTTCAGGTATAACATGAATTGTTTCAAGAACCACATCATAGTTGTCATCTCTAAGTTTTCTAACAAACTCGTCTTTATATACAGCAGCATCAGGTAAGTTTGCAAGAGCTTTTATAGCGTTTATCCTTATTTTGGGATCTGAATCATATAGGGCTTCAAATATTTTACCGGATCTATCACGTGTTTCAATATTTCTCAAAGCAAGGATAGCCATATTTCTGATTTCTGGCATATTATTTTCTGTCGCATGGCTGATAACTTCTTTGCTCCAGGGTTGTTCTTTTGCATCAATAGCAGCTTTCAGGATGGAATATCTCACAAACTGTTTTGAATCATTTAAAGACGATATAAATGTATTTACAGTACTCATAGAACCGAGTCTGGCAAAGGCTTCTGATATTTTATCACTCATGTCATTGCCTGTTTCAAGTGTTTTAAGCTTTCTCATCAACGGATAAACAGCACTCTCATGATCATTTTCAATCAATGCATCAATGACAAGATTTACAACCCTGGGGTTTTGATTATCCAGCAAAGGTTCCATTTTTCTTACAAAGTTTTCATTACCTGTTTTATGGATACTTTTTAGAGCTATTTCCTTAACTTTTATAATACGATCATTTAAAGCTGCCTCAATATAACTTTCTGCAACTGGATTCTCAAAATTTGAAAGCGCTTTAATAGCTTCAATTCTCATTTTATAATCTCTTGAATCAACAACAATCCTCCCCAGTAAGTCTATAAAAGATTTATCAGCAACAATACCCATAGCTTTTATGGTATCCAACTTATGATCTTTTGAATCAGATTTATCAAAAATCTTTAAAAGTGGAGATACAGAACTACTGCCAAACCCTTTAATATACGAAGAAGCCTTCTCTGCAATACCTCTATCATTGTCTGACAATGAATTAATGAGGTCATCCAGAGAATTAACCCCATCAAGATTTACAATTGCATCTACAGCAGCAGATCTTACCATAACATCTTTGTCCTTTAAGGCTTTTCTGAGATAGTTTCTGGATCGTTCATCTCCTACCTTTACAAACATACCCAGTGATTTAACCCTGCTCGTAGAACTTTTGCTATTAAAATGGTTCTGTGCAGTATTATAAATCATTACTTTTTCAGGGTTTAACTGTGTATTACTGCATCCGGCAATAATAAACAACAATATAAGTACAAAACCAGTAACAATAATCTTTATTGATGGAGTAATTTTTGATATTTCTCTATTAAAAATCATTTTATACATTCAATAGATTATAGTCTTTCAACCATTTTTTTCAATTATCTTGTAATCATAAAACAAATGAATAAACCTTTGAAATAACATTGCTGAATAACTGGATTTTGACTATGGTCTATATTAAATACTTCTGATAGTTATTTTGATATAATCTATAAGTTTAAACCCTTTTAAAGAAGGGGGTTTGGTGGTAATTAAAGGTCAATCATGAAATTTTTACGTAAAAAATTGTTAGAAAAGGATAACAAAATTCTTATGTTTGCGCTAAAATGAGGCAACGAAATTTAATTATGGGGAATTTACAATATAGTTTTAAATTGATTTGGGGGGATTATGAGAGTAAATGCAAGTTTTGATTTGCAGGGGGCAAAGTTTAACACGGTTAAAAATCTAAAAAACAATGTTCAGAAAGGCAAAATAATAGTTTTTACCGGCAAGCCTACTTCACCTGAAGTTTCTGATGTTGTAAAAATAGCCAATAAGGTTTCAAAAGAAAATCTCTTGAAATATTTAAAAGAGCTCGCTGGCCCTGAAACAGAAGGAAGAGGTGTTGGACAACCCGGTATCGAAAAAGCCAAAGAATATATTGCAGGCAAGTTTAATGAATTTGGCCTGAAACCAGTTAAAGAGCTGGGCCTGAACAATTATTATCAGGAATTTGAAATGCCTAAATATCCTGTGCGTTCAATGAGAAAAGGACCTTACATCTACGGTCAGCTTATGCGCTATGGCAATTATGAGAAAGCTAAAACCTCAAACGTTTTAGGTATGATTAAAGGTACCGAAAAACCCGATGAATATATCATCATATCTGGTCACTATGATCATCTCGGTAAAGACATGAAGAATAACATTATATTCCCGGGGGCAAACGATGACGCCAGCGGCACAGTAACAATGATTGAAATTGCCCGTCTTCTGTCTGAAGGCAAACCACCAAAGAAATCAGTTATCTTTGCTGCACTAACAGGTGAAGAATCAGGATGGTTGGGTGCCAATCAACTTTCAAAAGAGCTGGTAGCAAAAGGTCTAGCAAAACAGGTAGAGGTATTAAATATTGAAATGCTTGCCGCTAATTCTGGCAACAAGCTTGATATCTGGGATCAAAAGATGCCAGAAATTCAGGGAGTAATCAACAACATTGTCAAAGCAGGCAAAGAGCTTGGCGTAAAAACTAAAGTACACCATGAAGTTGACCCGGGGTCAGATGCAATAAGGTTCAGCACATACGGTATACCGGCAGCCAGCATTGTGTGGGATTTTGACTGGGCCAACCACCCGACCTATCATTGTGCAGAAGATACACCTGAAAATATTAATCCAAAAATCTTTTATGAAGCAGCCAGGGTGGCAGCAGGAGCTTCTTACCTTATTGCTAACGATACCACACCGAAACTTGCAACGCTTGAGACCGAAGAATCCAAACTTAGAACACAGGAACTTCAGGCTTACAGGCAACATGCACTCAATACAAGACAACCACTCTAGCTATACTGATCCTTGAAAGTAATGTATAGATTCCAGATTATAGAGGCCGGGTG
>CAZFBA010000077.1:0-2978 GCA_964517135.1 uncultured Gammaproteobacteria bacterium
TACATAATCCAGCAAAACAAGGATTGAAACTTATTGTAGTAAGAATGGCTGAAAACTAAGCCACTTAAGTTATATTAACCATTAATCTAAGAATCATATTAAAAACTGTAAAGCTTTAAAGAAAAAAGATTACTCAAAATATATATTTGTTTTATAAAAGAGTTTAACAAATAATAAATATATTTTGCAGCTATTATTGTAATATAAATTCTTGAAGAGAGGAAAGACCTTTGACAAAGATAAATATAATGCTACCTGCGACTAAACCTCAGACACCGAAAATGCAGGGAGTCATTCAAAATAAAACAACTACTTTTGCAGGCAAGCCTGCAGTAGATGCTTTTGAAAAACGGGTAACTATTACGCATACAGATGGTGTTAATTTTACCGGATTGTTTGACTCAAACCCACTAAAAAAAGCATTCAAAGCCGACCCGCAGTTGCAAAGTATTTATGATAAAATCGTTCAGGGTGATAATAATTTGATCCCTGAAATGGAAGACAAGCTAAGCGCACTCGTCTCAAAAGGCAAATTATCAACAGATGATATTACCCCTATAGCCTTAAGACTGAAAGATGATGTCTTAGAAAGCTGTTACGACAAAACAACTGAAACTAAAGCAGCTACAATTGTTAAACTCAAACATACAAAAAAGGTCGTTGTAGACAGGTTAAATGCCTATTGTAAAATTTCTAACTCATACGGAAAATTCTTCCCCGGCAGATCACGCAAAAAAGGCGAGAAAACGCTGGATCAAACAAGAGATACCCTGAATGCGATAATGAGCTTAAAAGATAAACAACTGCAAAAACAGGGCCGTCAGGAAATTAAAGAAGCTTTAGTTTTTGCTTTAACCCCAAACGTGCATATAGCTGCCAAGATTCACGCCATGGAACATCTGATTAACCTTAATATGGTTGAAAAGAAATCTGATCTTAATGAATTTATTTCAGAAATAAATGGTAGTTCTAACAATAAATATTCCCGTGATGTTGCTATAATTCTGTTGCCGGCTGCGCTGCATCAGTATCTTGCTTCAAATAAAGAAAAACTCAGTAATGATGAAGTTAAAAATGCTGTTGTTGAATCAATTAAAGCTTTACAATATATCTCTAAACAGGAAAAAATTTCAGAAAACCTGAAGAAAAATAGCCGGGAGTCTATAGATAACATACTTGTAGACAAAATAATACCTGAAGACCTTAGAAAACTTATTCTTAAAAAACTCTATGGGCTGTAAACTTAATGCCTCATTATATAAGAACAAGTGATAACCCTTAATATTACAATAAACCCGGTCTGAGAATCCGGGTAATTTTATTGAAATAATAATTTTGCCTGGAAAGAGAGTAATAGAAGTGAGTGTCAAGTTTTTTTTTCTTGTTTCTAGAGACCTTTTGAACCTGCTAGGAACAATTATTGTTTTCCTGGTTTATAATAATTAAAATTAATGCTATTAAACATAAAAAAGTCCCGACAAGATAAGCATATTGAAAACCTGTAATCTGCAAACCAGGCAGATGATGCATTAAAAGGCTGCTGGTATTTTTAATGTGATGATCATGAGGTATTATTACTGAATAAACAGTCTCGAATATACTTATGCCAAGTATCATGCCAAAATTATTCAATGTTCTATATATACCTGAAGCCAGTCCGGCTTTGTCTGAAGTGACTAAATCCATTGCATATCTTGTGTTAGGAGCAAAAAAGAACCCAAGGCCGGTGCCTGTTAAGGCGAGGAAAATTATTACGTGTAAAATTTTTCCTTCATGAAGTGTCATAGTAAACAATGTCCATGAGCAGAGAGTTATTATCATTGCACCAGTACAAAGAAAGCGGCTAGTAAATTTGTCAATTATTCTGATATTAATTAATGAAGAGACCATAAAAAACGCCGGATACACTGTCATCACCAGCCCAGCAGAAACATAATTTAAGGAACACACTATTGTCAGGTAAAAAGGCATTAGAAACAGGTTGCCACCAATCAGTATGAATGACAGAAATGCTGACAAAACAGCGTATGTAAAATGAATATTCTTCAAAAGGCCGAAGTCTATTAGGGGGTAAGGATGTTTTTTTTCTGCTATTAAGAAGGCTGTAAGAAAAAGTATAGATAAACATATAGAAACAATTATTGCTAAAGAAGTCCAGCCTAATTCTTGCCCTTTGTTTAGAGTAAAAACAATGCTCGCCAGGGTCATAAAAATCAAAAATGAACCTGTAAAGTCAAACTTTTTTGCCGGTTGAGTATTCTCAACCTTATTAACAGGTAATTCAGGTATGTATTTTATTGAAAGTAAAACAATAAGAATACCTACAGGAACATTAACATAAAATATCCATTGCCAGCTTAAATATTCAGCAATGATACCCCCTAAAGAAGGCCCCAGTGTCATACCCACAGATGCAGCAAGTGTTAAGAGACCATATGCTTTAGCTTTTAAATTGCCGGTAAAATATGTTGATATCATTGCCTGCGAGCTAACAAGAAGTATGGAGGCTCCAAAACCCTGGATAAACCTGAATATTATCAACTCGATAATACTTGCAGATAATCCACATAAAAGAGAACTTATACTGAATAGTATATAGCCGCTAATAATAGTCTTTTTAAAGCCTATTTTATCTCCCAGGGCTCCCCATATTATAATAGTGCTTGTTAAAGAAAGCATATAAACCAGCGTAATAAGTGATACGTCGCTGGTAGAGACTTTAAACTGTTCTGCAATGTGAGGAAGAGCTATACTAACAATGTAATCATCCAGCTTTGACATAAATATAGCTGAAAGTATACATATCAGAAGCATAATAACAGGAAATTTTCCGGCCATTTAAACACTAAAACCTTTGTAAACTTTTCAGATATCACAGACCAGTGTATAACAAAGATGAAGATTTTTAAAAGATCAGTGCAAGACTTAAAAATTTTTCGATTTTCAAAACCCGTGCCATGACTGGCACCTGACCCCAT
>CAZFBA010000078.1:0-1695 GCA_964517135.1 uncultured Gammaproteobacteria bacterium
ATTGAAAGACTCAAAGAACTCGGATTATCTACTGATAGCCTGAATAAAGCTATTCGATCACTTGCAAATAATAAAGATAAAGAAGTTTCAACAAATGATATTGTTCGAGAAGCTATTATTAATCAGGTTAACAGCGGCAAGCCAGTAACCGCAAAAGCTTTTGAGGCAGCAGGTATGAAACCTGAAGCAGCAGAAGTTTTTGCTGAAATGTCTAAAGTAGCGGCCTTTATGGCGAAGGATGGCAAATTAGAAGAAATGGGCTTCTCGCCAGAAATGGCTAAAGATTTGCAAATGGCCCTTGATAGTGTTAAAAAAGCTATGCAAAACGGCACACCGGTAAACCCTAATGCCTTAAGAATGCTGGGTGTTGACCCTGAAATGACTGGTCTGGTAGCAGAGGCCATGGGTATAGGCGGTATGGAACTTGTTAATGGCCAGAAAAAGACCTATAAAGAATGTGGAGGATTATTTACTGGTGAAAGAAAACAATTACAGAAATTCTTAGAACAATATAAAAATGATGGACCTCTGGGCACAACCACACGAATGGATGCCTGTAGAGAAATTTATAACGAACTTTACAGAGCTGGTGTAATTCAAGAACCACTAGCAAGAAGCAATCCACTTTCTGATAGCCCGGAAGATAAAGCTGCACGATTAAAAGCTTATAACCAGTTACTGGCTATAAGTGATATGATGGTCAGAAACGGCCACTGGGAAGGTGCAGAACAATTAAAAGACCCAAAAGATAAGGTGGCTGTTACTCAGAATGCATTAGGTCTGAGAGATCTGGATAACCCGGTTGTTCAGGAACTCGGTATAACAGAAGATGATTGGAGCTATAGTCCTGATCCTAATGATTTTGGAGTTGAATACTAATTTTTATATATCTTAACTTCCCCCTGATAATCAGGGGGAACTCTCTCTTTTTTAAACCTATAAAGCATTAACAGCGATTTTATTAGGCTACATATGTATGGTATATCTATTTGTATACTCAACAGGGATCATCAATACACAGGGGAAAAGAATTAACCACTGATAGCTACATCAAAAATAAATTTATATCAAGTAAATCAATAAAGCTGCTTAAGATTCTGGTTGAACATAAGTCTTTTCAAAAGAGCCTGTGATCTTTTAAATAAGCCTGCTAACAGGCTAAATACAGGAACATTTGAAAGTGAAAAGATCTAAAAACAAAACAATAATAGCAAAATACAGAGGTATCATCAGTCTTATAGCTATAGTTCTGATGTTAAATTTTTATCTGTTCGGCAAAAATATTGCAGATTATTTTTTCAGCTTTATCAAAACCAACAATACAAATCACAGCCAGCCGATTATAGAAGCTTCTCAGGTTAAAGATTTTCCTGCATCAGGTTTTGCCCCGGGTAATATGGGCGGTACACCTGATAAGCCAGTCAGTATCTGTATTGACGGATACTGCAATATAGATTATGGCGAATTTATCCTTTATGGGATACCTGAAAACTTTCAAGAATTAGTCAGGCCATCAGGAGCCTCTGGTTAAATGTATTAATTAAGCTTTATAACTTACTCAGGTAACAATTTATAGTAGAAAAATACTATCTATTTCAAGCATTTCTTCTACTAATCAACCGGCAAAAAAACCGTTTTATTAAGTAAGGGGTGAAATTCTTTAAGTAATATCAAATAACAGGGGGAAGTATTTAT